>CANJWZ010000042.1 GCA_947478725.1 Comamonadaceae bacterium
CGCGCCGTTGCATTCGGTGGCTGCTTCAAGGCCAGCTCGCGCAGCAGTGCTGAAAAGCGCTCGCGGTCTTCGGCTGCATCAATCATGTCAGGCGAGGTGCCGATGATGGGCACGCCGTTGGCTTCCAGGTCGAGCGCCAGCTTCAAAGGCGTTTGTCCGCCGTACTGCACGATCACGCCGTACGGCTTTTCCTTGTCGACAATTTCCAGCACATCTTCCAGCGTCAGCGGCTCAAAATACAAGCGGTCAGACGTGTCGTAGTCGGTGGACACGGTTTCGGGGTTGCAGTTGACCATGATGGTCTCATAGCCGTCTTCACGCATGGCCAGGGCAGCATGCACGCAGCAGTAGTCAAACTCAATGCCCTGCCCGATACGGTTCGGTCCGCCGCCAAGCACCATGATTTTTTTCTTGTTTGTCGGTTCGGACTCGCACTCCGACCCTTCGGCTTCATAAGTTGAATACAAATACGCCGTGTTGGTGGCGAACTCGGCAGCGCAGGTATCGACACGTTTGTAAACCGGACGAACGCCCAACAACCTGCGGCGCTCGCGAATCGCGGTATCTGTGGTTTTGAGTTGTTTGGCCAAGCGGCGGTCTGAGAAACCTTTTTGCTTAAGCGCACGCAATGTGGTGGCGTCGATGTTGTCGAGAGAAGTGGTTTCCAGCTCCAACTCAATCTTGACGATCTGCTCAATCTGTACCAAAAACCAAGGGTCGATTTTGGTGAGCGAAAAAACTTCATCGACGCTCATGCCCATCGCAAACGCATCGCCCACATACCAGATACGGTCTGGCCCGGGCGCACCGAGTTCTTTTTCCAGCACTTCACGGTCTTGCGTTTTTTCGTTCATGCCGTCAACGCCGACTTCCAGCCCGCGCAACGCTTTTTGAAACGATTCCTGAAAGGTTCGGCCCATTGCCATGACTTCACCAACCGACTTCATCTGTGTGGTCAGACGTGAATCAGCAGTGGGGAATTTTTCGAACGCAAAACGCGGGATTTTCGTGACCACGTAATCGATGCTGGGTTCAAACGATGCCGGTGTGGCGCCACCGGTGATTTCGTTTTTGAGTTCGTCCAGGGTGTAGCCCACAGCCAGCTTGGCTGCTACCTTGGCAATCGGGAACCCGGTGGCTTTGGACGCCAAGGCTGATGAACGGGACACGCGCGGATTCATCTCGATGACCACCATGCGCCCGTCGACAGGGTTGATCGAGAACTGCACGTTCGAGCCGCCCGTATCAACGCCAATCTCGCGTAAAACCGCCAAAGACGCATTGCGCAGAATCTGGTATTCCTTGTCGCTCAAGGTTTGGGCCGGCGCGACGGTAATCGAGTCACCCGTATGCACGCCCATCGGGTCCAGATTTTCAATCGAACAAACAATGATGCAGTTGTCAGCCGTGTCGCGCACAACTTCCATCTCATATTCTTTCCAGCCCAGCAACGACTCTTCAATCAGCAGCTCGTTGGTGGGTGACGCCTCCAAGCCGCGTTTGCAAATCACTTCAAACTCTTCAGAGTTGTAGGCAATGCCGCCGCCGGTGCCGCCAAGGGTAAAACTGGGGCGAATCACGGTCGGGAAACCCAGCGTTTTTTGAACAGCCCAGGCTTCATCAAGCGTGTGCGCGATGCCCGAGCGAGCTGAACCCAGCCCGATTTTTGTCATCGCATCTTTAAACTTGAGGCGATCTTCTGCCTTGTCAATCGCTTCGGGTTTTGCGCCAATCAGCTCGACCTTGTATTTTTCCAACACACCGTTGTGCCACAAATCAAGCGCGCAGTTAAGCGCAGTCTGCCCGCCCATGGTCGGCAAAATCGCGTCGGGTTTTTCTTTGGCAATGATTTTTTCAACCGTCTGCCAGGTGATGGGCTCGATGTAAGTCACATCCGCCGTGGCCGGGTCAGTCATGATGGTGGCGGGGTTGCTGTTGATCAAAATGACCTTGTAGCCTTCTTCCCGCAGGGCCTTGCAGGCCTGCACGCCTGAATAGTCGAACTCGCAAGCCTGGCCAATGATGATGGGGCCTGCGCCAATGATGAGGACGGATTTGATGTCGGTGCGTTTAGGCATTCTTGCTCCCGTTGGACCGCTCCAAGGGAGCAAAAGCCCCCTCGGGGGGCAGTGAATCGGCATTGCCGTGAACGTGGGGGCTCATTTGTGCTGCTCCATCAAGGCTGTGAAGCGGTCAAAAAGATAGGAAATATCGTGCGGCCCCGGTGATGCCTCCGGGTGCCCCTGAAAGCAAAATGCCGGCTTGTCTGTCCAGGCCAAGCCTTGCAGGGTGCCATCGAACAGGCTGATGTGCGTCGGCCGCAGATTGGCCGGCAGGCTTTGGTCGTCCACCGCA
This sequence comes from Comamonadaceae bacterium, assembly GCA_947478725.1. Lineage (GTDB taxonomy): Bacteria > Pseudomonadota > Gammaproteobacteria > Burkholderiales > Burkholderiaceae_C > Polaromonas. Next base: position 2,356 of record CANJWZ010000042.1, read on the forward strand.
AAACCGTGGTTTTGACTGGTGATGCTGACGCGTCCGTTGTCCAGGTCTTTGACCGGATGGTTGGCACCGTGGTGGCTTTGCTTCATTTTGAAAGTTTTGGCACCAGCAGCCAGCGCCATGATCTGGTGGCCCAGACAAATACCAAAAGTGGGAATACCGGTGGCGATCAATTCGCGTGCAGCGGCAATCGCGTAATCGCAAGGCTCGGGGTCTCCCGGGCCATTGGCCAAAAAGATGCCATCAGGTTGGAGCTTGAGGACATCTTGAGCGGACGTTTGCGCCGGCACGACAGTGATGCGCGCACCGCGCTGTGCCATCATCCGCAGAATGTTTTTCTTCACGCCAAAGTCGAAAGCGACCACATGGAATTTGGGCGTAATTTGTACGCCATAACCCGAGCCCAGTTTCCAGTCGGTCTGGGTCCACTGATAGCTTTGCTTGCACGAGACGACCTTGGCAAGGTCAAGCCCAGCCATGTTGGGCGCAGCTTGAGCCAAGGCGATGGCTTTATCAATAGCGGCCTGCGACACGGTTTCGCCAACAGCCAGAGCCAGTATGCAGCCGTTTTGCGCACCTTTGCTGCGCAGGTGACGCGTCAGCTGACGGGTGTCAATGTTGGCTATCGCTACCGTACCTTCTTTGACCAAGTATTCGGACAAAGTCATGGACATGCGAAAGTTGGACGCCAGTAAGGGCAGGTCCTTGATGATCAACCCAGCGGCATAGACTTTTTCAGACTCGACATCTTCAGCACTGATGCCGTAATTGCCGATATGCGGGTAAGTCAACGTGACCAGTTGCTGACAGTAACTGGGGTCGGTCAGGATTTCCTGGTAGCCCGACATGGACGTATTGAAAACCACCTCGCCAACGGAGCTGCCCGCACTACCCACAGAATTGCCAACAAAAATTGTGCCGTCTGCGATCGCCAGAATCGCGTGAGGGTTGGTTTGTGATGATCCCTGTAAAGACAAAAGCACGGGGCCTCCTGATGGATAACGAATGGGTTACGGCTGGCCCAAGCGTGTACCCGCTGTGAGCGGGTGAGCTGCTTTTTTGAGGGATTTTGCTTCGTGGCGCTTGGGGCTAGCTGTGTTTGGAAAAGCCTCTGATTATAGCCTTGGGACCGGCCTTACTTAAACCTTTAACGAGGAGAAATGCAAGCAAATGGCTGCTGCGGCTGCCACATTGAGCGACTCCTCGCCGCCTGGCTGGGCGATGCGCACTTTGAGGGTTGCCCGGGCCATCAAGTCATCGCTGACGCCCTGCCCTTCATGGCCCATCACCCAAGCGCAGGGCATGGGCAGCGCGGCAGAACCCAAAAAACCGCCCTCGTGCGAACTCGTCACAAGCATCGGCACGGCCAGGGCATGGACCGCATCCGGATCTACCGCCTCAAACAAATGCAAACCGAAATGCGCCCCCATGCCGGCGCGCAGTACCTTGGGCGACCACAGTGCCGCCGTGCCTTTGAGGGCAAGCACCTGACCAAAGCCAAATGCCGCTGCACTGCGCAACATCGACCCGACATTGCCAGCGTCTTGCACCCGATCAAGAATCAAAGTGGCGCTTATGGGTTGCAGCTGCGGCTGGGCGGGCAAATCGACCACAAAACCCATACCACCAGGCGACTCCAGGCCACTGATCTGGGCAAACAGGCCATCTGGAATGACTATGTTTTTGGGAGCTGCTTGTGTATGTATAGCCGGGGCTAGAGGCCAGAAAGACTCTGCAAACAGGCCCAAAGCCGGCTTGAAACTGCGCAGCAATGCGGCGCGGCACAAATGATCGCCTTCCAGCCACACCCGGCCTTGTTTGCGGTAAGCGGTATTTTCATGCGCCAGTCTGCGCAAGTCTTTGATCAGCGGGTTGCTGGCCGAGCTGATGCGCTCTGGCGTTGCGTCCATCACAACAGCGCAGCCACAGGTGCAAATGATTTGCGGTGTTGCGGGCAAGGGCCATGTTCACGCAAGGCCAGCAAATGCGCAGCTGTGCCGTAACCCTTGTGGCTAGCAAAGCCATATTGCGGAAAAAGCAGGTCGTATTCGGCACACCATCGATCCCGGGTCACTTTGGCCAGTATGGACGCCGCCGAAATGGCAGGTACTTTGGCGTCACCCTTGACAATGGCTTCAGCCAGCATGTTGAGTGTGGGCAAACGGTTACCGTCGACAAGGGCCTTGTACGGCTTGAGGCGCAAGCCCTCAACAGCACGCTTCATGGCCAGCATCGTGGCTTGCAGGATGTTCAGCTGGTCAATTTCTTCAACCGTTGCCATCGCGATAGAGCAGCACAGGGCCTTGGCGCGAATTTCGTCGTAAAGCTTGTCACGCTGCCTGGCCGTGAGCTTTTTCGAGTCTGCCAAGCCTTTGATGGGGTGTAAATCATTCAGGATCACTGCCGCAGCGACGACAGGCCCCATCAGGGGGCCGCGCCCGGCCTCGTCCACGCCGGCCGTCAAGCCTGGAACGTCCCATAACAGTGCTGCTTGCTCAGCAGCCAAGAATTTTTTCGATCGCATGGGTGGCCAGTTGGGCAGTATTGCGTTGCAGTTCGGCATGCAGGCGGCTAAAGCGCTGCTCCAGAGACCTTATTTTGGCAGGCTCATGAGCCTTGACGTCTAGCCAGCGCAAAACAGCATCGCTGAGTGCCTGCGGTGTGGCCGCTTGTTGCAAAAACTCGGGGACCACAAATTCTTGACACAAGATATTTGGCAAGCCCACCCAGGCCTGCAATTTTTTGCGCTGCATGATGCGCCACGACAGCCAGTGCATGTTGTAGGCAATCACCATCGGGCGCTTGAAAAGTGCGGCTTCCAGCGTGGCGGTACCGCTGGCGATCAGGGTCACATCGCATGCGGCGAGGACCGTGTGTGACTGTCCGTCAAGGATTTGCAAATTATTCACACCGGTCCGGGCCGCCGCATCCTCAATCATGGTTTTCAATGCAGGAATCGCTGGCACTATAAATTTGATATCTGGCTGCGACCGATGGATAAGGGCTGCAGCCTCAAAGAATCGTCTCGCGAGGTAATGGATCTCTGATTTTCGGCTGCCAGGCAAAATGGCAACGACAGTGTCAGAGTCTTTCAGGCCCAACTTCGCGCGTGCGCTAGCCCGATCTGGCACCATCGGGATAACACTGGCCAGCGGATGGCCCACATAGGTGGCAGCAATCCCGTGTTGCGCGAGCAAAGCCACTTCAAAAGGAAAAACGCACAGCACATGGTCAACACTGCGGCGTATTTTTTCGACCCGGTCTGCGCGCCAGGCCCAGATGGACGGGCTGACGAAATGCACGGTCTTGATGCCTTTGGCTTTCAGTGCAACTTCAAGGTCAAGATTGAAGTCAGGTGCGTCTACACCGATGAAGACAGCAGGAGGATTCGCCAGCAAGCGGGTTTTGAGTTGCTCACGGATAGCCACGATGTCACGGTAGTGGCGTAGCACCTCCGCATAACCGCGAACAGCCAGTTTGTCGCTAGACCACCAGGCGTCAAAACCTGCACGAGCCATCTGCGGCCCGCCTATGCCAAATGTGCCCAATGCTGGCCAGCGGGTCTTCAGGCCGTCGATCAACAAGCCCGCCAACAAATCGCCTGAGGCTTCGCCGGCAACCATCGCCACTTGGACGGACGCCCCCACGTTTGCCACTGCATGTGCTGCACTGCCCCCCATGGGGGCTAATTTTCCTAAGGTCGGCCGATCGGAAAATTGCCGTTCTGTCTCCATGAGACTTTACCGGACGATACCGCGTTGCGGCGAAGTTTGCTCCAGAAATGAGAGCATCGTGCGAACGTCCGGCAAGGACTCAGGATATTCTTCGGACAAGCCGGCAATCTGCAGTTGCGCTGACTCCAAGGTCAGGTTGTCCCGGTACAAAGCCTTGTGCATGGCTTTGACTGCAGCGATCCGTTCGGGCGAAAATCCGCGCCTGCGCAAACCTTCAAAATTCATCGAGCGCGCCTTTGCGGGCTGTCCTTGCGACATGACAAATGGCGGCAAATCGGCAAACATCAGGGAACACATGGCGGTCATGCTGTGCGCGCCCAGCCGCACAAACTGGTGCACGACAGTAAAGCCACCCAAAATCACCCAGTCGCCCACATGAACATGGCCGGCCAGCTGCGAGTTGTTAGCAAAAACCGTATGGCTACCGACCTGGCAATCGTGGGCCAAATGCACGTAAGCCATGATCCAGTTGTCATCACCCACACGGGTCACACCAACGTCGCCAGGCGAACCAATGTTAAAAGTGCAAAACTCACGAATCGTGTTGCGATCACCAATGACCAGCTCGCAGGGCTCGCCCGCGTATTTTTTGTCTTGAGGAATGGCGCCCAGCGAATTGAACTGAAAAATACGGTTGTCCCGGCCAATCGTCGTGTGACCTTCAATCACGCAATGTGCACCAATGGTGGTGCCAGCACCTACCCTGACGTGTGGCCCAATCACGGTGTAGGGACCAATGCTGACTGTGCTATCAACCTCGGCGTGCGGGTCGACAACGGCGGTTGAATGAATACCCATCGTGGCCATCACACGCTTCAGGCGATCGTCCGCATGGTGCACATCAATTGTGCTTCGCAAGCCACAACATCGCCCACGCGAGTGGTCCCGGTAAATTTGAAAATGCCAGCCTTCATGCGATCCAGGCTCACGTCCATGATGAGCTGATCGCCTGGCTCTACCGGCCGCTTGAAACGTGCACCGTCAATACCTGCAAAGTAATAGACGGTTTTATCGTCGGGTGCCTGCCCGAGCATGTCAAAGGCCAAAAGTGCAGCGGCTTGCGCCATGGCCTCCAGCATAAGGACTCCCGGCATGACCGGACGGTGGGGGAAGTGCCCCATGAAAAATGGCTCGTTGATGGTGACATTTTTAAGCGCCTTGATGCGCTTTCCTTTGTCGATTTCCAGCACGCGATCAACCAGCAAAAAAGGATAACGGTGCGGCAACTGCTTGAGAATTTGGTGAATGTCCATGATTTTTCTTCAAATATTCTTGGGTGTTATAGACTTTTCAAGCTGTTTTAACCGGTCGCGCAGCGTGTGAAGTTGTCTCAGGGTGGCCGCATTTTTTTCCCACGCAGCATTGTCGTCGATGGGAAAAAAGCCAGTGTAGTTTCCAGGCTTCAAAATCGAACGCGTGACCACAGACGCCGCGGAAATATGCACATGATCAGCCAGTGTCAGGTGCCCTAGCACCACGGCACCGCCGCCTATCGTGCAATGTGCGCCAATGGTGGCACTGCCGGCAACACCCACACAACCCGCGAGCGCTGAATGTGCGCCCACCCGCACGTTGTGACCAATCTGGATGAGGTTATCGAGTTTGACACCGTCTTCGATCACAGTGTCTTGCAACGAACCCCTGTCAATACAAGTGTTGGCGCCAATCTCGACATCATTGCCAATACGCACATGGCCTAACTGCTCAATCTTTTCCCAGCGGCCGCGATGCGGCGCAAATCCAAATCCATCGGCACCAATGACAACCCCCGAGTGAACGATACAGCGCGCGCCAATGCTGCAATCGTCGCCCAGTGTGACCCGGGCAGACAGACGACTGCCCTGGCCAACGCTCGCGTTTTGACCCACCACGCAATGCGCACCAATATGAACCCCGTCAGCAATAACAGCGTTAGGACCGATGTATGCAAAAGCACCAATTGAAACCCCTGGATCAACCCTGGCTGCAGGATCAATGCAGGCACTTGGATGAATGGTGGCAACGATGCCGGTGCTGTGATGCCGCTTCCACACTTGCGTGAGTCGGGCAAAGTAGTAATAAGGATCGTCGACCACAATAGTTGCCCCGCGCTGAACAGCGGCGGACTCATTGGCAACACTGACGACAACACAGGCAGCTTTTGAAGACGCCAGTTTTTGTGCGTATTTTGGATGGCTCAGAAAGCAGAGAGAACCGTCTTGTGCAGTTTCCAGAGGAGAAAGGACATGAATCAGCAACTCACGGTCGCCAACCAGCTTGGCACTGGGGAATTCAGACGCCAAAGCCTCGACGAGGGTGGAAAGTTTGATGGTCATGATGGCAAAGCAACACAACCGGACCCACCGCAACTGCGGGTCTGCGAACGACTACCTGCCGTTTGAGGCATTCAGAAGTCGAAGCACTTTGTCGGTGATGTCATGCTTTGGATTAACGTACACGGCTTCCTGAACAATCAGATCGAATTTTTCTGTTTCAGCCAGCGCTTTGACCACCTTGTTGGCGCGTTCGATGACTAGCTGTAATTCTTCGTTTTTACGGGCACTCAGGTCTTCCTGGAACTCTCGGCGTTTTCGCTGAAAGTCACGATCCTGATCTACCAGTTGTTTTTGCCGCGTATTTCTTTGCGTCTCTGACATCGTGGGAGCGTCGCGTTCAAACTTATCGGAAGAAGTTTTGAGCTGTGTGGCAATATCGTTGAGCTCCTTTTCCCGCCTGCCAAACTCTTGCTCAAGCTTTGTTTGAGCCGCCTTGGCAGAATTGGCCTCGCGAAAAATCCTGTCCAGATTGACAATGCCGACCTTAAACTCCTGAGCACTGGCGGAGCATCCCGCACACAGGATTAAGCAAGCCAGCCAAAAGTTGCGAAAGTTGTTCGTCATTAGAAAGAAGTGCCGATTTGGAATTGGAATCGCTCTATTCTATCGCCTTCTTTTTTACGCAATGGATTGGCGATGCCTAAACGTAAAGGGCCAACAGGGGAAATCCAGCTGACACCGACGCCATAGGACGCGCGAAGTTCGCTGATTTTGTAGGGTTCAAATTCGCCAAAAACGTTACCGATATCAACAAAGCCAAACATGCGCAGTGTACGGTCGTTACCAGTGCCAGGAAAAGGTGCGATCACTTCGCCATTCATCGTTATTTTCTTGGGCCCACCAGTTGCGAGATTGGCGGTGTCGCGAGGGCCGAGCGAACCCTGCAAAAAGCCCCGCACAGAGCCTAAACCCCCAGACGAAAAGTTCTTAAAAATTGGAAAGGGCCGCTCATTCAAACCGCGACCCCAGCCTAATTCGGCGTTCATTGCAACAGTGAATTGTTTATTCAGGGGCATGTATTGCTGAATCTGAAAATTGCTGCGTAAATATCGGGCCGTACCTGCAACGCCCCATTCACCAAAAACTCTCTGGAAGCGACCTTTCGTCGGAACAATGGCGCTGTCTCTGTTGTCACGAGCCCAGCCCACGGTCAGGGGAATAGAGGTACTGCTGAGACCAAATTGATTGGCATAATTTTGGTAAGTCACAGGCAGCGCGTTGATACCCGGCTCAATAGCGAGTCTTTCATAAGCACTGCCAAAATACACGGTATCACTTTCCGTGAACGGAACACCAAATCTGATACTTGAGCCTGTCGTTTTTAGCCCATAGTCCCCGCCCTGGCCGTCGAGTGGTCGAGAAGTTTTGCGATAAACATCAAATGAACGAGAAACGCCATCAGCCGTGAAGTACGGATCGACTGTACTGAGGACCAACTGGCGATTGATCTTGCTGGTGTTCACTTCCACACCCAGGTAATTACCAGAACCAAAAATATTCTCTTGCTTGACACCAAAGCTGAGTGAAAGTTTTTCCGCGCTTGAAAATCCTGCGCCTAATTGCAAACTGCCAGTGGGTTTTTCAACCACTGCAATAGCAACATCTACCTGATCAGATGTTCCAGAAACCTCTTGTGTGTCAACCGTGACTTCGGTAAAAAACCCCAACCGGTCAACGCGGTCCCGCGAGAGCTTGATCTTGTCACCGTCGTACCACGACGATTCAAACTGTCGAAATTCACGCCTGACCACCTGGTCACGGGTGCGGTTGTTTCCGATCACGTTGATGCGCCGAACGTAGGCACGTCGAGATGGCTCTGCCTGCAACACGTAAGCAACACGGTTGTTGACACGATCGATTTCAGGAATGGCTTCCACGCGGGCAAAGGCAAAACCGAAGGTTCCAAAGTAATCAGAAAACGCCTTGGTCGTAGCAGTCACCGTTTCGGCGTTGTAGGCCTGCCCGGGCTTGATGGCTATCAATGACTTGAATTCTTCTTCCTTGCCCAGGAAGTTGCCCTCAAGTTTGACGCCAGAGACAATAAAACGCTCGCCCTCAGTCACATTGATGGTGATGCTCACATCCTGCTTATCGGGTGATATGGCGACTTGAGTGGAGTCCACTTTGAACTCTAAGTAGCCGCGCGCCAGGTAGTACGAGCGCATGCTCTCAATGTCGCCATTGAGCTTGGCCCGAGAGTAACGATTGGCCTTGGTGTACCAGCTCATCCATCCACCGGTGTCCAGATCAAACAATCCCCGGATCGTTGACTCGCTGAAGGATTTGTTGCCGACAATTCTGATGTCCTTGATTTTCGCTGATTCACCTTCTGAAACATTGAAGGACAAGTTAACACGGTTGCGCTCAATCGGTGTTGCGGTGATCACTATCTCCGCACCGTACATGCTGCGGTTGATGTACTGGCGTTTGATTTCCTGTTCGGCCCTGTCTGCAAGCGCTTTGTCAAAAGGCTGGCCTTCTGACAGTCCAATTTCACGCAGCACCTTTTTCAGCACATCCTTGTCAAACTCTTTGGCGCCAATAAAGTTCACATCGGCGACGGTCGCACGCTCCTCGACAATCACCACCAACACATCCCCGCTGACTTCTAGCCGCACATCCTTGAACAAACCCAGCGCGAACAAGGCCCGAATTGCACTCGAGCCCTTGTCATCGTTGTAGGTCTCACCCACCCTGAAGGGTAGTGATGCAAAGATGGTACCGGGCTCTACGCGCTGCAGGCCTTCGACCCGTATATCCCTGACCGTAAAAGGATCAACAGCCCATGCCGTGTTTGCCAAAAGCAGGGTGCTTGCCAAGGCACATACGGCTTTAAATTTGAATTGGCTGAATTTTTTTTGCATGAACTTTTGAATATTCGTTTTGGCTTCAAAACCGCGCATTAGCCAAAGATTCGGGTGACGTCATTGAAAAGAGCAATGAACATCATGCAGAGCAGGACCGCAACACCGCCGCGTTGTAGTCCTTCCATCCAAGCTTGGGACAGACTGCGTCCGGTTATACCTTCCCAAAGATAATACATCAGGTGTCCACCGTCCAAGACGGGCAAGGGAAGCAAATTAAGCACCCCCAAGCTCACACTGATCATGGCCAGAAAAAGCAAATAAGCGGTCCAGCCCAAGCTAGCCGATTTGCCAGCATAGTCGGCAATCGTCAGCGGTCCGCTCAGGTTTTTGAGCGACACCTGACCGATGACCATTTTCCCCATCATTTTGAGCGTCAAAACAGAGACCTCCCAGGTTCGCACCGCTCCTTGCCACAAGCCCGCCAACAAGTCATAGCGCACAGTGACCATTTCGGGGGGGGATCCCACAAAGGCACCTATGCGGCCAACTATCATCTGGCCTTCCTGGCGCGGTTCGGGTGTCACTGAAATATCGATATTTTGGCCAGACCTTAATATTTGCCATGTTTGTGGGCCCGACGAAAACTTGCTTCTGCGTATGATTTCACGAAGTTGCTGACCGTCAACAATGGCAGTTGTACCGGCGCGCTGCACAATGTCGCCAGCCAGCAGACCGGCTTTAGCTGCCGCACCGCCTGCCATGACCTCGCCTATCACGGGCAGAGTCCATGGCCCCAAAATTCCTATCTTGCGAAACAGCAGCGCATCTGCATCACTGGCTTGCAAATCGGCTAATTTGAGAAGCACTTCGCGCGCCGGCGCATCTTGTGCAGCCGAATCGTTGCTGACCGCGAGACGAATATCGCGGCCAGTCAAAGCAGCCTGCGTCAAGCGCCAGCGCAGATCTTCGAAGGAGCGCACTTCTTCAAGTACCTCATCGTCAAAGGCCGCCTGCTTCACCCATTCTTGTCCGCGTAGGCCAGCGCGCTCGGCAACGGAGCCCGCAACGGGGCTGGCCAGCAGCGCTTTGGGCTCTTGAAGACCAGTCCAATTGACCAGGCTGTACAACAATATCGCCAGAAGCAAGTTGGCCGCTGGACCCGCCGCAACGACCGCAACGCGAGATTTCAAGGGTTGGGTATTAAAAGCCAGGTGACGCTCGGAGGCATCTACGGTTCCCTCGCGCTCATCAAGCATCTTGACATAACCACCCAGGGGAAGCATGCCAATCGAGAACTCCGTCGGCTTGTCTTTCAGTCGCCAAGCATAAATCGGCTTGCCAAAGCCAATCGAAAACTTCAGTACCTTGATGCCGCAGGCGACAGCGACCCTGTAGTGCCCATACTCATGAACCGCAATCAAGATACCCAGAGCAACGATAAAAGCAACCAATGTCAACATATCAGCACGCCATGGAATGGGCCAGGTGATGGGCAAATGCGCGTGCTTCGGCGTCCAGTTCTAAAAGATCTTCAATGCCAAAGACAGGCGGTGCAGCCACCGCATCAAGGGTCGCACGGTTCAATGCATGAATCTGGTCAAAACGTATTTTTTTGTCGAGAAAGGCAGCTACTGCAACCTCATTGGCAGCGTTCAAAACAGCAGGTGTACCAACAGGCGCAGCCAAGACATCCCAGGCCAATTGCAAACCAGGAAACCGGTCGTGATCAGGCGCTTCAAAACTCATGTGGCCCATCGCTTTGAAATCGAGTGCCTTGGCACCCGAGACAACCCTGCCGGGCCAGGCCAGGCCGTAAGCAATCGGCACGCGCATATCGGGCGTTCCCAGTTGCGCAACGACGGACGTGTCCATGTACTGCACCATCGAATGCACGATGCTTTGCGGGTGTATCACCACCTCTATTTTGGAGGGTCCAAGGCCAAAAAGAAATTTGGCCTCAATCACTTCCAGGGCTTTGTTCATCATGGTGGCCGAGTCCACCGAAATTTTCCGCCCCATCACCCAGTTGGGATGCGCACAGGCCTCGTCTGGCGTCACGCTCCGCAAGGTGGCCACATCGCGGGTGCGAAAAGGCCCTCCAGAAGCTGTCAGGATGATTTTTTCGACCCGCTCGGCCCATGTTGACGGGTCTTCCGGCAAGGACTGAAAAATCGCAGAATGCTCACTGTCAATAGGCAGCAACTGGGCACCGCCAGCCCGCACCGCCTGCATGAAGACCTCACCCCCCACAACCAGCGCCTCTTTATTGGCCAGCAACAGGCGCTTGCCGGCTTTGGCGGCAGCCATGCACGAAGCCAGCCCGGCAGCGCCCACGATAGCCGCCATCACAGCGTCAACATCTTCGTGTGCAGCTATTATTTCAAGAGCGTCTGATGCCTGCAAAACTTGGGTTGCAAGCCCATTCGCTGTTAATTTTTCAGCGAGCTCCCGCGCATGTTGCACACTGGCCATGACCGCGTAGCGCGGCTTGAAACGAGCACATTGCGCCAGCATCAGCTCTGTTTGGGTCGCTGCACTCAGCGCAAAGACGTCAAAACGCTCAGGATGAGCCGCTATCACTTCAAGCGTGTTGACCCCAACAGAGCCGGTAGAGCCCAACACAGTCACGCCTAGTTTTTTTTGGAAAGTCATATGCTCTACAAGTGAATCAGCATCATGGCAAGCGGCACAGCAGGAAGCAATGCGTCCACCCGGTCAAGCACGCCGCCATGGCCGGGCAACAAACCGCTTGAGTCCTTGACGCCTGCGCTGCGCTTGACCAAGGACTCTGCCAAGTCACCCACAACGCTCATCACCGACAGGAAAATGACCCCTACAAGCATCACCAGTACCCCATGCTGAGCCCACAAGCGGGAGTACAGGCTGCCAGAAAATTCTGGGCCGGCAGAGGCCGCTAGCCAGCGGTCCGTCAAGACCCAAGCCAGGGACAACACAACCACGCCCGTCATGCCGCCCCACACGCCTTCCCAGCTCTTGCCTGGGCTGATGGCCGGTGCCAATTTGCCTTGGGTAAATCGCCCTCCCCATGCTCGTCCACAAATATAGGCGGCAATGTCTGCCACCCACACCAGCAACAACACCGAAAGCAAAAATTCAATACCCATGACGCGGGCCTGTGACACTGCCAGCCAGGCCAACCAAAGGGCAGCCATACCGCCTACCATGCGCAGCGCTTTTGGAATGCGGGGCCATCCCGTCACACCCACATGCAGCAAAGCCCCTCCTATCAGTACCCAAGCCCCTCCAGCCAGCGTCCACAACACCGGCAAGGGCTTTTCCAGCCATCCCGCATACCAGGTCAAACCACACAATATGGCCATGAACAGGCCCAGCAACAGGCTGACCGTTGAACCCATGGCATTCAGGCGACCCCACTCCCAGCCCCCTGCGGCAATCAATATGAGTGCCACCGCACAAAATGGCACTGGCGTTGCGTAGAACATGGCGGGCAGCAAAATAGCCAGCAAGATCAGCGCAGTGATCACCCGCTGTTTTAGCATCAGGCAACCCTTACAGCGTGAACTTTGGCGGGATGCGGCTTGTCATGGTTTTTTAGCTGCGCAGAAGTCAGGCCAAACCGTCTTTCCCGTGTTTTGAAAAACACAATCGCGTCGTCGAGGGCCGCCGCATCAAAATCGGGCCACAGCTTGTCGGTGAAATAAAACTCGGAGTAAGCAGACTGCCACAGCAAAAAGTTGCTGATGCGCAGCTCGCCACCCGTGCGTATCAGCAAATCCGGGTCAGGTACGTGCGCCAGGGCCATCGCTCTGTCAAGAGCCATTTCGGTGATGGGCTGGCCGCTTTTCACCAGTTTTTGCGCTGCTTGAGCGATATCCCATCGCCCACCGTAGTTAAAGCAGACGTTAAAAATAAGGCGCTGATTTTGCGCTGTATCGAGTTCTGCCTGGGCCAGCCCGGCTTGAACCTTGATTGAAAGCTGCGAACGATTGCCCACAAAATGCATGCGCACACCGTTGGCCTGCAGGTGCGGCACTTCGCGGGTCAAGGCCATTCCAAGTAACTCCATCAAGCCAGACACCTCCTCGATGGGACGGTTCCAGTTTTCTGATGAAAAGGCAAATACCGTCAAGACCGCTATCCCACGTTCAACACAAGACTGAACGCAGGCCCGCAGCGCGTCCACGCCCTGTTTGTGGCCAGCAACCCGGGGCAAGTAGCGCCCCGTTGCCCAGCGACCGTTGCCGTCCATGACGATAGCGATGTGGTGCGGAACCGAAGGGTGTGACATGTGTGATCGACGAGTGCGTTGTGAGCTGTGGCCGTATCAGGCTACACCGCCATGATGTCCTGCTCTTTGGAGGCGACCAATTTATCGACTTCAGCGATGAATCGATCGGTAAATTTTTGCACCTCGTCATGCGAGCGGCGCTCGTCATCCTCTGAAGCCAGCTTGTCCTTAACGATCTTTTTGACGCTGTCATTGGCATCACGGCGCAAATTGCGAATAGCCACTTTGGCGTGTTCGCCCTCACCACGCACCACCTTCGTCAACTCCTTGCGGCGCTCTTCCGTCATCGCGGGCATCGGCACCCGGATCAGGTCACCTTGTGCGGCAGGATTCAGACCCAAGTCTGAATCACGAATGGCCTTTTCGATTTTGGCGCCCATGCCCTTTTCCCATGGGGAAACACTGATGGTCCGGGCATCCAGCAGCGACACATTGGCCACCTGGCTGATGGGAACCATGGAACCGTAGTAGTCGACCTGCACGGTGTCCAGCAAGCCAGGGTTGGCGCGACCCGTACGAATTTTTGTCAAGCTGCTCTTGAATGAATCGATCGACTGCTGCATTTTTTGCTCGGCAGTGTTTTTGATATCAGCGATGCTCATGTTTCAAACTCCGGATACTGAATTCAGAAAAGCTTTTTTGTGCGCCCATCCGACAAGCGCCTCAAACATGCACCAAAGTACCTTCATCTTCGCCTTGCACCACACGCTTAAGCGCTCCGTGCTTGAAGATACTGAACACCTTAAGAGGCAACTTCTGGTCGCGACACAGGGCAAAGGCAGTGGCATCCATCACTTCGAGATTTTTACCCATCGCTTCGTCAAAGGTGATGCTGGCATATCGCGTTGCATTCGGGTCTTTTTTCGGGTCAGCCGAATACACGCCGTCGACTTTGGTGGCTTTCAGCACAATTTCAGCGCCGATTTCAGCGCCACGCAAAGCTGCAGCTGTGTCAGTCGTGAAAAACGGGTTACCCGTGCCAGCTGCAAAAATCACCACTTTGCCTTCTTCGAGGTACTGCAGTGCTTTAGGCCGAACATAAGGTTCGACGACACGCTCAATAGCAATAGCCGACATCACGCGAGCTGTCAAGCCCGCTTTGTCCATGGTGTCACCCAAGGCAAGTGCGTTCATCACCGTTGCCAGCATGCCCATGTAGTCAGCAGTTGCCCGATCCATCCCGACCGAACCGCCCGCCACACCGCGAAAGATATTGCCTCCACCAATCACCACGGCTACCTCAACGCCCATGCGGGTGATTTCAGCGATTTCTTCAACCATCCGCACGATCGTGGCGCGATTAATGCCGAAGGCGTCATCCCCCATCAAGGCCTCACCTGACAGTTTTAACAAGATTCGCTTGTAGGCTGGCATGCAGGCTCTTTCTGGAGTTAGTCAAATAGCAAGTTTAGCGGCCTTCCGGCTGGAAAAAATACTCAGCTCGCCTTGGCAGCAGCAATTTGCGCTGCGACTTCGGCGGCAAAGTCGTCGACCTTCTTTTCAATGCCTTCACCGACCACATACAAAGTAAAGGACTTGACAGCAGTTGCTTTTTCTTTGAGCATTTGCTCGACCGTCTGCTTGTCATTTTTAACAAACGTCTGGTTGTGCAAGCTGACTTCTTTCAAATACTTTTGCACGCCACCTTCGATGCGCTTGGCAACGATTTCGGGGGATTGCACAGGTTTGCCTGCAGCCACTGCCACAGATGCGTCTTCAGCAGCCTTGGCCGCAGCCACCGAGCGCTCGCGCGCCACAAGTTCAGCAGGCACCTGGTCGCTGGACAATGACACTGGCTTCATGGCTGCAACGTGCATGGCTACGTCTTTGGCGGCAGTTTCATCACCATCGAACTCCACCACCACGCCGATGCGTGTGCCGTGCAGATAAGAAGCCAATTTACCGCTGGCAAAACGCTGAAAACGGCGCACCGACATGTTCTCGCCGATTTTGCCAATCAGACCTTTGCGCACATCTTCAACCGTCGGGCCGAAGCCGTCCAGGCTGAGAGGCATGCCGCCAATGGCTGCCACATCAACCGGATTATTTTTGACAATGCCGACCGCCACTGCATCAGTGAAAGCCAAAAAACTGTCGTTTTTGGTGACAAAGTCAGTTTCGCAATTGATCTCAACCAGCGCACCCACGCCGCCATCGGTGTGGTAAGCAATCACGCCTTCAGCGGTCACGCGGGACGCGGCCTTACCAGCCTTGTTACCGAGTTTGACGCGCAAAATTTCTTCGGCTTTTTCAAAATTGCCTTCAGCTTCGGTCAAAGCCTTTTTGCACTCCATCATGGGAGCATCGGTTTTGGCGCGCAACTCGGCGACCATGCTTGCAGTAATTGCCATTTTCAAATTCTTCCTGTCGGTTTATCTTTAACTTGTAAAAAAGGGGCTACGCGAGCCCCTTTTTCGCGTCCGGCGCAAAACGCCTTGATTTAAGCGGCGGCGACTTCGACGAATTCGTCGGAGCTCTCGGGCTGAACCATCTTGACCACTTCGTTGGTCGCATTGGCGCGGCCTTCGATGATGGCATCTGCAATGCCGCGCGCGTACAGTGCGACGGCCTTGGACGAGTCATCGTTGCCAGGGATCACGTAATCGATTCCGATAGGCGAGTGGTTGGAGTCAACCACACCGATCAATGGAATACCGAGCTTCTTGGCTTCCAGAATCGCGATTTTGTGGAAACCCACGTCAATCACGAAAATCGCATCCGGCAGGGCAGCCATGTCCTGAATGCCACCGATGTCTTTTTCAAGCTTTTCGATTTCGCGCTTGAAGGTGAGCTGTTCTTTTTTGCTGATGGTGTCCAGACCGGCTTCTTGCTGGGCCTTCATTTCCTTCAGTCGCTTGATGGATGTTTTGACCGTTTTGAAGTTGGTCAACATGCCGCCCAGCCAGCGCTGATCAACAAACGGAACGCCGGCACGTCGGGCTTCCATGGCGACGGTTTCGCGCGCCTGGCGTTTTGTACCCACCATCAAAATGGTGCCGCGGTTGGCCGACAACTGCTTGGCGAACTTCATCGCCTCGTTGTACATCGGCAGCGACTTCTCGAGGTTGATGATGTGGATTCGGTTGCGATGACCAAAGATGTACGGAGCCATCTTGGGGTCCCAAAAACGGGTTTGGTGACCAAAATGGACACCAGCTTCCAGCATTTCGCGCATGGTCGTTGACATAGTAAATACTCCTAAGGTTGTGTCTAAAATCAGCGCTTATCTCCGGAAATGCATATTTGGCATATGACCGGAGACACCTTGAATGGCTGATTTGCGATTTGCTTCGCAAGCGACGTGTTTGTCACCCGCAAAGCAGTTCGATTATAGCACCCCAAAGTCCACCTCTCATGCCTACAGCCCTCACCGATATTCGTTCCACGCGCCAGGCCCTGGCTGGCGGCCAAACCAGCGCTGCGGACTTGCTGGCCGATGCTCAAAAAATGGCCGCCAGTGCGGCTTGCCGACATGTCTACATGCCGAGCGCTGCCGGATACACGCAGCCAGAGCCGTTGGCCGGCCCATCAACAGGCCCGTTATCAGGCATACAGGTATCGGTCAAAGACCTGTTTGACGTGCAGGGTCAGGTCACCAGCGCAGGCTCAAAAGTACTGAGAAATGCCCCGCCCGCTTTGGCAGACTGCCCGGCTGTGGCTCGGCTTCGGTCGGCAGGGGCGGTTTTGACCGGTCGCACCAACATGGTGGAATTCGCTTTTTCAGGGGTAGGCATCAACCCGCATTACGGCACGCCCGTCAACCCGGCTGACGCAAAGATTGAACGCATCCCTGGTGGCTCGTCGTCCGGCGCGGCGGTGTCGGTCGCAACGGGTGCGGCCCTGGTCGGTCTGGGCTCGGACACAGGCGGCTCGATTCGCATTCCGGCGGCCTTGTGCGGCATCGTTGGCTTTAAAAGTACCGCGCGACTGGTGCCCACCACTGGCGCCCTGCCCTTGTCGACCAGCCTGGACACGGTTTGCGCACTGACCCGCTCGGTGCGTGACGCTGTGACCGTGCATGAGGTGATCGCAGCGCGCAGTGTCAGCCTGGCCGGCAAACCACTGGCAAACCACCGTTTTGCGCTTGCCCGCACGCTGATGCAAGACGGCTTGGACAGCACCGTGGCCCGCGCTTTTGACCGCACCCTTGCGCTGCTGCAATCCGCAGGGGCGCAGATTGAAGAAATAAATCTGACCGAGATCAGCGAACTCGCCAGCATTAACGCGACAGGCGGCTTGTCAGCGTTCGAAAGTTATGCCTGGCACCGCACATTGATTGCCGAGCACCAGGCAGACTACGACCCTCGCGTGGCCCTGCGCATCTTGCGCGGTGCCAGCATGACCACCAGCGACTACGTCGATCTGGTTGCGGCCAGGGCCGACTGGATCAGCCGGATGGAGATGCGCTTGCAGGGTTTTGATGCGGTTCTGTCGCCCACCGTTCCCATGGTTGCGCCGCCCATTGCCAGCGTGCTGGACGATGATGCCGAGTTTTTCAGGGTCAATGGCCTGCTGCTTCGCAACACGGCAGTGGTCAACATGCTCGACGGTTGCGGCATCTCCCTGCCCTGCCACCGCGCCGGCGAACTGCCTGTGGGCCTGATGCTGTGGCATGCTGCCCTGCACGACGATACGGTGCTGGATGCAGCCTTGCAGATCGAGGCATGCCTGAACCAGACGCTATAAATTTTATAGCGTATCGCACATATATTCATTGGCTTGAAGCCATTTTTACACTTTAAAACGATAAAAAACCATGAGCTCAAGATTTTTCGACCCTGTTGACTTCAAAAAAGCCACATGAGGATCGCCGTCATCGGCGCAGGCATCATCGGCATCACCACGGCTTACGAGCTGGCCGTCGATGGCCATGAGGTCACCGTGTTTGAGCGGCGCGGCGCGGCCGCTGAAGAAACCAGCTTTGCCAACGCAGGCGTTGTGGCGCCAGGCTCTGTCACGCCTTGGGCAGCGCCCGGCATGCCTGGCAAGGTTCTGGGCAATCTGCTCAGCCGCCATGCGGCTGTCAAACTCAGTTTGCCGCTGTCAGGTACTGACCTGGCCTGGATGTGGAAATGGTGGCGCGCCTGCAAACTGGAAACTTACCTTTCCAACCGCGTTCGACTGCAGCGCTTGGCGTTTTACAGCCGCGAACGACTGCACCACCTGACGACAGTACTGCAGCTGGATTACGACCGCAGCGACGGATACACCGTGCTCTTGCGCAGTGAAAAAGACAGCCGTCTGGTACAGCCTGGCTTGCAGGTGCTGCGCGATGCGGGCGTGGCATTCAGCGAGATCAATGCCCAAGCCGTGCGCAAACTCGAGCCCGCCATCAACCCGGACACCGAATTTTTAGGCGGCATACATTTGCCCGACGACGAAGTGGCCAACTGCCGCCAGTTTGCGTTGCTGCTGAAGGACAAAGCGCGCGATTTGGGTGTCAAATTTGAATTCAACACCACAGTAGCCCAGTTAAATCGTGACCGAGCAGCTAGCGTCCTGATAGCAGGCGAAGACTCGCCCCGCCAGTTTGACCGGGTGGTCATGTGCGCTGGTTTGGCATCCGCCGCGCTGCTCAAACCTTTGGGCCTGAAGATTCCCATGACGGCGGTTTACGGTTACTCCATCAGCGCACCGATACGTGAGCTGCTCAATGCGCCTCGCAGCGCCCTGATGGACGAGCGCTATAAAGTGGCGATTTCCCGTCTTGGCAACCGGGTACGGGTAGCGGGCAGCGCCGAGATTGGCGGGTCTTTAGGCAAACACCGCGCGTCCTCGGTTCAAACCCTTTACAAAGTGCTGCATGACTGGTTTCCCGGCGCGGCTCAGATCGCCAACACAGGCGCCAGTGTGCAACTCTGGAAAGGCGCAAGACCCATGCTGCCAGACGGCCCGCCCTTGATTGGCGAAAGTGGCGTTTCAGGGCTGTGGCTCAACTTGGGGCATGGCTCCAGCGGCTGGGCACTGAGTTGCGGTAGCGCGCGAGCGCTGGCTGATGTGATGTCAGGTAAGGCAGCAGACATCGACATGGAAGGCCTGGACATTGGCCGGCTGGGCTGAAAGTGTATTTATAGGCCGACGCCGCAAGCTTGGGTACGGCTGCACAGCGCCTCGCCACTGATGTGAAATGGGTCATAGCTGGGCGTTACAGTCGCATTAGTTTCGCGCTAGTCCCGCGCTGGCCTGGCATGCTGCCAAGGCCTGTTTTTGATTGGAACCATCATGGGCATGTTCAGTTTTATCAAGCAAACCGGTGACGAGCGATTCGGCAAAGGCGAGTCCAAAGCAACGCAAGAGGCCGCCGCGTGATGCAAAAAATAACCACGGCTCACAGCCAGCTGCTTTTTGACGTGGCCGCCACCCGCCGCATTGAACAGCATGCCGCCAGCACCCTGCCGCCCCACACCCTGATGCAGCGGGCGGGTCTGTCAGTGGCCCGCTTGACCATGGCTGTTGCCCCGCATGCTAGGCGCATCTGGATAGCCTGTGGGCCGGGCAACAACGGTGGCGATGGTTTTGAGGCGGCCACGCATCTGCACCAGTGGGGCAAGCGAGTCGTCGTGACATGGACCGGCACAGGCCAACACGCCCACCCACTTGATGCCCAAGCCGCGTATCAAAAAGCTGTCGCTGCCGGTGTCGCCATAACTGACGGGCCACCGCAAAATTTTGATGTTTGTATTGACGCGCTGCTGGGAATTGGTGGAAATCTTGACCCTGCGCGTGTAGGCACAGAGCGCATGCTGCAATGGCTGCAAGTGATGGCGAAAAGCGCAGTACCCTGCCTTGCGGTGGACTTACCCAGCGGACTAAATGCCGATACGGGGGTTTACGCAGGAACAAAAAGCGCTATACATTCAGGAGCTTCTCATTCATATATTGATTGGTCTGGCGCACGATTTACCCTCGCTTTATTGACCCTGAAACCCGGATTTTTCACGGCTGAAGGCCGTGACAACGCTGGCCACATGTGGTTTGACGACCTGGGCATTGACCTGACAGCCACGGAACCGGCCAGCGCCCGGCTGTTGGGGGCAGACGGCTGTATCCAGCAGCAAAGGCTGCACAGCAGCCACAAAGGCAGCTATGGCGATGTCGCCATTTTGGGTGGCGAATCAAGGCCCAGCAGCCACATGGCAGGCGCTGCGCTGCTGGCCGCCAGCGCAGCGCTGCATGCCGGGGCTGGCCGGGTGTTTGTGGCTTTGCTGGGCGACGGCTCCATCACCATCAATCCGCTCCAGCCAGAGCTGATGTTCCGCAGCCCTGATGCACTCGATTTGCGTACGCAGGTGGCGGTGTGCGGCTGCGGCGCAGGCGATGCCGTCAAAGGCGTTTTACCAAGGGTCTTGTCGGTGGCAAACCGACTGGTGCTGGATGCCGATGCGCTCAATGCCATTGCGAACGACTCGCAGCTTCAAAGCTTGCTCAAAGCAAGGGCGGCACGCGATAAACGTGGTTTTGCCACGGTGCTCACCCCGCATCCGCTGGAAGCGGCTCGCCTGCTGCAAACCACCACCGCGGTCGTTCAGTCTGACCGCCTGCAGGCCGCAGCAAAGCTCGCCGAGATGTATCAGGCGGTGGTGGTTTTAAAAGGCTCTGGTAGCGTGATCGCAGCGCCGGGTCAAACCAGTTGCATCAATGCCAGCGGCAACGCGCTGCTGGCCACAGCGGGTACGGGCGATGTGCTGGCCGGCATCATTGGCGCCAGGCTTGCTGGGGGTTTAACGGCTTTTGATGCGGCTGCCAGCGCTGTGTTTGCGCATGGTCGTGCAGCAGACGAATGGCTAAGGACACATCCGGCAGAGACACTGACAGCCTCTGCCCTGGCAGCCTCGATCTAGCCGCTTCGATCTAGGCCAGCACCATCAAACCAATTTGCAGCGCCAATATCAACACAATAGCTGACAAATCAATGCCGCCTACTGAAGGAATCACGCGCCGAAAAGGTGCCAGCAGCGGCTCGGTCAGGCGACCCAATAAATTGTAGGCAGGCGAGCCCGGTTGCACCCAGGACAAAATCGCAAATCCGATGACCAGAATCATCAGGGTTTGCAGCGCCACTCGCAGCATCAGCTTGAAGGCCAAGCCGAGCCAGGTCAGGAGCATCGCCGGCTCCAGCGCGGCCAGACCCAGGCCGCCCAAGACCATGGTGAAAAGCAACAGCCAGATCAAGCCAAAGACCAGCGCAAACAGCAACGCAGCCAGCAGACTGGCCCAGTCGATTTTGGATTGCGCCAATGCTCTGGGCAGCATCAGGCGCATCGGCTTGACCAGCCAGTCCGTCACCGCCATGACGAAAATACCAGGTTGGGCGCGCATGTTGACGCGCGTCCAGTTCATCCAGGCGCGAAGCAGTGCGGCCGCAATCAGCACGAAAAATAAACTTTCCAGCAGGAAAGACAGCACGCGAATCAGCATGAGATACCTTGCTTGAATGAGCTCGTTTTAGCGACGCGGCTTTTTGCCTTGCTTGCGCCCGACTTTCGACGTTTTGCCCGCAGCCTTTTTGGCGGCGGCTTTCAAGGCCTGGATGGGCGACGGCAGCAAGCCACCAGAGCCGCGCTCGGTGCGACTTGACGACGCTAAGCCGGATGCGCCCGAACGTCGGCTTGGGCTGCTTCCAGCACCGCCGCGACGGTTGCCCTTGCCATCACGGGACACGCCTCGTTCCTGTGCGGGCAATTCGCCTGTGTGACCGCCGGTCTTGTCTTTCATGGCGCGATTGGTCACGGCCAGCAGCGCCTCGCCTTCATTGATCAACCTGAAATCAATCTTGCGGCCATCGAGGTCCACCCGGCTGACCTGCACCCGCACCCGCGTGCCGATGGCATAGCGAATCCCGGTGCGCTCGCCGCGAAGTTCCTGCTTGGCTTCGTCAAAGCGGAAATATTCACCCCCCAGTTCAGTGATGTGCACCAGTCCTTCGACGTACATGGCGTCCAGCGTGACGAAAATGCCAAAGCCGGTCGCGGCAGTGACGACACCGCCAAACTCTTCGCCCAAGTGCTCGCGCATGTACTTGCATTTGAGCCAGGCTTCCACGTCACGGCTGGCCTCGTCGGCGCGGCGCTCGTTGGCACTGCAATGCAGGCCGGCGGCTTGCCAGGCCAGCTCGTCCGCGCTGGCTTTTTTCGGTTTCTGTTCTGGGTCTTTCACCCTGGATGCGAGGCGCTTGGACAGTTTGGCTTCAGCCTCGCCCGGCGTCGGCAGGCTCGGCAGCTGGTATTTGGCTTTGTTCAGCACCGCCTTGATGACGCGGTGCACCAGCAAATCCGGATAGCGGCGAATCGGGCTGGTGAAGTGGGTGTAGGCCTCATAGGCCAGGCCAAAGTGGCCGCTGTTCATCGGCGTATAAATCGCCTGCTGCATCGAGCGCAGCAGCATGGAATGGATTTGCTGGGCGTCGGGCCGGTCTTTGGTGGCCTGGGCGATTTGCTGGAACTCGCCCGGTTTCGGGTCGTCGCTGATCGTCATGCCAATGCCCGCGGCCTTCAGGTAGTTGCGCAGCATGTCCTTTTTCTCGGGCGTTGGGCCCTCGTGCACGCGGAACAAACCCACATGTTTGCTGCTGGCAATAAAGTCAGCCGAGCACACATTGGCCGCCAGCATGGCCTCTTCAATCAGGCGGTGCGCCACGTTGCGGGTGCGTGGAATGATTTTTTCAATCCGGCCGACCTCGTCGCACACGATTTGGGTTTCGGTGGTTTCAAAATCAACCGCGCCGCGCACGCCGCGCTCTTTTAAAAGCGCTTGGTAGACATCATGCAAATCAAGCAGATGCGGCACCAAGTTCTTGCGCTGCGCCGCTTCGGGCCCGCGGGTGTTGGCCAAAATTGCGGCAACTTCGGTGTAAGTAAAGCGAGCTTGGCTGAACATCACGGCCGGGTAAAACTGGTAGGCATGGACCTCGCCTTTGGCGGTCACCAGCATGTCGCACACCATGCACAGGCGCTCGACATTCGGGTTGAGAGAACACAAACCGTTTGACAACTTTTCAGGCAGCATCGGGATCACCCGGCGCGGAAAGTACACGCTGGTGGCACGGTCGTAAGCGTCAATGTCAATCGCACTGCCGGTTTCCACATAGTGGCTCACATCAGCGATGGCCACCAGCAAGCGCCAGCCCTTGCCTCGCCCCACTTTGGCGGGTTCGCAATACACGGCATCGTCGAAGTCGCGCGCATCTTCACCGTCAATCGTCACCAGCGCGATGTCGGTCAAATCAACCCGGTTTTTCTTGTCTTGTGGGCGCACGGCATCAGGCAGCGTGCGGGCCAGCGCCAGTGCTTCGTCACTGAACTCATGCGGCACGCCGTATTTGCGCACCGCAATTTCAATTTCCATGCCTGGGTCGTCAATTTCGCCAAGCACTTCCTTCACGCGGCCCACCGGCTGACCAAACAGCGCAGGCGGCTCGGTCAGTTGCACCACCACCACCTGGCCAGTTTTGGCCGAACCGATGGCCCCCTTGGGGATCAGCACATCCTGGCCATAGCGCTTGTCTTCGGGGGCAACCAGCCAGACTCCGCTTTCTTGCAGCAGGCGGCCGATGATGGGGTTGGGTGAGCGTTCAATGATCTCGGTGACACGGCCTTCGGGTCGGTTTTTGCGGTCGTGGCGGACGATGCGCGCCTTGACGCGGTCTTTGTGCAGAACGGCACGCATCTCATTGGGCGGCAAATAGATATCGGCTTCCCCGTCGTCGCGTTGCACAAAACCGTGGCCATCACGGTGGCCAGAAACGGTGCCCTCGAACTCTGCGAGGAGGCCAGACGCTGAGCTGGCACTGTGTTGGGTTGTTTTAATAAAAAGTCTCTTTAAAAGTTAGGACGGATGTCTTTTCAACGGTCCAAGCGGAAAGTATGCCGCCTAAACATTTCAATCTCTGGACCAAAGACCAAGCTTGAATAATGGTACACTCGCAGGCTTGCCCGGGTGGCGGAATTGGTAGACGCGCACGGTTCAGGTCCGTGTATCGCAAGATGTGGAGATTCGAGTTCTCTCCCGGGCACCAAAAATATTTTTGTTGGTTTATTTTTCAAAATCATCACAAAAAGCCACTGAGATCCAGTGGCTTTTTTGTTGCCTGAACCGTTTTGACATCAAAACGGAACGGCGATCAGGTCATGCCCCTGAACGCCCACAATCCGCGCCTTGGTGAACTCCCCCACCTTCATTGTTTTGCTGATTTTCTCGGGCGTCAGCAGCCTGACCACACCATCAATCTCGGGCGCATCGGCATACGTTCGACCCACACCGCCCTTGCGGCCCAAGGCCGGGGCAGAATCGACCAGCACCTGCATGGTTGCACCGACACGGCTTTGCAGTTTTTGGCTGGACACAGCCTCAGCCACCGCCATGAAGCGCGCACGACGCTCTTCGCGTAGCTCGATCGGCAGCATGCCCTCGATATCGTTGGCCGTTGCACCCGCGACTGCGCTGTAGGCAAAGCAGCCCGCACGGTCGATTTTGGCTTCCTGCATGAAGTCGAGCAGGTGTTCAAATTCGCTTTCGGTCTCGCCTGGAAAGCCTGCAATAAAGGTGCTGCGAATCACAATCTCAGGGCAAATCTCGCGCCAGCGCGCAATGCGCTCCAGATTTTTTTCACCGCTGGCGGGCCGCTTCATGCGCTTTAAAACATCCGGGTGGCTGTGCTGCAAAGGCACATCCAGATACGGCAGCACCCGGCCCGTGGCCATCAGCGGCAGTACGTCGTCAACACTGGGGTACGGGTACACATAGTGCAACCGCACCCAGGCGCCGTAAGGCTCGGCAATCTCACCGAGCGCTTGAACCAATTCCAGCATGCGGGTTTTGATCGGCTTGCCATCAAAAAAGCCGGTGCGGTATTTCAGGTCAACACCATAGGCCGAGGTGTCCTGGCTGATGACCAACAGCTCTTTGACGCCGCCTTCAAAAAGCGCACGGGCTTCAACCAGCACATCACCAATGGGACGCGACACCAAATCTCCGCGCATTGACGGAATGATGCAAAACGTGCAGCGGTGGTTGCAGCCTTCGCTGATTTTCAGATACGCATAGTGGCGCGGCGTGAGCTTGATGCCCGCCACACCAAATGAATTGGGCACCAGGTCCACAAACGGGTCATGCGGCTTGGGCAGGTTCAAATGCACCGCATCCATTACCTCCTGGGTGGCATGCGGGCCGGTCACGGCCAGCACGCTGGGGTGCATTTGCCGCACCATGTTGCCGCCGTCCTCGCCGGCTTTGGCACCCAGGCAACCGGTCACGATGACACGGCCATTGGCGGCAAGCGCTTCTCCAATCGTGTCCAGGCTTTCCTTGACGGCATCGTCAATAAAGCCGCAGGTGTTGACAATGACGAGATCTGCACCTTCAAAGGTTTTCGATGTCTGGTAGCCCTCGGCGCTCAGCTGCGTCAGGATCAGCTCAGAATCGGTCAATGCCTTGGGGCAGCCAAGACTGACAAAGCCAACGCGTGGGGCAGGTTTATGGGTAATGGGTGTGGGGGGAGAAATAACTTCGCTCATGGCTCCATTGTCTCAGAGCCTCAAAATATCAGCGTTTGAGACCCAGCGCGCTCAACATCTGTTCGCTTTGCTTTCGCATTTGCTCCTGCATCTGCTCCTGCATTTGCGTGAACGCGCTTTTGGACTGCTCCACATAACTGCCCATCATCCCCTTCATCAGGGGTGACTGCAGGTTCATCAGCTTGGCCCAACTTTCGGGGCTCATCCCTTTGGCCTGTTCGGCCATTTTGACCTGCAAGTCCATGAAGCCCTGCACGTTTTTCTCGAGGTAAGCACCCATAAAGCTCTGCATGGCGTTGCCGTAAAACCGGATGATGTTGGCAAGCACCGCCTCAGTGAACATCGGTGCGCCACCCGACTCCTCTTCGAGAATGATTTGCAGCAGAATGCTGCGCGTCAAGTCGTCATTGGTTTTGGCGTCCACCACGACAAAAGGTGCGTTATCCATCACCAGTTGCCGCACGTCTGTCAGTGTGATGTAGGCAGAGGTTTCAGTGTCGTACAGACGCCGGTTCGGGTATTTTTTGATGACCCGGCCCTGTTCAGGCGGCTCAGTTGGGGAATGAGTAGAGGCTTTGGTTTTTGACACTGAACATTCCAGTAGGTGAATCACCACGACAGGCGCCAGCAAGATGGCGTGTGGGTTTGGAGATTCTAAGTAAGTTTGCCAATGATGGGCATATGTCCAATCTCTGTGTTTACCCTGCATTGAGGCAAACCGAACCAGAAGATTGGTAGGCGCAATTGGACTCGAACCAACGACCCCCACCATGTCAAGGTGGTGCTCTAACCAGCTGAGCTATGCGCCTGGAGTCTAGCCTCGCAGTATAGCAGATCACTTTCTGCGTGCCGACCGCACCCCGGCCACCCCGGCCACCAGGCCCAGCACCTGCTTGAGCCGCCCTGACTGCGCGACTTCTACCGTGAACGTCATCCACGCCGTGCCGCCCCGGTTGTCTTTCACCGATTGCGTTTGCACCCCAATCACGTTCATTTTCTCTTTGGCAAACACCTCTGAAATATCGCGCAAAAGGCCCTGCCTGTCCGATGCTTCAATCGCTACATCAACCGGGTAAGCTGCGCTGTCAGCGTTTTTGGGCGCGTTCCACTCGACCTCAATCACCCGGTCTGGGCTGCCATGGGCCATGTTGTGAAAGTTGCTGCAATCGCTGCGGTGCACGCTCACGCCTTTGCCCTTGGTCACAAAGCCCAAGATATCGTCAGGTGGTGCAGGCTTGCAGCACTTGGCCAATTGCGTCAACAGCGACCCCATGCCAACCACCAGCACGCCGCCGTTATTGGCCTTGGGCCCCGAACGTGGTTTTTTGGCGAGCACATAGTCGTCTTGCGTGGGCGCGGGCTCTGGCGGCTTGAGCATGTTTTCAATCGTGCGCAGGCTCAGCTCGTCTTTGCCCACCACTTCAAACAAATCGTCCGCCGCCTTAAAGCCAAGCTGCGACGCCAGGTCGTCCAGCTTCACAGCGGTTTTGCCTTCGCGCTGCAACAGCTTTTCAACCGCCTCACGGCCCTTGGCGATGGTTTGCGCCATCTCCAGGGCGTTAAACCAGGCGCGTACTTTTGACTTGGCGCGATGGCTGCTTAAAAAGCCCAGTTCGGGGTTGAGCCAGTCACGCGACGGCCCGCCCTCTTTGACGGTGATGACTTCTACCGTTTGGCCGTTTTGCAAGGGCGTGTTCAGCGGCACCATCGCCCCGTCAATGCGCGCCCCACGGCAGCGGTGGCCCACATTGGTGTGCACACTGTAGGCAAAGTCAACAGCAGTTGCGCCCTGGGGCAGCTCGACAACGGCAGCGTCTGGTGTCAGCACATAAATGCGGTCTTCAAACAAGCCGGGCTGGCCTGGGTTTGAACTGCCTGACAGGTCACGCTCCCAGGCCAGCAACTGCCTGAGCACCGCTATTTTTGCGTCGTATTCACTGCTGGCTGACACGCCCGCATAACCCTTGGTGCCCGCCTCTTTGTAAGCCCAGTGCGCGGCCACGCCATGCTCGGCATGGTCATGCATGGCTTGTGTACGGATTTGAATTTCTACCGCCCTGCCCTCGGCATCCCGCACCACGGTATGCAGCGACTGGTAGCCGTTTGACTTGGGCTTGGCAATGTAGTCGTCAAACTCGCCCTCCATCGGCGCAAAGCGTGAATGCACAAAGCTGAGCGCTGCGTAGCAGCCGTTCGCATCTGCCGCAATCACCCGCAGCGCACGAATGTCAAACACTTGGTCAAACCCAAGAGATTTGCCGCGCATTTTTTTGACAATGCTGTAGATGTGCTTGGGCCGGCCCTGCACCAGCGCTGCGACGCCGCTTTTGTTCAGATCATGCTCCAGGTCAGCGCGCAGGCCTTCCATGAATTGCTCGCGCTCCACGCGTTTTTCATCCAGCAGCTGTGCGGTTTTTTTGTAGGTGTCGGGTTCCAAAAAACGAAAGGCCAGGTCTTCCATTTCCCATTTGATTTGCCAGATGCCCAGGCGGTTGGCCAGCGGCGCAAACACATGCAGTGACTCGTGCGCCAGCGCGGCTGAAGCAGTTTGCCGCGTCAATGCGCAATAGCGCAGTGTTTGCAGACGTGACGCCAGCCGCAGCATGACCACCCGCAAGTCGCGCGAGAAAGCCAGCAGCATTTTTCGCACCGTCTCAAGTTGCGCTTTAGGGTCGTCGTCCAGCTGCGCCCTAGCCTTCGCCGAGCGTGCCTGCTGCTGCACGTTCACCAGCTTGGTTGTCTCCAGCGCCAGCTCGGCATAGTGCACGCCAAAGGCTTTGGTAATGACCTCCAGCGGCTTGGTCAGGTGCTGACAGGCATACACCAGATAAGTGGCGGCCTGCATCGCCTCAGACCCGCCAATCGCCTTCAATATCTCGGCGACGGCATCGGCATGCGCCAGGGTGTTTTCCCCTGTGTCCAGCGTCTCGCTGGCAATCAGCGGCTCAGCAAACGCGCGCGCCCGGCTCAGCGCCTGAGGCTGGTCGGGCAGGCTGCTGGCCGTGGCATTGACGATTTGCGCACTGACGGCGGGCGCATGGCTTTTCATGGGCGAGTCGCTAACATTTCAGCCCAGCAAAAAGCCTGCAACAGCGGCCAGCTGGGTGGCCGCCACCACAGTGGGCGCATGACCCACACCGGCAAACTCAACCAGCCTGGCTTTGGGCCCGCGCCGGCCCATCGCCTGAGCGGTCGCCGGGCTGAGCAAGTCAGAATCAGCACCGCGCAGCAGCAAGGTTTGCGCGCTGATGTTGTCATACAGCTGCCACAGCGTTTTTTCGCCTTGCAGGGTGGACGCTTCGCTGGCCTGCTTGAAAGGCACAGCCAGTGCTGGGTCGTAATGCAGGCGCAGTCTGCCCGGCGCATCAGGCACCGGCCGCAGCATGGGCCGCGACAGCGCCAGCCACTGCTCAGGCGTGTGCGGGCCAAAGCCTTTTGAAATCGCCCACATCGCGTCGGCTGCCTGCTGCACCGAATCAAAGGTGATCGGCACGCCCAAATAGGTGCCAATCCGCACAATCGACAGCCATTCGATCGCCGGGCCAACGTCGTTGAGCACGAGTTTATGAACGGGAACAGGAAGCGGCTGCCCACACACCACCAAGCCAATCAAGCCGCCCATGCTGGTGCCAAACCAGTCCAGCCTGTTGATGGCAGCCTGGGCATGCAACTGCGCCAGCAGTACCAGCATGTCGGCGGCGTAGGTCGGTATCTGGTAGAGCATCGGGTCTTTCAGCCAATCGCTTTCGCCGCGCCCCACCACATCCGGGCAAATCACGCGAATCTCGCCTTGGGCGGCTTCCACCAGGTGGGCTGCCAGCACGTCAAAGTCACGCCCCTGACGCGACAAACCGTGCACGCACAGCACCACATGCGCTGCCTTGGGGTTGCCCCACTGCCAATAAGCCATGCGGTGGCCACCTGCGCTGATGCCCTGCCCCCCTGCGCTAGGTGGGCATTGAACGTATTGAAGGCTGGGCTGCAGATCAGGGGAGGTCATGTTTTAAGGCTTGGTAAAAACTTGATAATGGCTTGACGGCTCATTCAATCATACGGAGAAACGCACATCATGCTCAAAGGTAAAACAGCACTCGTGACAGGTTCAACCAGCGGCATCGGCCTGGGCATCGCCAAGGCGCTGGCGGCGCAAGGTGCCAACATCGTCATGAACGGCTTCGGGGATGTGGATGCGCCCAAAGCTGAAATTGTTGCGGCAGGCGCGTCATACGGGGTGAAAGTGGTGCACCACAAAGCCGACATGAGCAAACCCAGCGAGATTGCGGACATGATGGCTTATGCCGCCGCCGAGTTTGGCCAGGTCGATGTTCTGGTCAACAACGCAGGTATTCAGCACGTGGCGCGCATCGAGAACTTCCCGGTCGACAAGTGGGACGCCATCATTGCCATCAATTTGTCCAGCGCCTTTCACGCCACCCGCCTGGCACTGCCCGCCATGCAGGCGGCCAACGGCGGCAAAGGCTGGGGCCGCATCATCAACGTGGCATCGGCCCACGGCCTGGTAGCCTCGGCTGAAAAGTCAGCCTACGTCGCCTCCAAACACGCCATCGTTGGCCTGACCAAAGTCACCGCGCTGGAAAACGCCAAAAGCGGCGTGACCTGCAACGCCATCTGCCCAGGCTGGGTGCTGACACCGCTGGTGCAAAAGCAACTCGACGACCGCGCCAAAGCAGGCAACATGACCATGGAAGCCGCCACCACCCAACTGCTGAGTGAAAAAGAACCCTCGCTGCAGTTCACCACCCCGGAAGAGCTGGGCGCACTGGCGGTATTTTTCTGCTCTCCCGCCGGTAATAACGTGCGCGGCGTGGCCTGGAACATGGATGGTGGGTGGGTGGCGCAGTAAACATCTGTGCCCCGCGCCTTGGGTTTTGAGCTCACAGGGCATCACGCACGAACGCGTTGAAACAGCGCGAAACTTTGCACCCCAACTCCTGCAAATACTGTCTGATTTAAAAATCGGACAGCTGGTCAAGCTGCGCCATCGCTCAATCAAACAACCCCTGAGCTAAAAGCCGGCCGCAATGGCCGTGTTTTTCTGCTCCCCCTCGGGTCATCACGTGCGCATCGTTGCTTTAAACATTGATGGTGTTTGGGTGGCCAATA
This sequence comes from Comamonadaceae bacterium, assembly GCA_947478725.1. Taxonomy (GTDB): domain Bacteria; phylum Pseudomonadota; class Gammaproteobacteria; order Burkholderiales; family Burkholderiaceae_C; genus Polaromonas. Next base: position 33,115 of record CANJWZ010000042.1, read on the forward strand.
AAAGTGAACGCATTGGCTTACCTATCTATTTGTAACTGTTTGCAATCATTGATTGCATTGTGGCTATTTTTAGCGCGCAGACAGCCATTTTGTGGCATCGATGAACTGGCTCGAGGCGGTTAAGGCTTGTAAAAGCCTTGAAGTGTCTTTTCCGTCTGGCAAAAAGAGCGAAATTTTATACATTTTGTTACTTTTACGTGGCGCACATGGCGCAAGCATTTGCAAGAAAACAAAAAGTCCCCTTGTCAAACTGCTCGAATAGTTACTTGTAAGTAGTTGTTCTTGATGACGTTTTCGATAAGCACACTCCACTAAGTTTGTTCCATTGGCTTGATTTGATGGCAACGACATTCAATGTATTCACACGCCTCGCTCAATCGCATCTATCGCCTGGTCTGGAGCGCAGTGCACCAGACCTGGGTGGTTGCGTCTGAGCTGGCCGGTGGACGGGGCAAGAGCAGTTCAACACCCCTGTTAAGCGCAGCGCTGCTGGCCAGCTTGGCCGGCCTGAGCGGCGGCGCAGGGGCCGCACCCCAAGGGGGGCAAGTCGTGGGGGGCAGCGGCAGCATCAGCACGATCGGTGCCACCACCACCATCACCCAAGCAAGCGACAAACTATCTCTCAACTGGCAAAGCTTCAACGTCGGCAAGACCGAGACCGTCAACTTCGTTCAACCTTCCGCCAGTGCCCTCGCGGTGAACCGCATCTTTGACACCCAGGGCTCGCAAATCTTGGGGCGGATCAACGCCAACGGCCAGGTCTGGCTGATCAACCCTAACGGCGTGCTGTTTGGCAAAGATGCGCAAATCAACGTTGGTGGCCTGGTGGCCTCGACCCTCAACCCGGACGACGCCTCCATCGGCAGCGCGCGCAGCAACTTCAGTGGCACCAGCACGGCGGGCGTGGTGAACTTTGGCCAGATCAACGCCGCCCAAGGCGGCTATGTGGCGCTGCTGGGCCACAGTGTCTCTAACCAAGGCAGCATCAGCGCCCCCGGCGGCACGGTCGCGCTGGGTGCGGGCAGCGCGGTCAGCCTGAACTTTGCGGGCAGCAAGCTGCTGGGGCTGGAGGTCACCAGCAACCAGGTCAACGCGCTGGCTGAGAACGGCGGGCTGATTCAGGCTGATGGCGGGCAGGTGCTGCTCAGCGCCGGTGCGCGTGACAGCTTGCTGGCCAGTGTGGTCAACAACACGGGTGTCATTCAGGCGCGCACGGTACAAGAGCAGGACGGCAAGATTATTTTGCTGGGCGGTATGGCGGCGGGTGCCACCAAGGTGAAGGGCACGCTGGACGCCTCAGCGCCCAACGGCGGCAACGGCGGGTTCATTGAGACCAGCGCCTACGCAGTGAATGTGGACGACAGCGCCAAGATCACCACCGCCAGCGCCCAGGGCACGCAAGGGCAGTGGTTGCTGGACCCGTTCGACTTTTACGTCAAATCCAGCGGGGGCAATATCACCGGGGCCGCACTCAGCACAGCGCTGGGTAACAACAACGTGACCATTCAAACTGTCGCCTCGGCAAACCCGACCCTCACGGGTGCTACCGCCAGCGGCAGCTACACCAGCGGATTGGGCGACATTTATGTGAACGACGCTGTCAGCTGGAGTGCCAACTACACCCTCACCCTGAACGCCTACAACAGCATCTACATCAACAACGCCATCACCGCCACCGGCGCCAGCGGCAAGCTGGCACTGCTGTACGGTCAGGCCAGCAGTAACGGTGGCAGTGCCAATTACTTTGTGAACGCACCGGTGTCGCTGCAAGCGGGTGCGAACTTTTCGACCAAGCTGGGCAGCACTGGCACAACCAAGAACTACACCGTCATCACCAGCTTGGGTAACGCGGGCGATGAGAACCTTTTAAGTGCCACCAACAGCCTGCAGGGCTTGGCCTACTACATCAGCCCTAACAGCCGCTTGAGCGGCAATTACGTGCTGGGCGCGGAGATTGACGCCAGCGGCACGTCTACCTGGAACAGCGGTAGTGGCTTTTCGCCCATTGCCAATTTCGGAGCTAACTCCTCGGCAGTGTTTTATGGAACGTTTGACGGGCTGGGCCACACCGTCAGCGGGCTGACCATCAACCGCCCGAATACCGATTTTGTGGGACTTTTTGGCATTTTGGGGATTGGTGCGGTCGTTAAAAACGTGGGGGTGACCTCAGCCAGTGTCGTCGGTGCCAGTAATGTCGGTGCCTTGGTTGGCTTCATGCATGGCGCTGTCAGCAACAGCTACAGCACGGGCAGCATCAGTGCCAACACAAATTCATTCGGTGGCCTGGCCGGGGGCAGCGCCGGGACCATCAGCAACAGCTATAGCGCCGTCAATGTCACCGGCATAGGCAGCATTGGCAATATCAGCGGCGGCCTAGTCGGCCTCAACGGTGGCACGGTGACCAACAGCTACGCCACCGGGACTGTCGGCGGAGTCGGGGGTATCAAAGGCGGCTTGGTGGGTAGGGCTGGCTCCGGTGATACCGCCTCTTCGTTTATCAGCAACAGCTACGCCACCGGGGCGGTCAGCGGCATCAGCAGCATTGGCGGCTTGGTGGGCGAAATGGAGCGCAGGGTTTCCACCCATCGCGCAGCGACTGTCAGCAACAGCTACGCCACCGGCGCGGTCACAGCCACGGGTACCTTTGCTGGCGGCTTGGTAGGTCAGAGCTACGGCATTGTCACCAGCAGCTATGCCACCGGGTCGGTTGGCGGAAGCGGGGGCATCAAAGGCGGCTTGGTGGGTAGAAATACTGACTTGGCGACCATCAGCAACAGCTACGCCACCGGCGCGGTCAGCGGCAGCTACACCATTGGCGGCCTGGTGGGCGACGTCTTGCGCGCGGTTTCTGCCACCGACGTAGTGACCAGCGGGACAGTCAGCGACAGCTACGCCACGGGTGCGGTCAGCGCCACGGCTGGCGATGCGGGCGGTTTGGTAGGTTCGAGCAGAGGAAATATCAGCAACAGCTATGCCACCGGCACCGTTGGCGGAACCGGTTCCGTCGGCGGTTTGGCAGGTTATAGCGGCTACGGGACCATCAGCAACAGCTACGCTACGGGCGTGGTCAGCGGCGGCACTACCGGGGGCTTGGTAGGCTACATGGACAACTCTGGCGCTGTCAGCAGCAGCTACGCCACGGGCAGCGTCACCGGCACAGGCTACACAGGGGGCTTGCTGGGCAACTTGGTCAGCGGCACCATTGCCAACAGCTATGCCACCGGCGCGGTCAGCGGCTCTCAGCGCGTCGGCGGTCTGGTCGGCAACAGCGCAGGCGCAATCTCCAGCAGCTACGCCACTGGCACCGTGAGTGGCACAACGGTGGTCGGAGGACTGGTTGGCAATCAAGACCTTGGCTCTATTGATGCCAGCTACGCCACAGGCGCGGTCAGTGCCTCAACCGGCTACGCGGGTGGCTTGGTCGGCGATAACGATGGCACCATCAGCAGCAGTTACGCAACCGGTGCAGTCAGTGCTGCCACGCACGCCGGCGGTTTGGTGGGCATCAACAACGCTTCGATCTCCAGCAGCTACGCCACCGGTACCGTTAACAGCACTGGCACTAACACCCATGTGGGCGGGCTGATAGGCGCTGCCAACCAATTAAGTGTCGTGTCCAACAGCTACGCAACCGGCGCTGTCACCGGGGTTTGGTTGGTGGGCGGCTTGATGGGCTACCTCAGTGGCAGCTTGTCTGGCAGTTACGCCACGGGTGCGGTGACCGGCGTCAGTGGCGCGATCCGTGTGGGCGGCTTGATGGGCAGTCTGCTCAGCGGCGGCACCATTTCTGACAGTTATGCCACCGGGGCTGTCAGCGGGGGCGCCTACCGGGGCGGCTTGGTCGGCAATGTTTACTCCACCACGAACTACTCAATTTCAAACACCTACGCCACCGGGGTGGTGAGTTCAAGCGGTGCAACGTTTTATGGTGGGCTGGTCGGGAGAATGGAGGCCACGGGCACGGGCAGCGTCACCAACAGCTATTGGAATTCAGACAACACGTCTTCGGCTGGCAGCGGCAGCGCGGGTACGGGCTTGAGTACTGCGGCGATGAAAACCGCGTCCAATTTCTCGGCTTGGTCCATGTCGACGGCGGGCGGCAGCAGCAGCACCTGGTTCACCTATGACGGCTACACCGCCCCCTTGCTGCGCAGCTTTTTGACGCCGCTCAGCGCCACCTACAGCGTATCGGGCAGCAAAACCTATGACGGCACCACCGCCTGCGGAGCCATCACCTGCTCCTACACCACCGGCACACTGACCAGCGGCAAAAACCTGCTTGGCACCAGCAGCCTGGCAGTCAGCAGCAAGAACGCCGGAAGCGTCGCCGGAGCCGGCTTGTATTCCGATCAGCAGGGCTATGAGATCACAGCAAGTACCAATGGGACTGCCACCATCACCAAAGCGCCCCTAACCATCACGGGTAACAGCGCCAGCACCACCTACACCGGTGTGGCTCAGACTTTGACGGGTTACACCGCCAGCGGCCTTCTGGGAAGTGACACCGCATCAAGTCTCAGCGGCGTCAGTGCCAGCGCCAGCGGCACCAACGCGGGCAGCTACACCAACTCGGTCACGGCCAGCACCCAGACCAACTACACGGTGACCACTGCAAACGGCACCTTCACCATCAGCAAGAAGGCCCTCACCGTCAGCGGCACCAGCGCCTCTGGCAAGACCTATAACGGCAACACCACGGCCGCCATCAACGTGGGCACGCTCAGCGGGTTTGTGAACAGCGAAACAGTGAGCGCCACCGCCAGCGGCACCTTTAACAACCAGAACGCCGGCAGCCGCACAGCTACGGCCTCCTACACCCTGGTCAATGGCACCGGCCTGGCATCCAACTACAGCCTGGCCAATACCACCCACAGCGCCACCATCGCCCAGAA
>CANJWZ010000043.1 GCA_947478725.1 Comamonadaceae bacterium
CATGGCCATGGCGCCAAACAGGTAGGGAATCAAACCGCCTATAAACAAACCGACGATCACCATCGGGTCGCTCAGGTCAAAGCTGATGGCTTTGCCGTAGGCTTCCAGCTTGTGGGTGTAGTCTGCAAACAGCACCAGCGCGGCCAAGCCGGCAGAGCCAATCGCATAGCCTTTGGTCACGGCCTTGGTTGTGTTGCCCACAGCGTCGAGTGGGTCGGTCACGGCGCGCACCTCGGATGGCAGCTCGGCCATTTCGGCAATGCCGCCAGCGTTGTCGGTGATCGGGCCATAGGCGTCGAGCGCCACCACAATACCGGCCATGCTCAGCATCGACGTCGCGGCAATCGCAATGCCGAACAAGCCTGCCAGTTTGTACGACACCAAAATGGCGATGCAGACAAAAATCACGGGCCAGGCGGTCGAACGCATCGACACGCCCAGGCCGGCAATGATGTTGGTGCCGTGGCCAGTGGTAGACGCTTGCGCAATATGCTTGACCGGTGCGTACTGGGTGCCGGTGTAGTACTCGGTCACCCAGACCAGCGCCGCTGTCAAGACCAGGCCAACAGCGCAAGCGCCGAACAGCTTCATCTGGCTGCCAGTGGCAGTGATGGCGTTGTCAGGCATCAGCCACGTCGTGACAAAGTAAAACGCGACGAGTGACAAAATTCCCGCAATGGCCAGGCCTTTGTACAGCGCAGGCATGACGTTTTTCATGCCCGGTGTGGCTTTGACAAAAAAGCAACCAATGATGGACGCCACAATCGACACAGCGCCGAGTGCCAGCGGGTAAAGGACAGCATTGACGGGCGCTGCTGCGACCAGCAATGCGCCCAGCACCATGGTGGCTATCAGTGTCACGGCGTAGGTTTCAAACAGGTCGGCGGCCATACCGGCGCAGTCACCGACGTTGTCGCCCACGTTGTCGGCAATCACGGCCGGGTTGCGCGGGTCGTCCTCAGGAATCCCGGCCTCGACCTTGCCGACCAGGTCAGCACCGACGTCGGCGCCTTTGGTGAAAATACCACCGCCCAAGCGCGCAAAAATGGAGATCAATGACGAACCAAAAGCAAAACCGATCAGGGGGTTGAGCAGGTCAGCCAGTTTTTTGTCAGGCGTCAAGTTGCCATTGCCGACCAAAAACCAGTAAAAAGCCGTCACGCCCAAAAGGCCCAGGCCCACCACCAACATGCCGGTGATCGCGCCGCCCCTGAAAGCGACATCCAGCGCCGGGCCAATGCCCCGTGTGGCCGCTTGCGCCGTGCGCACGTTGGCGCGTACCGACACATTCATGCCAATAAAGCCGCAAGCGCCTGACAGCACGGCACCCACCACAAAGCCGATGGCGGTTTTGCCGTCGAGAAACAGGCCAATCAAAATGGTCAGCACCACGCCAACAATCGCGATGGTTTTGTACTGCCGCGCCAGATAGGCGGCAGCACCGGTTTGAATGGCGGCTGCAATTTCTTGCATGCGCGCATTGCCTGGGTCTTGTGACAATATCCAACTGCGTGCCCAAATGCCGTAGCCTACGGCGATAAGCCCACACACAAGCGCAAGGATGAGCGCTGAGTTACCTGTCATGATAAAAATCTCCTACAGTTTTTTGCTTGGAGAGTTGAAACGCAAGCGTTTACAACCCGCTGCGCTGCTTCCTCATGCCCGTGCTCGAGCTGATTGGCCAACCGGTGAAATTTAACGCCAAAACATGACAACTTTGCGAATTGGAAGGTCTGAATCAGTAAAATAAGGGTAAATCCTAGTCTGCGATTTCACGGTTAATTTTTCAACAACGTCCCTACCCAGCCTATCCAACATGTCATTAGATAAAGTCACCCCCGGCAAAAACGCGCCCGAAGCCTTCAATGTCATCATCGAAATTCCGATGAACGCCGACCCTGTGAAGTACGAGGTGGACAAAGAGTCGGGTGCAATTTTTGTCGACCGCTTCATGAGCACGTCGATGCACTACCCGACCAACTACGGCTATGTGCCGCAAACCCTCAGTGGCGATGGCGACCCGGTCGATGTGCTGGTCATCACGCCTGTGCCGCTGATTCCCGGTGTGGTGGTGACGTGCCGTGTGATCGGCATTTTGAAGATGACCGATGAAGCCGGCGAAGACGGCAAAGTGCTGGCAGTGCCGATTGACAAGAAATGTTCACTCTACAGCCAATGGAAGAAGCCCGAGGACATGAACCCGCTGCGTCTGAAGACGATCTCCCATTTCTTTGAACACTACAAAGACCTGGAAGAAGGCAAGTGGGTCAAGATCACCGGCTGGGAAGGCCCGGATGCGGCTAAAAAAGAAATCGAGGATGGCATTGCCAATTACCAGGCCAGTAAGGTCGCTTCGAAGTAAAAAAAGCGCCTTTTGAGGCGTTTTTTTGATATTTTCAAGGATATTTGAGGGCTCTAGGCCGCTAATTAATTGGACTGGGAGCTATTAAAAAAATAGCGCTCAAATTTTTAAGCTGACTGCCCCAAGCCGCCTATCTGACCTGCGTCTAGCTGGGTTAGCAATGACGCCAGTGCCTTGATATTGTTGGCGTCTTTGGCGCTGTCCAGCGCGTCGACCAGTACATCGCGAATGTCGTCGCTGGTGACCAGCTCCATGTCCCAGTCGGGGAAAAGACGTTCACGCACCTCTTCAACCGCGCTCAGCGATACGACGTCTTGGTGGCGCGGGTCTTTTTTCAAATTGGCCATCAGCTGCGTGACGTTGTCGCGCGGGCCTTCTAGCCATTGAAAAAAGATGCCACTGCCAAACACCAGCAGCCCGGTAATGCCTTGTGCCGGGTTCCAGCGGCGTGATGTTTCAATAATGCGAGCTACGGCTGCCTCGTCGATGCCGTCTGCAGCCCGGCTGCAGTACACCACGTTATAAAGCAAAGGGTAGGCGTGACCTGCCAGCGGTTCGTCGCTTTGCGAGCGCGGTGAAATACTCATGGCTTGGGTCTCTTCAGATAATGCCACGCAGTCCGGACCGCGTGATGCAACTGCAAGCATAGCCTGTCTTCAGGGTCGCGCAGCGTCTGAAGATAGCAAGCCGTGTCATCGCCCCTTGTTTCACTTGTCAGGCTAGGCAGGCTTGGCAAGGTGTGACGGACAGGCGTGGCTCACTTTTTGGGTAGTGCGTTTGTTTTGGTTGAAGGCCTGTTTTGGGCCGCTCGGTTTTAAAGCAGGGCTTTTTCCACAACATGTGCGATGGTCAGCAGTTGCGCGTCATGGCCACGATGCCCCAGGACTTGCAGGCCAACTGGCAAAGCCCCTGGCGCTACAGGCAGGGGCAGGCTGATCGCCGGTGCGCCCGACATATTGGCCATCGCGGTCAGGTCGGCCTGGTTATGCGGAACGGCAGCATGCATGTCAAACGCGGTTTGGGGTGTGGTCGGCAACAAGAGTGCGTCAAACGCTGATATGCGCTGCGTGAGAAACTGGCCACCGCGCACCAAGGTAGCTACCGCGCGGCCAATGTCTTGCGCGCTGCGCGTGCCAATGAAGTCGAGCATGCCCAGCAGATCTGGGGGCATGTCGCCCCGGTGCGTTTGCAAGGTTTGCGACAGCGTGTCGCGTAACTCGGCTTCACACAAGAAAAGCCCCGCTTTGCGCAGGGCGGGAAAGCCGCAGTCGCTGAAGTCAACCGGATGCAAGATGTGGCCCGCCCGTTGCAGGCGACGCACGCCCTGCTCAAAAGCATGGCGCACCTCGTCTGCCAGACCCAGGTCATCCAGATCGGCAGGCAGCGCCAGATTCAAGGCTGACGAGTCTGGCAGATGGACTGGTGGGGCCGCTTTTTGGTCGGTCATGGCGCCGAAAGCGGCGATGACGTCTTCAACCCCGCGCGCCAAGATGCCGACATGGTCGAGCAGGCGCGACAAGGGCATCACGCCGTCGGTCGGCAGCGCGCCGAAGCTGGGTTTGAAACCCACCACCCCGCAGTAGGCTGCCGGTATGCGCACGGAGCCCAGCGTGTCGGAGCCCAGCGCAATACCGCAAAGGCCGGCAGCCACCGCCGCGGCTGAGCCGCCACTGGAGCCGCCAGGCGTGTAGCCTGCGCGTGCCGGGTTGTAGCAGTTGCCAAAATCGGCGTTGTGGTTGGTCGCACCCATCGCCATCGCATGCATGTTGAGCTTGCCCAGGCACACCATGCCTGCCGCTTTGAGCCGAGCGACAACGGGGGCATCTTGCGCGGCGGGTTGCGCATGCAGGGCACGCATGCCGCCGTGTGTCAGCATGCCCTGTACATCAATGTTGTCTTTAACGGCAAACGTGCTGCCAGCCAAGACAGACATTTCGGGTAACTCGTCAGAAGCAAAAGCCTTGCTGACTTGCACAAAGGCATTGATGGCGGGGTTGAGCTGTGCAATCGCATCCTGCTGCTGGCTGAGCAAGTTTTGCGCACTGAGGGTCTTCGCCTTGATCTGGCGCGCCTGCTCGCAAGCTGTTTCGTTGAGCAATATGTTGTGGTTCATGGCAAGTGCTCAAGTCTGCCTGAAAGGGCTGCGACTTTCCAGCTCTTGCACGTAGTTGTTGATGCCGGAGCCTTCGCGCTCTAAAAAGCGCTCGATCGCATCGGCAAACGACGGATGGGCCAGCCAGTGGGCACTGGTGGTTTTGACGGGCAGCAGCGCACGAGCCATTTTGTGTTCACCCTGCGCGCCGCCTTCAAAGCTCGCCACGCCATGATCAATGCACCATTGCAGCGGCTGGTAGTAGCAGGCTTCAAAGTGCAGGCAGTCCACCCGTGCCAAGGCGCCCCAATAGCGGCCGTAGGCGGTCAATACCTTGGTGCCGACCGTGGAGGCTACATTCAAAGCTATTAAACTTGTAGCAATTTTCTGCCTGCTTTCGCCTTCACCGTGCTCTGCGACAAATAGCAGCCAGTTCTCGGGCATGGTGTCCTGCATGCGCTGAAAGAAGTCTCGGCTCAGGTAGGGCGCGTTGCCGTGCTCGTAATAGGTGCGTTCGTAGCAGCGGTAGAAGAAGTCCCAGTCTTCGGTGCTGATGTCTTTGCCCAGCGCCCAGCGGAAGGTGATGCCGGCCTCTAGAACTTTTTTGCGTTCCTGGCGAATTTTCTTGCGCTTTTCCTGGGCTAACGACATTAAAAAGTCGTCGAAGGTCTTGTATGGCGATGCTGTGTTTGACCAATGAAACTGAACGGTGTGCCGAAGCATCATGCCGGCTTCTTCGCACGCTTTGACATCCGCATCGGAGGAAAACAGCAAATGCAGCGATGACAGCTTTTGTTCTTCACACCAGGCGATCAGGGCCTTGGCCAGCAACAGTCGCTCGGTAGCGTTGCGCGCCAGCAGGCGTGGGCCGGGGACGGGCGTGAACGGCGGTGCAACCAGGGCCTTGGGGTAATACGGCAGACCGTGCTGGTGGTAGGCGTTGGCCCAGGCGTGGTCAAACACGTATTCGCCGTAAGAATGGTCTTTCAGGTACAGCGCGCAGCCAGCGGCCAGCGTCTGGCCTTGCCACAGGGTGATAAAACTCGGTGTCCAGCCGGTTTTGGCGGTGGCGCTGCCACTCTCAAACATGGCGGCCAGGTATTCGTGCCGCATGAATGGGTTTGTCGCGCCGTCAGGCGACTGCAGGGCCAGCAGCGCGTTCCAGTCTTCAGCATGGACCTCCAGCGGCGAGGCGAGCACGCGAATGACATAATCAATTTTCTTTTTCATCAGACTGTTTTTAATTTAAATAATGCTACTGAAAATCTGCGTTCTGCAGCTCAATTATTGCGTGGGTGACCTCGCCGGCAATGCGCAAAAAATCATCGATGCTGCCGGCGCAGCGTACGCCAAGGGCGCCCGCCTGGTCGTCACGCCTGAACTTGCTATTTGTGGCTACGCTGCCGAAGACCTGTTTTTGCGCGCCTCATTTATCCAAGCCTGTGATGATGCCGTGAATCAGGTGGCCCATGCGCTGGCTGGGTTAAAGGGCCTGACGCTGGTGGTTGGCACGCCAGTGGCAGTGGGCGACGGCTTGCGGACCAAAAGCGTGACCCTGCAGCACCGCCAGAATGCCGCACGCGTCTTGCGTGAAGGTGTGGTCATCACCACCTATGCCAAGCGTGAGCTGCCCAACTACCAGGTGTTTGACGAACGGCGTTACTTCATGCCTGGCAACAGCGCGTGCGTGTTTGAAGCCGAAGGCGTGAAGGTCAGCCTGTTGATTTGTGAGGACGCCTGGTTTGACACGCCGGCCCAGGACGCCAAAGATGCTGGCGCAGAACTGCTGGTCGTCATCAACGCCTCGCCATTTCATATGGGCAAGGGTGCAGAGCGTGAACGCATGATGCAGCATCGCGCCCAGGCGGTGAGCCTGCCGCTGGTGTATGCGCACCTGGTGGGTGGGCAGGACGAGATTGTTTTTGAGGGCCGCTCGTTTGCGCTACTGCCCAATGGCGCTTTGGCTGGCCGTGCGCCCAGTTTCAAGGAGGATCTGTTTGAAATCAGCGTCGAAACGGCAGAACAGGCTCCAAAAAATGTAGCAAATCAGCCTCTAGCCCAACAAATACCTGCACATTATGCTCCTAGAGTAATAGCAAAAATAACGTCTTCCATCCATGCTGAACAAACCGGTGACGCGGACCTGTGGGACGCGCTGGTGCTGGGCGTGCGCGACTATTTGGGGAAAAACGGCTTTCCGGGTGCTCTTTTGGGGCTGTCGGGCGGTATTGATTCGGCCTTGGTACTGGCGATTGCGGTGGACGCCATCGGCGCAGACAAAGTGCGCACGGTGATGATGCCGTCGCCTTACACGGCAGACATCTCATGGATTGACGCGCGTGAAATGGCCGAGCGCATGAGCGTGCGCTACGACGAGATATCCATCATTCCGGAGTTTGAGGCCTTCAAGGCATCTCTGGCCAGCGACTTCGAGGGCCGAGCGGAAGACACGACAGAAGAGAACATTCAGGCGCGGATTCGCGGCACCTTGCTGATGGCCTTGTCCAACAAGTTTGGATCCATCGTCCTGACGACCGGCAACAAGAGCGAAATGGCCACTGGCTACTGCACCCTGTATGGCGACATGGCAGGCGGCTTTGCCGTGATCAAGGACCTGGCCAAAACGACTGTCTTCAGGCTGGCGCATTGGCGCAATGCCCACGACCCATACGGTACAGGTCAATGTCCGATCCCCGAACGCATCATCACCCGGCCACCGAGCGCCGAGCTCAAAGCCGACCAAACCGACCAGGACAGCCTGCCGCCTTACGACGTTCTGGACGCGATCCTGGAGCGCTACATGGAAAACGATGAAGGCATCGAGGCCATCATTGCCGCCGGCTTTGACCGCGCGGTGGTTGAACGCGTCACACGACTCATCAGAATCAACGAATACAAGCGGCGACAGGCACCGGTGGGCATCCGGGTTACTCACAGGAGTTTTGGCAAGGATTGGCGCTACCCTATCACCAACAAATTTCGTTCTTGATTTTTAAAATTAATGGAGACACACCCGTGAAGCAAATCACAGCCATCCTCAAACCTTTCAAACTCGAAGAAGTCCGTGAGGCGCTGGCCGAGTGCGGCGTGACCGGCTTGACTGTGACCGAAGTCAAGGGTTTTGGCCGCCAGAAAGGCCACACCGAGCTGTACCGGGGCGCCGAGTACGTGGTGGACTTTTTGCCCAAGGTCAAGATTGAGGTCGTGGTCAAAACATCTGAGGTTGACCGCTGCGTAGAAGCCATTGTTCGTGCTGCACGTACTGGCAAGATTGGTGACGGCAAGATTTTCATCACCAGTGTGGAGCACACGGTGCGCATCCGCACCGGCGAGCAGGACGAAGCAGCTGTCTAAAACCGATACAAATTCATTTTTCGGGCGAATTGCTGCACAGAGCGTTAGCGAACGCGTGGCATTCGTCGGTGCATTTCCTCATGCACTTAAGTGCATTCCGGTGTGCTGTGCTCCTGGCGCCTTGCACTTCATCCCGAAAATCTGAATTTCTAAGCGGTTTTAACTAAATCTCATTCAGGCGCTGGTTGTTGCGGGTCGAACCAGCCGCCTGCACCAGACTTTCAAGCAAGGCTTCTGCCTGCGTATCTACGCTGATCAACGGCATCAGCCCTTCTGACATGAAGCCTTCTTTGACCGAACTGCCTAAAAACGCCAGCAAGTGGTCGTAATACCTGTTCATGTTGAGCAGGCCCACAGGTTTGTCGTGGTAGCCCAGTTGCCGCCAGGTCCAGACTTCAAAAAATTCTTCAAGGGTGCCGATGCCGCCTGGCAGCGCCAAAAAGGCATCTGCATGCTCGGCCATCAAACGCTTGCGTTCGTGCATCGTCTCCACCACATGCAGTTCGGTGCAGCCAAGATGCGCTTGCTCCCGGTCTACCAGTGCTTTGGGAATGATGCCAATCACGCGGCCACCCGAAGCCAGCGTCGCGTCGGCCACGGTGCCCATCAGCCCGTTGCGGCCACCCCCGTACACCAGCTGGCCACCGTGCGTGCCGATCCAGCTACCGACCTGTGTTGCCACAGCGGTAAATTCGGCGTGATGGCCGGGGCGAGAACCACAATACACGCAGATTGAAAAAGCAGCTTTGTTCACGTTGTCAGTCTTTGAAAAATGGCCAGAGACCAGGTTGCCGCGCAAAGCAGCAGGCTCAACAAAACGGCTGCACTGCCCATGTCCTTTGCGCGCTTGGACAGGTCATGCCATTCTGGTCCAATGCGGTCAATTGCGGTCTCTATGCCGGTGTTCAGCAGCTCGACAATCATGACCAGAACAACCGTCCCGGCCAGTAAAACGATTTCTATCCAGCTGCGGCCGAGCCAAAATGCAGCTGGCAGCAGCAGCACCGACGCGATGGCCTCCTGGCGAAAGGCGGTTTCATGCCAGCCGGCACGCAGTCCGGCAACCGAGTAGCCCAAGGCGTGCCAGACCCGGTTTAAGCCTTTGCGGGCTTTTTGAGGATTGACGGCGTTTGTTGGTTCAAGCATGCCACTGATTGTCTTGCAGCTTTGTGACAACTGCGGCTAGCTTTGCTTGGGCTTGGCCATGCGCGCTAACCGTTTGGGGCTTTCAGGCGCTTTCCAGTTGATCAGTTGCGTACCGGCAAGCGCGTCATGCCAAAACTGTTTTCGCGGATGAAAACGGGCCAGCACTGCCCAAACCGCCACCCAGCCCAAGGTGATCACGGCCCCTTCTTTGGCTGGCAAGCCCAGCGCCCAACTGACGCCCAGCGGTGGTAAAAACCATAGCCAGCTCAGGGTGTAACGAGCCAGGGCACGATGCTGCGTGATGGGGTTGCCGTGGCTGTCCACCACGCGGATGTCCCAGGTTTTCATGGCCAGGCTTTGACCTTTGGACCAAAACCAGACAAAGTAAATGCCAAAAACAAGGAACAAAAACGCTTGCAGCGCATGGCGGTTGTCCAGCGCGTTGCGGGTCTGGCTGAGCGTGCCGAACAGGTAGCCAGCCAGAAAGACCACGCCAAACATGAGCAGGCCTTCGTAGGCCCAGCAGGCCATACGCCTCGGTATCGAGGGGACGCTAGCCTCAGACACGATCAATCGGATTTGCCAGCTGGCGAGGTGGTGCCCGGCACCGTCTCACCTGTTGTGCCAGCAGATGCACTCTCTGATGCTTTGGGTTGGGGCGTCAGGTTTTTGGGCGTGACAGCCAGCTTTTGGGTGGGTACAGGCTTGACGGCCGTTGCTGCACCTGTGGGCTTGGGGCTGCCTTTTGCGGCCAGTTTTGCTTTTTCTTCAGGGCTGAGGGCCTGATAGGTTTCCCACTTGGCTTTCTTTTCGTCGGGCGTCAGTTGCTTTGACAGCTCTTTGGTCTTGGCAAAGTTCAGCCGGGCGGCGGCACGGTCTTGCGGGCTCATCGCTACCCACTCGTTCATGCGACTGTGCATGGTGGCTTGGCCTGCTGGTGGCAAGGCTGGATAATTTTTGGAAACGGCAAGCCATTTTCGCTTTTGAGGTTCGCTGATGCTGTTCCAGGTAGCCGCCAAGGGTTCCAGGGCCTGCTGCTGTGGAGGCGTCAATTCTGTCCAGGCTGGTTTTGAAACAACAGTCCTGGCAGTTGGTTTGCTGGCTGCTGCCTGCGGCCCCGCGGTGACGGCAGGCGACTGAGCAAAAGCCAAGACAGGCGCAATGGTAAGGCTGAACACTACAAGCGTTCGCGTCAGGTAAAACGTCATGTCAGGGCAAAAAGCATTCAAAGCGGGCAGTTGAAAAGCAGGCGGTGACGGTCTCGCCGTGCCTTAACGGTTGGTTTTTAAAAACTGCACAAAACCAGGGTCAGAAAACGCAGCCGGCGGCAAGTCGTCCGTCAGCAAGGCGGCATCGACTTCAGCGAGTTCTTGGGCGCGGTTGTCGTTTTGCACCGAGTTGATGGTCAGCAAACCAACGACCAACGCAATCAACGGCATGACAGAGCCGATCCGGCCCCACCATCCGAGGCCGTCAGGCGTTCCCCATGACAAGGCGGAAGTGCCGCCGCCGACGTTGAAACTGCTGCCAGCCATCTGAACGATAGCGATTTTGCGTTTGGCAACGGCTTGAACACGGGCAGCGCGCAGGCGCTCGGAAATATCGTAAGGCAAGTCAGATGCGCCGGCCGACAGGTAAGACGTGGCTTTGAGCGCAAAACGGTCTTGCAGAATGTCAGCCCTGTTTTGTGGTGAGTTAGTCATAGTTTCAATCCTTTGGCATTTAACGCTTTGCTCAGTGCTGCAACGGCGCGGGAGCAGTGTGTTTTCACACTTCCTTCCGAGCAGCCCATCACCAGGGCTGTTTCTGCCACATCCATCTCCTCCCAGTAACGCATCAGGAAGGCTTCTCGTTGACGACCCGGCAAAAGCTTTATTTCTACTTCAATCTCACGCAATATTTGGGCCCGTTCGATAGCATCCTGGGCACTTTCTGTACCTTCTGAGTTGGTTTGGAGCTCTAAAGTTTCAAGAATATCGAAATCTCCGTCATCGCCGGCAGATTCGAAGTCGCTCATGTTCGAAAACAGGGCATTTCGCGTCTTGCGTCGCCTGAACCAGTCCAGCGTGGTGTTGGACAAAATCCTCTGGAACAGCATGGCCAGTTCCGCCAAGGGCTTGTCGCCATAGCTTTGGGCGAGCTTCATCATGCTGTCCTGAACAATATCCAGCGCAGCTTCTTCGTCACGCGTGTGGTAGACACTGCGCTTAAAGGCGCGCTTCTCGACGCTTTTCAGGAAGTCAGAGAGTTCTTGTTCAGTTGCCAACGGTAGATGGTTCCGGGTTTGTCCAGCACTTTAAGGGTTACGCATACCAGCCAAAATTATCGCACCGCTGGCGTGCGAGTTTTTTGCTTTCGACTGGATCGGCGCAGCCGCGCTGGTTGAAATGTCATAATAGGCCTCGCCATTCAAGCGGCAAACGGGTCACAACTCGGCGGATGATGATTCCGCTTATGGTTTTGGCCTCAAGTCTTGACACTGCTCCACAAGAGACAGTCAAAAGGCACCCAAGGTATTTCGTCAGAGAAATTCACAAAGGTTCATCATGGAAATCACAAAAGCGGAACTCGCTTCCGCTGCAGCAGTGGCTGCGCAAGCACATTCAAGCGTGCAAGATCTTCGCGGCGCAGAAATTCTTGTCAAGTCTCTGCAAGCTGAAAACGTCAAATACATCTGGGGTTACCCCGGCGGCGCTGTGCTGCATATTTACGACGCGTTTTACAAACAGAACACCATCCAGCACGTTTTGGTGCGCCATGAGCAAGCCGCAGTGCACGCAGCTGACGGATATGCCCGTGCCACCGGCGATGTCGGCGTCGCGCTGGTCACGTCTGGCCCCGGCGTGACAAATGCCGTCACGGGGATTGCCACCGCTTACATGGACAGCATTCCCATGGTCATCATCACTGGCCAGGTGCCCACGCATGCCATTGGCCTTGATGCGTTTCAGGAATGCGACACGGTCGGTATCACCCGGCCCATCGTCAAGCACAACTTTTTGGTCAAAGACGCCAAACACCTTGCCGAGACGATGAAAAAGGCCTTTCACATTGCCCGCAGCGGCCGGCCGGGCCCGGTGGTGGTGGACATTCCGAAAGACGTGTCGTTCAACAAGGTGCCCTACGCCGGCTACCCCAGCACGGTTGAAATGCGCAGCTACAACCCGTCCCGCAAAGGCCACGGTGGGCAAATCCGAAAGGCTCTGCAGTTGCTGCTGACCGCCAAGCGGCCCTACATTTATACCGGTGGCGGTGTGTTGCTGAGCAATGCCTCAGCTGAACTGCGCACGCTGGTCGACATGCTGGGCTACCCCTGCACCAACACGCTGATGGGCCTGGGCGCATACCCAGCCAGCGACAATAAATTCCTGGGCATGCTGGGGATGCACGGCACTTATGAAGCCAACAATGCGATGCAAAACTGCGACGTCTTGCTGGCTGTCGGTGCCCGGTTCGACGACCGGGTGATTGGCAACCCCAAGCACTTTGCGCAAAACGAACGCAAGATCATTCATATCGACATCGACCCGTCCAGCATTTCCAAACGCGTCAAGGTAGACATCCCCATCGTTGGCGATGTCAAGGACGTGTTGATCGAACTGATTGCGATGATCAGGGAATCGGGCCTCAAACCTGATGCTGGCGTACTGGGTGGCTGGTGGAGCACGATTGAAGGCTGGCGCAAACGCGACTGCATGAAGTACAGCCTGGGCGATGGCACCACCATCAAGCCGCAATACGTGGTGCAAACCCTGTGGAACATGACCAAAGACGCGGACGCCTACATCACGTCAGATGTGGGTCAGCATCAGATGTGGGCCGCACAGTATTACAAGTTTGACGAGCCACGCCGCTGGATCAATTCTGGCGGGCTGGGAACCATGGGTGTCGGTCTGCCGTATGCCATGGGCATCAAGCTGGCCAAGCCTGAGTCCGAGGTGTTTTGCATCACCGGCGAAGGCTCGATCCAAATGTGCATTCAAGAGCTTTCCACCTGCCTGCAATACAACACGCCAGTCAAAATCGTCTCTCTGAACAACCGCTACCTCGGCATGGTGCGCCAGTGGCAGGAACTGGACTATGAAGGCCGCTACAGCCACAGCTACATGGACGCGCTGCCCAACTTCGTGAAGCTGGCCGAGGCCTATGGCCACGTTGGCATGTTGATTGAAAAGCCGTCTGACGTTGAGCCCGCACTGCGCGAAGCGCGCAAGCTCAAGGACCGCACGGTGTTCATGGACTTCCGCACCGACCCAACAGAAAACGTTTTTCCGATGGTGCAGGCCGGCAAGGGCATCAACGAGATGCTTTTGGGAGCTGAAGACCTCTAAAATAGCTGCTTTCGGGGGTCTTTTGGCTCCAGACCAATAAAGACGTTTATGAGCAGCTCCGAAATAAGTAGCAAAACCCGCTCTTACCTTTAACCTTTAACTGACGAATCTATTGTTTGCCAAGCCTGAGCATTACCGTGTGCAGGGGAGGGCAGCCGAAATGAAGAGTCCAGACGTATGAAACACATCATTGCAGTTTTACTCGAAAACGAACCCGGGGCGTTGTCCCGCGTGGTCGGTTTGTTTTCAGCCCGTGGCTACAACATCGAAAGCCTGACGGTGGCCCCGACAGAAGACCCCACATTGTCCCGCATGACGATTCAGACCAGCGGTTCGGACGATGTGATTGAGCAGATCACCAAGCATCTGAACCGCCTGATTGAAGTTGTCAAGGTCGTGGACCTGACCGAAGGCGCTTACACCGAACGCGAACTGATGATGGTCAAAGTGCGCGCTGTAGGCAAAGAGCGCGAAGAGATGAAGCGCATGGCTGATATATTTCGCGGTCGAGTGATTGATGTAACTGAAAAAAGTTACACCATTGAGCTGACCGGCGACCAGCACAAAAACGATGCGTTTCTGGAAGCCATTGATCGCAGTGCCATTTTGGAGACGGTACGCACCGGATCCAGCGGCATTGGGCGCGGTGAGCGCATCCTCAGAGTTTGATTTTGAATTTACAACCAGGAGAAAAAAAGATGAAAGTTTATTACGACAAAGACTGCGACCTGAGCCTCATCAAAGGCAAAACGGTGGCCATTATTGGTTACGGCAGCCAGGGCCACGCCCATGCACAAAACTTGAACGACAGCGGCGTGAAAATCGTGGTGGGCCTGCGCAAAGGCGGCGCTTCGTGGGACAAAGCCGTGAAAGCTGGTTTGTCTGTGCATGAAGTCAACGACGCTGTCAAAGCCGCTGATGTGGTCATGATTTTGCTGCCTGACGAAGATATCGCTGGCGTTTACAAAAACAATGTTGAGCCGCATGCCAAACAGGGCGCCTCTCTGGTGTTTGCCCATGGTTTTAATGTGCATTACAACCAGGTCGTGCCGCGTGCCGACCTGGACGTGTGGATGGTCGCGCCCAAGGCTCCCGGCCACACTGTGCGAAACACTTACACCCAGGGCGGCGGCGTGCCGCATCTGGTTGCGATTCATCAAGACAGATCGGGCAAGGCCCGTGACCTGGCACTGAGCTACGCCATGGCCAATGGCGGCGGCAAGGCCGGCATCATTGAAACCAACTTCAAGGAAGAAACCGAGACCGACTTGTTTGGCGAGCAAGCCGTGCTGTGCGGCGGTGCGGTTGAACTCATCAAAATGGGTTACGAGACGCTGGTAGAAGCCGGCTACGCGCCAGAAATGGCTTATTTTGAATGTCTGCATGAGCTCAAGCTCATCGTCGATCTGATCTACGAAGGCGGTATTGCCAATATGAATTACTCGATCAGCAACAATGCTGAATACGGCGAGTACGTGACGGGTCCAGAAATCATCAACGAGCAGTCACGCGTGGCGATGCGCACAGCCCTCAAGCGCATTCAGACGGGCGAATACGCCAAGATGTTCATTCTGGAAGGCCGTACAAATTACCCGAGCATGACTGCCCGCCGCCGCCTGACAGCAGAGCATTCGATTGAAAAAGTCGGTAGCCAGCTGCGCGCCATGATGCCCTGGATCGCCAAGAACAAGCTGGTGGACCAGACGCGTAACTAAGCCGCATGATGGGGCTGTGAAACCTCACGGTTTTACCCTTCAACAAGCCGCGCATGGATCTTGCGCGGCTTTTTGATTTTTACGGCACAGTAGTTTGTTATCCTAGGCCACAGTTTCAGGAGAATTTGTATGCACGATGGCGAACAGGCATCCATATCGCAATCGGACAAGCACCCGGAAGTGGTGGTACGCAAACGCCGCAAAGGAATTTACATCTTGCCCAATCTGTTCACGCTGGGCGGGCTCTTTGGCGGGTTTTACGCCATCGTGATGGCCATGGACGGCCGCTTTGACCAGGCTGCCGTCGGCGTGTTCAGCGCGATGATTCTCGACAGCCTTGACGGCCGCATTGCCCGCATGACCAACACGCAAAGCGCGTTCGGTGAGCAGATGGATTCGCTGGCAGACATGGTCTCTTTTGGTGCGGCCCCCGCGCTGATCGCCTATGAGTGGGGCCTGAGCACGCTGGGCCGCTGGGGCTGGGTGGCGGCTTTTGTCTATTGCGCCTGTGCCGCGCTGAGGCTGGCCCGGTTTAACGTCAATACCGCTGTGGTGGACAAGCGATTTTTTCAGGGCCTGCCTTCACCTGCCGCCGCTGCCCTGGTGGCGGGTTTTATCTGGCTGCTGAACGATGCTGACTACACCGGTACGGGTCTGCTCGACCTGGGCCTGTTCGGTCTGCAGATACCTTGGTTGATGTTCATCCTGACCCTTTATTCGGGCCTGACGATGGTGACCAACGTGCCGTTTTACAGCTTTAAGGACATTCAGATGAAAAAGAGTGTGCCTTTTGCTGTGATTGTGTTGATTGCTCTGGGCATCGGCGTCATTGGCCTGCACCCACCCATCGTGGTGTTTGCGTTTTTCATCGCTTACGGTTTGTCGGGTTATGCGGTACACGCCTGGCGCCGTGCCAAGGGTCAGCAGACCAGTGTGATTGCCACGTCGCTCGATGAGCCCGAAGAGCGCGGCTTGCACAAGTAGGGCGTATGAAACAAGCTGTGATATATTCGACGGTATGACTCTAATTTCACTAGCACTACTTCTATCTGCCAACGGGCGGAAAAGGTAGCTCACGCGAAAATATTTCGTTCATGCTCATTTCCAACGGCCCGTTTGCACCAGCAACGGGCCGTTTTTTTGTGGTTGCTGGTTTTTTGATTTGATTTTTTTCGGAGAATTTCATGGCTGACAAACTCATCATTTTCGACACCACCTTGCGTGACGGCGAACAATCGCCCGGCGCCTCGATGACGCGCGACGAAAAGCTGCGCATTGCGCGCCAGCTGGAGCGACTGAAGGTTGATGTCATTGAAGCTGGTTTTGCTGCCAGCTCGAACGGTGACTTTGAATGCGTCAAATCAATTGCTGCAGTCATCAAGGATTCGACCGTCTGTTCATTGGCCCGGGCCAACGACCGCGACATTTCCCGTGCAGCCGAAGCCCTCAAGCCAGCCAAATCAGCCCGCTTGCATTTGTTCCTGGCCACCAGCGCACTCCACATGGAAAAAAAGCTGCGGATGAGCCCCGACGAAGTGTATGAGCAGGCCAGACTCTCCACCCGTTTCGCGCGCAACCTGATGGGCGACATTGAGTTCAGCCCCGAAGATGGCTACCGGTCCGACCCCGACTTTTTGTGCCGTGTGCTCGAAACTGTGATTGCTGAAGGCGCGACCACCATCAATGTGCCTGACACGGTGGGCTACGCTATCCCTGAGCTGTACGGCAACTTCATCAAAAACCTGCGTGAGCGCATTCCCAACAGCGACAAAGCCGTGTGGTCGGTGCACTGCCATAACGATTTGGGGATGGCGGTGGCCAACTCATTGGCAGGGGTGACGATTGGCGGCGCGCGGCAGGTGGAATGCACCATCAACGGCCTGGGCGAGCGCGCCGGCAATTGCAGTCTGGAAGAAATCGTCATGGCGGTCAAAACCCGCAAAGATTATTTCAATCTGGACTTGAACATCGACGCCAAACACATTTTGGCCACCAGCCGCATGGTCAGCCAGACCACCGGCTTTGTGGTGCAGCCCAACAAGGCGGTGGTCGGCGCGAATGCCTTTGCGCATGCCAGCGGCATTCATCAGGACGGTGTGCTCAAGGCCCGCGACACCTACGAGATCATGCGCGCCGAAGACGTGGGTTGGTCGGCCAACAAAATCGTGCTGGGCAAGCTCAGTGGCCGCAATGCGTTCAAGCAGCGCCTGCAAGAACTTGGCGTGTCGATGGAGAGCGAAGCCGAGATCAACAGCGCGTTTGCCAGGTTCAAAGAGCTGGCTGACCGCAAAAGCGATATTTTTGACGAAGACATTCTGGCGCTGGTCAGCGATGAAAGCGTGTCCCACGCAGCTGAGCAATACGCGTTTGTTTCGCTGTCGCAGCACAGCGAAACCGGCGAACGCCCGCAAGCCAGCATTGTGTTTACCGTGCTGGGCAAGGAAGTCAAAGGCAGCTCCAGCGGCAACGGGCCGGTCGACGCCTCCCTCAAAGCCATCGAATCACACGTTAAAAGCGGTGCGGAAATGGTGCTTTACTCTGTCAACGCCATCAGCGGGTCGACAGAAAGCCAGGGCGAAGTCACTGTGCGCCTGCAAAATAGCGGCCGCGTGGTCAATGGGGTGGGGTCTGACCCCGACATCGTGGTGGCATCGGCCAAGGCTTACCTGAGCGCTTTGAATAAATTGCAAAATAAAGCTGATCGGGTTGCGGCACAGGGTTGAGTCTCTATTTTTAAAAATTGTTGATTAAATTCAATGACTTAGAGAGCCTTTACCCAAGTTGCTGGTGTTGGGTCGGCTAATTCTTACCTAATTGAGCCTGTTTTTAGAAAAGTCACGCAAGTTTTTGATATTGCGTGACTTTTTCATTCTGGATACACTCGGACGATGATTTTTACGGCAACTCCATGCAAGGCTCAGCACAATGCATAAACAACTACTAAATCGGTTGCTTAAGGCGGCCGGATTCTTGGCTTTGTTCGCTGCGTTGGCCACTCTGGGCGCAAACGCACAAACCGCAAAACGAGACGGTAAAAAACAGCAGCTGACGAAATCTGCCAGCGCCAAGAAAGTGGTCTCAAGCCGCAAGACAGCCCGTTTTGTGACGGGCGTCAAGCGCAAGCCGGTGATTCGCGTTTCAGCACCGCCCAAGCCCTCATTCGGCCAGATCGCTGGCTTGCACGGCGCCGCGGATGCCCTCGATCTCAAATCCAGCGTGGCATTGGTGATTGACCAGGACACCCGCGAGGTACTGTTCAGCAAAAACCAGACCGCGGTATTGCCGATTGCCTCGCTGACCAAACTCATGACCGGCGTGATCATCAGCGGTGCCAAGCTGCCCATGGACGAAATGATCACGGTCACTCAGGACGATGTGGACACCGAAAAAGGCAGCAGTTCCCGCTTGAAGGTCGGTACATCGCTGTCTCGCGGCGACATGCTGCACCTGGCGCTGATGTCGAGCGAAAACCGCGCTGCCCATGCCCTGGGCCGTACTTATCCGGGCGGCATGCCTGTGTTTGTCAGCCTGATGAACGCCAAAGCCAAGCTGTTGGGCATGACGGACACCAGCTATGTTGAACCCACTGGCCTGTCTAGCCGCAACCAGTCCAGCGCCCAAGATCTGGCCACGTTGGTCAATGCCGCGCATGCTGACTCTGTGCTGCGCGAACTGACCACCTCTACCGGCTACCAGGTGGCTGTGGGAAGCCGCACCTTGCAATACAACAACACCAATCGTTTGACCAAAAACCCCGAATGGGACATAGGTTTGCAAAAGACGGGTTACATCTCTGAAGCCGGTCAGTGCCTGGTGATGCAAACCAAAATCGCAGGTCGCAAACTGATCATGGTGTTTCTGGACTCCGCAGGCAAACTGAGCCGCCTGGGCGATGCCGAGCGCGTGCGGCGCTGGGTGGAGTCAAACCCTGTCACTGGTGACCGCAAAATCAATATCAGCACCGCAGTCAAACCCATCAGCGGCTAGGTTGAAAATTTTTCTGCTATAAATAAGGTAGCTGATTGCCCAAGTATCTAGAAGGCTAAACCACTTGCGAGTGGTTTTTTAACGTGTTTTGTAGCCCAAGGCAGCTGAAATTTCATTGGCTGTGGCCTGCAGCTTGGGCAGCCAGTGCTCTTCCAGCCTGTCGGCTGGCGCCGAAATCGACAAACCCGCCACCAAGGCGTTCTGGTCATCATAAATGCCGGCCGCCATGCAGCGCACGCCCAGTTCCAGCTCCTCATTGTCCCTGGCGATGCCATATTGCCGCGCTTTGGACAGCTCCCGCTCCAGTATCGGCAACTGCGTGATCGAGTTGCGCGTCTGGCCCGCCAGGCCGGTGCGGGTGGCATAGCTGCGCAGGCGCTGCGGGTCGTCAAAAGCCAAAAACAGCTTGCCGACAGATGTCAAATGGAGCGGCGCCCGCCCGCCAATGGCGCGCACCACCTGCATGCCAGAGCGCTCGCTATAGGCTCGCTCCACGTAAATGATTTCGTCGCCCTGGCGCATGCTCAGGTTGACGGGTTGCTGGGTCAGCTTGTGCAGCTCCCGCATGGGAGCCAGGGCGGCGTCCCGCACATTCAGGCGGGCTTTGACCATGTTACCCAGCTCCAGCAGGCGCATGCCCAGCCGGTAGCTGCCAGCAGCCGGGCGGTCAACAAAGCGGCCAGTGGCCAAGTCATTCAAGATGCGGTGCGCAGTCGACGCATGCAGGCCAGACTTTTCGCTGATCTCTTTGAGCGACATGGGCTCTTGACGGTTGGCCAAAATGTCCAGCAGGCTGAACATGCGTTCAATCACCTGAACCGTAGGTTTGACAGTTAACGAACTTTCGGGTTTGACCATGCGTAAATTTTACGCTATGAAATTAGGAGCCGCAAAATGGTCGTCTGATGCTGTCACCGGTTGGCGATTTCCCATAGCCCGTCCACGCGCAACTCGTGCGGCTTGAAGGCGGCTTTGTAGCGCATTTTGGCGCTCTCGTCGATCCAGTAACCCAAGTACACATAGGGCAAATTCAGCTTGGCCGCTTGCTCAATTTGCCACAGCACGCCGTAACTGCCGTAGCTGTTTTTACTGCCCGCCTCATCAGGCTCATAAAACGTGTACACGGCTGAAATGCCGTCGTCCAGCACGTCCAGAATCGACACCATTTTGAGCGCGCCCGCTTGTCCGTCAGGCATCGTCTCGCGAAACTCGACCAGGCGTGAATTGACCCGGCTCTGCAGCAAAAACTGCGTGTACTGGTCAATGCTGTCGTGGTCCATACCGCCGCCTGCGTGGCGGCCGTTTTGGTAGCGCAGATACAGCTGGTAATGCTCGGTGGCAAAGCAGAGTTTGAGCACCCGCACCGACAGGCCCTGATGCTTGGCGATTGCGCGGCGCTGGCTTTTGTTGGGTGCAAATGTTTGCACCGGTACCCGCAGCGGCACGCAGGCCTGGCAACCATCACAATAGGGACGGTAGGTAAACATGCCACTGCGCCTGAAGCCCCGGGCCACCAGATCAGAATAGGCGTCGTTATGAATGAGGTGGCTGGGCGTGGCCACCTGACTGCGCGCCTGCCTGCCCGGCAAATAGCTGCACGGGTATGGGGCTGTGGCGTAAAACTGCAGGGTTTGCAGCGGCAGGTCTTTGAGCAGCGTCACGGTGTGTTTGGGGTCTTGAAAGGCATCAGTTCGTTCCAGTATACGGGTTCAAATTGCCAGGCGAGGGCAGGGCGGGTGATCACCTGACTCACATGCGCGGTGAATTCGTCGCGACTTACTTCTTGTGCCCCCAGCGATGCCAAATGTCCAGTGTTTTGCTGGCAATCGATCATCGTGACGTCTTGTGCGCGGCTAAAAGCCACCAGCGCACACAGCGCGATTTTGGATGCATCTGTCACATGCGCAAACATGGACTCGCCAAACACCATGCCGCCCAAATTCACGCAATACAGTCCGCCGACCAGTTCATCATCGACCCACGTTTCAACGCTGTGCGCGTGCCCTGCAGCGTGCAGCGCGCAGTAAGCTGCAATCATCTCTGGCAGGATCCACGTGCCCGGCTGGCCATCACGCGGCTTGCTGGCGCAGGCATTGATGACACTGGCAAACGCCGTGTCAAACCGAATCTCACACGCCGTGTTGCCTAAAAAATGCTGCAGGGTTTTGCGCAGTGACCGATGCAATTTGAAGCGCTGCGTCTGCAGCACCATGCGCGGGTTGGGGCTCCACCACAGCGTGGGCTGGCCTTCGCTGTACCAAGGAAAGATGCCCCGGCTGTACGCCTGCACCAGTGTGGCCGCATCCAGCGCGCCACCCGCAGCCAGCAAGCCAGGCGCTGGGTCATCATGCCCCCAGGCGCGGCTGACTGGCGGAAAGTCTTCTCCAGCATCAAGCCAGGGCAAAGGGCGCGGCGATTTTTTCATCAAGCAGTCGGTGTTGGGATGGGTCAGGCCGGAATAGACCAAATATGGACGCTATAATCTTAGGCTGTATTCCTCGATAGCTCAGTTGGTAGAGCACCGGACTGTTAATCCGTAGGTCCCTGGTTCGAGCCCAGGTCGAGGAGCCAAATTTCCCATACGGGGTAAAGAGAGCCTGCTATTCAAAAGATAGTGGGCTTTTTTGTTTTAGAAGTGGGCTAGCACCGGGCTAGCACCAAAAAGCGGTTTTTGTTGCGGCATGATTTTTTACACGTGTGCCTTTGCCGCCACAAGCTCAGCCCACAGCAGTTTGAATTGCTGGCGCGCTCGGCGACAAATATTAGAAGCGTTTTAGGCCGCTAGCCACCGTGGATATTGAATTTATAGCTATTTTGTTAGTAGCAAACAGGTGCGAAGCGCAGCGCGGGCTTGGGGGAGCTCCCTTGGGGGGCGGATGGGAACCGCGCAGTGCTGACGACGCGCAGCGGCGAAGCACAAGGGTGGGCGGGGGCTAACACGTGATAACCGGCCGACAGGCCGCTGATTGCCACCACTGCGCGTAAGCGCACTGACTAGGGCCAAGGTGCTGGCCGACACATAGGGCGCACAGGCGAATGCGACCGGGGTGGCGCCGCCGGCTGCAGCGACCGTTCCAGCTGCGGTACTTTGCATAGGATGGATTTTGTAAACCCGACAGCGCGCGCCAGCGGTGGGTGACACCAAGCGGAGCTTCAGCGTAGCGACTGGCGCACACTTTGCAAAATAGCACCCTATGTAAACCCGAAGGGCCACGAAGTGGGTCCCGCAGCGAGTGACGCCTTGCAGCCCTAACACTGGCCAGCTCTTCAAAAAAGTCACTTCCGGTTTAGACCCCCCGGGTAGGGCCAAGCGAGCTGCCCGATTGAGGCTATGGGTGCGCGGACAAAAATTTATTTTGAGTCTCTAAGACTTAATTCGATTTAAATTATTGTGGATATTTACGACGTATGAAGCGCTCTTTGCAGCTCCTGTCAGCTACTGAATAACGATCAATCCACTCTTTAGTAGTTTTCAAATTCTCCTCTTCACTAGCGTGCAAATTAGGCGTGCCAGAATCCTTGTACATTTGCATACGAAGAAGCCTTTCAGCCAGTGCGTCCGAGACAGTAAATTTCATTTCATCTTGAATACAACTACAGGTCTAAGCGACAGATGAAAACTTTGCAAGAATGTCCCTCCTAGTGGGATCGCTTGTCCAATAGTCAACACGGGCGGAAGAGAGTGGGAATCGAACCCACGAAAGACTGTCAACAGCCTCAACCGGGTTTGAAGTCCGGCCGCTCCACCAGGAACGATTCCCTTCCGCAATAACTTCAATTCACGCGTAGCCCAACCGCGCACAGACAGCCGTGACAGTCAGTCGTGCATCCTCCTTTGCATCTATGATCTTACCGCCATAACCCGACCGCACAGCCCCGACCGCGAACACGTTGTTTAGGCTGCTTTCGCAGCTGACATTAACGTGGATACCGCCTTCTATTACCTTCACCGAAGGGGGAACAATCAACGTGTTCGGCGTCAGCCCAACATATGCGAAGAAGGCCTTGCAAGGCTGCAGACTTACTTGACCGGAGTCGAGGTTGCGCAGCCGCGCACCGGTGAGAAACTCGCTGCCCTCTAGGGAATCGACGATGGTACGCAGATAGACCGTGATGCGCGGCTGCTGCTGCACAGCGTTGACTAGGTCAGCCCGGCCCGAAAAGCTAGAGCCCCGATGAACTAATTGCACGAGGGAGCAAAATTCTGCGAGCACCAGGCATTCCTGCAGAGCCGAATCGCCGCCACCGACCACGATTGCAGTTTCGCCCCTGAGCATTGGCGCATCGCAATCGGCGCAATGCGCGACCCCTCTGCCTTCATATTTCGCCTCCCCGGGAATTCCCAACTTGCGCAGTTGGGCACCGGTGGCGACCACAACGCTGCGCGTGATGTGTGTACCCGAACAGGTGGCGACAGCCAGCAGGCCATCAGGCTGCTGATCAAAGCCAATGACAGCCTCGAACAGGGGAGTAACGCCCAAGTCGTAGACACGCGTCATCGCTTCCGCTGCTAGGTCACTGCCCGAAGCCGGGAGACCCTCGATGGCAGGCGAGAGCCGGTTAACGTTCACCATCAATCCACCAAACATGACTTCCTCAGCGATGCAGACACTGAGCCCGCGCCGGGCAGCTTCCTCGGCTACAGTAAGACCAGCGATACCCGCGCCGATCACGAACAAATCGAATGTACCCCTCACATCATTTCCTTCGTTGAATGTATTTACGTGCGGCTCAGTCGGCGAGAAGTTGCTTCTGGGTTTCTGCAACGGCCGCCCTAGCCTTGGCGCTCTGGTCCTAGGCCGAGTCGGAACCCATATGAGTCTTAATAACGGAAAAAATTATGTAGGACATGCCGAACCACTTGGCAACTTCGACGACCCTTTGACGAAGATCAGTCACTTGCTTTACTGCCTTAGTTTTAAATTCTGCCAGGTATCTGACTCTCTTCATGACTTACTCTCCAGTATTTATCCGAATCGCGCGCAAATCGCCACGGCGCAGCGTTTCCCCTTTCTTGTCGAGGCATTCGAGAATCTCAATGGCCAGCCCTCTGCCCGTGCCAATAACATCGCGGTATTGCGCTGCGCTGAAAAGCTGATCCGAACAGCTCGCCGCCGTTTGCTCGGCTTTTTGTCGGAGCATTTCCATTGTTTCTGGAAGTGCGAACCGCTCGAGGGTTAGCTTCACGAGCTTGCCGGTCCCCGACTTGCGGTGCATCAAATCGCGAAGCTGCTGTAGCGGCACGCGCGACAGCACCGACAGCTCTCGCACCGACGGGATGGACGCTTTGGCGTCATGTAGCATCGGTCGGATCCGCTGCCACACCACCAAGTCGCGAGGATTGTCAGTGGAATCGTGGCTAGCGATAGATACCTGTGATCCGTGCAGTTGCAGCCCCGCCCGCCCGGCGCACAGCTTGACCAGAGCGACAAAGACCTTCATCGGTAGCTCCCTCGCAATTTCAGCATTCAGTTGCACCAGTTCCATGCCCGTGGCATTCTTGTACTCTGCATGAAACCGATCGAGCCGCTCAACCACTGTCCTTTGCAGTTGCAGCACTTGTTCCCCCGAAAGGATCGTATGCAACCCAGTCTTGAGTACCACCGCATCGGTTGGGACGAGATCGAGTATCTTATCGAACTGCAGATTGAAGACCCGCGCCAACCATTCGAGTTCTATGCCCTGCGGTAACAAAACGATCAGGGCCTGGAGGCTTGCGCGAAGATCATACGCATCGAGCGCAGCTAGCACGGCGAGCCGCTGTGCGCTCCGTCTTTCCGGGGGAAATGGGTCGATCACAACACCACCACCCACGGTGCGCGTAGACGACTGGTCCCGCAGGATGAGCCGGTCGCCGTGCGCAGCATTGATGGACCGCTGGAGGCGGAGCTGCGCGAAGGCTCCCTCGCCCGGTGCAACTGATGCACCCCGTCGCATCGTCAGTCGAGCCGGTATATCCGCTGCCCCGATGTGAACATGCACGGGCGTCCAGTGTTTTAGCAGGCCGACTTCGGAGATTAGCACCTTCAAATGCACATCCAGCCGGTCGGTCGGGTGATGTGCCTCGGCGGCAACGAGCCAGTCACCCCGCGAGACAGTGGCTTGCTCCACATTCGCGAGATTGATCGCACAACGCTCCCCGGCGTGCGCCCGCTCGGTCGCACTCCCGTGGCGCTGCAGCTTGCGCACGCGGACCTGGATTCCCGCGGGCGTGATGACCAGCATGTCACCGACGCCAATCGAGCCGGCGATCACGGTCCCAGTCACGATTGTGCCGCTGCCGGCGGCCGTAAATACGCGATCTACCACGAAGCGTGCCAGCACTCCCATGTCCTCAGCGGCCCCGTGCTCGGTCGCAGCCGCCGCCGCGAGCCTTTTCCGAAGCGCGTCCATGCCTTCGCCTGTCAAGGCAGACACTGCGATTACGGATGCGCTATTCCATGCGGTGCCGCGAAGAAGGTCGACCACATCAAGTTCGACCTGGGCGAGCCGGGCGGCATCCACGCGATCTTTCTTCGTGATCACCACCGTGCCCTGCGCAACGCCAAGCAGATTGACGATGTGAAGATGTTCGCGTGTCTGCGGCATGATCCCGTCATCCGCCGCAATCACCAGCAACACGTGGCCCACAGCATAGACTCCGCTGAGCATATTACGAACGAAGCGCTCGTGCCCAGGAACGTCAACGAACCCAATGGTCTGCCCGTTGGCCAAAGTGCAATGGGCGAAGCCAACGTCAATGGAAATGCCCCGCGCCTTCTCTTCCGGTAGCCGATCGGTGTCGATCCCAGTTAGCGTACGCACCAGTGTGGTCTTGCCGTGGTCAATGTGGCCAGCGGTGGCGACGATCATGTCAGCTCACATGTCAGATCGAGGTGCTGCAGCTGCAAGACCAATGCGGCGTCGTCATCGAGGCAGCGCAGGTCCATCAAGAACAAGCCTTTCTGCACGCGCCCGACCACCGGCAGAGGAAGCGCACGAAACTGCCGAGCTAGGCGCGCTGCAGAGACGGACTTTCCCTTCGGCCTAAGCGCCAGCCCAGCGCTCGGAAGGAGATCGACTGGGCGCGAGCCGCTGCCAATCTGGCTAAGGCAGTCGATCACGGACACCTCGGCGACATTGCCCACCGCAGCGGACACCATCTTGAGCAGCCTCTCTGCCTGTGCTCGGATGTCCTCCCGCGGACGCGTGAGCAGGCGCAGCGTCGGCACTTCGCGCCGCGCACGCTGAGGATCTAGATAAAGGCGCAGAGTGGCTTCCAGCGCTGCAAGAATGATCTTGTTGACACGCAGCGCACGCTTCAGCGGGTTGGCGCGCATGCGGCCTACTAGTTCCTTGCTGCCGACAATGATGCCGCATTGCGGACCGCCGAGCAGTTTGTCGCCGCTAAAGGTGACCGCGCTTGCTCCGTCGTCAATCGCTTCGCGCACCGTGGGCTCCGGCGGCAGCCCAAACTGTTCAAGATCTATGAGGGAACCACTTCCCAAATCGATCAAAAACGGCAGGCCATAGTGCTGCGCAAGTTTTGCCAGATGCCGCTGCGGAACTTCTGCAGTGAAGCCTTCAATGACATAGTTGCTCGTGTGGACTTTCATAAAGGCGGCGGTTCGGGCGCCCACCGCCGCCTCGAAGTCGCGCAGGTGCGTCCTGTTCGTCGTTCCGATTTCGCGCAGGCGGCAGCCGGCTCGGCTCATCACGTCCGGAACCCTGAAGGCTCCGCCGATCTCGACGAGTTCGCCACGCGAAACAACAACTTCCCTGCGAGCCGCCACCGTATTGAGGGCGAGCAGCACTGCAGCGGCGTTGTTGTTGACTACCGTCGCTGCTTCAGCACCAGTCAGGCGGCACAGGAGAGCTTCAACGTGGTTATCGCGCTCGCCACGGCCGCCGCTTGCAAGGTCAAATTCAAGGTTAGTCGGTCCCGTCATAGCAATCAGCGCCGCGCGGGCGGCGGACTCGGGTAAGGAGGCACGGCCCAGATTAGTGTGAAGCACGGTGCCACTGAGGTTGAGGACTTGGCGAAGCGATAGAGCTTCCTGCCGCACCAAGCGACTGGCGCAATCATCCAACAAGGTTTCGTCTTGCACGGCGCTTGGTGATGCGCCGACCGACCGGTGCTCCT
Organism: Comamonadaceae bacterium; assembly: GCA_947478725.1. GTDB lineage: Bacteria > Pseudomonadota > Gammaproteobacteria > Burkholderiales > Burkholderiaceae_C > Polaromonas. The sequence goes on from CANJWZ010000043.1 coordinate 27,110, forward strand.
GCAGCAGTTCGCGCAGGGCCACGACGACGCGTTCGCGCCCATGCGAAGTAATCAGTGCCTTCGCGCCCGAGTGGCGGATCAGTCGGTCAAGAGAAGGAAGCGATCTGCGCACGTCGGTCATCTGTTGAGGGTTCGCTCCGTTGAACTCGAACTCAGTGGGGGTAGTTTCCATCAGTTATGTTGCATTAAGGAGTGGTGGTCGCGAAGAACTTCGTTAACGCTCATCTAATCAAAAGGTCAATCCATAGAGGCGGTCTTCTTCAGAAGCCGCTGATCTGGCTGGTCTGTGCACTAGCCCTTGGCTAATCATGTGCATGAACTCTACTCCGGCAAAAACGATTTGAGCGCTCCAAAAAGGTTCAAATCCGAGCATCGGTCGCGCAACCACGTTGATAGCCTGATGGTCTTTTTTTAACACTGTTATTGAAGTACTTTTTGGTGCAACAGGATATCAATTCAAGCGTCTGCTTTGACACTTTTAATAGCGGCTGTGTTGGCACCGCACTTGTCAATAGTGATCTTTTCGGGCAAGTCATACAAATTGATTGAATACTCCAGAAACCGTCATAGCACGGACAAATTTTGCTTTCCAAAATTTAGAAGGTAAATCGTATCGCCTGTCCGGTAGACCGCAACATAGAGGTAATTCTGCTAACTGGGTATTTGACATATGTCGCGTTCATCATCCATCCTCCAACTTAAACCAAAAGATCATTTACGCTGCGGGGAAAAGCAGCCAAATAGGTAATATTTTGATTTCAAAAAAATTCACATAGGTGGGCTCAACCAAGACGTCGTGTACCTGCATCATTTCCTCAATGTAACGATCAACCACCACTTTTCCGTGCTTTCAGATATCCGCAGAGGCAGCACAGAGACACGCTTACTATAGATTTGCGCGATTGATTACCAGCCCAAGCGAGTAAAGCAAAAGCTGGCTTGAATCGAAAATGTTAACCATACCCTACCCGTGCTAAAGTTGGTATTGGGTTTATATTAGTTATTCATTAACTTCAGCAAGGACTCACGATGAACAACAGAACCGAGGCGGGAGTGCCGGCCTACGATGTAGTCTGGCCATTAGGGCGCAGCGCAGTCCTTCATTCCACACCTAATTTGCCACTCCAAGATCTTACCGGCAAGACTATCGCGGAGCTTTGGGATTATGTGTTCCATGGTGATCGTATTCTCGCTATCCTGCGCGAGAAACTCGCCGCGCGCTATCCGGGTATCCGCTTCATTCCTTATGAGGTCTTTGGCAATCTGCACGGCGCGCAGCAACGCCAGTTGCTCGCCAAAGTGCCGGAATTGTTGAAGGAGCATGGCGCCGATGCGGTTATTTCACTGGTAGGCGCCTGAGGCGCCTGCACGCCCGCCGTGTTGCGGGCGAGTGAGGCAGCGGAGCACGCTGGATACAGGAGCGTGACAGTGATCGCTTCTGCGTTCCTGCGCCAAGCTGCGGTAGTAGCCAAGGGTATGGGCATGCCGGATATGGCGATCGCGGAGTATCCGGGCGTGCCGATGGTGGAGAGCTTAGAAGACCTGCAGAAAAAGGTCGAGGAGGAACTTCTGCCGCGCATCGTGAGCGGGCTCACGAGCGGATCGGGCACAACAGCGAAAGCGATGAGCGAGATAGAGCCCACTCAGCGGGCCATCGTATTCCGTGGCTCACTCGAGGAAGTAAACGACTACTTTCAACGCAGATTATGGTCAGACGGCCTGCCAATCATCCCGCCGACTCTTGCGAAAGTTGACAGATTCTTGCAGTTTACAGACCGCGATCCCAACGAGGTGATCGGACGGGTGCCCGTCGCTAATCGACTTGCCACAGTCTGGAATATCGCGGTTAATGGCGTGATGTCTGGTTGTCGGCCGGAATATTTGCCTGTCTTACTCGCCGCAGTCGAGGCAATCACCGATCCTGCTTACAAGATCGAGGACGCAGGGTCGACACCGGGATGGGAATCGCTCATCGTCGTAAGTGGCCCAATAGCAAAAGAGTTAGGCTTCCACTCGGGGCAAGGTGTCATGCGGCCAGGCTTCCAGGCGAACACCAGCGTCGGTAGGTTTTTGCGCCTCTTTCTACGTAACATGGGGGGGTTTCACCACGCCCCTGAGGGCGCCGACAAAGGCAGCATCGGCCAGAGCTTCTTGGTCGCTGCCGCGGAGAACGAGGACGCCGTCGCCGCGATCGGGTGGCAACCGTACAGCGTCGACCGCGGCTTCAAGGCCGGGGACAACATCGTGACGGTGCAAAGCGTCGTAGCCATCAGCGCGCCCGTCTACACCGGCAGCGAGAATGTGATCGAGCATGCAGAGATCATTGCCGATGTGATTGGTCAGCGTGCTTGCGGGTACTGGACGGCCATCGGCATGGTCTACAGCCACTGGCATCCGCTGCTGATGCTGGGGCCCAGCATCGCAAGGGTCTTCGCGCGCGCGGGCTGGAGCAAGGACGACCTTCGAAATTACCTCTACGAAAACGTGCGGATTAAGGCATCGCTCGCTCAGCGCTACGCGTGGTATGCCGGCCCGACTGGCTTTCGCATCGAGGCGGAAGTGAAGAAGGGTCTTCTGTCGAAGGCCTATGCCGAGTCGGACGACCCCGATCGACTCGTGCCGGTCTTCCAGAAGCCAGAGTGGATCGGCATCATGGTGGCCGGTGATGAAGGCCGCAACCAGTCTAAAGGTTACGTCAGCAACCATACCCAGGGACCACCGGTAAGCAAGCTAGTGCGTCTAACCGCCAACTGGCAGCGACTGCTTGACGGCTCATGATTACTGAGATGCTGCGAATGCCATCCAGCCTATGGGCAAGGAATGTCTCACGCGTGTGGGGTAGATCCCGGATGGACACGGAATAAAGTGAACAGTGTGGTAGCCCATGGTATTCACAAACACCATATAGGATCATTTATGAACCGTAATATAGAAGCGAGTACAGGCCAAATGATTATCACCATGCCTTCGCACCACTTGGTGGAGTTTGACACTGCCAAGCAAGTCTTTCAGTTGCACACGGTGGCCATGCGCACGGGAGGGATCTTCAACACGCAGATCAATTGTGTGCGGGTGCTAGCTTACTTTGTGAACAAACTAGCGTGCCTGATCACCACTTTTGCCATCGGATCGGCTTGCACCTTCTCGCAGGCGCAGACCCGCCCAGCAGCCGCAGATTCAAGTTGGCCCAACCGCCCGATAACCTTCGTAGTCCCGGCGGCGGCAGGAGGCGCCGGGGACATCTTCGCCCGTACGATTGGACAGAAGCTATCGGACGCCCTCGGACAGCCGGTGGTGATCGACAACCGCCCCGGTGCGGGCATGACAATCGGCACGAGCCTAGCAGCCAAGGCGAAACCCGATGGCTACACGATCATGCTTGCTCACAATTCGTCCTTTGTACTCAACTTCCATCTCTTTTCGAAGCTGCCTTACGACCCGATTAAGGACTTCGACCCGGTGACCCAAGGCACGTACTACGGCTATGCTCTTGTGGTGAATCCAAGTTTCCCCGCGAAAAGTGTGAAGGAGCTCGTGGAACTTTCCCGCATTGCACCGATTTCATACG
>CANJWZ010000044.1 GCA_947478725.1 Comamonadaceae bacterium
GTCAGTTGCCATAACTGATCAGATGAGAGTTCGCCATGCCCGTGAAGCTATCAGTTATGCAGTCGAAAATAGTGATGGGGATGACAGCCCAAGTGTCCATAGTTTCCCAATTGAACGCGCCGATGGTCAACGCGCCATCTTAGGTTGCACAGTTGAGATCCACGGCCAATACGGACCAGTGCCGCAATGGCACGGTGTCTTTGCCGACAAGGATGATTTTTACAGGCACCTGCGCGCGGCTAGGTTTCTATTCCACAGTGAGGCCGATGAGATCAGCGACGCTGAAATTTTGGCGTTGTGGGATTTCGAAACGAAGAAGACCGCGAAGCGCGAGAAGCGGTCATCTTGAACATTAGCCAAACCAATAGGTCAACAAATTTAGTACGCGCGACAAAAAGATTCACCCTTCATAACGCTCAGTGAGATGATTCGCGGTGGTATGCCGGTCGTTCAGAAAAGCGACGTAGACTTGGGCTGTCTCGACGGGCTACCTACTTTGTGGCCTGAGCTTTCGCCAGTGATCTAGCGCACGCCCAACTCTCCGCCAAGCTTCAAGAAATGGGGCTCCGAGCCATCGGTTGGTCGGCATTATTTAGGAGGAAAATAGATGTTTGAAACTAAGCACATTAGGGCAATATTGCGAGACGCAGCTTTACGGAAAAAACTTCTTGTTAACAAGGCTATCCCTTTGGAAAAGTATGATCAATTCGACAAGCAATCACCGGAAATGCAAGACGAAATTGTAGAAAATATCGACGATGTACTTCAGGCCTACGCCCCTGTTCAACTGTACTACCCCTCACCCTTTGAGCAGCTCCCAGACGATGCATGGATTTATGGCACCAAAGGTGTCTACGTTGTGAGCAATCAAGATGGCAATGTCTTGTTTTCTCGGAAGATCGACGCAGTTAGATATGCAAACAATATGAGTTCTGTGTCTTGGGAAACAGCACGTGATTTGGTTTAGAACCGTCTGAAGACCGACTGTCTCTCAATGGGACAATGCTTATGGCTTGATTTAAGAAACCGCGCCGGCCAACAATCTCACACATACCGCCCAATAGCCGCCAACAGCATCTTCTGCACCGAAGCCTTCAGCGCCGGTGGTGCCAGCACTTCGACATCCGGGCCAAAGCGCAGAATGTCGCCGACCAATTCTCGGTCATCAGAGTAGGGGATGGACAGCACAAAGCTGCCGTCTGCTTCCATCGTACTTTGCTGCTCAGGGTGCCACACTTCGCGTGACACCCATTGCGATCGCTTGGGCGAAAACTTCAGATTGGCCCATTGGGTGCTAGACCCGGCAAAGATGCCGTAGCCGGCGCTCATTTCGGCCCTTATTTTTTCTGGCGGCACTTCGATGGCGGGTTCGTCCATCACCGTTATGTCTTCGATGGCGTCTACAGAAAAGCTGCGCAGTCCGTCGCGCAGGTGGCACCAGGCGTCCAGGTACCAGTTGTCGTTGTAATGCACCAGGCGCTGGGGAGAGACTTCGCGTTCCACCTTTTCGCTGGTTTGCCGGTTGAGGTGGCTGATCTTGATGCGCTGGCGGGCCATGGTGGCGGCGGCCAGCACTTCAAACACTCTAGGCGCCAGTGTGCGTTTACGCGAATTAATGATCAGGATGTGTTTGGCAACGTCCTTTTGCTCCAAGCCTTGCTGGCCCATCAGCTCTGCCAGCCTGCCCTGAATGGGTTTAAGGGTAGCCGCCAGTACCGTGGGCTCCAGCTGCGACAGCAGCTGCTCAATCGTCAGCAGGGCCAGCAGCTCGTCATGGCTAAACCACAGGCCGGGCATCTCGCTGTCGGTGTGGCCTTGCTCCATGCGGTAACCACCCAGGTCACGATCAAAAACAATGGGCACATGCAGCTGGTCGCGCAGCTTGGCAATGTCGCGCTTGAAGGTGGCCTGCGATATCTCCAGCGCCGCCTGAATGGCCGCAGCAGACATGGCGCCGCGGCCAGAAAGCAAGCCCTTGTAACGGTACAGCCGCGCAATTTCACTCATGCCTGCTCCTGCCATTTGTGTTGATTTTCATTATTACAACTATTACAGACTGAAGGCTCTCAGGGTGAGCCCGGGCATGCCTCTATTTGCGCGGTCAGGGCTGTAGTTAGGAACAGGGCGGCAGGCTCATGTGGTGAGCCTGGGCGCTGAAATGCACACATCGGGGCAATGGCAGGCTCATCGACCACTCCCTTTATTTAACCTAGCAATGGCAGTATCGGCTGCGACAGCACCCGGTTAACAAACGAGTCAGGCTCGGCGCGGCGGCGCTCAAACTCTGGGGTTGAATAGCAGCTGGGGTTGATTTTCCGGCCAAGTTTGGCTTCGGCGGTTTCCAGGGCGGCCAGCACCTGACTGAGCTGCAAGCTCTCGCCAACCAGCATCACATCTATGTCACTTTGGGCTGTGTCGGTTTGCTTGGCGACCGAGCCATAGACCCAGGCAGATTTCAGGTCGGGCAGCAGCGCTTGTAAGGCCTCACGCAGCACCGGCACCGTGCCCAGTGTTTTGCGCGTCAAGGCTACCAATTCCGCGTAAACGGGTGACTTCATGTTGGCTTGAAAGCGGCGCATGTTGCCGACCGCCTGCGCATCGACCAGCCCCGCCGCTGCCAGACGGTTCAATTCGCGCTGCAAAGATGCGCTGCCCAAGCCGGTCAGGCGGCGCAACTCGCTCAAGTGATAGGCCCGCTCGGGTTGACCAAAGACCCAGCTCAAAACGCGGGCCTGGCTTTCGGTAAAGAGTGCAGAACTGATAGACATGCCAAATAATAGCATGATCAAGCTAAATATTGGCTTGTTTGCGCTTTCGAGTGAAAGCACGTCACTGAACCAGGATTTCGCGCGAAGCTTGTGGACACGACAGCTTTAAAATATACTTTTGAAAATGTATATCTAAAGAAGGGGGGTTCTTCATGCAAGTTGCCAAATGGGGAAATAGTCTGGCGGTGCGCCTGCCGGTGGCCTTGGTGCAAGAGCTGGGCATTGCAGATGGGGATGAACTGCTGCTGCAACCGGCACACAGAAAAGGAGCGCTGCCGGCCAGTGTCAGCGTGACTTGCCTGCCCGGCAAGCTGGAGCGCTTGCAGGCGATGCGCCACTTGCGCGCGCCTTGGGGCGCAGACTTTGCCTTTGACCGCGAAGAGGCCAGCGCCAGGTGAAGGCGTTTATCGACACCAATGTGCTCATTTATTGGGTGGACGACAGCACGCGGGCCGATGTGGTGGAGCGGTTGCTGGCGCAGCAGGCGGTCATCAGCGTGCAGGTGCTCAATGAATTTGCCAATGTGCTGCGTAAAAAACGCGCTATGCCGCTGCCGGATGTTGAAGCCCTTTGCACCACCTTGATAGACACCTGCGATGTGCTTGACTTGAGCGTGCGCACCCATCAAACAGCCTTGGCCTTGATGGCGCGCTACCAGTTGTCGGTGTACGACGCCAACATCGTTGCAGCCGCCGCTTTGAGCGATTGCGCCGTTTTGTACACCGAGGACATGCAAGACGGACTCAACCTCAAACTGCCTGGATCGGCAGGCACTAACTCGCTGGTTATTCGCAACCCGTTTCGGGCTTGAGTACTTGCAGAGTTTGTATGGCACAAACTGAAACCTGATGAGGTTGCAGTTAAATGGCTATAAAGTAAATTGCTAAAGTACATAAAGGATATTTATGTCTATCTCCATAGCCCAATCCCGCCAGCAGCTGTCTGCCCTGATCGCTGCGGCACAGCAGCAACCCCAAGTCATCACCAACCGCAATAAGCCCGTGGCGGTGCTGGTGTCGGCAGAATACTTTGCCCGAAGCCAGGCCGCTGTGAAGCCCGTTGACGACAGCTTTTACGCGCAGGTGCAGCAGTTGCGAGAGACCTTCCCGCCCCAAGACGATACCGGTCTGACTGTGCCAGACACCTCTGCGCGCCAAGCGGCTTGGCAGCGCGCCAATGACTTTGCGGGTCCTGTTTAAAGCTGCCCGGTATGAGCGCCACCATCGTTCTGGCTGACACCAACGTCATCAGTGAGTTTGTGAAAAGCACACCCAACGCGCAGGTGATGCGCTGGCTGGAGTCGGTGCAACTCATGGCCATCTCTGCGGTCACGCTGGAAGAGGCTCATGTCGGGCTGGCCTGGCAACCCAACACCCGCAAACTGGCGCTGTTCAACGCATTGGTCGAACGCATGCACTGCGTGTACCCCATCACCCCCGCCATCGCACAGCGCGGCGGCGCCTTGCGGGGGCAGTTCCAGGCCCAGGGCATCACACGCAGCACGCCAGACATGCTGATAGCTGCCACCGCCATAGAGCATCAACTGGTGCTGGCCACCCGAAATGTGCGCGAATTTTTAGGCTGCGGGGTGCAGGTCGTTAACCCCTTTGATTTTTCATAAGCCGGTTAGCTTTTTTGACCGGCATAGAATCAGAAAATGAAACCATCACAGGCACTTGCTGCCCACCGCAGTGAGATACGAGAAATCGTGCTGGCGCACAGAGCTCTGAACGCCCGTGTGTTCGGTTCTGTTGTGCATGGCTCTGACACGGACACGAGCGACCTGGACATTCTGGTTGACACCACGCCAGACACCACGCTCTTTGACTTGGGAGCCATCCGTTTCAAATTACGTCATTTGTTGGGTGTTCCGGTCGATGTCTTGACCCCGGACGCGCTACCCGACAGTTTCCGCCAGATTGTCATTTCCCAAGCGCAGTCCGTATGAGTCGGGATCCGCTGCGCGGGTTAAAAGTCCTCCCCCTTTGCCGACCGCTCTTGCGGCTCTCGAACTGATGAGCATGCTGTTCTTATAAACATATCGCCGCAACGTGTTAAAAAATTCCAGTTTTTTTAACGCGTGGAGCGGACTGCTGGCAAAGCCTCAACCTCAAGTGGCCTGGTTCCGCCGGCGGCGCTGCTAAAGCGAATGCCCCGGGCTAAAAAACGCGGGTGCGGGGCAGGTTAGGATTTACAGCCTATGGCCACCTTGCATCCCGCGCTTTCATCAATTCACCCTCGCAGCTTGGGCAGCTACCGTGAGCGCGACGTGCTTGCCATGCTAGAGCGGGGCCTGCCTGACGGGTTTGATGTGTTTCACAGCGTTGACTGGTCGACCATGTACGAGGGTCGGCAGACTTTTGGTGAGGTGGACCTGGTGGTGATGGGGCCGGGCGGTCATGTCACGCTTTTAGAAGTGAAGGCAGGTGCGGTAGAGCTATCAGACACAGAGTTCACCAAGTCCTATGGTGGCGCGGCCGGGCGTAAAGACAAGAACGTGAGCCATCAAGCGCGCCGCCAGCACCACGGCCTGACGCGCGGGCTTGAAGATGCCGGACTGGCCGCCGTGCGGGTGGCCCACTTTGTGGTGCTGCCCGACCAGCTGGTGGCGCAGGGCACAGTGGCCTATCCGCGCGAAAGAATCATTGATTCCGGGCAGATAGACGACTTGACCGGGCTGGTGCGAGGCTCTTTTCCTGCTACCAGTCTGCCAGCGCCCACGCGTGCGAAGGTGCATGACTTTCTGGTCAACCGCTTTGGGCTGCAACCTGACCCTTCTACGCTCATTGGGCAGGTACAAAGAGCCAGTGTGGCGCTGGCTGACGGTCTGGCCACCTGGGTGCCGCGCATATCGCATGCGGGCGGTGCGTTTGTGGTGGAGGCCACTGCTGGGTCGGGCAAGACGCAGCTGGCGCTGGCATTGCTCAGAGATGCATCGGCGCGCAAGCTTCGGTCGGCCTATGTCTGTTTTAACCGCTCGCTCGCTGACCATATGGCCAGCGTCTCGCCGCCCGTGGCAGAGGTGGCTACCTTTCATGAGTGCTGCGCGCAATTTGCCAGGGGCCGTGGCCATGAGCCGGACTTTGCCGACACCAGCGTTTACGCCCGCATGGCAGACGAGCTGTGCGCGCATGCCGGCGAGCAGGCGGTGCGGCTGGACTTGCTGGTGGTCGACGAGTCGCAAGACTTTGAGCCCAGCTGGGTGCAGGCGCTGGTCGCGCGGCTCAAGCCCGATGGCCGGTTTTATGTGCTGGGTGACCCGGACCAGCAGGTGTACCCGCGCGAAAGCTTTGACATGATGGATGCCGTGCATGTGAAGTGCATGGACAACTTTCGCAGCCCTGTGCGGGTGGTTGAGGCCATCAACCGCCTGCGCCTGGCAACCGAGCGGGTGACGCCAAAGTCGGCTTATCCGGGCGATCTGCCGTACTTTGAAGCCTATGGTGCTGGCCCAAAAGACGGTCTGCATGCACTAGAGAAATGTCTCAAGAAGCTGCTGGCAGAGGGGCACACCGCGTCCCAGATTGCGGTGATCAGCTTTGCTGGGCGCGAGCGCTCCGAGCTGTCGACCGTCACGCACCTTGCCGGGCTCAGTACCTGCCGTTTTTTGGGCACGTACGACAGCGCCGGCAACGCGCTGTGGAGCCAAGGCGAGCTGTTGGTAGAGACCATCTACCGATTCAAAGGCCAGAGCGCACCCGTGGTGGTGCTGTGCGAGATCGACTTCAAAGAACTCAGCGCCAAAGAGCTGCGCAAACTTTTTGTTGGCTTCACCCGCGCGCAGCTGCGCCTGGAGTGCCTGATGTCTGAGGCGGCTTCGCAAATGCTGCTGTCGCGATGAAAAACGCCGTCTACTACCTGCCTGGCTACGGCGGCCTGTTGGCCACCGGCCTGGGCGCGGCTCTGCTTGCCCGCGGCCTTGATGTGACCGGTCGGCAAACGGTGGATGAGTTCAAGGCGCTGCCATTTCAAGAGCAGGTCGATCTGGTGGCGCAAGATTTACAGGCGCATTTCTGGCAAGCCGACGCCCGCGTGGTGGCCAACTCCTTCGGGGCTTATCTGTTCTTGCATGCGCAGGCGCAGCTGCCGCCATTTCCGGGCAGGGTGCTGTTGCTCTCACCCATCGTGGGCGAGTTCTCTAACGACGAGACGCAGATGAACTTCATTCCGCCCCGTGCTGAGCGGCTGAAGGCGTTGGCACAGGCCGGGCAGTACCCGCCACTGGCGCACTGCGAGGTGCATGTGGGCGACCAAGACTGGCAAAGCAACCCTGTGAATGTGGCGGCGTTTGGCAAGCAGCTCGGGCTGGCGGTGACCATCGTGCCGCAAGCGGGCCACATGCTGGACAAAAGCTATGTCAGCGCCTTGCTGGACCGCTGGCTTTGATGTTCTTGCACCATGCCCGCCAAGTTTGGTGCCGTGTAGCCTAGTCGCCCCAAAGTTTTGCAACTCGCGCAAAAGGCTCATCTCATGAGCCTGCGATCAGCTCCAATACACAATAGGACACTGCAAAAAGACAACAAGGCAAAGCATGAACGAACCGGATTTTTTAAACGAGGTCGCGCAATCGATTGAACGCATGGACGAGGACCTGCGGACGCATTTCCGCACGGTCACCCGCATGCTGATGGCTTGCTACCTGGACGATAGCCAGAAGGCGGCGGTTTTTGTCACCCGGGGTGAAGGTGAGACTGCTTCCCTGGTGTCAGTGAACGCTGACGATGAAGAGCTCAGCAAAATGATGTTCTTCATGAAAGAGCTGACGGGCGAGGCGATGTTGATCGGCGCCGGTCGGCCTGAAGATCTTCATTGAGCCTTTTGCCAAGTGCGGCCGTTGGCCAGAAATTCAAAGAAAGATGATGGCAGAGCCAAGTGCACCGAAACTGCGCATAAGTCAAAACCGAATGAATCGCCCGGACTTCTGGAATTTAGATGGGTGCTGGGTTGTATTTAACAATAAATTTGATTTCTAACATTGCTTGTGTTAGATTAATTTTCTATGTTAGAAAATGCACTTCCTCTTCACACCGTTCGGTACCTGAATCAGGTTCTCGGAGACGAGGCCGTGCGCGTGACTTCTGCCGACCAAACAGCCCCATTGCCGTACTTCCTACAGGACATCTACCAGGTGTTGTCCGGCAAGCTAATGGGGCAGCCAGTCACGCTGGCCTGTGTGAAGCGCAGTCAGCCCGTGTCTGCGCAGCAGGTAGGGCAGCATGCGAAGCAGCTCCGGGAGTTGCTGCAAGCACCTGTGATCGTCGCATTGCCAGAGATCGCTCCGGGCGAGCGCAAGCAACTGATTCAGCACGGCATCGCTTTTGTGGTCCCGGACAGGCAGCTGTTTGCGCCGCAGATGGGAATAATCCTGAACGAGCGATTTGGCGCTGAGCCGCGCCGTAAGCAGGCGATTGCCAGTCCTGCCACGCAAGCACTGCTAATTTGGTTTTTAAAGCATCATCCTGTCAGCCAGACCTGGCATCCGTTTGAAGAGGCTGCAGTGCTGGGCTATGCGGGGATGACGGCGACCCGTGCGGTCCGGGAGTTGGTTCAGTTCAATTTGTTTGAGCTGGAAGTTCGTGGCCGAGCTAAACACCTCAAGCTGATCGGAACGCGACGCGAACTTTGGGAGAGGGCCAAGCCGCACCTGCGCTCGCCAGTTCTTAGAACCTTGTGGACCTACGATCACCGCATTCTTGAAGTGAGTGGCGTGCGTTGGGCTGGCGAAAGCGCACTGGCGCGACTGACCCTGCTCAATGAGCCTCGGCAGCCAGTGATTGCAATGACAGCCGAGGCAGCGCAACAGGCCAGGCAAGCCGGCATTTTTTTTGAGCCCATAGAGATTGCCGATGGCGTAGCAGTTCAGGTGTGGCGCTACACGCCTGCCATGCACGAGAAAGAAAAAGGAGTGGATTCCTTGTCTTTATGGCTGAGCCTGCAAGACAACCGCGATGACCGTATCCAGATGGCGCTCGATGACATTGAGGAGAAGTTCCTGTGGTGAGAGGCTTAGCGATTTTTCAGGAGTGGTTCAAGGGCTTCGAGGACCAATATGTCCTGATTGGTGGGACGGCCGCCCTGATCAGCATGACAGAGGCCGGCCTGCCTTTCCGCGGCACCAAAGATATGGACATCGTTTTGCACGTGGAAGCCCTGACGCCTGCGTTCGGCCAGAAATTCTGGGCGTTCGTGCAGGCCGGTGGCTATCAGCAAAAAGAAGGTGACCCGCAGCAAAAGCCCTGCATGTACAGATTTCAGAAGCCGCTAGACGAGGAGTTTCCGCAGATGCTGGAATTGTTCTCCCGGGTGCCAGACGGCTTGAAATATGTCGCGCCGGGTCATCTCACGCCCATCCCGATGGACGAGCAAATCTCCAGTCTTTCCGCCATCTTGCTCGATGATGAGTACTACCAGTTCGTGCTTGCCGGCCGCAACAACAAGCACGGCATGCCGTCTTGGGTGGGGGAAGATCGTCTGATCCCGCTCAAGGCCGCGGCCTGGATGGAAATGAGTGCGCGCGCCCGGGCGGGTGAGGCGATCGATTCAAAAAAAATCAACAAACATCTGTCGGATGTTGTGCAGTTATCTGCGCTGCTAAAGCCCGACCAACGTATCGAGATGCCAGAAAAACTTAAAGCCAATTTACAAGCCTTTGCAAAGGCAGTGGTCGAATTGAATAGCCCCGATCAGCTCCTGGCTACGCGCCGTATTGCCGAGGCATACGGCTTCAAGCTTTAACCGCGCATAACAAAACAGAAAGTTGCCATGGGACACAACTGCCTCACAAATCACCCGCACCAAGTCGCACTGCTGCTGCAAAAGGTTGCCCAGCTTTTGGCGGTCATGGTGTTGTTTTTGACGGCCAGCGCTGTGCACGCCGCTTACAAGCCCGCCTTCACCGAGGTGCTTAATTTCACGCATTACCACGTGAATGCCGATGGCAGTGCATTTCAGACGACGGAGAGTTCTATCCGCATTGAGACAGAAAGGGGGGTAAGCGGCTTATCCGAGCGGGAGGTTTACTACAACGGCACGTTTGAAAACGTTGAGGTGCTGGAGGCTTACACACTGCAGCCCGACGGAACAAAGGTGCACCTTGCTGCTGACAAGATTCGGACCCAGGACGCAGCTTCTGACAGCACGCAGATATTTACCGACGGCAAGGTCAAGGTGATGATTTACCCCCAGGTTCAGGTGGGTAGCGTGCTGTATTACAAGGTACGGTTACATGAGCACACGCCGACCTTTGCGGGGCACTTTGCCTGGTCAAGAAATTACTCGCCGTTTATCAGCCACGAAAACGTTGAAGTGGTGGTGACCCACGACCCGGCGATTGCACTGCGTTTTGCGCCGCGCGGCATGAGCGGTGGGGCTGAGCCCTTGCTCGCCAGTGATGTGCCGGGCAGCATACGCCACCGTTACACGTATCGCCAGACTGACTATGTGCCGCCCGAGCCCGGCGTGATTGCGCTGGATGATTTTGCGCCCCGGTTTGCTGTCAGTAGCTTTAAAACCTACGCAGAGGTGGCACAGGCCTATCAGTCACGGGCCCGGCCCAAGGCCGATGTGACGCCCGCGGTCGAATCGCTGGCCCGAAGCCTGACAACAGCGAACCAGTCAGTCGAGCAGAAAAGCCGCAGCCTGTACAACTGGGTGAGCAAGAACATCCGCTACGTGGGTGTTTATGTGGGGGCAGGGGGCTTCGTGCCGCATTCCGCCCAGAGCATTCTGGACAACCGCTATGGCGACTGCAAAGACCACGTGGTGTTGCTGGAGGCGCTTCTCAGAGCGGTGGGGATTGAGAGCAGCCCGGTCTTGATTTATGCCGGCAATTCGCATCGATTGCCCGACCTTGCCACGCCTTACGCCTTTAACCATGCGATCACGTTCATACCCGCCTTGAACTTGTTCCTGGACTCCACGGCAGAGTTTGCACCGTTTGGTCTTTTGCCTCTGGAAATTTTGCAACAACCCGCGTTAATCACCACGACAGGCACAGTCAGTCAGACGCCGTTAATGGATGCGAAGCAACATTACGCAGAAACGCACACCAAGCTGGCGTTGCGCTTTGATGGCTCTGTGACGGGCTCGTCGACCACACAGACTTTCGGGCACCTGCAGATCAGGTCACGCGCATCACAGGCCGCCAACAAAGACAAAGACCCCGAGGCGCGGATCACCAGCATGCTGTATCGGTTTTTGGAGTCGGGCAGCGGCACGATGAGCTTTCCAGACTCCAAAGACTTTGATGCGCCTTGGGTGCTCACGTCCACCTTTGAACTCGATCCGCTTTTCAACTTTCCCGGCCCCAGCGCGATGACGATTCCGGTGGGCATTGCCCCGGGCAACATCAAATGGATTTCAATGGCGCGCGCCAATTTGAAAAATAAGTTTCCCGAAAGCTGCACAACCACACGCCACATAGAGAACACCGAACTCGTGGTGCCCAAAGGCATGGTGATGCAGGCCGTTCCCAAAAACGTGTCATTCCAGCGCGGGGCACTGCACTACAAAGCCAGTTACATCCGCAATGCAAACACCCTGAATGTAAGAAGAGAATTGCTGATCCAAAGAGCGCAGCGCTTTTGCATGCCGTCTGACGAAAAAGACTGGCTGGCGTTGACGAAAGTCATGAAAAAAGACCTGCGGGGGCAGATTTTTATACGCTGATTTGGTCAAAGGCTCATGCTGGGCAGACAAGCGCATGTTTGCCAACAGCCTTGTTGGACCGTCAGAAGTTTGAGCGAGATGGCTTGATGGAATAATCTGCCGGATCTATCGATGAAGAGTACTCAAGGAGCCGATATGAACTGGTTGATGCAACAAATGTCCCGCAGATGTGTGCAACTGGCGACTGCCGCTTTGTTCGTCTGGCTGGGTCTGATCGCGCAGGCGCATGCGCAGAGCCCCATTCGCATTCAGTTTGGACAAGGCGCTATCAGTGCGGAGTGGAAAGGGGCGATTTACCGGGGATCTCAGGACTTCGTGTTGCGATTGGGTCGAGGCCAGACGCTGACAGTCAGCAGTCCGGATGTGTACACATGGTCCGTCAGAGGCCCCAATGGGCGTGAATTGGGATGCAACTCGGGAAATTATTGCATTCCAGGTGAGGATATTTTTTCGTTGCCTCTGTCAGGTGACTACCTGATCAGCACGGGTTACCGCATGAGCAGCTGCGCCACCTGTCCGGTGGCCAACTCTCGAAACGTCAATGTGGTTTTCATTGTGAAGTGACTGCCGTACCCATTGAGTTTTGGGTCATCTGACCAGCCACTACCGGTCAGTTCTTTGACCATGGCGGCGGTGATCTTGCTGTGGCGCAGCAAATGGCCTGAATACGTCATGTCCGGCGCTGGCTCCATGGGTGGGGTGGCGGGCGGTCTGGCCGCGTTCCAACCCTGAAGTCTGTTACATTTAAAAATATAAATTCTTCAAAATGATAAGATGATTTCGTCAGGTCGACACCGATATGTGTGCTGCAGGTGTGAGGCCGAACACGCTCCATTGGTCGCTGCCTGTCCAAAGTGTGGCCCGGGAGGGCACGGACACTTCACGCTCGATCCTCTGACAGGAAGCGTATCCCTCATTTGCGATGGTTGCGGCGAGCCACAAACTGCGCTGGATAGCCCAACCATTCATTGCACGGCCTGCCACCAAGGTACTTACGACTGGTGGGACAGCAGCCAAGCCACCTGGTTCAAACTGGACCTGTCGGTTCCAGCTGAAGACAGCAAAGGCACCTGGGTTTGCGGCGATTTTGATGGCGATTACGAGGGCCTATTGCAGCCTGAGCAGCGCCACGCCATCGGTCTGACGGGACAACCGGTTTTCTACGACATCCAATTCAAGCACGGGTATTTAAAAAATCCCTACAAAGTCGACAACCCCCCGCAAAGTGTGGCTCGCAATGAAGTTCGGCCCTTCACAGTGCCTTTGCTTTTTCCTGTCGACGTGCAAACACCTGAGGGCGTCAGCCGTGTCGGCTTGAAGAGTTTTCGCCTTCATCACTGGACACAGACCGCAGACAATGAGGGATCTGCAGGAAGCCAGGTCAAACGGCATGGACGCTTGCAAGGCGTTGCCTACGGACTGCTGGATGAATCGGTCAAGCCCACACCACCAGAGCCAGAAGCACCGCCAAATCAAATCAGCAACCCTCAGGCGCACGCTACAGAAAACCTCAGCGAATCGACGGAGTCCGATCCCGCACCCGCGCCCGTTTCGCAAGACAACGAGGACAGTAGCAATTTAGACAACCCTTGTTTGATCTGCTCGTTTTTCTTTCAATTGCTGCTTTTTGGGCTGACATGGCTGGCTTGTTCTTTGAAGGTTGCCGGTCTTTTTTGGCTCTTCATGTCGATCGTCTGCTGGCTGGACACCACCATCTTGCGCAACGACTGGCGCATCAGCAACAAGTGGGTTGCGCTGGTGCTGGGGTTGCTGCTGATGCTCTGCTCGGGCGCGGGGTTGACGATTGGCTACTGGCCAAGCTTCCTCCAGGATTGCAAATTGTTGGCGCAAAACGCCTTACTGGTTTGCGCCGGCGCTTTTCTGTTGAGCACCTTTGTGCGCTCCTGTTTTGTCAAAACCACTTTGTTGGTCTTCCTCTTTGTCGCCTTGACAACCTGGTGCAAAACCCATGACCGTGCCTGCAAATTTATTCCAGCGACAAACTCTTTTGGAATCAGCGCTGGCCAACTGGCCCAACAGGTGGCCATCCTCACCGACTCGGACGTGAATTCAGACCTGATCAACGATGCCGGCCAGAACAATGTCAACGGTCAGCGCATCTCACTGGACCGAGCGAATCAGAACATCGAGTTGCTTGACGATTGCAAGAACAGGATTTACATCCCCTTTGGTTTCAACAGTGCGATCTTGGACTCAGAGACAGAAACCAAGCTCTACCGCTTGGGCCAACTGCTGCAGCGCTATGCGCCTGAGCGCATCATTATTTCTGGGTACACCAGCAACAACGCGGGTGATGAAACCCCAGCGGGATTTCTCAACAACATCAAACTGAGTGAACAACGCACCGAAACAGTTCGCCAATACCTGGTGGCCAATGAGTTCATCGAGGACAGCAAAATCGAAACACGCGGCTATGGCCATAATGTGCCGATTTTGCCAAGAGACCCTGCCAACGACATCAACCGTCGGGTCGAGGTCAATATTCAATGCCCTTTGGCCCCAAACGGTAAGAGATGAACTGACATGCATTGGTTGCCCAAAATCCATTCTTGCCATTTCCCGCACCAAGTTCAGGGCGTGGGCCAGCTCACGCCGCTGCGGATTCAGGTGTCTGGCTGGGGCATATTCCAAGTCAAGGCCCTCGACAAGACTGAATTCACTGGGTACAAAAAAACGCTGTCGGCCAAAGCACATGTCATTGAACTGAATGTCCCCAAAGGCAGTCGCATTCAGGTTCGTCTCTGGAACCTTTTTGGCTGGTCTACGTTGCGTCTTCAAACGCCTGTGAACAACACACCGGTCTCTGCCATCCAGCAAACCCGACCGATTTCAAAGCACATGCCATTGCCTGGAATCGCTTTGCCCAAGCTGATGCATCCGATATTGGCTCTCCAAACTCTTCGCACCCAGTTGCAATCCCTGAGGTTAAAAGCCCGACACACAGGGCAAAAGTTAAGCGCGAAGATTGTGCGTTTACATGCGCAGATTGCTGTGCCTTCAGCCCGCCACCTGGATGACTTTCAGCACACCACCCCCAACTTCAAATCCCGCTTGCACAAGAACGTGCTGAAAGCGCCGCAACAAAATTTTGACATCCCTGAAAGGAAGCTGCGATGAGCCTCGTTGATAGCATTGACCACTACCGTTACCCCGACGATGTAGAAATTAAACAAAACAAATTCAGGGAATTTCTCTGGTTTTGTGCAGGTGCAGACTTGCAACTGTTGCGCCACTGTCCTCAGTCCGAGCGAATCAAAGAGGAGGGCATAGGCGGGGTGGTGCTGGCCACTGCCGTACTCGCTTTCCTGTCATCGTCCTATGCGTTTTATCGGGTTTTCAATCCCGGCTCAGACGAAGGCACGCCCACCATTGCTGTGGTGTCATCGGTGTTCTTTGGCCTGGTCTGGTCCATGATCATCTTTAACCTGGACCGGTTCATTGTGTCCTCTGGAGGGCACGGTGATGGCACAGAAAAAATCACCCTGGATGAATTCGTGGGTGCCATTCCCCGTTTGTTGATGGCTTTGATCATTGGCTTTACCTTGTCCAAGCCGCTGGAGATTCGGGTGATGCAGTCCGAGTTGGATGCCATTTTGGTGGCCAAACAGGGCGAATACCTTTACGGTCGCAAAGATGCCAGCGGAAATGTGATGACCCAGGACGAAAAAGGCAAACCGCTCAAACCTGGCGCGATCGACACAGAAAAAACGCGCTGGGACAACGAGATCAAAAAACTGAACGAGGTCAATTACAAAGCATTGATTGATGAGCAAAAGCTCATCGAAGCCAAAATCGAAGAGTACAGAGCGCTCGAAATCAAGGCCAGTGACACAGCCTACAAAGAAGCGGGTGGATCTGCCAACAACCGGGTGTCAGGACAAGGCCCTGGCTGGAAAGACGCCAAGGCCAATGAGGCAAAGTACCAGCAGCAAAAAGAAGAAGAAATAGCCAAGCTGGAAACCTGGAAAAAAGAACACGCCCAAGATCTCGCCCAGAAGGCCAGTGAGGAACTAAAAATTGCGGCCGACCACGATAAAAAACTCAAGGAAATTGAATACACGTCCAGCCACATGGGTGGCCTGGTCAACCGCATCATGTGGGCGCATGAAGCGTTCCCAACGGTGTCCTGGGCACTGACGCTCTTGCTCTTGTCGATCGAAGTGGCTCCGATCTTTTTCAAGATGATGCTGCGCAGCGGCCCCTACCACTACCTGACTGAAAACCAGCGGGAAATTGTGGCGGCACGCTATGCGGTTGAAAGAAAAGCCAATGCACAAGCGGGCGTCAGTGGCCAGCATGCAGAAATCGAGATTTACCACCAAGCCAACGCATCCCTGGTCTCCTCACTGGCACATTTGAATTCGGAGGCGCGACTTTCTCAACAGGCCTTGGTGAAGTTCGAGGAATCGGTCAGCCAAGACATCAATGCGCATCCTGAAAAATACATTCAGTTGGACAAGTCATCTAAAGGTTGAACCCTCACCTCCTGATTGCGCATGCTGTTTTCAAGACTCTCCGGGTTTGATCCATCGAACCTGGTCAAGCTTCCAATGCTCGAGCGCTGGAAGTTGGAGATGTTCAGCCTGTGGGCCATGCTCGGTGCCCTGGGGTGCTCGGCAGCCGCGGCGTACCTGTTTTTCATCACGACGCGGTCTTACGGTTTTGCCACAGTGGCTGCGGCCACTGTGGCCATTTGTTTTTTTGCGATTCAAGCGTTGCTCAATTCAAACCGAGGACTGCCGCTCGGCGCCACAGCTGATGTCATCGCCCCCCCTGATGCCAAACAATTTCACATCATTGTTTACCTGCTTTTGACATTGGCGTTCACGCAGCCCATCCTGATTTTTGCTAGCAAACTGCTCGATCAACCAAAGATCAACGAGCTCAACCGGCTGGAGTCCCAGTTGCGTGTTCAGGGGCTCATTGATGCGCACACCTCAACACAAGGCCAGCTCAAACGCGATCTCGCCAAAATCAGAGAAAAAATCAACACACTCGGCGGCAATTTAAGTCTCTATGTCTCCAATGAGGAGATGGCGCTCCTCGACAACCTCACCCCACAAGGTCCTGCCCCTGCAGGCGCTGCTCCTGCTGGCACTGCCCCTGCTGGCCCTGGCCAGTCAATGAATTTGGCATCTGCCGCGCGCAAAGCCTTGGTGATTGGCAACAACGCATACTCGGAAAAGCCTTTGCAAGGGCCTGTTCGCGATGCCAAAGCCATGAAAATAAAATTGGAAAAAATGGGCTTCTCAGTCACCCTGCTGACCGATGCCACACGCCTTGTCATGGAGCAGCAGCTGGTGGACTACGTCAACACCCTGAAGCCAGGCGACATCAGCTTCGTCTACTACAGCGGCCACGGCACCCAAGTTCGAGGCGTCAATTATTTGATCCCGGTGGACAAAGCACGGAGCCTCGATGACTATGTGTCGATCAATAAGCTCATGCAAATGCAGCGTGATAAGTCCATACTGGCCAGCATCATCATGACCGATGCATGCCGTAAGGGGGCGAGCTACGAGACGGGCTTTGATTCAACAGGCGCTAGTAAAAATACTTACATTGCACTTGCGGCGGCAGCCGGTGAAGAGTCCATTGACGGCGTACCGAACGGCGTATTCACGACCCGGGTGCTCAAACATATCACTGACGAAAAAGACATCGACACGATTTTTAACACGATCAAAGATGAGATGGCTAGGGACCCTTCTGTGCGGCAGCATCCGACCTCCATTAACTTTTTGGAAGAGCCCATCATGCTGGCGGTTCAAAAAGCACCCCCTCGACCAGCAGCTTCAGCGCCATCCGTGCAAACAAGCAGCAACACGCCTGGAAGACGCTTGCAGTGCATCAACACCAAGATCACGTCCGATCCTGAGTTCGATCGCCAAGGCTTGCTGAACCAATGTGTCAGTGAATTCCTCAGAATCAAGGACGACGTTCTGGAAGACCAACAAGTCGCCACGCAAACGCAAAGCGAGTTGGAAGAAAAGCTCAAACTCAGGTTTTCTGAAGACCAATTCAACCCCATTTATTTCTTCAACTACCTCTGGTCAAGTCAGGTGGTGAACTTATCAGACTCGGGCACCTCGAGCATCAAACCTGCCTACCGCTCCGCTTTGCTCAGCTTGCTGATTTGGTTTCTTTTGGCGGGTGGGTTTGTTTACCGTGAAAACCAGGCAGACACTCAAAACGCTTACCGAGAATTCAGGGTGGAAGAAGAAAACGGGGAGCTTCAGACCGTTTACCGCAAGTACAGTTTGCTGGCAAATGAGGCCCTGAACCAATTCAAGGGCAAACTGGGCCGCGCGATCTCTTCACCGTCATTGCTCAACCCTGACTTGTCAGCGCATCTGCCAGATCCGTTCTCGGACGACGAAGACGTTGCCAATCGCAAAAACACCCATTACCTGACCGATCAGGAAGCCATCGACCACTTGAAGAAATCTCTGAGGTCCACATGAGTTTGGCGCACACCCTACAGCGATTGGCTGGAAAAGACCCCTACTTTCTTGACCTTGCAAGCCATTCCGAGCGCGTGATGTGGGTTGCACTCGGCGCGATGACGATGCTGATCGGTTTGCTGGCATTCATCTCGGTCGGGCAAGCCATGTTCTTGGTTTATTTTCCTGAAGGCTTCGACCATTCACCTCGCCACTGGTTGAATCTGTCGTTCCTTGGATTCTTGGTCGTGGCTTGGACGATGATCATCTTCAATTTCTACCGATTCGCCCTGTCCACTGCCTTCACTTACAAAAGCCACTCATTCATCAGCGTATTGCCCAGGCTGGTGATGCAGCTGTTCTTTGGACTTCTGATCGGTTTGTCTATCAGTCTGCCCCTGTCTGTGGCACTGGGGCATCAAGAGCTTAAGGACAACACCACCCAACGGCAGGAAAAATTGATCAGCAACATCTACAAGACGATCGACACCAAACATGAGTCCGAACTGGTGGGTCTTTATGCCGAGTTGACTCAAAAACTACAGTCCCAGCAGGCCGCCACTTTGCGGCTTGAAACTTACCAGGGCTATCGAACGGTGTCCAAAGAAACGGATGAGGTCAAAGCCGCTGCGGATGCGGCAGCAGACTCAGCAAACCAGAGTCGAGAAAAAATCATTGCCTTGCGCAAAAAAATTGAAGAGGATAAGAAAGACATTGAATCGACCATTCATGCCAACGATGGCCTCATGACCAACATCAAAAAAGCCGTTGAAAAAAACAAAATCATGTTGGTACTGATGTCTGTGTTCATATGCATGACACTGATCGCCACCACCTTGTTCGAGGCTTTCTTTTCTCCTGGTCTCTACGAATATCTTATTGAATACAACAACCATCTGACCCTGGCTTCGCATGGGATCACAACATCGTCGAAAAAAATATTCATCGGATCAGAAGCTGTTACCCAGCCGCAGTACGCTTATCCTGAAGAATTGTTGCGTGAACAAAAAATCAAAATAGCCAAGCAATCTCAAGACGACATGCAGGCCGTGAAAAATCAAGGCTGACCTACTTTTTCCCTGAGTATTTTTCAAACTTGGTGTTGATCTCGGCAATGCATCGGTTGAACATTTTCGCGTTCGGGTCTTTGATGTTCTTGTACGAGATATCCATGCACTTCAGAAATCCGCCGAAGCATTGATCTTTGGCTTGGCTTTCCTTTTCAGCCGCCGACAGCTTTTTCTGTGAGGCCTGGTTATGGCTCTCCCGCAATCTGTTGCCGACGCACTTGAGGCTGTCCTTTCCGACTTTGTTTCTGACCTTCTCGCCATATCTTTCAACAAGGCTCAACTCGGCCGAAGCGGGCTTGAACAGTCTTGCAAGCAAACCCGTCTGTTTGCCTGCCGCATTTTTTTCTGCTTGCATCAATAGCTTGGCTGCCTCAGAGCCCACATTGGCAAATGATGCAGCAATTGCAAAGCAGGCAATCAAGCCAACAAATAAGTGATGTGCGCGTGGCATCATGGTCAGGTAAAAATTTTTATATTAGCATGAAGGTTTCGGTTCTTCATGCAGTTGGGGTGACCAAAATGGCGCAGAACAACTTGCCCAGGCGCGTCTTTTCAGCGTGTGTCGGTCAATGCATATTGTTTCGTAGGCGCCCCGCTTGGTCCGGGCTGAGTCACTGCTCGCGGGTAGGGACAAGACGGTAGAACGATGCGAAGGCAGTAGGGTAAGAATCGCCCCTGTGAACGATGCCGGCAAATCGCGGCATGGATGCGTACAAGTCAGACCCAATTGACACAGCCGAGCTATACAAAGGTGACTTTTGTGGCGACTGAGGGATGAAAATCGGCGCCGTCAGGCGCGCAGAAAATGTAAGGTGACTGAGCCTCCATGCGGATTAGTGGCCTACCGGCCTACGCAAGATCTCACTTTGCAGCGCCTGGGTGTGACACGTAACCTTTACGTGGACACTCTAAATGTCTCGACTGACAGGCGTTTTCCAGCGCGGCGGCTCCTGCTATCTGCGGGTGATTTCACCCGAAGACTTTTTAAAGGAGCTTTTGACATGACCGCCCTGACCGTACGTCTGCCTGACGAAAAACACCGCCGCCTTAAAGCACTGGCCAAGAGCCGTGGCACGCCATTGAACCGTCTGATCGACGACATGACCACGGTCATGCTGGCTGAGTTTGATGCCGAAACGCGTTTTCAGTTACGTGCCGCCCGGGGCGCCGGGCAGGAGGCGATGGGCCTGAAGTTGTTGGACAAAGCCATGGTGTCTTAGCCTTTGGGCGCAAGATTACAAGCCACAAAGGGAGAAATACGGCCACCGACACCACCGAAAAAGGCTTGAAACCCTGGTCGTGCGATACATCATGGGCACCGACGGTCTGCCGCCCGCCGCGCCTGTAGGCACGGGCGCTGCCCCCACCACTGATGTGGCCGGGCTGCCGCAGGCCCCCATGGGTGGCACTGGCTACTTGGCAGGTAACCCCAAAAGGTGATGTCCTTCAGTGAAAACCGCTGATCGCCTACAAGTGGCACCATCAAAAAAAGCCTAATCGGCAAAAGGAGGTATTGCGCGAAGTGATTGCTGGCGATGAAGCACCGGAGGAGGAATGGAAATGAAGGTGGATTGGACTTCCCCCATTACTCACGCCGGCACGAAGCCGGCGCGACGCGCCCTTACTTCGGCACCACCCCGCCTGCCTTCATGAGCGGCAGCCAGAGGTTGATGCTGTCACTGAGCAGCGAGTTCGCAAAGCGCGGCCCCATGTCCTGCGGACGCGGGGGCTCCGCGCCGGCATCGGTGATCTTCTTGCGCACCACGGGGTCTTCACCCGCAACTTTCAAGGCAGCGGCGACTCGCTCGATGAGCAGATCGGGCGTGCCCTTCGGCGCGTAGATCACGGTCCATCCATAGACGATGAACTTCGCCAGGCCCGCCTCTTCCGAGGTCGGGACCATCGGCAGCGCGGGCAGCCGCTCGCGGCCGGTGACGACGAGTCCGTTGACGTTGCCCG
Source organism: Comamonadaceae bacterium (assembly GCA_947478725.1). GTDB lineage: Bacteria > Pseudomonadota > Gammaproteobacteria > Burkholderiales > Burkholderiaceae_C > Polaromonas. The sequence goes on from CANJWZ010000044.1 coordinate 20,929, forward strand.
ACTGGATCTGTGGAACGATCGCACCGGCGGCGTCGCACACGAAGTCGATATGCCCGCCCAGGAGGGCCTGCAGAGCCGGACCCGAGCCCGGATACGGCACGTGCTCCGTCTTCGCGCCCAGCAGCTGCTCCATGTACAGGCACGTCATGTGGGCCGTCGAGCCAATGCCGGCAGATCCGTAATTCAATTTGCCGGGGTTGGCCCTGAGGTATGCGGCGAACTCCTGGAAGTTCTTCACCGGCATGGCCTTCTTCGCTGCAACGAACATCGGTATGTTGGCGACCAGGCTCACCGGCTTGAAGTCCGCTTTCGGGTCGTAGCCGGGGTTCGCGAAGATCGCCAGGCTCGCGACGTGCGTGCCCAGGTTTCCGAGCAGCAGCGTGTAGCCGTTGGGCTCCGCCGCCATCACCTGCCGGCTGCCGACGGTGCCGCCGGCACCGGTGACGTTGTCGACGACGACAGGCCGGCCGAGCGTCTTGGACACATGCTCCGCATAGATGCGCGAGATGGTGTCGGTCGCACCCCCCGGCGCGAACGGCACCACCAGCTTGATCGGCCCGGCGGGGTACGCTGGCTGCGCGACCGAAGAAATGGTGAGCGCTACCGACGCGGCGAAGGCCAGGACGGCCGTTTGGATGAATTTCAGGATCATGTCGCAGTGTCTCCTTTGTAGTAATCTCAAACTGGCGCGAGCACCTCGCGGATGCGCTCTTCGGAGTAATTCAGGTACTCCGCGAGAATTTGTGCGTTGTGTTCGCCGAGAGTTGGAGGGGCGGTGAAAGATTCGCTGCCCATTGCGGACATTTTGATCGGGTTGCCCACCATCTTGATGTTCTCGCCCTTGTGCTCGACTTCGACGACCATCTTGCGTGCCAGGATCGACGGGTCAGCAAGCGCCTCATCGAGTTTGTTGACCGGACCCGCCGGCACGTCGCCTGCGACAAGCAGTTCCACCCACTCGTCGCGCGTTCTCTCCAGGAACTTTTCTTCAAGGATGCGCAGCAGTTCCTCGCGGTTCAAGGCGCGCGCGGCGAGCGTCGCGAAGCGCTTGTCCGCCCACAGCTCGGACATGCCGATCACCTTGGTGAGGTTGCGAAAGAACTTCTGGTGCGACGCCTCGATGGTCACGTAGAGCCCGTCGGCCGTCCTGAAAGCCTGGATCGGCACCGAGGTCGCGTGCGCCGTACCGATCGGTTCCGGCACGATTCCCTCAAGAAAAAAGTACTGCGCGCGGTACGTCATGAAGGACAGCTGCGAGTCGAGCATCGCCACGTCACACTGCTGGCCCTTGCCGCTGATCGAACGGTGCACGAGCGCCGCTAGAACGGCCATCGCCGCATACATCGCCGCGCCCAGGTCACCCATCGGATAGCCCAGCCGAACAGGGGGGCGGCCCGCCGCCTCGCCCGTGAAGCTCATGACGCCCCCCATAGCCTGGATCAGGAGGTCGAGCGCCGGCCGGTCCTTGTAGGGGCTTTCAGCTCCAAAGCCGCTCACCGAGCAGCAGATGATGCGCGGGTTGATTTTGTTGAGCGTGTCGTAGTCAATTCCAAGGTTCTTGGCCGTGCCCGGGCGGAAGTTGTCATACACGACGTCGGAGATCTTCACGAGGTCGTAGAAGGCTTCGCGCGCCTTCTCGTTGCGCAGGTCGAGCGTGAGGCTTTTCTTGTTGCGGTTCAGGCTTAGGAAATACGCACTCTCGTCCTTGTGCAGGTACTGGCGGTTGTTGCGGCACAAGTCGCCGCCGTCGGGGTTCTCGACCTTGATCACCTCGGCGCCCAGGTCGCCCAGGATCATGGTGCCGAATGGGCCTGCCATAACCTGAGACAGGTCCAGGATCCGGATGCCCTTGAGAATGTCTGCCATCGGTGCCTCTTAAATTAATTGTGTCACTGGTCGGTCTGAGCGTAGCGCCACCCCCCCCGCCAATACTGTCAACTGCTAGCCAATATCGGGACTATCCCGGCCGGGCTAGCGTCGACAGCGCCGGCAGGTCGAGAATGGAAATGCGTCCGTAATGCATCGCGACGATGCCTTCTGCCCCCAGCCGCTTCATCTCCTTGGTCACGCTCTGGCGCGACACGCCCAGCAGCTCGCCTAGCTTGTGCTTGGCCAGGCGCAGTTCGACCTCGACACCTGCCTCACTGGGTGTTCCGTACGACTGCGCGAGGATCAGAATGGCTCGTGCGAGCCGCGTGCGCAGCGGATCGAACGCCAGCTCGGCGAACTGCTGCAAGATGAAGCGGTTACGCTGTGCGACCTCGGCCACCACCGACTCCCACAGCTGCGGCGATCGGTGCAGCGCGCCTAGCAGCGCCGCCTTGGGCAAGGCGACGGTGGTTGTCGGCTCGTGCGCCCGGAAGTAATGGTTCATGGGTAGGCCGTCCAGCAAGTTGAGCAGCCCGAAAACCCAGCCGCTGCTGCCGTACCGAATGATCAGCTTTCCGCCGTCGATGCTCGCCGCGCTGATCTCGACGATGCCGGAGATCACGATATACAGCGCATTGGTGACCTGACCGCGATTGAGGATGTACGTGTCGCGCGGGTAGGTGTCCACCCGGCCGTGCGCGGCCAGCGCCTGCAGCACGTCGAGCGGCCAGTCCTTGAAAGGCTGGGCAGCCTGCAAGGCGCGCAATGCCAGCGCGACCTTTTCTTCAGCTGTCGTAGCGGCTTGCTGCCGTTTGCTTCGAGCTGGTGGCTCCTCGGCCATGCGCGCACCAGACTGCACTCGGCTTAAGTTGCCCGACACCGCCGCCATCCCGTCAGTCCGTGAAGTTGAGCTTCGCAGCGCGGATGCGGCGGCCCAGCCGCTCGCTATCGTCGGTCAGCAGCTTGGCTAGGCGATCGGGCGGCACATAGTCCACGGGATTGCCCGCGCCATACAGCTGCTTCTGAAAATCGGGGTCTTTCGACATCTTCTCGAGTTCCGTGCTCAGGCGCTGGACCACTTCAGCCGGTGTGCCCTTGGGGGCGAAGAGCGCCGTCCAGATCGGGAACACCATCTCCGGGTGACCCAGCTCAACCAGCGTGGGAACGTTCGGCAGGTAGGGCAGGCGCTTGGGCGAAGTGACGGCTAGCGGGATCAGGGTGCCTTCCTTTATCGGCGATTCGATCGCGGACGAGTAGCCTACCGCGAACAGCGACACACGTCCGGCCATCGAGTCCATCAAGGCTGGGGCGGCGCCGCTGTACGGCACGTGGAGAAGGTCGATGCCCACCTCATGCGCGAAGAGCGCCGGTGGCAGGTGCGTCGTGCTACCGACACCCGCTGATGCGAAGGTCAGGGCGCCGGGCTTGCTCTTGCCGAGCGCCACGAACTCAGCCAGCGTGCGCACGCCCAGGGACTTGTGCACCACGAAGACGTGCGCAGAGGCTGCCACGCCGCCGATAGCGACGAAGTCCGTCTCCGGGCTGAAGGTGAGCGGGTTGTTCGGCGGCCGCACGTGGCGGTACGTTGCCATCGAGTTCGCGCCCAGGTACAGCGTGTAGCCATCGGGCCTGGCACGCGCGGCCTCTTGCGTGCCGACGATGCCGCCGCCGCCGCCTGGCTTGTTGAGCACCACGACGCTTTGGCCAAGGCCCTGCTGCAGGCGCTGCGCCACGGCGCGGGCGACGATGTCGGTCAAGCCGCCAGCGCCAAAGGGCACGATGATCTGCACGGCGCGATTGGGATAGGCCTGCGCCTGCGCGGTGGCCGGTAACATCGCACAGGCCGACGCGAAGCAGAACAGGGTTGCCATAGATCGCAGGAAGTTCATTTCCTTGTCTCCTTCAGAAAATCTTCGACGCGCATGTTGAAGTCGGGCGACTCCACGTGCGGGTAGTGGCCGATGCCATCGAACTTGAGTAGTCGAGCGCCAGGGATCAGGTCCACGGTCTCCTTGACCATGTGGAAGGGGAGGAAGTAGTCTTCGTTGCCCCATACCACGGCGACCGGGCACTTTACTTTCGGCAACAACTCGCGCACGTCATGCGTCACCCAAGCGCGCAGGTCGTTGTAGTGGATCTTCGGGTCGCCGATGCGGCGTGTCCACGCGATTTCGGCCACGCGTTCGGGCAGGGCCAGGCTGCCCGAGGCCGAGAGCCCGCCCAGGTAACCTGAGTCGGCAAAGCTCGGGATGCCCGAGTCCTCCAGGCCTCTTTCGAGTGCCGCCAGCGGATAGGTCGGCGTGTGGGCTCCGGCCTCGCAGGGCACCGCGGCGCGGATGTCCGCGTAGTGGTGGGCGAGGATATCGAGCGTGATGGCGCCGCCGATAGAGCAGCCCATCACCACGGGCCGGTGCAGGCCGAGCTTTCCGCACAGCTTCCAAACGAGCTCGCCGTATTCGTGGATCGAATGGATCGGCGTGTAGTCGCGCAGAAGCGACTTGCCGTGGCCCGGCAGGTCGGGCGCAACAACGAAGTAGCCGCGCGCCGCGAAATACGGTAGCACGAAGCGCCATTGCAGCGCGTGTTTGCCGGCGGTGTGCACGCAGATCAA
>CANJWZ010000045.1 GCA_947478725.1 Comamonadaceae bacterium
AGACATAAAAAAGCCCTCCAAAGAGTCTGTGGAGGGCCGACGCATCTCCCGGTTGGTTGCTCCGAATGGAGCCGCATCCGCTTTCGCGTCCACCTTGCCCGGGGGCAGGTTGGTAAGGGCGTCGGCCCTTTTCTTGATACTGGTCGAATGATACACCTTATCGGGGCCAGGTGCAAACGGAAAAATCCGACATGTCGGGAGTAAATAGAACTGTCCGGTTTGGTAGCAAGTAGATTGTCCGCTCATTGTTGATTGAATTGTGATGGCTGTAAAGCTGCGAAGGGCGTAGCCCGAAGCGGCTTTACAGCCATCGCGCGTTTTGCTTTGACGGCCCTCACGCGGTCAGCCTGAGCACCTCGCTTTCTGCGCTCAGCACGCCAGTAGCACTGAAGCTGACCAATTTTCGCGGCCCGTGAAACAAAGCCAGCGTGCCATCGACATACCGGTGAACTCTGACCTTGGTGCGGACATAGTGATAGCGAAACTCGTCGGCTGGAATCTGCAGGCTCATGCCTTCAAAGCTCACGCAGTTGTCGTTGTCGACCCTGCGATCGTGCTGCTCGCACAAGATGTCGGGTAGGTTCCCGCTGATGAACGGCACATAGGCCGTGCCTACTAATGCGCTGGCAACAGCGAACTCCCGGTTGTGGGCGGCCCGGTAGATCTGGTCCAGGTACTGGTTGGCGCTGCTCATGTCGGTGATCCCTGCGAGAGCGAGCTCCTGGGGTAATCGGCCCTGATGGGTCTGGAACGCTCGCTCACTGCGCCCGCGGGCCTCGGGCGAGTAGGCGGCGATGTGGTCAATGCCCAACTGACTCAGGGCACGACCTACTTCGGTCAAATTCACTCAGATCTTTGGGCGGTTCAGTCGCAGTGACAATCCCGGCTTCACTCGTTAAGGCACTCGGCTTAGAGGCAGGCGTGCGGGTCAGCTTTACCGCGGAGGGTAATGGATTCATGCTGGTGCCTGTTGGCAGGCGCAAGTATTCGCTTGATGATGTGCTTGCGATGCAAGGAAGTAAGCCACTGATCAAGGACCAAGACTGGGATGCTATGCCTGCGGCAGGTCAAGACCTTAGCTTGTGAAGGCAAGGATTTGGCAACGCGGCGATATTGTCTCGCTGACAGGGCCGGTAATCAAAACGCTGAAAGCACGTCTTGGGTCGTTCGGATCAGGCCAATTCGCGGAAAGACAAATTTCACTGTGCCGGCGTGGGCTTCTGCGGACGGGCTGGCCATGGCGTCCTCCACCAGCACCTGGTCGTAGCCGCGCTCAAAGGCATCGCGGGCGGTGGATTCGACACCCACATGGGTAGATATACCGGCCAGCACAATGGTTTTGATGCCGCGGCGGCGCAACTGCAAATCAAGCTCGGTGCCGTAGAAGGCGCCCCACTGGCGCTTCGTGATTTGCACGTCTGTGGCGTGCGGGCCCAGCTCGGGCACAACCGTCGACCAGTTGTCGGGGCGGGTCGTGGCGGGTGGCGCAACGCCATCGACTTTCGGTGAAAGCGCGTCTTTGCCATCGGGCAGATTGCCTACCGTCACAAGCACGACCGGCGCGCCGGCCTTGCGGAATGCGTCTGCCATTTGGGCAGCCCGGGCAACAACTTCAGAGCTTGGGCGCGGATGAACGTTCATGGCCACGATTCCGTGCTGAAGGTCGATCAGCACAAGGGCGGTGGTGGCGGGGTTGATGGCGAGGGCAGGCGTTGTCATGTTTTCTTCCTTGGGAACAGTGGGTTGAGATGTAGCGCTGGCAAGCAGGGAAATTTGAGTTGCTGCGGCATGACCTTCACTGGTCGCCGCGAGCGTATCGCGGGCGATCTTGCAGTCTCCCACAAGCCTCACGTCAATGCCGGCAATTCGTAGCGGGTGCAGCAAGGCGATTTCAGGTGCACGTGGCGAGGCGTAGGCAAAAAATGCGAGGTTGCCAATGCTATGAACCGGGCCGCCGAAGACGCTGACGTATTCCAGGCGGGCTTCGTCCTCGACACTCGGGCCCCATTGCGGCTGTACCAGAGTGATGACTTCTATGCCCCGCTCGTGAAAGCGACGCAAAATACGCTGGCGCGCCACCAGCACGACTTCTTCGGCAATGGTTTCGCGGGGAGACAGGATAACCACGCGATCAAAAATGTCGCGTAGCCGCTCGGCCGCAACATAGGTGCCATCGGTCTGGTCCAAATCGAAGATCACTGCTGCACCGCGCTGGCGCTGTGTGATGCCCTGCAAGCCCTCCATGGCTGTGCGCAGGTCCGAAATGGTGTCCGTGCCTCGCAAACTGGCGGGCAGGTCTGCCGGCCAGGTCATGACGGCGCCGGTTGCCAGAATCACGTGGTCAGGCTTTTGCGCGATGATGTCCTGCGCAGTAGCAAGATGACCGAGTAAGAAGCGGACACCAGCCTTTTGGGCTTCAACAAACTGGTAGTCATAAATGCTCGAGAGCGACTCCCCCAGCGGCATGCTGGCTTGCAGGCGCGTTTTGCCGCCCACCTCATCTGAGCTGCCAAAGACAACAACGTCGTTGCCGCGCTGAGCCGCAACCATCGCCGCTTCGAGTCCTGCAACGCCAGCCCCGACCACAACCACCTTGCGGCTTTGTTCGGATCGCGGTAGCGCCTCCAATTCATCCGGATTTGAAAGGCGCGGATTGTTGTCGCAGGCCAGTGTTCGATTGGAGTTGATGGCCTTCCAGCAGGTGTTGCACGAAACGCAGTAGCGAATGTCCCGGGCGCGGCCGCGGGCGGCTTTGATGGGCCAGGCGGCGTCGGTGATCAGTGCCCGCCCCAAGCCCACCAACTCAGCATCGCCCCGCTGCAAAATGGCTTCGGCCTCCGCCGGGTCAGTGATGCGGCCCAAAGCCATCACAGGCACGCCCGGTGTGGCAGTGCGCAATTGCCGGATCAGCGGCATATAGGTCAGGCGCGGCGTGCTGTCGTCTGGCAGGTGCATCTCCAGTGTGCGGTGGTGCGTACCCTGGGCATACGTCAGGTAATCCACTTTCACCCGAGCCACGACGTGAGCCGCAATTTCTCCGGCGCGCTCAGGCGTGATACTGCCCGCGATGCCGTCGTCGCCTGGCAGCTTCACGCCGACGATGAAGCCGCCGCCGCAGGCCGCGCGAATGGCCCGGCACACTTCCACCAGCAGCTTCGCCCGGCCGGACGCATCGCCGCCCCAGGCGTCTTCGCGCTGATTGGAGCGCGGCGACAGAAACTGATGAAAAAGGTGGCCATGCCCGGCCGAGATTTCGATACCCGAGAAACCACAGCGTTGCATGCGGGCGCTGGACGCAGCTGCCAGATCAATGAACCGCATGATCTCATCGTGACTCATGGGGTGCGGTACGGTGTAGCTCAGGTCGTCGGGCAAAGGTGAGGCGCCTACAGCGTTATAGGTCCGCCCTGGTACGTGACGCCCACGCCCACTGTCCTGGATCTGGCCTAGCAAGAGGCAGCCTTCGGATTCAACGCCATCGGCAAGGCGTTTCAGGTCACCCTCCATGCGGTCATTCCAGGCGACGATGCGTTCGTTACTCTGGTGTGGCGCTATGCCCAGTGGGTCTGTGACGATCATGCCGGCACCACCCCGTGCCCGGTTGACAAAATATTGCCAGTAGGACGTGTGCATTCCTTTCTCCGCCCCGAAGCGAGGCGAGATCGATGCATGCGCGATGCGGTTCTTCAGTGTGCGCCCGGCCAGCGTGAAAGATGAAAAAAGTTGCGGGTAAACCTCGTTGCCTGGCATGTGTTCAGGCTTCAGTTGTCAAGGGCGATTTTGTTGGATTTGATCAGGTTAGACCGTTTGATGGTCTCACTGGCAATGTAGCGGTCAAAGTCTGCCTTGCCCATGGACAAAACGCGGCCGCCCAAGACGCCCATGCGCTTCTTGAAATCGGCCTCCTGGGTGGCCTTGACAAAACCGCGCGTCAGGGCCGCGACGATCTCGGGCGGTGTTTTGGACGACGCAAATACGCCAAACCAGCCTTCTGACTCATAGCCGGGAAGGCCGCTTTCGGCAACGGTGGGTACGTTGGGCAGAAGTTCCAGCCGTTCTTTGCCGGTCGTCGCAATGGCCTTGAGTCGGCCACTTTGCAGGAACGGCATGGCCGTGTTGATATCACCCGTGATGAATTGCACCTGTCCACCCACAACGTCGGTAAAGGCCGGAACCGCACCCTTGTAAGGCACGTGCTGCATGTCCAGGCCAGCCTGTGACTTGATCAACTCACTGGCGAAATGGGGTGGTCCGCCAGCACCCGAAGACGCAAAATTGATCTTGCCCGGATTGGCCTTTGCTGCGGCTATCAGCTCGCGGATCGTGTTGGGTGCGAAGGCAGGATTGGCCACCACCACATAGGGAATGGCCACCACAGGAGCCACCGGAACCAGGTCGCGCATGGGTACGAATGGCAATTTTTCCTGAATCGGGTCGACGGCCACATTGTTGGACCCGGCCAGAACGACGGTGTATCCGTCTGCAGCGGCATTGATCGTCGCAATGACCCCCAGATTGCCGGCTGCCCCAGGCTTGTTTTCCACCACGACTTGTTGCCCCAGTGCCTTGGACGCCTCAATGGCGAGTTGACGGCCGATCGTGTCGGTTGCACCGCCGGGAGGGTACGGGACGATCAACTTGATGGGCGCTGCCGGGAATGGATCGGCAGCCGTTGAAAGCCCGAGCGTCATGGCTGAAGCGGTCGCAACAATCGCCCGCAGGATGAACCTGCGGCGAACCCGCGAACGGCCTTTGTTGAGGTTGGACGGGGCAATGCTAAATTTCTTCATGGCGTCTCCGGTGCAGATATGTTGATCATCAAACCGCTGCTTTTGGGAGCCTATCCTAGCTTCACGATGGATTTTGTGTCAACTAAAACTTTGGATTGTTGACAATGTTGGGTTCGGCGAAACAAAATGAGGCCTGAAGCAACCAAAGGCAACACCCCATGACAGGTCCAAGCAACAACCATTCACTGAACCGCGCCATGCGACAGGCTTTGCAGCCTGGTGCCGGCATCATCATGCCGGGCGCTGGTAATGCATTGGCGGCCCGGGTGATTGAGGTCACTGGGCATTCAATGCTGATGGTCAGCGGTGCGGCGGTGGCAAACAGCTATCTGGGCGTGCCCGATATTGGCCTGGTCTCGCTTTCCGAACTGGCGGGCCATGTGGGGGCGATCCGCGACGCCGTCAGCATTCCTTTGCTGGTTGACGGCGACACCGGCTTTGGCAACGCCATCAGTGTGGTGCACACGGTGCGCGTGCTTGAAAGGGCCGGAGCCAACGCCATCATGCTTGAGGATCAGACGTTCCCCAAGCGCTGCGGGCACTTCGAAGGCAAGGACATCATCAGCAAAGACGAGATGGTGCAAAAGATCAAGGCTGCTGTCGACACCAGGCTTGACGGCGACATGATGATTCTGGCCCGCACCGACTCGCGCGCGGTTGAAGGCCTGCAGGGTGCGCTTGACCGTGCCCGTGCCTACCAGGAGGCGGGTGCCGACTTTTTGTTCATTGAGGCGCCTTTGAATGTTGAAGAACTGGCGGCCATCCCTCGGGAGGTGCCGGGCATCCATATCTGCAACCTTGTGGTGGGTGGCAAGACGCCGCTGCTGCATCGCGACGAGCTCGCCAAAATGGGGTTTGCAGCCATCGTTTATGCGAACGTTGCCCTGCAGGCCGCGCTTCAGGCCATGGAGAAGTCGCTGAAACACCTGCACGACAACGGCTCCATTGCCGGCATGGAAGACCAACTCATGATGTTCAAGGAGCGCCAGCAGATGGTGGACGCCGCGCACTACAACCACTTGGCCGACAAATACGGCGCACGGGCAGTCTGACCATGGCAACCCCCGAAACTTTTTTCGACAAGGTCTGGCGCGACCATCAGATCACCATGCTGGGCGATGATTTGGCCTTGATACAGATTGACCGGTTGGTGCTGCACGAACTTAGCGGCAGCCAGGCGGTGAGGGCGTTGGCCGAAGGTGGGCATCAGCCCGATAGTCGTGGCCAGGTGTTCACGGTCATCGAGCATCTGATCTCAACACGGCCAGACCGCGGGCCGACAGATTCGGTGTCGGTCAGCGGGCCCGCCATGATTCAGGGGACTCGCGAGGCCTCGCTCAAGTACGGATTTCACTTTATAGACTACGACGACGAGCGGCAGGGCATCGCCCACGTGGTCGCGCCCGAACTCGCCATTGCGCTGCCCGGCACCACGCTGGTCTGCTGTGACAGTCATACCTGTACGGTCGGGGGCGTTGGCGCTCTGGCCTGGGGCATCGGTGCCAGCGAAGCAGAACACGTGCTGGCCACGCAGACGCTGGCCCAGACCAAACCCAAGACCATGCGTGTTTCATTTGAAGGCCAGCTGCCGCGTGGCGTGTATGCCAAGGACCTCATCCTTGCATTGATCGGGCAGATGGGTGCCAATGGCGGTATTGGGTATGCCGTTGAGTTTGCCGGCCCGGTGATTGCCGCGCTACCGATCGAGGGGCGTCTGACCCTTTGCAATATGGCGGTTGAGTTCTCTGCCAAATTTGGCTTTGTGCCGCCGGACGAGGTGACCTTGCGCTACCTGGCGGGCCGCGAATTTGCGCCGCAAGGTGCTGCCTGGGACGCGGCCGCGGCTTACTGGCTTGCGCTGCGGACAGACCCGAGCGCCGTGTTTGATGCGGAAGTTCGCGTCGACTGCTCCCTGCTCACACCCATGGTGACATGGGGCACCAGCCCGCAGCACGTCGCATTCATTGATGCCGCGGTGCCCGCCGCGTCGGCAGAACGCGATGCGCAGGCACAGCTTGATGCGCAACAGGCACTTGATTACATGCAGTTGACCGCCGGCATGTCGCTTGCCGGTGTTCCGATTGACGTGGCTTACATTGGCTCTTGCACCAATGCCCGGCTGTCGGATCTGCGCATTGCTGCCGCTGTGCTCAAGGGGCGCAAGGTCATGCCAGGCGTGCAGGCCATTTGTGTGCCCGGCTCAACGGCCGTCAAGCGCGCGGCAGAAGCCGAAGGCCTTGATCGCATCTTCAAGGATGCAGGATTTGAGTGGCACGCGTCGGCCTGCGGCTTTTGCGGGCATATTGGCGACGACCGCTTCGCCAATTTGCGCGTCATCAGTACCACCAATCGGAATTTCAAGGGTCGACAGGGTCCGGATACCCGTACCCATCTGGCGAGCCCGGCGACGGTGGCGGCGTCGGCTATCGCTGGCTGCATTGCCAGTGCCTCGGAGGTCTAGGGTATGGAAATTTTCGAATCCATCAGCGGCATCGCCGCACCGATGATGCAAATCAACATCGACACAGACCAAATCATTCCGGCGCGCTACCTGGGTGGCACCGACGCGAAGGGCTATGGTGCGCACCTGTTCGCGAACGCGCGGTTCCTGCCCGATGGCAGCGCCAACCCCGCTTTTATATTGAACCAGGAGCCTTACTGCAACGCCCAGGTGCTGCTGGCGGATCGCAATTTTGGTTGCGGATCATCGCGCGAGCGTGCACCCAAGGCACTGCGCGAGTTTGGCTTTCGCGCGGTGATTGCGCCGTCCTTTGGCGGTATCTTTTTCAACAACTGCTTTCGCAATGGCCTGCTCCCGGTTGTGCTGCCGCTTGACGAGGTCCGGCAGATGGCCGACCTCGTGAACGCGAGCGCCGGACGCCAGCAGGTGGCGGTGGATTTGCAGCGGCAAATCGTGACGCTGCCTGATACCCATCACGTTTTTCGGTTCAAGGCGCCCGAAACCCTGCGCCAGATGCTGCTGCAGGGTGTGGACGAAATCCAGCAAACGCTGGCTCAGCACAACGTCATTGCCGAATGGCGTCAAGCTGACCGCCTGCGCCGCCCCTGGGCCTACGCCACGGAAACGCTCGCGCCTGCAACCAGAACCGGTCGCTGAAGATGGCCGTTGCAGCCTTCAAACCCCGCGATGCGTTGGCTGATCTGGCGGCCCAGGTCGTGGTGCAACTCGAACGCATGATCCTGAGCGGAGATCTTGAACCCGGTGCCAAGCTGCCAGAGGCCACGCTGTCGGAAACCATGGGCGTGGGCCGCGGACCGCTGCGCGAGGCGATCCGTATTCTTGAAGGGCGGCGTCTGCTCGAGCGCACGCCTAACGCCGGTGTGCGCGTGATTGCGCCCACGCTGGACGATTTTGAGCAATTGCTGGTGACGCGCGAGGCCCTTGAGGGCATGGCGGCCAGATTGGCGGCCGAGAACATGACCTCATCCGAAATACAGGCCCTGCGCGACATGGTCAATGGTCTGGAAGCCATTGATACCCGGCAGACAGTTCCTTTTGGCGTATTTGACGCCGGTCCAGACCAGGACTTTCACCGCAATATTGCCATTGGAAGCCGTAACCAGCGCATCTCGCAGCTCTTGTGCGAAGACCTGTATTCACTGCTGCGATTTTTCCGTTTTCGTGCTGCCGAGGCACGCTCGAACCCAGCCATGACCCACGCCGAACACCGCGCCATCATTGAAAGCATTCACCAACGTGACGGCGATGGGGCTGAAATAGCCATGCGTGCGCATGTGCGGCGCAGCCGTACCACCTTGCTGGCACACCTGCGCGGCAGTCTTGGATAAATAGCCAGAGGAGACCTGAATGCCAAACCGCAGAACATTTTTTCGTTGGTCGTCAGCCGTGCTGCCAATGGCCACGCCGTGGGCAACGCTTCCGGCGCGGTCTCAACCTCGGAAGTACCCTGAAAAACCCATCCGATTCATCGTCCCATTTGCTGCTGGCGGCGGTGGCGACACCATGGCCCGCTTTCTGTCTCAGCGCCTGTTTGAGCGTGTAGGCCAAACCGTGGTTGTAGAAAACAAGGTCGGCGCGGGCGGTATTCTCGGGTCCGACTTCGTCCTCAAGTCGGCACCGGACGGGTACACGCTGCTGAACATGTCGAGCACCTATCCCATTCAGGCGGCAGTGAGCAAACTGCCTTACGACCCGATTGAAGACATGCAGCCGATCGCCATGATTTCACGCGACCCGGCACTGGTCATCGTCGGATCGAATTCCCCCATCAAGACCTTGAACGACCTGATTGCAGCCGCGAAAAAAAATCCCGGCAAACTGACCTACGGCTCAGCTGGCATAGGGTCCATCGCCCATCTGGGCATGGAAGAGCTTGCGTTCATCGTTGGCATCAAGCTCACCCACGTCCCCTACAAAGGGTCTTCTCAGGCCTTCAACGATGTGATTGGCAATCAGATCGACATGATGTTGACCAGCGCGACCTTTGGTGCACCTTTTGTCAAGAGCAATCGTGTCATTGGCCTTGGCGTGGCAGGTAACCAGCGGGTGACAACCATGCCCGAGCTTGCGACTTTCACCGAACTGGGCTACCCCGCTTTTCAGGTGTTTGACTGGAAGGCGCTGGCCGGTCCAAAGGGCATCCCCGCCCAAGTTGTCAGCTTTCTTAATGCCGAAGTCAACGCCATCTTGTCTGACAAGGTCACCTCAAGCAAATTCGAGGCTGACGGAACCCGCATGATGGGCGGCACGCCCGAGCAAATGATGGTGCAGATCAAGTCCGACATCGAGCGCTGGAAACGCGTCGTTGAAAAGGCCAACGTCAAAGTCGAGTGAATGAACGCTTGGCGGCTGAATTCTTAAAGCAGTTTGCCTCGTTCGTGAGTGGCCCTAATTAGTCGCCTCTGATAAACCCCATAAACCCAGCATCCATGCGGGTTAGCGGCGGGTTTAGTGGTACGAAATATTCGTATTGTTGCAGGACTGAGCGGGCACGTGATGTGGGGGACGTCTGTCGTTCATCGGCTCGCTTTTTGGTGGCAAATTTGCTACCATCAAACCATGCGTGTTGTGATCGATACCAACGTTTTTGTGGGTGCTTGCCTTGGAGTGGGGGCATCCAACGGGGTGATTCGGGCTTGTTTGGAGCGCCGGGTAGTGCCGCTGATGGGTGAAACCTTGTTCAGGGAGTTTGAGGCGGTGCTGGCGCGTGATGCCCTGTTCGTCAACAGCCGCTTGAACGCACAAGAGCGTAACGCCTTGCTGGACAGCTATTTGGCGCTGTGCGAGTGGACGCGTGTTTACTTTTTGTGGCGCCCCAATTTGCAAGATGAATCGGACAACCATTTGATAGAACTTGCCGTGGCGGGTGATGCTGACGCCATCGTCACCCGCAATTTGCGCGACTTGCAGGGTGCTCAGTTGCGTTTTGGCGCATTGCGGGTGATTTCACCCGAAGACTTTTTGAAGGAGCTTTTGACATGACCGCCCTGACCGTACGCCTGCCTGACGAAAAACACCGCCGCCTCAAAGCACTGGCCAAGAGCCGTGGCACGCCATTGAACCGTCTGATCGACGACATGACCACGGTCATGCTGGCTGAGTTTGATGCCGAAACGCGTTTTCAGTTACGTGCTGCCCGGGGCGCCAGGCAGGAGGCGATGGGCCTGAAGTTGTTGGACAAAGCCATGGTGTCTTAGCCTTTGGGCGCAAGATCACAAGCCAACCAGGGATAAATACGGCCACCGACACCACCGAAAAAAGGCTTGAAACCCTGGTCGTGCAATACAAGATCGGCATCGACGGCCTGCCGCAGGCCCCCATGGGTGGCACTGGCTACTTGGCAGGTAACCCGAAAAAGGTGATGTCCTCGTCTTCTAAACGTACAAAGAAGACCTGATTGCCGAGACGAAACGAAAGATGTTCCAGAAACAGAGGGTAGGGGGTAGCTTTTAGCCACGACTGCACACCACCTTGCACTTGCTTGTCGATGTGAATGTCGGCCGCTTACCAGCATTTCAGCAAGTCTGGACTCATGTCTTGTGCTTCTACTTTGTAAATTTTTCTTCTTGTGGGTGAATTGAAGCGCTCACGTTATTAAGGCGTTCAGGCTCACATGATGGGCCTCAAGCCCGGCATCATTAATGGGCTATTTGAAAGATCCTCTTGCGTATCTTTAACCGGTAGTGGCAGTGAATCAAAAAGTTCGGCTTTGGCTCTTTTTAGATTAACCCTTGATCTGGCCAAGAAGGGACTCGTAGTCTTGTTTGGTGATTGTTGGTGGCGCTAAAAGCTGCTGGCTCAATACACGCTTTCGAGTCATCAATTCGTCAAGCTTCAGGTCAAAACTGCTCTCCGGTTCATCTGGATTGATCGCCATGGGGTAGTAAATGTGAACGTCTTTGGTTTGCCCGATTCGGTAAGCGCGGTCCGAGCACTGGTCTTCCACCGCAGGGTTCCACCACCTAGAGAGATGAATCACATGGTTTGCGGCCGTTAATGTGATGCCGACTCCACCCGCCTTAGGGGAAAGAATCATCACGTCAAATCCGTCTCGACCTTGAAAGTCATCAACACGGTCTTGTCTTATCGAAGTGTTGACCTCACCATTAATGACCAGCGGCAGCTTAGATAACTTGTACCGCTGCTGAAGAATCAGTGGAAGCTGTTCTGCCGACTGTAACTCCAGTGACTCCAGAAAAATCAACGCTTTTTCTTTCAACTCAAAGCACTTGTCCAAGACGTCTAAAGCAACGAGAAATCTTGCTGATTTTTCAGGGGACAGATCGTGAGATGTCCCATGGTAAAGGTCAGGGTGCAGAGAGACAGCACGCAAGGCCTGGATCGTGCCCAAAGTACCCTGAGGGCCCTTGATTTGCTTAAGTGCAATAGCATGGCTATAGGCTTGAGCCTGTTCAGCAGGCATGTCCTTTCGGATGACGTGTTCGTGTTTGGCAGGCAAGCCTTTGAGCTTTTCATTTTTTAACCTGCGAAGCATCAGGAGTGGAGGCTTGTCTTGTATTTCTGATTCTTCTTGCCAGATTTTTGCTCTTAGTCCTTTGACAGCTTCAGCAGAGTCCGTACCTTCGTACTTGGCACTGAATTCTTTGATGGATCCAAGGGAAGACGGTTGAACTACATCGGATATGCACCAGAGATCAGCTAAGCGATTTTCAACAGGTGTACCAGTCATTGCCAAGACGAAATCAGTGTTCAGGCCTTTGGCGGCGTGGGTCATCCGCGCAGAGGGCGTTTTAATCTTCTGAGCTTCGTCGAAGACTACACAAGCAAATTTGATGGCTCCAAATGTCAATTGGTAGTCCGAGATAGCCTCGTAATTTGCAAGCACCCAATCGGCAGAGCTAAGCTGGGCCGAGTCCAGACCAGCATTACCTTGCTTGTGCGAGCCTTTTTTCAAAAACTTGATGTGATCCCCGTAGGCGCGGACTACATCACCTAGCCCTGGGGTTGAAAGATGCAATGCATGTTCTGCCTCCCAGTTGCGAAGTAGACCAACCGGTGCGACGATCAAAATTGGCCGTTTTGCAATCAGTCCCGAATGCATCTGCTCCCTTAGCCATGCCAAAAAAGCAAGCGCTTGGAAAGTTTTACCCAAGCCCATGTCGTCAGCCAACAAGGCACCTACTGAACCTGCTGTCCAATGTGATTGCAACCAAGTAAGGCCATCAATTTGATGTTGTTTAGGCAGGGTCTTCAAAGAATCAGGGAGCCCGATGGTGCCAGGCCTATTGGACACTGATGTGTGGACAAAATCTGAGTCCTCAAAATTTGTTTTGATGATCAGAACATTTTTAGAAATTTTGGATTTTTCACCTTTTGATGATGGGTCCTTTCTTGAAGTTATAGCATCTCTCAATTCCGTCAACGATGAAACAGTCTCAGCGGTTGCCGGTACATCTTGACCATTGACCAATGCGGTTTTCTCGCCCTTTTCAATTGCAGTTTGTACTTGGTGAATGGCAGCCTCGAGGTCTGTTTCAGTAAGCGCAATTTCTGCGGCGCCAACACGAAAACCAAATGTGTCGGTGGGTAGCCATTGCTGGCTTTCAACTTTTATCCAAGGGATGATGGGCGCAACCCACTCAGCAACATCAAGCACACGCTCTGAATAGGTTTCAGTTTCAATGAAAACGGGTGGCAGGGCTTGCGTGTCGCTGTCCTCTCCCATCATTTCAGCGATAACTGCTTCTGGATGAAGCACTGCTCGCTTGCGCTCCTCGGGCGATGCTTTTCGCAGTACCTTGACTGCTGCAAGAGCCTTTTGAAGACGCTCATCCACAACCACATAGGTGCCATTTGAGAGCGGAAATGAGCTTGCCCCGGAAGATAGGCTGTCCAGTCGAGAAATTAATGTTGCTTCTTCAGACTCAAGGAGAGCACGAACCTTGCCAGTCGTTCCGTCATCAATATTGAATTGTGATGTGAGTAAAACTGGATCAATTTGTAGGTCTCCATTCGCATCAGTTGTGAATGAAAATGTCAATGAATCAGCACTGGTAACACGGAAAATACGCAAGAAAGAATCGGTAACGTTGCCGACGGCATTTTCGCCAAGCGCAGATCTAATATGTGCCCAAATTCTGAATTGCTCTTGGGGGTCAGTTCTCCCAGCTTCGTTAAATTCTTCAACCAATTCAAGCACCGAGAAATACGGTTCCTGAAGTCGAAAAGTGTGTGCGCCTAAAGAGATCAACAAGCCATCAAGAACAGGGGCTTGACTCAAGGGTACTGACGTTGAAGGCTTTAACCAGCGGACGGAAAGTGTTGTTCCTGTCTGGCCAAGTCCACTCGACAAGCGCAGGTCACAGCCGAATGGGCAGTTTCGCGGCAGCCCAGCGATGACAGCGAGTGATTCAGGCCATGCGGCAACCAGCTTGGCAGAAAGTTGCACTTTTGATGCAGAAGAAGGGATTTGCGAAGCTTCACAGTCAGCAAGCAGTCTTGCGGCCAATGCAAGCTTGTCACCTTTTGCAGTGCTTGCCCACAAATCCAAAGACTGTGGAAACTCAAATTGAATGAAATTATTTGTGATGGTTATTTTCATCGAGTTACCTCTGCCTGGGTGATGCGTATCCCAATTTGCTTTTGTATGAATAAGCGGGCTCGATCCTGCCACCCGCCATTTTTTGAACTGAAATGCACTAGGCCAGGATCTTGCGTTAGACCGTCGTTGAAATCCAAGGACTGAAATCGAAGGGACTCGGAGTTGTAGTAGGTCTTGTACATAGCTGGGGACACGGGCGAGTCAATTCGCTGTGCCCTAAGCCGACCGTTATGGCTCCATTCACAAAAAATGATTTGACCTATGCGAATGAGGAGAATGCTTTGAGACGATTCCGAACCAAGTAGGTTCGCGTACTTGAGCTGTTTCGTATCATCTAGGCGTCTGAGAACTGCCGCCGCATCTGGTCCAAGAGCTACCCATGCCTCATCAACGTGTCCAGCTTTGAAATAAGCTGTCCAGAATTTCTGACGGTACTGCCAAATGCTGTCAGCAGTTTCTTGCAATATGCGAAAGAACGCTTCGAGAGTCCTACCGTTGATCCATCCAATCAGAACCCTGATAGCTTCAGCGCTAACGCCATGCCATAGGTTTTTCCCAATGCGCGGATCGCCATAGTGCTTCAGCAAAAAGGCGATCAGGCGGCTTTGTATTAAATCATTAGGTTGGTTGAATCGCCAAGGCAAAAGTAAAGCCTCTGCCAATTTCGCGCGAGAAGCGGAATAACGAAGGTCACCTCTATCGGTTACGCTCCACTCGACAATTGTGTTGATAAAGTCATTACTGCGCCGGAGATCTTCACTGGACTGTAGGAATGAGTTGAAGGCAGCCTCTGCGAACGGACTGGTTCCGAAGCTGGGCCACAATTCGTGAACTTGTATCCACTCCCGTAGCGTCCGTCTTGAAGACGCTATCGATTCAGCAGTCTTCCTTGGCCCTTCATAGACGTCGAAAAGATTGAGGCTTCGTGCTAGTCCGACTATGTTGGAGGCGTGATCAATTTTTGGCGAATTGAAAAAATCTTTGGTGTGTTTTGAAATCGTTTTAAAAAGCGCATCATTTGGGTTGTACTGTTCAATGTAGATAAACACCAAGGGCCGTCCCCATTTGAGAGGGCGGCGTGTTTCGGTCAGTGCCTTGGGCAATTCCAGGTTCAGGTACCGATCAATTGCTTCGGGAATGTTGAGCAATCCTCCAGCATCTTTAATCCAAATGGCATAAGGGACGTGACGCCAGTCGCGCTTTCGAATGCTGTCAAAATCATTCGGACTGCTTAAAAATGCTTCCAGTGTCTTTTGCCCTAAAGATCGCATGTCAGGCGGCGGTCCAACGGCCTCAGTGAGAAGGCTGAGAACCGCCTTTGAGATCATTGGTAGTTCCGTTGGAAAGCCGTTGAAGCTCATTTGGTGCTCATCGATTTCTGAAGCTTATCTTGGACGCTTCTGATGTCTGGTGCAGATTTATTCACTTGCGGCTTGAAGGCAAGAACAAAGCGAAGTTCTACACGTCTATTTTTTGCATCGTCTTTCGGGTCGTCCTTGTTGGGACGTTTGTCTGCATAGGAGCTTATGCCAACCACATCAAGCGATCGCTCATTTTTGAATTCTTGCATTGAACCGACTGTGAGCACATCGTAAACGGCACGGGCTCGATCAAGTCCCAGATGCCAGTTGGTATATATACCGCGTTGAAGAGGTGTCGAGTCTGTGTGTCCCTCAATGAAGATTGTTTCGATCTCAACCTCGTTTGGGTTTGATGGGCAATTGCTTCTGTTCTTGCGTTCAGAATAAATGTAGCAAGGTAATATGCTGTTCAATGCCACTTTCGCTCTACCTAGGACTTCTATTCCACCTGAATTTAGCTCAGCAAGACCTTTAGGGAAGAGTGTGTCGGCTGGCAGTGTGATGACCCCTGAAGCAGGGTCAATCACCACGGGGACCCCGGACTGCTGGATTTTTTTACCGATTGTTCGCACGGCTGATTCAAGAGGATCAGCTTTTTTAGTTCCGACCTTACCATCTTCAACCCGCTGAGAAAGGATAACCACCATGATGATGAAGACGAAGAGTAGACCAACCATGAGGTCACTTGCTGACGCTAAATAACCAGCCTCTTCTACTTCTTCTCGGTCAGCTTTTGCTGGGGGGGGGATAAAAAGCATTTGCGGCTAACTTATTTATTGGGCAAGGCTTCGACTAAATCGTCGATGGCATCGCTCAGGCCCATAACAGCAGACCCTATTTTCGATATGGCGTCACCAATCTTTTCGTCCAAAACAAGATGTAGGGCCTTCACTTTTTCTGTGTACTGATCGACCCCAGTACTTAACGATACAACCGTTTGATCGATCGAGCCTGTTGTTTTCTCAAGCTCAGTTCTTACCGCTGTAAGGGCCTCTGCGGCAGCATTCGAACTCTGGCTAATTTCCAACACTGCATCTGAAAGCGCTTTAGACATCTTCGGGATGGCATCGCGAAACTCAATTGTTATGGCTCTCTGGGACTCGACTGTGTCATCAAGGGAGTCTGAAATATTGTTCAATGCTCCTATGTTTTTTTGGATCTTCTCGATGAACGCGTCTACGCCTACAAGAATTCCGTCGACTGCTCTTAGGTTTGTGAAAAGTTTGTCTGAAACAATTTCAAATCTGTCCGATCCTTCGGAGACTACAGCGCCTGCACGCTGAAGGCTTGAATCCAGCTGTTCAACGGTCTCCTGCGTTTTTGTAATTGCGGTTTCGAGGTTGCCAGCTGCCGACCCGAAGGATGCGCCAGCGTTCCCAAGATCAGTTCCTATTTTTACGCCAGCCGCCTCAAGATTTTTTGCCAACTGAGCAAGAACATTCTTGAATTCCTGCATCTCAGCTGAAGATGTGCCCCTGAACTCCTCAATGAACTGCGCGATCATTTTCTGTAGCGCGTCTTCGTTCATATTGCCAATACGATTGGTCAACTCTTTTATGGCATCAACAAGTTCTGTTCCTAGTGTTTTGAATGATGGCTGTAGCTCGTTTCCAATTGCCTTTGCGATTGCAACCGCAATGTCAGTTTCGAACCGTTTCAATTGACCAACCTGCTCGCGACTCTCAGCGAGCATCTCTTTGAAAATTGAATGCTGTCGTTTTACGATGGCTTGTGCTGCTGTATCGGGTGCGATTTTTCTTAATGCAGCATGAAGTTCGAACATCCTGCCTTGCAGTTCGTCAATTTTTACCTTTGCTCGCCAGTTCCATGAAAGTGAACAAAACAGTCCAATGATCGAGGTAATGAATTTGCCACCTGCGTTTGCGATGAGTGACTTCATCGCAGCATCTCTTTCGGAGTTGTTATCCATTGCTCGGCCTGCATCAGTCAGCGCCCAGGCCAAAAATATGAATGTGAACATCAAGCCAGCGCCGATCAAAATATTCGGCATCGTCTCAAATAGGGAGAGATTCATCCTTCCCGTCAAAACACCTCTTGCTGTCCAGATGTCGGCATAGTTTCTCAAGCTGTAAAACTCTTTTCCAATATCGCCTTCAATTTCAACCAAGTTGTCTCTGGTTTCTAAGAGCAGACTTTTCAGCTGGTGATCTTTTGTTGTCTGGATTGTTGATTCGAGGGACTCCAATCCGGTCATGCCAGGTTGTTCGATGGACTTGATCAATTTGCGCAAGATCGCTTCGGTTTCTTTGATCTTTGAGGCCCACCAAAAATAGAGCAATGCTGCAGACACCAAAATTGCAGCCGAGATTCCAATAGGTAAAACAAGTGCACTTGAAATATTGAAGAAACTTGCAATTTCATTTGTTATGGTCATATGGTTACCTAACGTATACGGTTACTTTGGGCTTTGTTGGCTTTAAGAAGTCATGTCTGCGCTTAGCCTGGCGCGAGAGTGGCAGTTTCTATCTCATGTGATGTTAGTTATCTGCCACCCATAAACCATACCATTCATTTTTTAAGAAGTCCGCCATGATGGTGGCTATGTGCGAAGTCCGGTCCCTAGGTCCGGCATGCTTGCGTCGCCATAAAGTTTTCTCACAACCCGAATATCGCCTCGCCCAGGCTCACCAAATGAGCCAGCAACTCTGTACACCCATACAGCTTTTACCCACCGCGGCGGCACTTCTGTGGGCTCATGCCCTGAGCTTGGTACTTGCGATCATTGATGTCCCCCATGCACCAATCGCAACAGGACACAAGCACCATGACCGCTCAGATCTCCGAAATACTTCACTACCAAGGGCGCAAGCAGCGCATGTGCACAGAGCCGCTGGGCGACTACTTTGCGCTGGCTGACATCAAGCCTGGCTTCGAGTTCAGCAGCACCGCACTGTGGCGGGGCTACGTGGGTGAATGGGACGTACAGGACGGGCGGCTTTATCTGATCAAGCTCACCGGCAACTTAGAGGGCGGACAGCCGGCGTCGCTGGAAACGTTTTTCCCCGGCTTCCCAGACCGCGTGTTTGCGCATTGGTACACCGGCCAGGTGCGCCTGCCGATGGGCGAGTTACTTCAATACGTGCATGGCGGCTACGGCAGCACTTATGAGCAAGACCTGCTGATTGACTTTGACCAAGGCGTTGTGACGCAAACCACCCTGCGCCATAACAGCGCGCCAGCAAAGCCAAACGAGTCATGATGAACTATCTGTATGCCTACCTGGCCCTGGGCGTGTTGGTGTTGCTGGTTTTACTGATTGACAACCGACGCTCTGACAGCGCCCGGCTTGCCGGGTCAAGCCCCATCATGGACGCGCTGCACCCCGAACGCAAAACGCTGCGTTACCGCATCCTTTCAGGGCTTGTCGCCCCCGCGCTGACCGCTGTGGGTGTGATGCTGCTCTGGCCTTTCGGGCTGGCGATGAAGCTGCAAGACATGGCTAAACAACGTGACCGCGTAAAGCGCGAAGAAGCCGACACTTTCAAGCTCAAGCCTTCAGACCTGCTGGAGCGCATGAGCCTGGCCGACATCGCGCACCGCGAGCTGGTCTACGACCCGCTGGGCGCTGCCCCGCAAGTGCCTTTTGGCCACGCCCATGCCGCCTGGCAAAAGTTCACTGATACCTTGCAACCCGGCGACGAAATCTGGCGCTTCAGCGCCCAACGCACGCTGTCATCGGGTTCGCAAGAGCACCGGCTCGGTTATGCCATCAAGCGCCAAGGGCAAATCGGCGCGTACTTTGTCAATCACAACAGACGAACTTCAGCACAGGTTTTGGCAAATGAATGAAGTGACCACCACCCACCCAACCCGCGAAAGCTGGCTACAAGCTGCCGTGACCCATTTGCGCGCCATGTTTGCCGCCAAAAACTTTGTGGTGCCCGACTGCCAGGTGTCCTGCGGCTTTACAAGCACCGGCGTGCGAAGCGGGCACATTGGCCAATGCTGGTCTAAAAAAAGCGCGGCCAATGAAGTCAATCAGATTTTCATCTCACCCACGCTGTCTAGCGCCTTTGATGTCATTGACACCCTGACCCACGAGCTGGTGCACGCGGTAGACGACTGCCAGCACAAGCACGGCAAAGAGTTCAAAAAAATCGCCCTCAAGATGGGCATGCAAGGGCCCATGCGCAGCGCCGGCGCCGGGCCAGAGCTCAAGGCCAAGTTGCTCGCATTGCTTGAGCAGCTTGGCCCGTACCCACACGGGCACCTCAACGTCTCCATGCACAAAGCCCCCCGGGCAAACCGCCCCCGCGCGCGCTGCACCCAGTGCGGCTACCAGGTGCCCATGCTCAAAAAGTATTTAAGTTTCGGCCCGCCGCTGTGCCCCCAGCACAAGACAGACATGGAGCCCCTGGGTGACTGGGAGTAGGGCAGCTTCATCACAGTTTTATCAAGTCATCACCACACCACAACCACAACCCACCACAAGTTAACCAAGGAGCTACAACATGCCAACACCCACTCTTCTTTTGTCGCCGCTCAAAGCGGCAGTTCCGGCCCAAGGCGGCACGCTGGACGTGCTGGTCCGGCTGCAGGCGCCAGACCAACCCTTGCAAGACAACACCCCGCAGACAGCCAAACGCCTGGCACTGGTGGTAGACCGCTCGGGCAGCATGAGCGGGCAGCCGCTGGACGAAGCTATTCGCTGCGTCATGCACATTGCCAGCCACCTCACACCGCAAGACCAGCTGAGCGTGGTGGTCTATGACAACCGGGTCGATGTTTTGCACCCCCTGCAAGCCATGCGCTCTGTCAGCCAGGTGCAGCAAGCACTGGCCGGCGTAGAAAGCGGCGGCAGCACCAACCTCTTTGGCGGTTGGGAAGCCGGCGCACAGCAGCTTGAAGGCGGCGACAGCAGCAGCATCACCCGCATCATGCTGCTGTCAGACGGTTGCGTGAACCACGGCGAAACCAACCCAGGCATCATCCAGGCGCATTGCAAACGCCTGCTGGGCCTGGGGGTCAGCACCACCACCGTCGGCCTGGGGCGCAACTTCAATGAAGACCTGATGATCGGCATGGCCCGCGAAGGCGGCGGCCAGCACTACTACGGCCAGACAGCGGCAGACCTGTACGACAGCTTTGAAGAAGAACTCTCGCTGCTGCAAGCCATGTACCTGCGGCGCATCAGCCTCAAGCTGGTGCCCGCAGCCGGCGTCATCATTGAGATGATCAGTGACGCCCCTTGCGACGCCAACGGCAACTACCCGATGACAGACCTGGCATGGGGTGCAGAAACCTGGCTGGCCCTCCGCCTGCATGTCAGCCCGTCTGAGGCCGGCAGCCTGCGTGACTTGCTGGTAGCCACTATCAGCGGCACAGACATGCAAGGCACCGAGCTTGTCGCCACTGCCGCCATGCTGCAACTGCCAGCTATGAGCGCACCCGCTACAGCCGGCATGAGCGCAGACGAAACCGTAGAGCGTCGCCTGCTTGAGCTGGCTTTTGCCAAGGCATCGCAAGCCTTGCGCCGCATTGCTAAGCAAGGCGACCGCGCCGCTACAGACAAAGCCCTGGGCGACATGGATGCCCGCTTTGGGGCCCACCCCTGGCTTAACGCCAAGCTCGCGCAACTGCGCCGGTTGGCCGCCGATGACCTGGAGATGATGATGAAAGAAGTCGTCTTCTCTTCCGAAAAAATGTCGCGCCGCCTGGTGGCCAAAGAAGAGATGGCTTTTTGCGCAGACGAAACCGACTCACCCATGCCTTCGTTTTTAAGAAAGAAAACAACCGAAGGAAGAGGGCGCAACAAGCCATGAGCAGCTCTTACACCGTTCACTTTGAGCAAGACTTGCAAAACGCTTTACACAACAGGTCTCTTCTGATGTTCCAGGACAAGGGCGAGACTAGCGCATCCTGTTCTTACAACCTGCGCGGCCAGTGGGTTTTTGACAATGACCTGCTATTTGTGCCGTATTACAGAGTCGACCAGGAATTGAAGCTTGCGGGTGAGCTTACTCTCATGTCATACGTAGAACAGGGCATCAAACCAGCCATGACTGTACGGCCCCATTACCAGTACGAAACAGGGACAGGCCCTGCATGGATATGCGGCACTATTGAGCTGCCAGAGGCCTATACCGCCCAGGTCGCCCAGATGAACCGCGCCGGCCAGGCCATGTCGTTTTATTTGGAAGTGAACGCCTTGGTGGAGAATCGCGGCACAGACACGGAACTGCTGGGGCTATTGAACAACCTGACCCTGGGGAAATCGCCTGAAGTACCCCAAAACTTCACGATTGTGGGATGGAGTGCGGCGGTGCAGAGGGGTGACTAAAGATCTTGGCTACCCATACTGGATTTATGAACTCAAAGCTCGATTTGCTCTCACCGAACGGCCCTGAAAACCTGCCGCTGTTTGACAGAAGCGGGCTGCTCAAAGCTGTGCTTGGCCAGTTTCGGATCAGCCGCCACGGGGTGCATGGCCCCAGCCACTGGGCACGGGTGCGCAGCCATGCCTTTACGGTAGGCAAGGCCACTGGGGCTGATTTGCTGGTCGTTGAACTATTTGCCTTTTTGCATGACAGCCAACGAGAAAACGAGTGGATAGACCCGCATCATGGGAGCAGGGCTGCTGAGTATGCGTCGTCATTGAATCGCACCTTCTTTGACTTGAATGCCGACCAGTTAGACACGCTGTGCCTTGCCATGCGCGGGCACAGTGACGGCGGCATCCACCCAGACGCCACCATTCAGAGCTGCTGGGACGCTGACCGACTTGACCTAGGAAGGGTGGGCATCAAGCCTCAAGCGCGCTATCTGTCAGAAGAGGCTGCCAACCACATTGAGCAAGCGTACGTTTGGTGCTTGCAATGAGAACTGTCGTCCAACCAGGGTGAAGTCCAACTCCATTAAATCAATATCAAAGCGGCTTCTTTTTTAGCTCGCGTCATCGCCACATACAGCAACTTACGCTTACTGTCTGTTTCAGATGGATCACCAAGATATTCTGAAGGTCCGATAACTATGACTTGATCAAATTCCAGACCTTTAGCGCGGTGCATGGTCGAAAAGTAAACCGTCGCCTGGTCATTGTTCAGGTTGTGGGCTTCATCGATAACAGCGGTTTTCATCCCGGACTTAGAAAATACCTTGGCAGCCGAATCTCTTACGTCTTTGGTGTGTGCAATCACGCAAACAGAAGGTGAGCCCTGGTCGCCTCCTTGCTCTATCCAACTGCGGCTTAACTCGAGAGCTTTTTCAGTCGCCTGCTCGATGCCTTTAAACGTCAGAACTTGAGGTTTGGGGCCGTGGGAAAGTGATTTATAGCGTTTTGTTTCATCGTGCCCGCCGTCCAGATCGTCAATTTCGCATCCTTCCAGCAAGGCCACGGCTTGCTTGCGAATTTCGTCGGTAGTACGGTAATTTAAATACAACTTCCTTGATCGACCGCGGATATCTATTCCGCACTTACTCATAGCTGCTCGGTTTCGTGAGTAGATACGCTGATGACCATCACCTACGAAAAATAAATCATTCTTTTCAAGGGGCATGATGGCTCTAAGTAGCTTTAATGCCTGAGGCCCTAAGTCTTGCGTTTCATCCACTACGACGGCACTGTAAGAGGGCATTTTTTTACCAGCTTCGAGCTCTTTGGTTAAAAATGCAGCGACCTCACGGTAAGCATCGTCCACCTCTTTCAACTTACGGGACGCCAACTGACCACGGTATTCCTCAAATACGGGCCAAACGATGTCACGTTTAGCGCGGCTGAGGACGACGCCACGGCCCGTTCGTCTCGCCGTCCGATATTCATCCAACGTTGTCAAGCCTTGCGCCAAAACCACTTGCTCTAGTTCCTGCTCATAGAAATCATCTGTTAAGCCAAGGCCGCCGTCCTTAGTAGCCAATGCGGCTTGCCACGCCTGAGCTGCTGCATCTGAGCTTCTACCGTAGACGATACGGTGCTCAAGCTTATGTGAGCGCATATAGGCGTGCACCCAGGCATCCAGGTTGCGTACTTCGATCTTGCCCATGGTGTCCTTGCTACACATGGACTTCAGGTTGTCCTCAATGTCCAAGGCTAGGTTCTTGGTGAAAGTGGTCATCAACACCTTCTGACCAGGCTGAGTTTTGTGCTCTGCCAGCCACCTAGCCCGATGCATTGCAAGCACCGTTTTACCGGTGCCGGCCCCCCCTAAAACACGCACAGGGCCGCTACGGTCCCCGATTGCCAGTTTGTGTTGGGTTGGATGCAAAAAGATCCGCCATTGCGCCAACGGAGCGTTCATGATCGCTTGCATCGCTTGATCATCTTGAACAACAACAAACCTTGACAAGGACTCTGGCTTTTCCAGCGCTGCGGCGAAATCTTCCGTATTGATTTTTAGGTCAACTCTGGTTTCGCGTGCCGATAGCACCTGAGTAACTGAGTCACCCGCAGCTAGCAGAAATAAACCTTCGTATGCCTCAACAGGCAAGATCGTTTGTATGTCATCTAACTCGGTGTCAGAACCAATCGTGCGTATGGATGAAATCATTTGTTCCGGCACGCCCACACTCATCAGATCACGATCCGAATATCCTTCAAACAAAGAAACTGGTTTTGTTGGCTTTTTTATCTCTGGAATGGCGGTATCTACAGTTGGTGCTGCAATCTCTTGCACAACCACCATTTGCATTGCCCCTGTCACAGGGTTAATGGCCAACTTTCGCCGCTCGGCCCAACGATAAGCTGGATCATGCCGGTCCACGTGTAGCAGCACATAGACGTCGCCTACATCGGGCTTGAAAACGATGCCACGCCAATCCTGGTCAATCCGAACCGACTTAAGGTTGGACTCAACCGCAGCATGAATTTTTTCGTAATTGATGCTGGGGCTCTTAGGATCGGTTTGGAACAGAAATGCCCATTTCATAACCTTTGCTTGCACATTGCTCGGCAATTTCGGTAGCTGCAACAAGAAATCTTGCGACAGTGCAACTTTTGGTTTCAGGCTCATGTTGGGTTCTCTCTGATCAGTTAACTGGAAAGCTTCGCCAGCACCACGCTGTGCCAATCTTGAGCTCGAATGTGCAAACCATCTGCATCTAACAATTCAATATGCCAGCCTGCTGCTTCCCATATCGAAGTTAAGTCATCTTGGTCGTCTCGCAAAATCACCAATTGCTTCGTTGGCCAAGCCAACTCCGAGTCAGCCACCACCTTTCCTCTCGCATCAGCTATTTCATACCCCACGATTGGCGGCGTCAATTGCGCGTCAGCCAGCACCTTCAATCCCAAAGTCAGAGAAGAGATACTTTGAGAAAAAACATCTTGCCATTCTTGTCCCAAGGCCACCTGATCTGGCTGCGCTGATGGAGCTGTTGATATTCCGGCGACGACATCGTGCAGAGAATCCAAGTCTTTGGCTTGCAACCCAGACAAACTGGCCATGCGAAAACCGCTCAGGGTTTGTAGTGTGTTAAAAAGTTGAAGCCATCTGCGCCAGTTCAAGCGAAGCGACTTGTTATCGGTACTGTTCGAATCGTCAATCAATATCAAACCAGGGGAGTTCTGCTGACCATCGTGCGACTGCAAGTACGACAAAGGCCACCACGCCAGGACCATTGGTTGGATATCATTTTTAGATAGGCAAGGCGCATGGCTGTTACCAGGTGCATGCATGGCCTCTGGGAGCTGTGATAACCATGCACTCATTCCAGTATTGACCCATTTTTTTTCTTGTTCATTAGAAGGAATCATCAAGAAATTCAGCCACATTGCATTTCTTTGAAGTTGATTGGCTGCCGGATCCTCATTAGGAGAGGTCGCGGTTGCCAAAAACCGAAGCAGTTGCGCCACCGCATTTTGGGTGTAGGCCCCTTGCTGTGCTCTTGGCAAAACTGCTGTCGCTGTCTCTCCGGTATGCAGGGTCATGGCCACCAAAGGAGACTCTAAATCAATGGCGGGGTCGCCTGCAAGTGCCTTGGTAACGTCGTCATGGGTGACGGACCAAATCCAAAAACGCCCACTCGCTACCAAGGCGTTTCGCTTGAGCGCATCTTCGCGCATACTGTGCTGGTGATGTTCCCACCCGTCACAAAAAACAGCGATGGGCTTACGAGTCCCTCCGCCAGCCCAAGGCCAAATCATGAAATC
>CANJWZ010000046.1 GCA_947478725.1 Comamonadaceae bacterium
GCAAAGCCATATCGCGATCAATTCGACTTCAAGAGCATGGGCGATTACATCGCCTACGTTCGCTCAGTCGGACTGACTACTTTGAATGGGGAGACGGTCAAAAGTCTTGAAGAGCTTGAGCTGGCTAACTTCTTTTATGCAAATGGGGTGAATTACCTTTACGAGCAAGACTACGAGCACCCTGTCGCCAGCGTGAAAAGGCGTCAATACAAGCCCGACTTCTACCTGCCTGACTACGAAATCTATATAGAGCATTTCGCAATTGATCTCAACGGAAAAACTCCACCATTCATCAATGAAAAGGATTACCTAAAGTCTCGAGATTGGAAAATTTTTACCCATCAGCAATACAAGACAAAGCTTGTTCAGACATTCAGTCATGAAAAACGAAGTGGCACACTGACAGACAACCTCCGAAGGAGTCTTGAGCAGCACGAAGTGATCTTTTCGCCTCTGCCGAAAGATCAGCTGCTGAATAAGCTCAATTCTTCCGGATACATCTCTGAGCTTGGGATTTTGCTTGGTACCTTTCTGAATCTCTTCAAAGGTTCACTCCTGAGTCTTGGTGATCTATCCAATCGACTTCCTCAAAATGATTCTGATGCGGCTCGTGCCAGAAAATTCATTGAGATTTTCGAGCAGGTGTATCAGAGTTACCAGGATCATCTCTCATCTGCATTCCTGATTGATTTCAATGACATGATTCGGCTATCTGCACATGCGCTAGATGACGGGCATGTGCTCAAGGACATTAAGTATGTCTTGATTGATGAATTTCAGGATATTTCCATCGGTAGAGCCGAATTCATCAAGTCACTACTCAATTCGACCGACCATGCAAAGCTTTTCGCTGTGGGCGACGATTGGCAGTCGATCTACAGGTTTTCAGGAAGCGACATCAGCGTTATGACTTCCTTCAAAGAACGTTTCGGGAGACACGAACTCCGAATGCTCTCCGAGACATTTCGCTTTGATCAGATGGTCGAATCTGTAGCCTCACGGTTTGTCCTGAAGAATAAGGCCCAAATCAAGAAAAGGGTTATTGCTAAAGCTCGTGACAACTCCAAGTCCGTGATCCTTTGGCACCCGCAAAAGGAAAGTGGCCCCCTACTTAAATCCATTGTCGAGCATATTCCAGTGGCAAGTTCTGGTAAGACGAGTATCCTAGTCTTGGCGCGATACAACTTCTACAAAGATCAATTAGGAATTGCTGAACTTAAAACGCAACGGCCTGATTTAGAGCTAACTTTCAGCAGTGTGCATGCGGCCAAGGGAGCAGAAGCTGATTACGCTATTTTGGTTGGGGTAAAGAGTGGACGCTACTCATTTCCAAGTGAGATCGCCGACGATCCATTGCTAGATCTAGTGCTATCTGCTCGTGAACATTTTGAGCATGCTGAAGAACGTCGATTGCTTTATGTTGCACTAACGCGAACGAAGCATGCTGTGTATGTTGTTGGAGATCCCAGCGCTGAGTCAACGTTTTTCAGCGAGCTAATCAAAGATCCGGATGTTGACAAGAGCTATCTGGGGCGGGCTATCAATCGACGTTGCACGATTTGCCAGGCACCAATGGTCGAACGAAATAGTCAGCACGGCTTATTTTTTGGGTGTTCAAATTTTCCAATTTGTGAAGCAACCAGCCGCCCCTGTATTGCTTGCGGAAGCGGATTCCTTCTTCGCTCCAGCGTGCATATTTCATGTGACAACCCCAGATGCAACAAGGAGTACAAGGCATGTCCCGAATGTGAGGATGGGATGCAAGTTCGAAGAGAAGGAAAGTATGGTGCATTTTTAGGGTGCACAAATTTCGCGTCTAGGAAGTGCAGTTTCACGCGGAACATCAATCAGTTCAAATGACGCAATAAAAAGACTTTGGCACGGAGCTTGTATGGCGAACGCTGCTGAGAGATTATTTGATTCGGTTTTGAGCAACCTGGATACTGTTGCTGATTTAAATTGGCCTGATGATCTGATGATCTGAGGATAGTGAATCGCTAACTTAGTGTCTGGGCTTAAGGGTGCTACCCGTTAGCCGCGCCTTGCTGCCTGCTTGCCTCATTGGGGGGGGTGGGGTCTTGCCGGTAGCAATTAAATCGCTCTACCCGCTTTTATGTAATTCATCTTATAAATTTATTGCAGGAGCTCAGTACCACTCTCGTCATCAGATAATAAATTCAATTCATACTCAACTTGATTTTTCAATATTCCGATCGACAAAGCAATCTTTTTAAGAAACTCGACACGTCTATAGCCTGGATCACCCTCGACTTCGTGATTCCAAACAGCAGCCTCGTCAAAAATAAACATGGTTGCAATGTCATCCAGATGACCGATAACCTCCTCAAGTCGATCCACTCGTTCTAGGGAATACATATTTACTCCAGATCCAAATTAAGACATGCCACCGGTTTGATGATGCTAAACATTCTATGGTTACCAAGAGACTTTGAAGTGCACAGTAAAAAGGTTGGCACCTGAGAAACGCCCGCCTGAGAAAAACATGCAAGCCGCCGGTATGGACCTGTGTTGAGCTGCTCCCTTCCGACGTACCACGGCGAAAAGTCAGGAGGTTCTGAGACGAAAGGGGTTTGAGACGGGTTTTGGGGGTGGTTGACCATGGTTCAGCCAGAAGCCCATAGCAAAAAGCCCCGCGTCGTGCGGGTTCAGAACGCCTGACAACCAACTGAGCGAGTTAGCAGGTCTTGTTCTGGCGGGGCGAAAGAGATTCAAGCTCTCAATCCAACCAATTCAACCGCTGCTTTCAACTGACTTGGGCTGCTGTAAAGATAGGTTGCAGTGGTACTGATGCTGCGGTGAACTTTGATTCAACCTCTTGCCTAGGGCTTACCGCCAGCACCAAGGGGCCTTCTCCCAAGCCGTCTCTTTGACCGGAAGCGGTTGCGTTGTAGACCACATGACCTGAAGCCTCAGAGCTTGCCTCTCGCCCCTGATTTTTGGTGGCACCAGCCTTCTTATGTAGCCCATGCGAATAAGCTCATGAAGGTACTTATAAGCCCAGCTGTGGGACTTTCCACAAAGCATTGCCAGCCT
Source organism: Comamonadaceae bacterium (assembly GCA_947478725.1). GTDB lineage: Bacteria > Pseudomonadota > Gammaproteobacteria > Burkholderiales > Burkholderiaceae_C > Polaromonas. The sequence continues at coordinate 3,055 of CANJWZ010000046.1, forward strand.
TCGCTGGCTGGGGTAGCAAATGCCGTGAACGCTAGCGTGGATGCCAATTGCACCTAGCAGTAAAAGCAATGGCTTGCGAGTGTTGATGCGTGGGTCTGTGATTGCCCTGCTGGGGATCACGGCGAACTTGGTATGTGGTGGCTTGAGGCTGAGCTTGGGCAGATCTTCGGCTCGCCTGCGTCGAGCTCTCCTTGCAGAAACCTCAGGAAAATTTTCTTGGGCTCCCCCACTACGCCCGGTGGGGGGTGGGGGGGAGATACCTGCTTTTTTGAGTTCGCGCCGCGCTTCGCCTGTCGGGTCTACCAGCTTGATAGTTGGCTTTGTTGGTAACTTGAATTCAATAGCCATTAAGGCACCTCACTTGGCTTTACCGTAGGCTATAAGGAAGTGCTCCAGCAATTCCTGATGGTGGTGCTGGGGTGTGCCACATATGTCGGCCACCATCTGAGCTCTTGCCGCTGGGCTGTCGCCCCAGTGATCGCAGGCGCGCATGGCTGCTTCAAGAAGCTGCTCCATTAGACTGTTGTCAATTGCTGGAACTGATGCAACGGTTCTTGAACGCAGCGCAACTTTCAGGGCAGTTTTTTTGTCACCTCCGCAACTGCTGAGTTGCGCAAATGGTGCATCAACAGTTGCATGGGTAAGCCCTATTTCATTAACGTTTACAGCTGGTTGTTGCGCAGGTGTTGCATGGGTTGTTGCATTATTTAGTGGCGAGTTGCACGGTTGCATCTCTATACAAGGCAACCATGCAACTTTGGACCTTGAAAGCAGTTTTTCACGAAGGCTCATGGCAACCCGCCGATCAGGCCCTGAGCTCTGGCTGCCTTCAAATGGCGGCTGACATTGGACTTATTTATTTGAAGCTCTGCGGCTATGTCTATCTGATCCACACCTTCCTTGGTCAAGGCCACTACCCGAGCAAAGGTTGATTGCTCTGCAGTCCTACAGATCCATTCAACTTTATTTTCATCGCCCGCCAAGGTTAGTTCTAAGCTCTGGGCGGCATCTCCAGATAAGTTGCGTGCTTTAGTAAATTCCAGCACAAATATTGCCCCCTTCTTTGGGTCGTATTCAGCGGGGCGCTTTAACTTTATTACTGCATCAAGTAAGTCTTCCTTTTTGGAAGTCCCACGCTGCTCACCGTTTTTGCCTGAATGATGAATCATCAGTACTGCTATGCCCCGGCGTCGCAGTTGCAAAATCCAGGCTGCAATAGGGTTCCAACTCTCGCCTTCGTTCTCTCGGCCAGTACGACACCACGCAGACAAGTTGTCAACGATCAATAGCCCGGTATCTTCTTCGATCATCGCCTCAACAATATACTGCCCCTCGGCTGTACTAAGGTCGGGCAGACCAACTCCATCTGGCAGCAAGTCGGGCGTAAAGACTCTTACAAAACCCCGCTGCGGCTCCTTCACGGGAAGGTGCATTGAGAGACGATTTTGAAGAACGCTCCCAGGTAATTCGCCATCTAAATAAAGCACCTTGGTTGGCTTGGGGGCGACCCACCCTGCAAATGTCCCGCCTGTAGCAACAGCGTACATGATGGCAATTGCCAGGTGAGTCTTACCAATACCCCTTCCTGCGTGAACCATCGTCAAGTCTTGAGAGTGCAACCAAGGTATCAACAACGGTTCCCGCTCCTTAAATTGATACTCCGATAAGTCGTAAAGATCCAAAGCTGCCAAAGGCTTTGAGATGGCTTCGAACGCACGTAGCTCGGGTTGCATACTTGCGATAGCGGCCTCGTCAATCGCAATTAGTTTCTTGGCTTCAAGCATGGCGCACCTTAAAAGACTCTCTGCAAAGGTATTCGATACGACCAACCGCTTTAAGAAGCCGAGCGCGGTCTTGGTCGGTTAGATTCATTCCTCGCGAGAGGTTGGACGCAGCCACCAAGGTCAGCATTGCTTCCAGCCGAAGCAGCTCCAATGCCTGACCAGCTGTCAACAGCGTTGGAGGGCGCCTAGGCTCACCTGGCCTTGTATCGCGGGGCGGGAATAGGTCGGCCTTGTTCAGCCCCAAAACGGCTGTTATGTCGTGAACGGTACAACCTGCAAAGCAGTGCAGCAACACTGCCTTTTCTGATGTCTCGCGAACCGATAAGCTTGGCCCCCGATCGTCATGAGCAGGGCACCGTGCCGACCATTGCCCAGGTTGGCGCTGACGCACTCCAGATAGGCCCCTTAGCACTAGGTCAATGGGCGTCACAATCTCCTCGGCAGCTGTTAATCTGTTTGGCCTGTAGGAGTGAACTTCTTCCCATGCCGTTTTCTTTGCAACGGTCATGCAAGGGCCTCCTTGAGCAGCTCTTTGCGCTTCTCGTGCAGTCGATTAATCAGCTCGCGCAATTGCTCATCAGTAGCACCAGCAATTCGGGCTTTATTGACGGCTATCACCTCGTCGCTGGGCCAGCCTACAGATCGCTGACCTATCCGCACAGGCTTAGTCCAAAGCCCAGCATTAATTAAGTTGTAGATTGATGCGGTACTGCGATAGCCTGTAGCTGCTTTGCAGACTTGAATACGCCAAATTTCCATTTTTGCTCCGTTCGTGTTAAGGGCATTTATTGCCACTCACGAACGAAACTGTAAATATCCTTATGCAATAGCGCCAGACCGACAAATAGAGCTATTTATCGGCCTCTTTCGCAAAGCGAGCTTTCTTGATTCTGCTGACCTCCCGCTCATATTTACGCTTAACAGTTTCAGGCTTCATTCCAAAATGTTTGCTAACAATCTCAATTGCTTTTATAAGTTTGCCAACGGATAGTCGCTGCAAATGGACTATTTCATACAGCTGACCATCCGACAGCTTGCCTAATCTTCCAGGTTTATCCGGTTTGCTGCGAAATTCGATCAAGCGAACCCCCGCTCTGAATTGGCGGTCTGTTTTAGACCGCCTGGCAACAATCTCCAGCAGGTCTTCAAGTGAAAAATTCAAGACACTATCAAGGCGGTATTGCCTCATGGCCTGCACACGCTGCTCCTCATTCATCGGCGGGCCTTCTAGCTTTGGTGGCACGGCCTCGGCGAGAAGCCCCATCGCTGCGACTTGTTTACGGTATTTTTGTAGTTTGTCCATATGCACTTCGAAACACTCCAAAAAGAAGCCAGCGCAGCCGGGTAAGGGTGTCCCGGTTTTCACCATCTGGGGGCAGACGATGGCGAGGCATGGCCTAAACCGATTTAGGCCGTTTTGAACGGAATTACGTCTGCACCTCGTGCCAGCTTGTCCAAGTAGTCAGCCCACTGTTGCATCATGCTGGTGCGGTGCTTCATGTACTGGGTGCGGTTGTAAGCCCTGCCGTTTGCGTCTTTCACCGCATGGGCTAGCTGCGCTTCAATCACCAGCGGGTCAATGTTCAATTCCTCTGCCAGCAGCGTGCGTGCCGTGGCTCTGAAACCATGCACACTTTGCACGTCAGGGCCATAGCCAAGGGTCAGCAGCGCTGCCCTTAGCGTGTTGTCGCTGATAGGCCTGTCATGGCTGCGTTCACCGTGGAAAACCAGCGCGCCGTATCCCGTCAGGGGCTGCAATTTGCGCAATATGGCCACGGCTTGCGTTGACAGTGGCACTTGGTGCGGGTTGCCGTTTTGCTTGCCTTCTACGCTGCGTTTCATGCGGCTTGAAGGGATAGTCCACATAGCCGCGTCAAGGTCAAATTCAGCCCATGCCGCCGCCCGTAGTTCGCCAGGGCGTTGAAATAGCAGGGGTGCTAGCTGCAATGCCGCCCGCACAATTGGCCCGCCCTGATAGCCCCGAATGACGCGGATCAATTTGCCAAGCTCTAAAGGCTCTGTGATGGCCGCAAAGTGTTTGCCGTGGTGGGGCTTCAATGCGCCCCGAATATCAGCGCTAACGTCCCGCTGCGCCCGGCCTGTTGCTACGGCATAGCGCCACACCTGCCCGGCGGTGGTCAATACCCGGTGGGCAACATCCAGCGCGCCGCGTTCTTCTACCCTGCGCACGGTGGCCAGCAGCTCGATGGCTTCTATCTCCCCGATATGGCGTGACCCTAAAAATGGGAAAAGGTCTTTTTCAAGGTTGCGCTTTTCACGAATGGCGTAATGGCTGCTCCAGCTATCCAGCTTCATGGCGTACCACTCGCGTGCCGTAGCTTCAAAGGTATCAGCCGCCGGGGTCAAGGCTTTCAGCTTGGCAACTTTGCGGGCTTGCACCGGATCAATGCCTTTGCTTTTTTCAAGCTTGGCCGCTTCACGGGCTTTGCGCGCCGCCGTCAAGGTAACGTCTGGGTAACTGCCTAGTGCCAATTGCTTTTCAGCCCCTGCAATGCGGTACTTCAAAAACCAGCGCTTTGACCCTGCAGGGCTGACCTGCAAATACATGCCGCCAGCATCAGTAAACCGTACTTGTTTTTTGTCGGGCGGGCAAACCGCGTTTCTACATTGGGCATCAGTCAGCATGGGGGTGCAACTCCAATTGAAAGTGGGGGTATAGCAAGCAGCCCTTCACTGGGAGATTCTTAAAAACGGGGGTATAAAACCCAAAATTTCTTAAAAATCACTGCCTACACCCCCATTTGTACCCCCGGTCGGGGCTAGCAGTCAATAGCTGCCTTTATCTCTTGCTATCGCGTAACCCTATGATTTACCAATGAAAAAGGCCTTTAAGAATCGCTCCTTAAAGGCCTTTAAACTGTCTAATGGTCGGTGTGAAAGGATTCGAACCTTCGACCCCTTGCACCCCATGCAAGTGCGCTACCAGGCTGCGCCACACACCGAATCTGACGCGATTATAGCTTGAGGGTTGGCAGTGATTCAGTGCGCTGCACTGAGCAAATCGCGGATTTCAAACAGCTCGCGCCTGACCAGTTGTAAGCGCTGCTGGGCAGCCTGCCCATGGGGTAAATCCTGTTCATCGTTCAGCATTTCGCTGTCCTCAAAATCAGCAGCATCAGGAAAGTCCCCTAGCACCGAATCGGCAGCGCCCATGACTTCAATACCGTCGAGCATGACTTCACCATGACGGCGTTTGTCGCCTTCCATCTGGACGATTTCATGCAGCTTGTTGCGCGCGCCACTGATGGTAAAACCCTGGTCGTACAGCAGGTCGCGAATTTTGCGGATCATGAGCACTTCGTGGTGCTGGTAATAGCGGCGGTTACCGCGCCTTTTCATCGGGCGCAGTTGTGTAAACTCTTGCTCCCAATAACGGAGCACATGAGGTTTGACACCACACAAGTCGCTCACCTCACCGATGGTGAAGTAGCGTTTTGCGGGAATGGATGGGAGGGAATTCTCCAATTAAATCAATGCGCTGAAGCGGAAACCTGTAAATTTACTCTAAGTTGAAACTTAGCGCAAAGACTGATTTGGTTTTTTTTGCAAGTGTTGCGTGCTGACACAAGCCGGTGCACGACTAGCAAGCACTTACAAACTGACGCATGTTTTAGGGTAAGTGGACCGAGCGTTTTCGCATTAGGCGGTGGGGCCTGCAGCAGTTACTTGAATCTGCTCTTTGAGTTTATGGCTGGCATGAAAAGTCACCACACGACGAGCCTCAATCGGTATCGACTCTCCGGTGCGCGGGTTGCGGCCAGGGCGCGGCGCTTTGGTGCGAATCTGAAAGTTGCCGAATCCTGAAATCTTGACGTCAGTACCCTCTACCAGCCGGTCAGAAATCAGGTCAAAAAAAGCATCAATCATGTCTTTGGATTCGCGCTTGTTCAGACCAATCTGCTCAAAAAGCAGTTCTGCTAGGTGTGCCTTGGTCAGCGCCGGTGTTTCCAGGCTTTCGATCGAAAATTCCATATCGGCCCTCTTGCCTCTTGTTCATGACTTGTTATTTTTGGCTCATCAAGCACGCAGCCGGGCTTGAAGCGTCGTCTGCAAATGACTCACCACTGACTGAACAACGGTCTCTATTTGAGCTTCTGTCAGTGTAGCGTTAGGGCTGGAAAGCTGCAAACGCACAGCCAGGCTTTTCTCGCCCAACTGCATCGCTGTGTTGCCAGCCAGAGGCCTGTAAACATCAAACAAGACGGCCCCTTTGAGCAGGCTGTCTGTAGGAGCCTGGTCGATGGCGGCCATCAGCGCAGCATACGTGACCCGCTCGGGCACGATGACCGCGATGTCGCGCTCGACAGGTTGCAGCTTGCTGACAGCCTCAAACACGGGCACGGGTCGCTGCAGCACGGCATCAAGCGCCAGCTCAAACAACAGCGGCGCCAGCGCCAGCTCATAGCCCTGGCGCCACTTGGGATGCAACTCACCGACATAGCCGATCAATTGCCCCGCCACAGAAACACTGGCGCAACGGCCAGGATGCATGGCAGCATGCTCGGCCGGTGCAAAGCTTGCCTTGAGCGGCGCCAGCAAGGCCTCGATATCGCCTTTGACATCAAAGAAATCAACCGTTTTCGCGGGCTGATCCCAGTTCAAAGCGGCGCGTGGTCCGTATGCCAAACCAGCGACCCGCATGGGCTGGTCAAAACCAGCGACGGTGGTGTCTGTGTTCTGGCTTTGTGTGTTGCGCAAGAAAATACGGCCCAGTTCAAAGACATTCACGCGTGGCGCCTTGCGGTCAAGGTTGAACTTGAGCACCTGCAACAGCGAGCCAATCAAAGACGAGCGCATCACGCTCATCTGGCTGGCAATCGGGTTCAGCAGTTTGATGGGGTTGGGGTTGCCTGCTAGCTCGTGCTCCCAGCGCTCTTCCACAAAACTGAAGTTGATCGTTTCCTGGTAACCCAGCGATGCCAGCGAACGCCGAACCGCAAACGGGCTGCGTTCTGCCTCACGCCTTAACTTGGCGGTGATGGGCGCGAGCGGCGGGGTTGCAGGCAGGTTGTTGTAACCCACCATGCGCACGACTTCTTCAATCAGGTCTTCTTCAATTTGCAAGTCAAAACGGTAGCTGGGCGGTGTGACCGTCAGGATGCCATCACCTTCTACCAACGGCAAGCCGAGGCGCTGGAGCACCTGTACGCATTGCGCTTGTGTCAAGGGCATGCCAATGACCTTGACAGCGCGCGCCACGCGCAATGTGACGGGTGCAGCAGTGGGCAGATTAACCTGTGCATCGTCCATCGGGCCGCAGGCTGTGTCTGGCGTGCCGCAAATGTCGATGATGAGTTGGGTGATGCGCTCAATGTGCTCCACCGTTTGGCCAGGGTCTACACCGCGCTCAAAACGGTGACCCGCATCGGTTGAAAAGTTGTAGCGGCGCGAGCGGCCCGCGATGGCTTTGGGCCACCAGAAAGCGGCTTCAAGGTAAACATGATGTGTATCGTCAGACACGGCGGTGGCGTCGCCGCCCATGATGCCAGCGAGTGACTCGACCTGAACATCATCGGCAATCACGCCCACTTTTTCATCGACGGTGACGGTATTGCCATTGAGCAGCTTCAGTGTCTCGCCTGCCTTGCCCCAACGCACGTCCAGCCCGCCCTGAATTTTGTCCAAGTCAAAAATATGGGACGGCCGGCCCAGTTCAAACATCACATAGTTTGATATATCAACCAGCGCCGTCACGCTGCGCTGGCCACAACGTGCGAGGCGGTCCACCATCCACTGCGGCGTTACCGCTTTGGTATTGACGTTTTTGATCACGCGGCCTGAAAAGCGGCCACACAAATCAGGCGCGCTGATCTTGACGGGCAAACGCGTCGGGTCGCTGACGGCAACAGCGGGAAACACCTGCGCTTTGAGTGGCGCGCCCGTCAAGGCAGCCACTTCACGCGCAACGCCGTACACACTCAGGCAGTGCGCCAGGTTCGGCGTGAGTTTCAGAGTGAAAAGCGTGTCATCCAGATTCAGATGTTCGCGAATATCCTTGCCGGTCGGGGCATCAAGCGCGAGTTCAAGCAGCCCGCCATGATCGTCCGACAGTTTGAGCTCGCGCGATGAGCACAACATGCCCTGGCTTTCAACGCCGCGCAGTTGCCCGACCTTGATCAGGAAGGGCTTGCCATCTTCACCGGGCGGCAATTCTGCCCCAACCAGCGCGCACGGCACCTTGATACCGACGCGAGCATTGGGAGCGCCGCAAACAATGTTGAGCAAGCTGCCCTGCCCGACATCGACCTCGCACACCTGCAGCTTGTCGGCATTCGGGTGTTTGGCAGCAGACTTGATTTCGCCGACGACGATTTTAGAAAATGGTGGCGCAACCGGCTTGAGCTCTTCGACCTCCAGGCCGGCCATGGTGAGTGTCTCGGCGAGTTGCGCTGTTGTCAGGGGTGGGTTGCAAAATTCTCGCAACCAGGATTCTGGAAATTGCATGGTCTTACCTTCTTGTTCTTGTTTTTTTATGACTGAAATTGCGACAGAAAACGGACATCGCCATCAAAAAACAGGCGCAGGTCGCTCACGCCATAGCGCAGCATGGCCAATCGGTCGGGGCCCATGCCAAATGCAAAGCCAATGTATTTTTCAGGATCGAGGCCCATATTGCGCACCACGTTTGGGTGTACCTGGCCCGAGCCTGCCACCTCCAGCCAGCGGCCTGCAAGCGGGCCGGTCTGGAATTGAATGTCCATTTCAGCGCTGGGCTCGGTGAATGGGAAAAAGCTGGGCCTGAAGCGCAGCACCAAGTCATCGCTTTCAAAAAACGTGCGGCAAAAATCAGTGAAGACAAACTTCAGATCCTTGAAACTGACGTTCTCGCCAATCCACAGACCTTCGCACTGGTGGAACATGGGCGAATGCGTGGCGTCGCTGTCAACGCGGTAAGTACGGCCTGGGGCAATCACCCGAATCTCGGGCATGGCGTGACCCGCATCAATGGTGGCACGATGCTTTTTAACGTGCTGCACCGCGTAGCGAATCTGCATCGGGCTGGTGTGGGTGCGAAGCAAGTTGGGCGCAGTCTCTGTGCCGCCTTCAACATAAAAGGTATCGTGCATCGAGCGTGCGGGATGGTCTTCAGGCGTATTGAGGGCCGTGAAGTTAAACCAGTCGGTTTCAATTTCTGGGCCTTGGGCCACATCAAAACCCATCGAGCCAAATATTGCCTCGATACGTTCCAGCGTGAGGGACACCGGGTGCAAGCCGCCCTGGGTGGGCTGACGACCGGGCAAGCTCACGTCGAGTGCTTCTGCCTTGAGCTGCTTTTGCAGCTCTAAGTCCGCCAGTTCTTGCCGCCTGTCATTGAGCGCAGCTTCAATCGCCTGCTTGGACAGATTGATGGCTGCGCCGCGTGATTTTTTTTCGTCAACCGACAGCTGCGCCATGCCCTTCATCAGCTCGGTGACGCGGCCAGTTTTACCCAGAAACAGCGCTTTGGCGTTTTCCAGGTCAGCGGGCGTGAGGGCCGCGCTGAACGAAGCTTTGGCATCGCCAACAATCGTTTCTAAATCAATCATGCAAGCAAACCTAAAAATGTCAATAAAACAAAAGGGCTAGAGCCTTTTCAAGCCCCAGCCCTTTATTTGTATGCGCGAGCAGCTATTGATTAAATAGCGGCCAGCTTGGCTTTGACTTGGCCCACGATGGCACCGAAAGCAGCGCTGTCGTTGATCGCCATATCAGACAAAACCTTGCGGTCGATCTCGATACCGGCTTTTTTCAGGCCGTTGGCAAACTGGCTGTAGGTCAAGCCGAATGAGCGAGCGCCGGCATTGATACGGGCGATCCACAACTGGCGGAACACGCGTTTTTTGGTACGGCGGTCACGGTAGGCATATTGCCCAGCCTTCATGACCGCTTCTTTGGCGATCCGGAAGACGTTGCCGCGGCGACCGCGGAAACCTTTTGCAAGGGCTAAAACTTTTTTGTGGCGGGCGCGAGCCGTTACACCACGTTTGACGCGAGGCATGTGATTACTCCTTGTTCGTCGTTAAATTAAATACCACGGCCTGGCAGCATCTGCGCCATGTGACCCATATTGGTCTCATGGACAGCGACAGCACCACGCAAGTGACGTTTGTTTTTGGTGGTCTTCTTGGTCAGGATGTGACGTTTGAAGGCTTGGCCGCGCTTGACGGTGCCACCTGGACGAACGCGGAAACGCTTTTTAGCGCCGCTCTTGGTCTTCATTTTGGGCATTTCTGCTCCTTTTCATTTGTGCTCGTGAGGCGTTTGCAAACAGTTTGCAACCTTGATGGCCCCGAGACACTTGTTAAAGTGTCAAGTTTTTAAGCTCTTCACTTGTCAGCGGTGAGGTTCAATTCACCACTTTTCGCAAAACCGGACTTTCATCAGGCTTTGCAGGAATACCTTTCGGCACCCCTTTTTTAGACTGACGCCGCTGCCGGCGCTTCTACCAATACTTTGCCACCCGGCTTTTTCTTGCCCGGCGCAATCATCATCACCATCTGGCGGCCTTCCAGCTTGGGGAACTGCTCCACCACAATCAAATCGGCCAGCTCATCCCGGATACGCGCCAGCAGGGCCAAGCCCAATTCCTGGTGCGTGATTTCGCGGCCGCGAAAGCGAAGCGTGATCTTGCATTTATCGCCATCATCCAGAAAGCGCTTGATGTTGCGCACCTTGATGTTGTAGTCACCATCGTCCGTACCCGGGCGAAACTTGACTTCCTTGACCTCGATGACCTTTTGCTTGGACTTGGCTTCCGCTGCCTTTTTTTGCTCCGCGTACTTGAACTTGCCGTAGTCCATCAACCTGCAAACCGGCGGCACAGCCGTCGGCGAGATTTCTACCAGGTCTACGTCAGCTTCTCCAGCTAACCGCAAGGCCTCCGTGATGCTGACAACGCCGAGCGGCTCGTTGTCTGGCCCGGAAAGTCGTACTTCAAGGGCCATGATTTCACGGTTCAAGCGATGCTTGCGTTCTTCGCGTTGGCGGCGGTCACGAAATTCAGTAGCGATGGTCGGTATCCTTTAAAAATCTGCTATAAAAGCTATAGCTGCTCGCGCACGTAATTATTGGGTTAGAAGCACAATTGATCACCAAAATAGGTGAAAAGCAGGCCAGTCACGACAATTTTTGTGTGATGTCTGAGGCGATTTGCCTTGCAAACGCATCCAGAGGCATCACACCCAGGTCTTTGTTACCCCGGGCGCGCACTGCAACGGCTCCGGCTGCCATCTCTTTGTCGCCTACGACCAGGATGTATGGAAGCTTTTGCATCGAGTGCTCCCGTATTTTATACGTTATTTTCTCATTGCGCAGGTCCAGATTGACCCTAAGCCCTTGATTTTGCAGCGTTTTGGCAACTTCCCGGGCGTAATCGGCCTGGGAATCGGTGATATTGAGCACGCTGACCTGCATAGGCGCCAGCCAAGTGGGCAGCGCGCCGGCATGCTCTTCGATCAAAATGCCAATAAAACGCTCAAGGCTGCCGACGATAGCTCGGTGCAGCATGACGGGCCTGTGACGAGCGCCGTCTTCGCCGACATATTCAGCATCCAGGCGCTCAGGCATTGAAAAATCAACCTGCATGGTGCCGCACTGCCACTGGCGACCAATCGCATCTTTGAGCGTGTATTCAATCTTGGGGCCGTAAAACGCACCGTCACCCGGGGCAATTTCAAATTCACAACCCGACGCGCGCAAACTCTCCATCAGCGCGTTTTCGGCTTTGTCCCAACTTTCATCCGAGCCAATCCTCGCCTCGGGCCGGGTGGCGACTTTGTAAATGATATTTTTAAAGCCGAAGTCGGTGTAGACCTTTTGCAGCAGCGTGGTGTAGTCCACGCATTCTTTCAAAATCTGCTCTTCGGTGCAAAAAATGTGGCCGTCGTCCTGGGTGAAGCCGCGCACCCGCATGATGCCGTGCAGCCCACCCGAAGGCTCGTTGCGATGGCACTGGCCGAACTCGCCGTAGCGCAGCGGCAAGTCGCGATAGCTTTTGATGCCCTGCTTGAAAATCAGAATATGGCCGGGGCAGTTCATGGGCTTGAGGGCGTATTCGCGTTTTTCACTCTCGGTCGTGAACATGTTGTCGCGGTACTTGTCCCAGTGGCCGGTTTTTTCCCACAGGGTTTTGTCAATGACTTGCGGGCCCTTGACTTCCTGGTAGCCGTTGTCCTGGTAGACCTTGCGCATGTACTGCTCCACGCCCTGCCACAGCGTCCAGCCCTTAGGGTGCCAAAAGACAAGGCCAGGCGCGTGGTCGTCAATATGGAACAGATCGAGTTCTTTGCCGAGCTTGCGGTGGTCGCGCTTTTCGGCTTCTTCAAGCTGCGTCAGGTAGTGCTGCAAATCGTCTTTGCTGGCCCAGGCCGTGCCGTACACGCGTTGCAGCATCTCATTGCGGTGGTCGCCGCGCCAGTAGGCGCCAGCCAGCTTCATGAGTTTGAAAAATTTCAGCTTGCCCGTGCTGGGCACATGCGGGCCACGGCACAGGTCTTCGAAGTTGCCTTCGCGGTACAGCGAAACATCTTCGCCCGCTGGAATACTGGCAATGATTTCAGCCTTGTAATGTTCGCCAATGCTGTTGAAATGCGCTACCGCCTCGTCACGCGGCAGCACGCGGCGCGTCACGGGTTCGTCTTTGGCTGCCAGCTCGGTCATGCGCTTTTCAATCGCCGCCAGGTCTTCAGGCGTGAAGGCGCGCTTGTAGGAAAAGTCGTAGAAAAAGCCGTTTTCAATCACCGGGCCGATCGTGACTTGTGCGTCAGGAAAAAGCGCTTTGACGGCGTAGGCCAGCAAGTGCGCGGTCGAGTGGCGAATCAGATCCAGACCTTCCGCGTCTTTGGCAGTGATGATGGCCAGCGCGCTGTCTTTTTCAATCAAATAGCTGGTATCAACGACTTTGCCATCGACTTTGCCGCCCAGCGCGGCTTTGGCCAGGCCGGCGCCTATGGACGCGGCGACTTCAGCCACCGTGACGGCTTTTGAAAATTCGCGCCTTGAAGCATCGGGGAGCGTGATTTGAATCATTGAAAATCGTTCTCAGGGTCTGATAAAGCAAAAAGCGCGGTAGGTGCCGCGCTGATGAATGGATGAGCGTGATTCGATTTTAAGCGACTACCGGGTCCCTGGCGGCTCCGAGCTCAGGCGGTGACAGGCCGGGCCTGCGCGGAGGGGGCGAACAAGCACATCACGTCACAACAATGTCCGACCACAAAAAAGCCCGGACAACCCTGGTTCTGGGCTGGCCGGGCTGATTCAAACCGGTGTCAGATCAGTGGAACTGCTCTTCTTCGGTCGAACCGGTCAGCGCGGTCACGCTTGACTTGCCTCCCTGGATCACGGTGGTGATTTCGTCAAAGTAACCGGTGCCCACTTCCTGCTGGTGCGACACGAAGGTGTAGCCGCGGTCACGGGCTGCAAATTCTGGCTCCTGTACTTTTTCAATATAGGCCGTCATGCCGCGTGCAACATAGTCTTGCGCCAAGTCGAACATGTTGTACCACATGGAATGAATGCCAGCCAGGGTGATGAACTGGTATTTGTAACCCATCGCGCCGAGTTCTTTCTGGAACTTGGCAATGGTGGCGTTGTCGAGGTTTTTCTTCCAGTTAAACGATGGCGAGCAGTTGTAGGCCAGCATTTTGCCGGGGTGAACCTTGTGCACAGCGTCAGCAAACTTCTTTGCAAATTCCAGGTCAGGCGTTCCGGTTTCGCACCACACAAGGTCAGCATAGTGGGCATAAGCGACAGCACGGCTGATGGCCTGGTCCATGCCCTTGTTGGTTTTGTAAAAGCCTTCGGCGGTGCGCTCGCCGGTGATGAAAGGCTTGTCGTTTTCGTCGTAGTCGCTGGTCAAGAGGTCGGCCGCTTCTGCGTCGGTACGGGCAATCACCAAAGTGGGCACGCCGCACACGTCAGCGGCCATGCGTGCTGCGATCAGCTTTTGGCAGGCTTCAGCCGTTGGCACCAACACCTTGCCGCCCATGTGGCCGCATTTTTTGACCGACGCCAACTGGTCTTCAAAGTGAACGCCCGCTGCGCCAGCCTTGATCATGGCTTTCATCAGTTCAAAGGCATTGAGCACGCCACCAAAACCGGCTTCAGCATCGGCCACGATGGGCGCGAAGTTGTCGATATAGCCCTTGTCGCCCGCGTCTATTCCTTTGGAATGCTGGATTTCATCGGCACGGCGGAAGGTGTTGTTGATGCGCTCAACCACGGTGGGTACAGAGTCAACCGGGTACAGCGACTGGTCAGGGTACATCGATGCGTAGCTGTTGTTGTCAGCAGCGACTTGCCAGCCCGACAGGTAAATGGCTTTGACGCCGGCTTTGACCTGCTGCATCGCCTGACCACCGGTGAGGGCGCCCAAGCAATTCACGTAGGGTTCGTCGTGAACCAGGTCCCAGAGCTTTTCAGCGCCACGGCGCGCCAGTGTGTGCTCAATGTGGAAGGAGCCGCGCAAGCGCACCACATCGGCCGCGCTGTAACCGCGCTTGATGCCCTTCCAGCGTGGATTGGTGGCCCAGTCTTTTTCAAGCGCAGCGATCTGCTGCTCACGTGTCAATTGGTCATTCAGGGTTTGGGGCATGGTGAACTCCGTAAGTTAAGAAAAATCAAATGTCAAAAAAGGGGGAGGCAAAAATGGCGTCGCCGTCTTGAGCGATGATGAATTTTAGGTCTTCTACAAGAGTTAGTTAGCTCTTATGTCTTATATAAGACAATTTATTTATTTGAATTAAATCAATCACTTATGACTTTTAACTCACAATGCGAAATTTAATTTCTTATATTGAGAAATTATCTTGCGGTGCAGCATTTTTATTTTTCACCATGCAAAAACCAATTTTTAACTAGTGAAATGAACCAGCACTTGGATGTTGGCGGCTTGCGCCCATCTCATTGGCGCAGCGCCCGCTGCCGCATGGAGACCACCGCACCCAGCCACAGCGCGCTTGCAGAAAAGATCAAGCCGCGCTGCAAACCTTGCAGGTCGTTGCCTGCGCCCAGCCCATCGGCTATCCAGCCCACCACCGTGGGCCCCACAATCTGGCCCGCAGCAAACACGATGGTGAAAGCGCTGATGCCCGCTGCCCACTGGCTTTGCGGCAGGTTGTGCCGCACCAGCGCAGTCGTACTGGCCACGAGCGACAAAAATACGCCACCAAACATCACCCCCGACAACAACACCAGTGGCCAAAGGTTTGTGACGGCTGGCAACAAGGTAGCACAGCCGAGCAGCGCGTTGAGCACAGCCAGCGCCTGCCCACCCTTGAATCTGTCCAGCAAACTCGCCCAGATGCGTGACGATGCCATCACCGCAACACCCAGCATGGCATAAAAAGCGGTGATGCCATGCGGCGCAGTGCCCTGCTCTTTGAGCAGCGCCAACACAAAGGTCATGTAGCCGATGTAGCCCATGCCAAACAGCAGGTAGCCGACCAGCGCGGGCGCAAAGTCTCGCCACCTGAAGTGCCGTGCCGGCGCGGTTAGAGCCGCGCCAAGCGCAGGCACCGTCAACACTTTCACCAAAGGGCCTGCAGGCCGCCCCACCCAGGCCAGAACGCAGCTTGCCGCCAGGCAGGACGCGGCCAACGCCCACCAGGCCCATGCCCAGCCATGCGCCACGCGACTGGCCGCCTCCAGCATGGTGGGGACCAGCAGGGCAGACAGCACAATACCCAGGCCGGTACCGCCGTAATACACGCCCAGCAGCAGCCCCATGTGCTTGGGCGCCAGCGCCCCCAGTCGCGCGGCCAGCAAGCCGCCCGCAATAAACACCAGCGCACTGGCCACACCAGCCAACAAGCGCTGCAGCAAAAGCGACGGCGCATCGGTAAAAAACCCACTTCCCGCCATGAACACACTTGCCAGCAAACTGCCCAGCACCAGCACCGTTGCAGGCGGCAAGCGCCGCAGCAGCCACGGCGTGACCAAGGCGCCCAAGAGATAGCCCACAGCATTGACCGTGTTCATCGCCCCCGCCAGCGTGTAGCTCCAGCCCAGGTCAGAACGCATGCTGGGCAGCAGCAGGCCGTAGGCAAAACGGGTGATGCCAAGTGACACAGCAGCGCCCAACGACAAGGCCGCTGCGAGTTTCAGCAGTTGGGGCAGTGCGGGTAAGCGTGTATCAGCCGACATGACGAGGCGACATGTTGATGCGTTGTTTTTTTAAAAGCTGCTCAAGCACCTGCCCAACGGTCATCCGGGCGGCGTTGCAGCCAATCACCTGAGCCAATCACGGCTTGACCTTGCGTGCTTTCTTCTGCGGCCTCATAAACAAGACAAGTCAACGCCAACGCCGCACAGTGCACCACCACCTCTTGCCGCACATATTCACCTGTTTGTTGTGGCCACACTTCTTCGATCTCGTCCAGCTGGCGCTCCAGCTCGGGGGTGATCTGGTAGACCTCGCCTTGCACCGACTGCGCGCCCCCCAGCCGCACGCCGGGGTAACGGCCGAGGTCATACAACGTACCTTTGATTTGAGCATTGCCGATAAAAACGGGTGCAGGTTGCAAGCGGTTGATGTCGCGCAACTCGCCACGGCGCAGAGTGCCGTAGACGAAAACATACCTTGCATCCTGAAGACTTGGGGTGTCGGTTATCGTTGGCGGCATGAACCGAATTGTGGCCTATACCTGCCTGGCGCTCAGCATGTGCCTGGTCGGCAGTTACGTGGCGTTGTCTAAACCGCTGGTCGCCGCCCTGCCCGTCTTTTTATTGGCCTGGTTGCGCTTTGGCATCGGCGGCGCGGCCATGCTTCACTGGCTGAAAAGGCCTGCCGACGAGGCGCCGCTGACATCCCAGACCCGGCGACTGCTGTTTCTGGAATCGTTTTTCGGTAATTTTCTGTTCTCCATCTGCATGCTGTTTGGCGTGAGCATGAGCAGTGCTGTGGCTGCCGGGGTGGTGATGGCGACGATTCCGGCCGCGGTGGCTGTGATGAGCTGGGCGTTTTTAGGCGAGCGTATTGGCCTGCGCACTTGGACTGCTGTCGGATGCGCAGTGGTGGGTGTGACGCTGGTTGCGCTATCAAAAACGGAGCTGCAAGCCCAGGAAAATATTGGACTCGCAGCCAATTTATCACCTAAAAATGCCCTTTGGGGCACCTTTTTGCTGGTTGGCGCGGTCTTGTGTGAGGCGGCCTATGCCGTGATTGGCAAAAAACTGGTCGGCGCGCTTGGCCCCAAGCGCATCACCGCGTTGATCAATCTTTGGGGCTTTGCACTCGTCACGCCCTTCGGGCTGTGGGCGGCTTGGCAGTTTGACTTTTCAAGCGTGGGCGATACCAGCTGGATTCTGCTGGTTTTTTACTCGCTGGCGGCCAGCGTTTGGACGGTCTGGCTGTGGATGACAGGCTTGAAAACCATCCCCGCCAGCCAGGCCGGCGTGTTCACGGTGTTTTTGCCTGTCAGTGCGGCAGTGGTGGGCGTGCTGTTTTTGGATGAAAGCTTCAGTGGCTTGCAGGCGCTGGCCTTTGGCGTTGCGCTGATGGGTGCTGTGCTGGCTACGCTGCCTTCAAAGCATTACTAGCTTTGTATTGACGCCTGAACACATACACACTGTAGGCAATGATTCCCAGAGAAATCGTGGCGATGAGCAGCGTGGCCGCCGCATAAATCGACGGGTTCACCCCGCGGCGAGCGTAACTGAAGATCACTTGCGGCAGCGTGGTCACGCCAGGGCCGGACAAAAACTCTGACAGCACCACATCGTCAAAAGACAGCGTAAAAGCCAGCAGCCAGCTGGACACCAGCGCAGGCGCAATACTGGGCAGCGTGATGAGAAAAAACACCTGAACAGGTTTGCAACCCAAGTCCATCGCCGCTTCTTCGATCGATCTGTCCATGTCTTGCAGGCGTGACGCAATGACGGTGGTGGCATAGGCCATGCCCAGCAGCGTGTGACCCAGCACCAGCGTGGCAAAGCCGCGCTCGGGAAAGCCAAAAATACGCTGGCTGGCCACCATGAGCAGCAGCAGTGACAGGCCAATGATGACTTCGGGCATCACCAGCGGCGCATTGACCATGCCGTAGAACAAGGTGCGGCCTGAGAACTGCCGGTAGCGCACCAGGACAAACGCAGCAAAGCAACCCAGCACCACCGACAGCGTGCCCGTCAGCAGCGCGACTTTCAGGGACAACCAGAAACCTTCAACCAGCCGTGAATCGGTCAAAAGCGCCTCATACCAGCGCAAAGAAAAACCGGTAAAAGCACCGTCCTGTCGGGTACTGTTGAAGGAAAAAACGATCAGGAACAGCAGCGGAATATACAAAAACAAAAACACAGCCGCGAGCCAAAACCGCGCGGTGTGCTTTTCAAGAAAACGGCCGACCATCATGCCGCCGTCCGGTCTTTGTAGCGGTAGTACAGCGCCAGCGGCACCAGAATCAGCAGCATCATCACCACTGACAAGGCACTGGCGCGTGGCCAGTTGTTGCTGCTGAACAACTCGTCCCACACCACGCGGCCCACCATGATGTTGTCAGCACCACCCAGCAGAGACGGAATGACAAACTCGCCGACCGCCGGAATGAACACCAGCATGCAGCCGGCCACGATGCCCGCCTTGCTGAGCGGCACGGTGATGAGCCAAAACGCCTTGAACCGGCTCGCGCCCAGGTCATGGGCGGCTTCCAGCAGGCGCATGTCCATCTTCACCAGCACGGCGTACAGCGGCAAGATCATGAAGGGCAAATACACATAGGTCATGCCCACCAGCATCGACACATCGGTGTACAGCATCACCAGCGGCTGCTCTATGACGCCCAGCCATAGAAGCACATTGTTCAGCACCCCCTGGTCAGCCAGGATGCCCTTCCACGCTGAAATGCGCAGCAAAAAAGATGTCCAGAACGGCAACATGACAAGCAGCAGCAGCGCCGGCCGAATAGACGGCTGGCAGCGCGCCAGAAAGTAGGCAAATGGATAGCCAATAGCGAGGCAAAAAAGCGTCGTGAAGGCGGCATATTTCAATGAGGTCTGGTAGGCCTGGATGTAAATGGTGTCGCCAAAACCAGAGCTGCCATCGGTAAAAAGTGGCAGGTAGTTTTGCGGCTTGACCAGCAAACGCCAGCTGTCTCCTGCCCGGTCCAGCAACGGTGTGAAGGGGTCAATGCTGGTGCCCATGTCGGTGATGCTGATGCGCAGCAAGATCAAAAACGGCAGCGCAAAAAACACCAGCAGCCAGAAGTAGGGCACGCCAATCACCAATCGCCGGCCAGAAAACAACAGGGTTTTCATGCTCATTGCGTCAGGACGACCGGGGCCGTCTCGTCAAACCAGAAAAACACCGCGTCGTTCCAGGTGATGTCAGCACCGTCGTCGCGTCCCGTGTTGGCCTGAAGTATTTTCACGGTGCCGCCGGTCATTTCAACAATGAAGGTGTTGTAGCTGCCGAAGTAGGCAATCTCTTTGACCGTCCCGCCAAACAGGTTGGCCTGAGGCGCAGGCCTGGTTTTGGAGAGGGTGATTTTTTCAGGGCGAATCGCCACGGCACACGTCATGCCCAAGGAACCGCTGATGCCATGCCCGACGTTGACGACACCATGCTGAGTTTTCACCTCGCAGCGATCAGCCGCATCGACGTCCAGCGTGCCTTCCCACAAATTGACGTTGCCAATAAAGTCCGCCACAAAGCGGCAGTTCGGGTATTCGTAAATCTCTTTGGGCGTGCCCACCTGCAGCACGCGGCCCTGGCTCATCACGGCGATACGGCTGGCCATGGCCATGGCCTCTTCCTGGTCGTGCGTCACCATCACGCAGGTCACGCCAACCGATTCCAGGATATTGACCAGCTCAAACTGGGTGCGCTCACGCAGTTTTTTGTCCAACGCGCCTAGCGGCTCATCGAGCAGCAGCAACTGCGGTTTTTTTGCCAGGCTGCGCGCCAGCGCCACGCGCTGCTGTTGCCCACCCGACAGCTGGTGCGGCTTGCGTTTGGCAAAGTCTTGCAACTGCACCAGGCTCAGCATGTCATCGACCCGCTGGGCAATTTGCGCCTTGGGCATACCCTCACGCTTCAAGCCAAAGGCAATGTTGTCCCACACGCTCAAGTGCGGGAACAGTGCATACGACTGAAACATCATGTTGACCGGCCGCTGATGCGGCTGCAGGGCCGCAATGTCATGGCCACCCAGCAAAATACGGCCAGAAGTCGGCACTTCAAAGCCCGCCAGCATGCGCAGCAAGGTGGACTTGCCGCAGCCGGAGCTGCCCAGCAGTGCGAAAATTTCACCCTTGTTGATGCTGAGCGACACGTCGCTCACCGCGGTCACATCACCAAAGCGTTTGACCAACTGATCAGTTTGCAAATAAGCGGTCAAGTTTCAACTCCCTTTTTTAAACCGCGTGAAGATCTGGCTCAATGACTGCCGCGCGTCATTGCTGAAGCTGTTGGGCAACACCATTTTCTGCAGATTATCTTGGTCTGGAAAAACGGCTTTGTCTGCCGCGATACCAGGCTCAACCAGACGCAAACTGGCCTGGTTGACCGTCGGGTAACCCAGCTCGTTGGTGAGCGCGGCTGACACTTCAGGCCGCAAAAAATAGTTGACGAAGGTGTGGGCGTTGTTCGGGTGTTTGGCGTCTTTCAGGATGGCCAGACTGTCGAAAAATATCAGCCCGCCAGTAGCAGGCAGCAGCGCCTCCACCTCATGCCCGTTTTTGTTTTCAAGCGCCCGACCTTTGGCAATATTGATATCCCCCGCCCAGCCCAGGGCCACACAGGCTTTGCCGTTGGCGAGGTCATCAATCATGGTGCTTGAAAACAGCCGGATGTGAGGCCGCACTTTGGCCAGCAAAGCGCCTGCGGCTTGGTGGTCTGCCAGATCATTTGAATAAGCGTTTTTACCCAGGTAATGCATGGCTGGCGGCAAAATCTCTGTGGGAGAGTCCAGGAAAACGATGCCGCAAGATTTAAGCCTGGCCGTGTAAGCAGGGTCAAACACCAAGTCCCACGCATTGGCAGGCAATGCTGTCGATCCCAGCGCCTGGGCCACCTTGGCTTTATTGATACCCACCGTGGTGAAGCTCCAGGCCCAAGGCATCAGGTAAGCATTGCCAGGATCAACCTGAACAAGCTTGGCCATCAACGCGGCATCCACGTTGGCGACGTTGCTCAATTTCGTTTTATCAAGCGGCTGGTACAGACCCGCAGCAATTTGCGCCTTGGCGAACACCGCGCCCGGCACCACGATGTCGTAGCCCGTACTCCCCGCGATCAGTTGCGATTGCAGGCCCTCGTTGTTCTCAAAACTCTGATAGTTGACCTTGATACCAAACTCTTTTTCAAAGTTGGCAATCATGTCTTTGGCAATGTAGTCGGGCCAGTTGTAGACATTGAGGATTTTTTCTTCGGCATTGACAGCCACAGCAGCCGGTGCAGACGCTTGCGAATTTTTTCCGCAGCCAGCCAGAGTTAGCGTTGCCACAGCGAGCGACCAAACGAGCTTTTTCATGATGTTTGAATATCCTTGAAGAAGGTTGCAGCAAGCGCTCAGCCCAAGCGTGGCAGGCGCTAAGGAAAGCGGATTGTAAGAGTTATTTAAACGCTTTGAGACGGGTGTCAAGCCGCCAGGCCTTGCCCAGCCAGAGCTGCAGTCTCGGTTTCAAGGACTGACGCACCAAGGTGCTGCATCGTGCACCAAACCCATCCACAAAGCCCAGGCTGAACTGGCCAGCAAAGCAGCGCCGGCCAAGCGGACCGGCCATTGCCCGGAGCCCGGGCCGCGCAGACGCAGCCAAAGCCAGGGGCCGGCCATCAGGCTCACGCCACTGCCCAGGGCAAACAGCGCCATCACGCCGGCACCCTGCGCCGCATCTGCGCTGAGAGCGGCCACGAGCAAGGCTGAATACAGCAAGCCGCAAGGCAGCAGGGCCCAGGCCGTGCCCAGTGCCAAGGGGGCGGTCAGGCCGGCCACCCGGCCGGTGTCCTTGCAGTAGCCGCGGATGCGTGTCCACACCCCGCGCGCGCCCAACGCCAGCCAAAGCGGCTGGCGACCTTGCACCAGCAGCATCACGCCC
>CANJWZ010000047.1 GCA_947478725.1 Comamonadaceae bacterium
AGCCAAGGTAATAGCTGGGCTTACCGCTATTGAAAAAGAAGCAGCTATAGCCGTGGCTGTGGTCGGTGCGCACCTGACAGGCATGCCCTTGAACAGCCAACTGACAGAGCGCGGCGCACAACTTGTGCAAGCCTGCAGCACGGCAGCCCACTACCGTCTGTATGCCTTGCCCAACACCACGCCGCCCAAGCCGGGCCTCAAGCGGGTGGCCGCTCATGGTGCAGCTGTTGCCGTCGAGGTGTGGGACATGCCGGTCAGCCAGCTTGGCAGCTTTCTTGCATTGATCCCGCCGCCGCTGGGCCTGGGCAAAGTTGAGCTGGCCGATGGAAGCTGGGTCACAGGCTTTATCTGCGAAGGGTTGGCACTGGACGCCGCCCTGGACGTGACCGAGCACGGCGGCTGGCGTGCGTATATGCAATCGCTCAAAAAGTAATTTTTAACCCCCTCATTTCATCAACCAGGAGCTTTTAACCATGACCCGACACACCACGCCGACACGCCGACACGTCCTGAAAACCGCCGCAGCCGCCATCAGCGTGCTGGCTGCACCAGCCATCGTGCGCGCGCAAAGCGGCACCAAAATTCGGGTCGGCTACTGGCCGATCGCGGCAGGCTTGCCTTTTTATGCAGCGGTTGAATTGGGTTACTTTAAAGAAGCGGGCGTGAATGTCGAAGTCGTTCGCCTGGCAGGCGCCCAGCAGATCATGGAAGGCATGCTGGCCGACCGCCTGGACGGCAGCGCCAACGGCACAGGCTCGGGCAATCTGGCCGTGGGGGAATTAGCATCGCCCGGTACATTCAAAATCTTTTGCGCCAACCCCAGCAACCTGAAAAACGTGCTTGACGAAGTCATCGTCCCGATCAACAGCACCGCCAAAACCATGGCCGACCTGAAAGGCAAAAAAGTCGGTTCCGGCCCTGGCATTCAAAACGTCACATTGGCCAAAACCATCTTCGAGCGCGGCGGTGCGACTGGTGTCACTGTTGTAGAGCTGCCGATTGGCCAACATGTTGCAGCGCTGGCTGCCGGCCAGATTGACGGTTGCTACACGCTGGAGCCCACAGGAACGATTGGCCGACTCAATGGAACGACCCGTGTCCTGGAGGCTGGCGTGATTTCCAAGTACGTGCTGGGCGACCCGATGGCACCCTGGTTTGGCGGCTCGGCGGCATTGACGTCGGCCTTCATCAAGAAGCACCCAGACGACGCCAAAAAATACATTGCCGCCTACGCCAAAGGCGTGAACTACGTGCGCACCAAAAATACCGAAGCGCGCCAGTACCTCAAGGGCTACACCGCGATTGAAGGCCCGCTGACGGGAGAAGTACCGCTGGCGGCTTACACCATGTACAACGAGTTCACCGCCGCTGACATTGGTCACTTTCAAAAGTTCTTCGACCTGTTCACCGACCGCGGCGTGTTTCCATCTCGCCTGATGGTTGACACGATGATTTACAAAGGCTAGTCCCGATGACAACGAACAACCCATTGGCCACGCCATGGACACCGCAGCAGACCGCCACGGCTGCTGCTGCCCCTCAACCAGCTTGGCTGTCTTTTGAAAAGGCGCTCCCCTTCATCGGGCCGGTGCTGCTGCTGTTGGTGTGGGACCTGGTTGTTCGCTTTGGTTTGGTCAAAGCCATCTTGCTGCCGCCGCCCATAGACACGGTGTCAGCCTTGCTCAGCGGCCTGTCAGGCGGGCCGCTGCTGACCGATTTTGGCGTGACGCTGTGGCGCACGGTGCAGGCTTTTTTGATCGCCGCGTCGGTCGGTGTTCCCTTGGGCATCGTGCTGGGCAGCAATGAAAAAGCCTACCGCAGCGTTGAATTTTTAATTGATTTTTTCCGCTCAACACCCTCGTCGGCGCTGATCCCGCTGTTCATGATGATCTTCGGTATTTCAGACATCAACAAGGTGGCGATTGCCGCTTTTGGCGCCTTTTTGATTGTGGTGTTCAACAGCGCTTACGGCGTGATGAATGCACGCAAGCAGCGCGTCATGGCCGCCAAAGTCATGGGCGCATCACGCTGGCAGGTTTTTAAAGACGTGCTGGTGTGGGAGAGTTTGCAACCGACGTTTGTGGGTTTGCGCTCGGCGGTATCGATGGCGCTGGTGATTGTCATCGTGGCAGAGATGTTTATCGGTGCTGACAACGGCCTGGGCAACCGCATCATCAACGCGCAGCAAGTGATGCGGGTCAAAGACATGTATGCCGCGATCTTGTCGGCCGGCGTGATGGGTTATGCCTTGAACGTTTTTTTCCTGGTGGCTGAAAAAAGAATAGTTCATTGGAGTGGAAGATGACCGAAGTGCTGAACGCTCCTGTATTTGCCGATGTGCCTGTGCCAGCCTTTCAGCCCGGCCCGGCAGGCACGCACATCACCATACGCGGCCTGACCAAGTACTTCGCGGGTTGGCCGCTGTATGAAAACTTTGATCTGGATATTCCGAAAAACAAGATCACCTCTGTCTTCGGCCCCAATGGTTGCGGAAAGTCCACCCTGATCAACATGATTGCCGGACTGGTGCCGATTGATTCAGGCGAAATTCTGTTTGATGGCAAGTCACTCAAGGACACCAAGATTGGCTACGTGTTCCAGAACTACCGCGAGGCCCTGTTTCCGTGGATGCGCACCATTGACAACATTGCCTATCCGCTCAAACTGGAAGGTAAGTCCAAAGCCGAGGTCGATCGCCGCATGGCTGAACTGGTGGCCTCGTTTGATGTGAAGTTTGACCTGAGCCGCTACCCCTATGAGCTGTCCGGTGGACAGCAGCAAACCGCATCCATCATGCGCGCATTGGCCCCCAAGCCGGAGGTGCTGTTTCTGGACGAACCTTTTTCTGCGCTTGACTTTGAAATGACGCTGTTCATTCGGGAAAAATTGCAAGAGGTCTTCATGCAGACGGGCACGACGATGCTGCTGGTCTCGCATGACCTTGAAGAAGCGGTTTATCTGGCCGACCAGGTGCTGCTGCTGACCAAGCGGCCCACCAAAGTGGCAGAAATATTGCATTACAGCGACGCCCGCCCACGCACCACAGAGACCTTGTCAGAGCCCACCTTTATCGCCGCCAAAAAACGCAGTCTGGAAATTTTTCAGCGTGAAGTGCGGCGTTAAAACCATAAGCGGGAGCGAACATGAACGAAGCCGATGTATTGAACTACGTGCACAGCACAGCGACCTTGCTGGGCATTCCCGTGGACGACGAGCGCGCCAAACGCGTAGCCAGCCATCTGCAACGCACGGTTGCCATGGCTGCCATGCTGGACGCCGCCAACCTTCCCGCACACGCAGAACTGGCTGAGATTTACTGCCCAGCCCCCTTCAAGCCCAATGAATACAAGAGTAGCATGCTATGAGTAACATAGCACTTGATGCGCTGTCTATGGCGGCCTGCGTGGCCAGCGGCCAGACCAGTGCACGCGCCTTGCTTGAATCCTGCATCAGCCGGATTGAAGCCACCGACGCAAGCGTCAATGCCTTCACTGAAAAAACCCTGAGCCGTGCTTTTGCCGAGGCAGATGCCGTCGACATTGGCCGCGCAAACGGGCAGGCGCTGGGCCCGCTGGCTGGCGTGCCTTATGCGGTGAAGAACCTGTTTGACATTGACGGCGTGGTGACGCTGGCAGGCTCAACGATCAACCGCAACCATGCCGCAGCCACAGCCGATGCTTTTCTGGTTCAGCAGATGAACGCTGCGGGTGCCGTGCTGGTGGGTGCGCTCAACATGGACGAATACGCCTACGGCTTCACCACAGAAAACACCCACTACGGCCCGTGCCACAACCCGCATGACCTGAGCCGGATTGCAGGCGGCTCATCGGGTGGCTCGGGCGCGGCAGTCGCGGCAGGCCAGGTGCCGATCACGCTGGGCTCCGACACCAATGGTTCGATACGGGTACCTGCCTCGCTGTGCGGTGTGTGGGGCTTGAAGCCGACTTTTGGCAGGCTGTCAAGGCGCGGCACTTACCCCTTTGTGTACAGTATTGACCACTTGGGCCCGATCGCCAGCAGCTCGGGTGGCCTGGCTTTGACGTATGACGCATTGCAAAGCCCCGACCCGCTGGACGCAGGCTGCCACGCACTGAGCATCCAGCAGGTGATGCCAATCGCAGACCAGGGGATTGAAGGCTTGCGAGTTGGCTTGCTGGGCGGTTACTTTCATGACCACGCCAGTCCAGCGGCGCGCGATGTGGTGGCCCTGGCCGCCAAAACGCTGGGTGCGAAAGAAGAGCTTATTTGGCCGGACGCGGCGCTGGCGCGTTCAGCGGCTTTCATCATCACCGCCAGCGAAGGCGGCAGCTTGCACTTGAACGACTTGCGAACCCGCGCTGACGAATTTGAACCCCTGTCGGTTGACCGCTTTATGGCCGGTGCCCTGCAACCCGCTGACTGGACCATCAAGGCCCATCGGGTGCGCCGCATGTACCGCGACAAAGTCAACGCACTCTTCAAAGACTGGGACATTTTGCTGACCGCCGCCACGCCTGTCAGCGCGCCAATGATTGGAACGGAGTGGCTGCACATCAACGGTATCCAGCACCCGGCCAGAGCCGCGATGGGCTTGCTGACCCAACCGATTTCATTTGCAGGCTGTCCGGTGGTGGCCGCACCGATGTGGCCCACACAAACAGACGGCCTGCCGATTGCGGTGCAGGTGATAGCTGCACCCTGGCGCGAGGACCTGGCGTTTCGTGCGGCCAAGGTGCTTGAGCGTGCTGGCGTGGCGCACATCAAGACTGCCTCGCTGGCATGAAGCCCGGGCGGCATTTGCAAACCAGCAAGAAGCCTGCATGCCCCGTTCACTGAACAACGCCCAAGCTGTTCGATTGGCGGCTCCGCCTCGACGGCAGTCCCGCGCGGATGAGGTGTACCAGCAACTCAAGCGCGATGTGTTTGATTTCAAGCTGGTGCCGGGCGACCGCTTTACAGAAACTGACATCAGC
This sequence comes from Comamonadaceae bacterium, assembly GCA_947478725.1. GTDB lineage: Bacteria > Pseudomonadota > Gammaproteobacteria > Burkholderiales > Burkholderiaceae_C > Polaromonas. The sequence continues at coordinate 4,953 of CANJWZ010000047.1, forward strand.
GAGCGCATGAATGTGTCGCGCACCCCTGTACGCCAAGCGCTGTTTCGCTTGCAGCAAGACGGTTTTGTGGAGGTGCTGTTCAGAAGCGGCTGGCGTCTGCTGCCCTTTGACTTTGACCAGTTTGAAGAGTTGTATGACCTGCGCATGGTGCTTGAAACCACTGCGGTGCGGCGCTTGTGCGAGCAGGCCGCCCGGGCCAACAACGACCTTCTTGAAGAGCTTGCCAGCATCTGGCTGGTCAGCACCGAGCAGCGCAGCAACAACACGGTTGAGCTTGCACAATGGGACGAAGCCTTTCATTGCGCGCTGGTCGCTGCTGCTGGTAACACCGAAATGGCACGGGTGCACCGTGACGTGACCGAGCGTATTCGCGTGGTTCGCCGGCTTGACTTCACCCAGCAGCCACGCAGGGACGCGACCTATGACGAGCATGCCCAAATCCTCCAGGCTATTGAGCACAAACGCGGCGACCAGGCCGCCCTGCTGCTGCGCACCCATATCCAGACCAGCCAAGCCGAGGTGCGCAAGATTACGCTGCACCAGGTGCACATGGCGCGGCAGGCGGTGTGCTGATTTTTAATATCCACTTTTCAAAGACATCCGACATGACCTCTAGTGCTACAACCCCTCATGCCAGCCTGACCGTTAACCTGACGCTCGCTCAGGAAGAGCTACAACAGGCTTTTGATTTATACGAAGACGCGCTGATCCATAACAAGGTGGATATGCTGGACGCGCTGTTCTGGAACAGCCCGCACACGCTGCGTTACGGCGCCAAAGAAAATCTCAATGGCTACGACGAGATCAAGGCATTTCGTGCAGCGCGTCCCAGTGCCGGTTTGAACCGTGACATTCTCGATCGCCACATTGTCACGTTCGGTCTCGGCATGGGCGTGGCCAACATCACCTTTCGTCGCGCTGGTGAGGCGCGCGTGGGCCGCCAGTCGCAAACCTGGGTCAAGTCGGGCGATGGCACGGACGCCGCGCTGGCCCATGGCTGGCGCGTGGTGTCGGCCCATGTCAGCTGGATGGACCTTTAATACCGGCGCTTGCGCTAAAAGTAGACTTTTTGCAGCAGCTTGAGCAAGGTCTTTTTTTCTGCTCTGCTCAGGCGGCTGGCGGCGTCTTGCTCAAGCTCAGTGGCGGTTTTTTCAGCCCGCACCATCATGTGTTGACCCGCGTCCGTCAGGTACAGGCCGATCGCACGACCGTCGTCCGGATGGGGCAGGCGGGCCAGCAACTTGCGTTTTTCCATCGCATTGATCTTGCCGACAAGATTGGGAGGCAACAGGTTCAAGGCAGCGCAAATTTGGCGTGAGGTGATGCCCGGGTTGTGCGTGATGAGGGACAGAATGGAAAAATCAACCGGGCTCAAGCCATAGCCGGCCATTCGATGCGTGAAAAGCTCAATCACCTTGAGCGACACACGCCGGGCGTTGTAGCCCAGCAAGGTTTCAAGGTAAGTCGTGTCGATCTCCTGAGCGGCGGGTGTCCGATCGGGGCGGCCCGGCAGCTCAGTATGGGGCGGCGCTGGCATATCGTTTCAGGCTATCTCAGGGCAAGGCGAACCACATCCATGACGCTTTGAGCCGGCGAGCTCGCCGTTAACTGCACAGCGCCTTGATGTCCTCGGGCACGGCGATGGCTTTGATGCGATCAGGGTTGTCGGGATGGCGGATGCAAAAGGCGCGTGTCTCGGTGCCCTCACACAGCAACACCTCACCGCGCATCACGCTGTGCTTTTGAATAAAAGCCTTGCCGCGCCATTCCAGCACGCTGGTGTGGATCTGCAGCGTTTCGCCGTAGGTGGCAGGCTGCATGAAGCGGGTGTTGATCTCCAGCAGAGGCGTGCCGATGATGCCGGTGGTTTTGACCAGCTCGCGCCAGGTGGGCACGCCGCACTTGACGAAAAAATTCAGCGACGATGCGTCCATCCACTTGGAAAAGTTGGGAAAAAACACGATGCCGGCTGGGTCACAGTCGCCAAACATGACCTCCACTTGATACATGACCGTTTTGCTCATTTGATGTCCATTCGACAGGTTAGCTATTGATTCAGAAGCTGCTCGCTCAAGCTTATATTGGTCTGCAGGCCGGTCTGACAACTGGGCCTGTAATTTTGGCACTTTTCCAGATGCACGGGAGCCGTTTTAGCATCATGCGTGATGTGCGGGGTTCTCCAGCAGCAGCGCGATGCCCTGCCCGCCACCGACACAAGCGGACGATATGCCGTAGCGCACACCGCTGGCCTGCATCTGCCGCGCCAGCGTGAGGGTCAGCCGCACGCCGGTGGCCGCCAGCGGGTGCCCCATCGCAATCGCGCCGCCATTGACATTGAGTTTACTGGTGTCCAGACCCAGCTCTTTTGCCACAGCCAGCGTTTGTGCGCCTTGCGCTTCGTTGATTTCAAAGCAGCCAATGTCGTCCAGCTTGAGCCCGGTGCGCTCAAGCAGCAAACGGATCGCCGGTGCCGGGCCAATGCCCATGATTTCGGGCGGCACGCCAATGGCCGCCGCTGCAACCAGTCGCGCCAATGGTTGATTGCCATGCGCGCGCGCATAAGAACCCGAGGCCACGATGCTGGCCGCTGCGGCATCGACCAGCGCGGCACTGTTGCCGCCCGTCTGGACGCCGCCTTCATACACCGGCCGCAGTTTGGCCAGCACCTCGACTGGCGAGACTCGGGCGTGGGTGTCAAGCGCCACCTCGGTGACTTTTCCTGGCAGCCTGATGCCGCGCGCTGCGTAACCCGGCAATTCAAACTTTTCAGTGACGACAGGCGCGATCTCCCCTGCATGAAAGCCGGTGGCTTGGGCCGCCACCGCTTTGGCAAACGAGCTGGACGCAAACGCATCGACCTGCTCGCGTGTGATACCGTATTTTTTGGCCAGGTTCTCGGCCGTCTGAATCATGTTGATGCCGGGCGCCGGGTCTTTCAGGGCTTCCCACATGAAGTCTTTGAAACCCACAGGCGCGCCCAGCTTGAAGCCGGTACGGTGGTCAAACGCGGCAATCGGGTTACGCGTCATGCTCTCGGTGCCCACCACCAGCGCCACATCGGCAGCGCCGCTTTGTATCTGCTCACCGGCTTGCCTGAACAGCTCAAAGCCGGTCCCGCAAATGCGCTGCACCATGATGGCCGGCACCTCTTGCGGCACACCTGCATACAGGCCAATGTGGCGCGGGAGCACAAACTGGTCGAAGTCGCCAGGCGCCATGTTGCCCGCAATCACAGAGTCAATGTGCTGCGCAGGCACGCCCGCTTTGACAAGCGCCGCGCGTGCAGCCTTGATGCCCAGGTCGGTGGGCGACACATGGCCGAGCGCGCCGCAGTAGTCGACCATCGGCGTGCGCATGCCGCCAAGGATCCACACGTCTTTGAATTCGGAGACAAAGCCTTTTTGTTTCATGACATCTCTTCAGGTGGCTTGGTTGGAATGCGGTTTGTAAATCGGCTGCACAGTGTCGGCATGCAATGCCTCCACCAGCGCACTGCGGTGCAACAGCACGGCACGCTGGTTCACAGATCCCTTGTCGGTCACTTCGCCTTTGTCGATCGACGGCGGCTCCTGCATCACATGCAGCCTGGCGATTCGGCTAGCGCTGCCGGTGGCCGTTGTCGCCAGCGCGTTCACGACGTTTTGAAAGTGCTCGGCGATAGCTTGGCTTTGCAGCAAGCGCGCCGCTGCGGTGGGAATCACCAGCGCGCCGACTTCTTTGAGGTTCATGCCCGTCAGCACCACGTCTTGCACATAGGGCGCACCTGCTGCGATGATTTTGGCGCGCAGCGGGCCCACGCTGACAAAGGTGCCAGTGGCCAGCTTGAAGTCTTCGGCAATCCGACCGTCAAAGCTCAGGCCCACATGGATGTTGTTGTCGTCAATCCACTTGACGGCATCACCGGTGCAAAAAAAACCTTCTTCATCGAAGGCCTCAGCCGTCTCCTGCGGCGCACGCCAGTAGCCGGGCATGATGTTCGGGCCTTTGTAACGCACCTCGGTTTTACCTTCGCTGGGCACCAGCTTGAGCATCATGCCCGGTGTGGGTACGCCCAGGTCGCCGGCCTTGACGTTGGGACTGGTGACAAAAATAGCAAACGGTGCGGACTCCGTCATGCCCAGACCCGTCGCCATCACGATACGCTCGCCGATTTCTTTTTCCTGACTGTCAAACAGGCTGTCCCATATCGGCTGGGCCAGCGCGGCACCTGCGTAGAAAAACATCTTCACACGGCTGAGCAAATTGCGGCGCAGTTCGTCGTCCGTCTTCATCGCCTGCGCAATTGCCTCAAAACCGGTGGGCACATTGAAGTAAACCGTGGGCGCAATCTCGCGCAGGTTGCGCAGCGTCTCGGCCATCAGGGCGGGTGTGGGTTTGCCGTCGTCGATGTACAGCGAACCGCCATGAAACAGCACCAGTCCAAAGTTGTGGTTGCCGCCAAAGGTGTGGTTCCACGGCAGCCAGTCCACCAGTACCGGTGGCTCTTGCGCCAGCACCGGCATCGACTGCGCCATTTGCTGCTGGTTGGCACACACCATGCGCTGGGTGTTGATGACGGCTTTGGGCAGTTTGGTCGAGCCACTGGTGAATAAAAACTTGACGATGGTGTCTGGGCCGGTGGCCTGCATGGCCGCGTCAACTTCGGGCGTCGCGGGTGTTGCCAGCAAGCTGGCAAATGCGGTAGTACTGCGGCCCTCCAGCTGACCTGCGCCGAGAACGACTTCCATGTCAGCGGCCACCGCTGCGTGGATGGCGGCGCTGTAGCGCCCACCGTCAGCGGCAAACACCAGCCCGGGTGTGATGGTCTTGAGCACATAGCGCAGTTTGTCGAAGTCCTGGCTGACCAGCGAATAGGGCGGCGACACCGGTACAAACGGCACGCCAGCGAGCATGCAGCCTAACGCCAGCAATGCATGGTCCAGGTCGTTTTCAGACAGTATCGCGACGGGCCTGTCTGCGCTCAGGCCGCGATGGATCAGCGCCTGTGCAATGCATCGGGCACGCACCCAAGCTTGTGCGTAGGTGACGTGCTGCCAGTCACCTGTTTTGCCATCTTGCAGTTTTTCGCGCTTGGCCATGAAGGTGCGCTCAGGCACGGTCTGCGCCCAATGTTGCAAACGGTCGGTGATGCGGGCGGGGTAGTTCTGCAGTGCTTGGTCGGCGCTCAGATACTGCGTGCCGTCAGCGCCATCCCGCAAGGTCACGCGGGTTACGCCAAACGTCAGGGGACGAAATTTGGGAGCGTTCATGCGCACGTATCTGCTGGTCTTGACCTGAATGTGGTCAGTCTTTTTTGACCTTGGCGGCCTTGCCGTCGAGAAACGCTTTGACCCTGTCCTTGGCTTCAGGTGCGCTTTGCGCCACGGCCGCCATCAGAGCCTCGGTAAAAAAGCCCTGGTCTGCCGGCTGTTCGGCAATGCGCGGCAGCGCATGCATCAGGGCGTAGTTGGTGAGCGGTGCGTTTTGCGCCATGCGGCCGGCCAGCTCAAAAGCCTTGTCAAATGCCTTACCTGCGGGAACCAGGTATTGCGCCAGGCCAATGCGTTCGCCGTCTACTGCGTTGTACACACGGCCAGTCAACATCATGTCTGTCATGCGGGCCACGCCAATCAGTTTGGGGATGCGCACCGAGCCACCGCCACCCACAAAAATACCGCGCGACCCTTCAGGCAGCGCATAAAAAGTCGAGTCATCGGCCACACGAAGATGGCAGGCGCTGGCCAGCTCCAGCCCGCCGCCGACCACCGCGCCATGCAGGGCCGCCACAACAGGTACCGGCCCGTACTGCACTCGCTCCAGCGCCGCATGCCACATGCGCGAATGGTGCAGACCCTGGGCAGCGTCACGCTCTTTGAGTTCACTCAAGTCCAGGCCAGCACAAAAGTGGTCGCCCTCGCCATGCAGCACCACGGCCCGGGCCTCGCTGGGCAGCGTTTCAAACAGGTGCCGCAGCGCCAGAATCAGCGCATCGCCCAGGGCATTGCGCTTGGCGGGGCGGTTCAGGCGGATCACGGCAACCGCGCCGCGCATCTCAAAGTGAAGGTCGTTTTGGGTCATGGTGGGGTGTCGAATAGGTCTTGATTATGGTTATATTTAATAACCATAACAAGACAAAAGAGCGGCTTTTAACTAGGAGAAACCCTGGGGTGGCTTGGCCCGTTGCCAAGCCTTGAAAAGCGGCCAGGACAAGACCAGCACATCGCCCGCGGGCATGCCGCAAACATCAGACCTGATACAGGGTTTCGAGCGACTCAAACCCCTTGATTTCCATCGGGTTGCCAAACGGGTCGCAAAAAAACATGGTGTGCTGCTCGCCGGGCTGGCCTGCAAAACGCAGTTGGGGTGCCATCACAAACGCGGTGTTGGCGGCTTTCAGGCGCGCTGCCATGGCCTGCCAGTCGGGTAGCGCCAGCACCAGGCCAAAGTGCGGCATGGGCACCAGCGTGTCGCCCACGCGTCCGGTGTTTTCGGTTTTGAAAGGTGGGCCCAGGTGCAGCGAGATCTGGTGGCTGAAAAAGTCAAAATCTACCCAGGTGGCGCTAGAGCGCCCTTCATTACAGCCGAGCACGCCGCCGTAAAACGCTCTCGCAATCTCAAGGTCGGTCACGTTGAAGGCAAAGTGGAAAAGGCTTTTCATGGCGCAAGCTTAGCAGGGGAAAGCGGTCGTGCAAAATTCTCGTTTTACTATTAAATTAGGAGCGGCTTGTCCAGGCAATATAAGGACTAGATTCGCTTTTGATGAAAAAATGGGCTGAAAAAAGGTTTTCAGGCCCCGCAGGCGCTTAAAACACTTTGCACGCAAGCTGCTACGTTGCACAATGAAGGTGGACATCATTGAAAAGACCATTGCAGCAGGACACAACCATGAGCGACTCAGACAACTCGGCATTTTCTGGTTTTGGCAAGTTTGTGCCAGGCTTTGACTTTTTGCAAAACCTGGCCACCCAGGCAGCCGGCGGTGCGGCAGACAAAACCCCGCAATTAGCGAACGTGGGCAGCTGGATGGCTCCCACGCTGAATGTTGAAGATCTGGACAAGCGCATCAGCGAGCTGAAGTCGGTGCAATTTTGGCTGGACCAAAACGCCACCGCACTGAAGGCCACCATTCAGGCGCTGGAAGTGCAAAAAATGACGCTGGCCACCCTGAAGGGCATGAACTTCAACATGGCCGATGTGGCCAATGCGTTCAAGCTCAAGGTGGCAGACAGCGTGGCCAGTGGTGTGCAGGACACGGCCGACAAGGCCAAAACCTTTGCAGGGCTGGAGGTGCCGCCCACCAGCTTTGGCAAAAAGGCGCCCGTCAAAACAAAAACCGAAACCAAGCCCCAAGCTGAAGCACCTGCTGCTGGCGTGGTTGACCCGATGCAGTGGTGGGGCGCGCTGACGCAGCAGTTTCAGACCATTGCCGCGGAGGCGATGAAAGACGCCGCCCAAAAAACCGCCATGAACACCACCCAAAGCATGGCCAAGGACGCGATGAAAACGGCGAAAGACATGGCCAGCAACGCAGGCAAAACCATGGCCGGCGCTGGCCGTGCGGCCATGAACACCTCGCTGCGAAGCGCGCAAGCCTGGCCAACGCCTGTGGCGGCCAAGAAGCCCATGACCAACAAGCCCGCTACCAAAAAGCCCATTGCCAAGAAGCCCGCTGCGAAAACCGCGCGTCAAACCACCCGATAAAACCTGCCCATGACATTGTTTCCTTATGGCCACGCCACCCACCCGCAATGGCCCATGGCCGCCGGCCTGGTGCTGGCACAACTGCGTGCCCACATGGCCTTGCCCGGCTATGCCAGCGCGCCCACGCTGGGCCTGCTGTACATCACCGATCATTACGCCGCCCATGCACAGGACATTCTTGACCACCTGAGTGCAGAGCTGCCCGAAGTCACCGACTGGAGCGGCACCGTCGGCGTGGGCATCGCGTCGAACAATGTCGAGTACTTCGATGAACCCGCCCTGAGCGTGATGCTGTGCGATTTGCCGCACGACCAGTACCGCGTGTTTTCTGGCGTGTCGCCTTTGCCATCGGTGGCCAGTGGCCGCTTCAAGGCGCACACCGCGCTGGTGCATGCCGACTCAAGCACGCCCGATGTTGCCGACCTCATCAGCGAAATGGCCCAGCGCACGGGCAGTGGCTATGTGTTTGGCGGCTTGGCCGCCAGCCGCGGCAAAACCGTGCAGTTCGCGCTCAGTGGCTATGGCAACGTCACGGGCCATGGCGCAGCCGGCAGCGTCTTCAGCGGCGGCTTGAGCGGCGTCGCTTTCACACAACAGGCGGCATTGATGTCGCGCGTCACGCAGGGCTGCCAGCCGGTGTCACGCAGCCACGAGATCACCGCCTGCGAGGGCAATGTGGTGACCGGGCTGGACGGTAAACCCGCACTGGATGTGATGTTGGCAGCACTGAATGTCACGCTGGACGAACCGCGTGCGGCACTGGCCAAGGTGCGCAACACGCTGGTGGGTTTGAGTGATCCGGCAGAGTTGTTAGGTGACCGGCTGGTGTCCTACCCCGGCCAGTTTGGTGCCGAAGTCGTGGTGCGCCACATCATCGGGCTGGACCCGAGCCGCAAGGGCATCGCGGTCTCAGGCGCGCCGTTGGTCGGTATGCAGCTGGCGTTTTGCGAGCGCAATGCACAAGCGGCACGCGCTGATTTGATTCGCGTCTGCGCGGAAATCCGCGAGGAGCTGGAGCCACAAGAGCAGACGCTGGAAGTGGCCAACGCACTGAGCGCACCCGAGGCAGAATCAGCCCCGCACCCCGCCAGGCGCATCGCCGGGGCCGTTTATGTCAGTTGCGCGGGTCGCGGTGGCCCGCACTTTGGCGCACCGAGCGCCGAGCTGCAAATCGTGCGGCGCGCCCTGGGCGATGTGCCGCTGGTCGGTTTTTTTGCGGGTGGTGAAATTGCGCGCAACCACTTGTATGGCTATACCGGGGTGTTGACGGTGTTCACGGTGGCAGAGCCCGCATGACGCCGCCAGCACCGCATGAACATCCCAACCAACTCGCCCTGCTAAAGCAGCGCCGCTTCGCACCTTTTTTCTGGACGCAATTCTCGGGCGCGGCTAACGACAACCTGTTCAAGTTCGCCTTCACGGTGATGGTGACCTACCAAGTCAGTGTGAGCTGGTTGCCGCCCGCGCTGGCGGGGCTGGTGATCGGCGCCTTGTTCATTCTTCCGTTCTTATTGTTCTCGGCCACCAGTGGTCAGCTGAGCGACAAGTTTGAAAAAACGCGTGTGATCCGCTTTGTGAAGAATCTTGAAGTCGTCATCATGCTGGTGGCGGCTGCGGGCTTCATGAGCAACAAGGTCGATGTGCAAGTGCCCGTGCTGTTGGCTTGCACGTTTTTGATGGGCTTGCATTCGACCATCTTTGGCCCTGTCAAGTTCGCTTACCTGCCGCAGGCGCTGAGCGAGCGCGAACTGACGGGCGGCAATGGCATGGTGGAGATGGGCACGTTCGTTGCCATCCTGCTTGGCAATATCGTTGGCGGCCTGATCATCGCCATACCGCAAATCGGGCCCGCCTACGTTGCCATGGCTTGTGTGGCGCTGGCGCTTGCAGGTCGGTTGGTGGCGCAATTTATTCCGCTGGCGCCCGCAACTGACCCGAGCTTGAGAATCAACTGGAATCCGGTCACCGAAACCTGGCGCAATCTGACACTGGCTAAGCAGAACGCCGTGGTGTTCCGCTCGATGCTGGGCATCAGCTGGATGTGGTTTTTTGGCGCTACTTTTTTAAGCCAGTTTCCCAGCTTTGCCAAAGATGTCATGCACGGCAACGAGCAGGTGGCCTCGCTGTTGCTGGTGGTTTTTTCCATTGGCATTGCCACGGGTTCATTGCTTTGTGAGGTGCTGAGCAAGCGCCATGTCGAAATTGGCCTGGTGCCGCTGGGTGCGATGGGCATGAGCGTGTTTGCCATTGACTTGTACTTTGCCTCCCGCGGGCTGGGCACCGCACCCGTCATGAGCTTGAGCGTGTTCATCACGCAACCCGCCCACTGGCGCGTGATGGCCGACCTGGCGCTGCTCAGCCTGTTTGCGGGCCTGTACAGCGTGCCCATGTATGCGCTGATCCAGCTGCGCAGCCAGCCGACGCACCGTGCCCGCATCATTGCCGCGAACAATATTTTGAACGCCCTGTTCATGATCGTCAGTGCCGTTTTGGCCGGTGCGTTGCTGAAAGCTGAGTTCACCATTCCGCAAATCTTTCTATTTGTAGGCCTGGCCAATGCCGTGGTGGCGTTTTATATCTTCATGCTGGTGCCAGAATATTTTCTGCGCTTTATCGCCTTCATGATGTCGCGTTGCATCTACCGCTTTAAAGTGAAGGGCGACCACAACCTGCCCACCCAGGGCGCGGCAGTGCTGACCTGCAACCATGTCAGCTTCATTGACGCAGTGCTGCTGATGGCCGCCAGCCCACGGCCGATTTATTTTGTGATGGACCACCGTATTTTTAAAACACCCGTCCTGGGCTGGTTCTTCACATTACTCAAGGCCATTCCGATCGCACCGCGCGCCGAAGACCCGGCGATGTACGAAGCCGCGTTTGAAGCTGCCGCCAACGTGCTGCGTGATGGCGACTTGCTGGCCATCTTTCCTGAAGGCGGCATCACCAAGGATGGCCAGCTTCAGCCGTTCAAGGGCGGCATCATGAAGATTCTTGAGAATGCCAAGCGTGACGGTGTGGATGCCCCTGTCATTCCGATGGCGTTGACGAATTTGTGGGGCTCGTATTTCAGCCGCGTCGAAGGTGCCGCCATGACCAAGCCGTTTCGGCGTGGTGTTTTTAACCGCGTGGGGCTCCATGTTGGCTTGCCGCTGAAGATGACGTCGGTGACGCCTGAAGCGTTGCAGGCAGACGTGGCCCAATTACTGCGCTAGCCGTTCCACCAGGTATTCCCGCGAGTACCAGAAGGTGTCGGGTGAGGTCAGCGCGGCAAAGGTCCCTTCCTTGGAGTCTTGACGTGACCTGATGTCCCAGCGCGCATCCACAACACGGCACTGCGAGCAGGGCAGCTGGCCCTTGCGCCGCTGCACCAGTGCAAATCGGCTGGTTTTTAAAAGTGCGTCAACGTCTGCTTCTGCATAGTCCACCGGCTGCCGCGCATCGTAGGCCGCGATTTTTGCGCCCGTCAATAAAAATTGATAGCGTTCAAACTGGCCATTGAAGTTGTTGGGCACGCGCACCTGCTGGCCTTGCACCAGCGCCACCGCCTGCGGGCTGAAGTGGCCGATAGCGCCGTTGAAAGGTGCCGTCACCCACGCCAGCGCGAGCAAAAAACCAAAACCATTCACGGCCGTGATGGGCTTGGTCCACGACTTTTTGGCGATGCCCAGCACGCTGGCTGCAACCACCAGCGCCAGTAGCGCCCAGAAAAACGGTGAATAAATATTGCTGTCGCCAACAGCGCTGACGGCACCCTTGCCGATGCGTTGTATGGCCACGGCACCAAGTGCGCAAAACACCAGGCACAAGCTGAACCAGATGCGCGCCATGCGCTGCCAGTAAAGCGCCATCAGCACCGCCACCGCAGGCATCGCGGGTATCAAGTAGCGCGCCGAACGCTGGCTGGGCAGCATGAAGACGATGGCCAGTGCCAGCAGCCACAACCACATGACTTTTTCAGCGTCGCCAACAGCTTGGCTGCTGCGGTAGCTGCGCCAGGCCGTCCAGGCTGCGCCCACCGCGAGCGGCAACAACAAACCGGCGTTGACAAAATAGCCCGTGAGGATGACCAGAATGCCGCCCGAGCCGCTGAAGGCCAGCTTGAGATAACTGTCAGATGACTTGAACTTGCCAGCGTTCTCGCCCACCACAAACTCACGCCAGACTTCGCCCGGTAATGGATCAAGCGCAAACCACAAACTGAAGACGCCAACAGCAATGACGCAAATAGCCAGAACCTTGATGCTGTCTTGAACCATGCCCGGTCTGAAAACCTGCCACGGCGCACGCCGCGCATGCAGCACCTGGTAGCACAGCGCCAGGCCCAGACCAACAGGCACAACCATCGCAAACGATTTGTACAGGCAGCCCACGCCAAGGGCCAAACCCGCCAGCAAAGGGAACTTCAAACGCGAGGCAAGCAACTGCGATGGCGACCAGGCAAGCGCAAGAAACACGCCGCACAGCCAGAAGGTTTCAGGCGCGCTGGTCAGGTAGGGCCGGCCATAGCGGTAGGTGCTGAAGAACGACAGAAAAACGATGGCAGCAATCGCGCCTGCAACCGTTGCCTGATGTTTGTCTTGCCCGGCGGTGTGGCTGACTATTTTTCGCGTCAACAAGCCGGCCATCAACGCCGTCGCCCACACATAAACCACGCTGGGCAGGCGCAGGTTCAAAAGCGTCCAGTGGTCGCCCCAACCGCCTGCCATCATGGCTTGCCAGAACAGCATTGGCGGCTTGGTGTTGCGCATGAAGTCGTAAGAGCTGACCAGCGGCAGCCAGTGGCCACTCTCGGCCGTCAGGCGCGCAATGTGCGCGTAGACCAGCTCGTCACCGTTGCGCGGAATATGGTCGCCGCCGAGCTGAAAAAGATAGCCCAGCGCCATGGCAACCGCCAGCAATACCCAGACGACTGAGCGCGAACTCGGTGGAATGGAGGCTGTCAAGGTGCGCCCTTGCCGCCGCTGCGGCGAAACGTCAGTCTGTCGTTGGCCACAAAATTAAAAACGCTCGACAGCCCAATCGCCAACAGATTGGCCAGGATGTAATGCAAATAAAGCGAGAGCGATTTCGTCATCAGCGACTGAATGGCAATCGACACGCCCGCCGCTGCAACGTATTTGAAGAACAGCACCACCACGGGGGGGCTGGCTTCGACCTGGCGGTCGCGCCAGGTCAGGCGGCGGTTGAAGTAAAAGTTGCTGATGGTGGCCAGCGTGATGGCCATCCCAATCGAGTAGTTCAGCCGGGTGTGGAAGTCTGCAATGTGCAGCAGCAAAAACTCCTGGCAGGCGTACAGCACGGCAATGTTGATGACCGTGCCGCTGGCTCCCACCGCGCCAAACTTGACAAAGCGCCAGCGTGCCATCGGCTGCAAGCGGGCAGGCAGGCGGCTGATCAAGCGCTCGAAGATGCCGCGCAGATGGGCCATCAAGCCGCCGCCAAAAATTCGCGTGCTTTCTCAAGCACAGCGTCCGGCGCGATGACTTTCAGGCACTGGTTGTCACCATCGCAAAAGCTGTTTCGGTGGTTGTAGGCCGTCAGGCAGGGCGAGCATGGCCACTGGCTGTAAAACGAATGGCATTGCGGCGTGAGCGGCGCATACAAAGCGGGCGTTTCGGGCCCGAACAGCATCACGGTCCAGATCGGCGTCAGGGCAGCAAACTGCCCCGGCCCGCCGTCGTTGGTGACCAGCAGCTTTGCCACATGAAACAGCGCCAGCAGCTCAGCAATCGAGCGGGTGTAGCCTGTCAGGTCAATCACCGGGCTTTCGGGGTGGGTGCTTTTGACGTTGGCCACCAGTTGCTGCGCCAGCGCCTGGTCGTCTTTCAGGCCAATCACCGCCACCGCACAACCGTCTTGCACCAGCCCATTGCACAGCGCCGTGTAAGACGCAAGAGGCCAGGCACGTATCGGCAAAATGCCGCCGCCGGGGTAGACCAGTACCAAGTGTTTGCCTGCAATGGCGGGGAAGTCATTCGTCAAACGCTTATTGATGTCAACGACCCACTGCGCATCCAGCTGCACATGCGGCGGTGCCTGGGTGGGCAACATGACCTGTAGTTTTGAGGTGGGCACGGCGCTTGAATCCATCGCGCGCGCCAATGTCAAAAACTGCGCGCTGATGTGCTGGTACGGGTTGTAAGGCACCGGCTTGTTGATGTACGAGCCGCGGTACAGGCCTTCTTGGGTGTGGCGATGAAAGCCAACCCGTACCCGGGCACCGCTGGCATACGACAGCAAACTGCTGATGCGTGAGAACAGCTCGCAGTCAATCGCCACATCGACATTGGCGCGGCGCAACTGCATCACGCAGCGCCACAAACTGCCCAGCAAACCCGCCAGCGATTTGTCGTCCACCGTGTGCACATTCCCGGGTTGGATGACCTGCATCAAGTCCAGAATTTCGCGGTTCTTGCCAAACAGCAAGGCGTGCAGCTCTGCATTCGGATAACGCGTTTTAAGGCGGGTGAACATGTCGTGCGCCAACACCAGGCTGCCCATTTCAGACAGCAAAATAATCACGATGGCACGCGGCGCAGCATCGGTTTGGGTTTTGAAGGGGCGCGCGATGGCGTCCAGCGCAGACACCGCCGCACACAGCGGTATGCCAACCCAACGGTCTATCCAGCGTTGCAGGTTGATGTTCATGCGTTCAACATGCGGCTAAACACCGCGGGCCCGGTCGGCATGGAACTGGGTGACAAATTCAGCAAAGCGCCCAGCGTCGAGCGCATCGCGTACTTCCTGCATCAGGTTCAGGTAGTAGTGCAGGTTGTGAATGCTGGCCAGCATGGGGCCCAGCATTTCGCCGCAGCGGTCCAGGTGGTGCATGTAGGCGCGGCTGAACCCGCCCGACGCGGTACCGTCGGGCATCGTCCGGCCCCTGCAGGTATAGCAACTGCAGCTCATGTCAACCGGTGCGCCTTCCGTTTTGTAGCGGGCGTTGCGAATTTTCAAGTCGCCAAAGCGGGTGAACATGTGGCCGTTGCGCGCATTGCGGGTGGGCATCACGCAGTCAAACATGTCCACGCCTGCGGCAACACCTTCCACCAGATCTTCCGGTGTGCCCACGCCCATCAGGTAGCGCGGCTTGTGGTCTGGCAGGCGGTGCGGCGTGTGCGCCATGATGCGCTGCATTTCTTCCTTGGGCTCGCCGACGCTGACGCCGCCAATCGCGTAACCAGGCAGGTCAAGCGCGACCAAGGCGTCGAGAGACTCCTGCCGCAAATTTTCAAACATGCCGCCCTGCACGATGCCAAACAACGCGTTCGGGTTGTCGAGTTTTTCAAACTCGGTCATGCAGCGGCTGGCCCAGCGCTGGCTCAGTTCCATCGAGGTGCGGGCCTCGGCTTCGGTGGTGATGTGGCCTGCCGTGTCGTACGGCGTGCATTCGTCAAACTGCATGACGATGTCGCTGTTGAGCACCGTCTGGATTTGCATCGAGATTTCAGGTGTTAAAAACAGCTTGTCGCCATTGACGGGCGATGAAAATGCCACGCCTTCCTCAGTGATCTTGCGACCTTTGCCGTCGGTGCCGCCGAGTGACCAGACCTGAAAGCCGCCGCTGTCGGTCAAGATCGGTTTGCTCCAGGCTTCAAATTTATGCAGTCCACCGAATTGCTTGAGCACATCCAGCCCTGGCCTCATCCACAAATGAAAGGTGTTGCCCAAAATGATTTGTGCGCCCATCTCATGCAGCGACTGCGGCATCACGCCCTTAACGGTGCCATAGGTGCCGACCGGCATGAAGATCGGCGTTTGCACCACGCCATGGTTCAGCGTCAGGGTGCCGCGCCGGGCGTGGGTGGTGGGGTCGGAGGTGAGAACTTGAAAGGTAAGCATCGGGGAGCCAGGGTTGACCAATTTTAAGCCCCGCGGTAGAGGCCGGACTTTGCGGGTGACAGGTCAGTTGGCAGCTGTCTTTTGCAGCAGCATCGAATCCCCGTAGCTGAAAAAGCGATACCGCTGCCCAATCGCGTGCTGGTACAAGGCCATGATGTGCTCATACCCGGCAAAGGCGCTGACCAGCATCATCAGCGTGCTCTTGGGCAAATGAAAGTTCGTCAGCAGCATGTCAACCACTTCAAACTTGAAGCCCGGCGTGATGAAAATGTTGGTGTCGTTGCAGGCCGGGCCAAACTTGGCTTGCGACTCGAGCGCACGGACGGTCGTGGTGCCGACAGCAACCACGCGGCACCCCCGTGCTTTGCAATCTGCAATGGCGTCAAGCGTCGCGGGTGGTACTTCAAAGCGTTCAAAGTGCATCACGTGATCGGCAATGTTGTCGGCCTTGACCGGCTGGAAGGTGCCAGCACCCACGTGCAGAGTAACGCTGGCGCGCTGCACACCCCGTGCCGCCAATTGGGCCAGCACGGTGTCGTCAAAATGCAGGGCGGCCGTCGGCGCTGCCACGGCGCCGGGGTGTTTGGCAAACACGGTCTGGTAGCGCTGCTCGTCGTCTTGTGAGTCGGTGTGGGTGATGTAGGGCGGCAAAGGAACATGCCCGTGCTGCGCCATCAGCGCATAGGGGTCGCTGCTCAATTTGAATCGGTACAAAGGTCCGCCAACATTCGGCCAGCGGCCCAGCAGCGTGGCGGTAAAGCCGCCGTCCATCTGCATCACGGCACCGGGCAAGGGCTTTTTGCTGACCTTAAGATGCGCGGCGACCTCATGGCCAGACGCAGCGTCGGGCGACAAGACCCGCTCAATCAGCAACTCAAGCCGACCGCCGCTGGCTTTTTGGCCGAACAGCCGCGCTTTGACAACCTTGGTGTCATTGAACACCAGCAAGTCGCCGGGCAAGAGCAGGCTGGGCAAGTCGGTGAACTGGCGATCGGCCCATGCCAGGGTGCGGGCATCCAGCAAACGCGAGCCGCTGCGCAATGCAGGCGGGTGCTGGGCGATCAGTTCTGGCGGGAGCGTGAAATCAAAATCATTGAGGGTAAAAGCTGTCTTCATACGGGCACAATTGTCCCATGCCACCCGCTGTCAAAGTTACTGCCCAAGCTGTTCCAACAGCAGCCAAAACACAGGCTCAAAAAGCGCTAGATAAACTCGGCCTGCGCCGTGAGATTGACTTGGCACTGCACTTGCCGCTGCGCTACGAAGACGAAACCCGCATCACCATGCTGGCCGATGCACGCGATGGTGAGATGGTGCAAATTGAAGGGCTCATCACGAACAGCGAGATCAGCTTTCGACCACGCCGCCAGTTGCGCGTCACGATCGATGACGGCACCGACACTTGCACGCTGCGGTTTTTAAACTTTTACCCATCACACCAAAAAACACTGAGTGTGGGCGCGCGCGTTCGGGCGCGGGGCGAGCTGCGCGGCGGATTTGTCAGTCGCGAGATGGTGCACCCCAGCTTCAAACTGGCCGGCGGTGATCTGCCTGGCGCACTCACGCCGATTTACTCTACCGTGGCAGGCCTGCCGCAAGCGTACTTACGCAAGGCGGTACTGGGCGGGGTGGCTCGGGCCGACCTGAACGAAACCATTCCCACCGCTCATCTGGGCAAAAACCTGCCGCAGCCCCTGTGGAGCCTGCATGAAGCGCTACAGTTTTTGCATAATCCGACGCCTGATGTTGCCCTGGGTGCGTCGGGCAGGGCCGCCCCAAGCGCGCACAGCCCCCTAGGGGGGCAGCGAAGTACGCGAAGCGACGAGCGTGGGGGCTTCCTGGCAGATTTTGAGGACCACAGCCACCCGGCCTGGCAGCGACTGAAAGCCGAAGAGCTGCTGGCCCAGCAACTGTCGCAGCTTGAAGCCAGACGTGTGCGGGCGGCCATGCGTGCGCCGCCCTTGCTGGGCAATTCCCTGCAAAACACCCATTGCACGCTACATGACCAGTTGCTCGAGCGCCTGCCGTTTCGACTGACCACCGCGCAACAGCGTGTGGGCGCTGAAATTGCAGCCGATCTGCACAAAAATGTGCCCATGCACCGCTTGTTGCAAGGCGACGTGGGCTCGGGAAAAACGGTGGTCGCCGCACTGGCTGCCGCCCGCTGCATGGACGCCGGCTGGCAATGCGCCTTGATGGCGCCCACCGAAATTCTGGCCGAGCAACATTTCCGCAAACTCATCACCTGGCTGGAGCCACTGGGCATCAAGACCGCGTGGCTGACCGGTAGCCAAAAAGCCAAGGAACGGCGCGAAGCACTCGCGATGATTGCGAGTGGCCAGGCCGGTTTGGTGGTCGGCACCCATGCGGTGATTCAGGACAAAGTGGTGTTTAAAAACCTGGCACTGGCCATCATTGATGAGCAGCACCGCTTTGGTGTAGCGCAACGGCTGGCGCTTCGTTCCAAAATGACTTCCGATGGGGATGAGCCACACCTCTTGATGATGACCGCCACCCCCATCCCGCGCACGCTGGCCATGAGCTATTACGCCGACCTGGATGTGTCGACCATCGACGAGCTGCCGCCCGGCCGCACCGCCATCGTGACCAAGGTGGTTAACGACAGCCGGCGCGACGAAGTGATTGAACGCATCCGCAGCCAGATTTCTGAGGGCCGGCAAGTCTATTGGGTCTGCCCGCTGATTGAAGAAAGCGAAGTACTGGATTTAACCAACGCGACCGAAACGCACGAAGCCTTGAGCGCCGCCCTGCCCGGCGTACTGGTTGGCCTGCTGCATTCGCGCATGCCCGTGGCAGAGAAAAAAGCCGTGATGGGTTTATTCAACGACGGCGTGATGGCCGTGCTGGTCAGCACCACCGTGATTGAGGTCGGCGTGGATGTGCCCAATGCATCACTGATGGTGATTGAACACGCCGAGCGCTTTGGCCTGAGCCAGCTGCACCAGCTGCGGGGGCGGGTCGGGCGCGGCGCGGCGGCATCGGCCTGCGTGCTGCTGTATTCAACGGGGGATGCCGCGCGACTGGGCGACACCGCTAAAGCGCGCCTGAAAGCCATGGTTGAGACCAACGACGGCTTCGAGATTGCCCGGCGCGACCTGGAGATACGCGGGCCGGGTGAGTTTTTGGGGGCGCGGCAGTCGGGCGCGCCTTTGCTCCGGTTTGCTGACTTGGCCCTTGACGCACCCTGGCTGGCTTGGGCGCGAGCCCTGGCGCCTGTGATGCTGGACAAGCAT
>CANJWZ010000048.1 GCA_947478725.1 Comamonadaceae bacterium
CCTCAGGCAAGCCATGGTTTGGTCGGCGTGCATCTGGGTGGGTGTGCACAAAATAACCGCGTCAACTTCTTTTAAAGCCAGGCTTTCTGCCAAGTCGGTCGTCACGTGTTGAATGCCGTACTTCGCGGCAGTCTCTTTGGTTTTTTCAATGTCGCGACTCATCAGCGACACCACTTCAACGCCGTCGATGTTTTTAATGCCGTCCAGATGCTTGACGCCAAATGCGCCTGCGCCAGCCAGTGCAACTTTGATGGTTTTAGTCATAAGTTGTTTTCCAGGATGAGATGACCAACAGCCGTGTTGGATGCGGGCACATGATAAAAGCGGTGCTTGACGGTGGGTTTGCCGCCGCCATTCAAATCAGACATCGCGCCACGTGCAATCAACCACATCACCAGCTCAATGCCTTCGCTGCCTGCTTCACGCACATAGTCAATGTGCGGCACAGCGGCTTGTCGTTCGGGGTCGCTGATCATGGTGTCTATGAATGCGGCGTCAAACTCTTTGTTGATCAAACCCGCGCGTGGGCCCTGCAACTGGTGGCTCATGCCGCCCGTGCCCCAGATCTGGACATTCAGGTCTTCGTCATAAGACTCGATGGCTTTGCGAATCGCTTTGCCAATGTTCAGGCAGCGCTGGCCGGACGGCACCGGGTATTGCACCACGTTGACAGCAAATGGAATCACCGGGCAAGGCCATTTGAAATTGGACTCGGGCGGCTGCCCACACATCAGGCTCAGCGGCACGCTCAAGCCATGGTCAA
The DNA here is from genome assembly GCA_947478725.1 of Comamonadaceae bacterium. Taxonomy (GTDB): domain Bacteria; phylum Pseudomonadota; class Gammaproteobacteria; order Burkholderiales; family Burkholderiaceae_C; genus Polaromonas. The sequence goes on from CANJWZ010000048.1 coordinate 764, forward strand.
CATCCATTTTGTTGACGATGGTCAGGTCAAAGTCCTGCTGTATCACCGACTGTGCAATGTGCGCCGCCAGCGCCGGATGGCCTTGAACCACAGGCACCGGGCGCGGGCCCCAGCCTTCATCGGCAGGCTGATAAGACGCTGCCGTGCCAATCGCAAAAGTCGGGATCATGTCCAGGCTGAACGCGGTAGCGTGGTCGTTGAAGACCAGAAAAATCACGTCAGGCGTGTTGTCCTTCAGCCATTGCTTGGAGTACTCATAACCCTTGAAGAGCGGCTGCCAATAAGGTTCGTGCGTCTTGCCCAAATCCATCGCGGCGCCGATGGCCGGTACGTGCGATGTGAAAACGCTGGCGGTAATTTTTGCCATTTAATTCGATCCTTTGTTTGCCGCGCCACGCTGACCCTGAGGCTGATTTTGCGCTTGCGCCGTGCCGTTTTCGCCGACTACGCGGTTGCCTTCAACCGAGCGCCCGCCAGCGATCATCATGTCGCGGTATTCCATCTCGGTCATGCCGGTCATGCTGCCGGCCATTTGCTGAAAGCTCTTGCCATGGGTGGCACCGAGCTTGGCCAAAAAGTAAATGTTGCCGCCCAGCGAGATGGCACGGTTCAGATCCACATCCAGCACCGCCTGCTTTTGCTCTTGCGTCATCGGCCATTCATCAAGGTAAGCACGCTGATCGGCCTTGAACCGTTCACGGTTTTCATGGGTCATCAGACTCATGCAGAACTGGTTCAGGTGGTAGCCCTTGCGGCTTTCGTCGGCATCAAAAATCGTGGTACCAGGCACGTCGAGGTAATTTTTATTCAAAGCCATATCAAGCCCTTCAGCTCCAGTACAAACGTGTCGGATTGTCCACCAGCAGCTTTTGCTGCAACGCGGGCGTGGTGGCAATCTGCGGAATAAAGTCCACCAGCAAGCCGTCGTCTGGCATGTGGTCTTTCAGGTTCGGGTGCGGCCAGTCGGTGCCCCACAGCACGCGGTCGGGGAAGGTGTCGACCAATTTCTTGGCGAAAGGTACAACGTCTTGATAAGCATGTTGCTCGCCATGCAGGGCCTTCGGGCCGCTCACGCTCAGGCGTTCCGGGCAACTGACCTTGCTCCAGATGTTCGGGTGCTCGCGCATCATCTTGACGAACAATTCAAACTCCGGGCCATCCACCGGCTTGGTCACGTCGGGGCGACCCATGTGGTCCACCACCACCGTCGTGGGCAGCGCCGTGAAAAAGTCATACAGCTCGGGCAAGTCCACCGCTTCAAAATAAATCACCACATGCCAGCCCAGCGGCGCAATGCGGTTGGCAATTTCCAGGAGCACGTCGCGCGGGGTGAAGTCAGCCAGGCGTTTGACGAAGTTAAAGCGCGTTCCCCGCACCCCGGCGGCGTGCATGTCTTGCAGCTCGGCATCGGTCACATGTCGGTTGACGGTAGCCACGCCGCGCGCCTTGTTGTTCGATGCCTTGAGCGCATCGGTAAGTGCACGGTTGTCGCTGCCGTGGCAGGTGGCTTGCACGATCACGTTTTTGTCAAAGCCAAGGTGGTCACGCAGGGCAAACAATTGCTCTTTGGACGCATCGCAGGGCGTGTACTTGCGCTCCGGCGCATAGGGGAACACATCGCCAGGGCCAAACACGTGGCAATGCGCATCTACCGCGCCAGGCGGCAGTTTAAAGGTGGGTTTGGTGGGGCCGGTGTACCAGTCCAGCCAACCCGGGGTTTTAGTAAATTCCATTTTTATGTCGATCCGTTAATCAATGTATTTCAGGCCGGCTTTTTCCAGTGGCTCACGCATGTTGTACATGTCCAGGCCCAGGACGCCCGCAGCCAGCTTGGCGCGCTTTTCACCTTCAAAGCTTTCGCGCTTTTCAGCGGCATCAGCGACTTGCGCGGCAATCGCTGCGGGTACCACGACCACGCCGTCGACGTCGGCAATCACCACGTCACCAGGATTGACCAAAGCGCCGGCACAAATGATGGGAATGTTGACCGACCCTAATGTGGCCTTGATGGTGCCCTTGGCATGAATGGCTTTGCTGACCACCGGGAAACCCATTTTTTCAAGGTCCACCACATCGCGTACGCCGCCGTCAATGATGAGGCCAACCGCGCCGCGCGCCTGAAAGCTGGTGGCCAGCAGATCGCCAAAAAAGCCATCGTCGTTGTCGCTGGTGCAGGCCGCTACCGCCACGTCGCCAGGCTGCAATTGCTCGGCGACCACGTGCATCATCCAGTTGTCGCCGGGTTGCAAAAGTACCGTCACCGCCGTGCCGCAAATATTGGCACCTTTGTAGATGGGGCGCATGTAGGGCTTCATCAAACCGACGCGGCCCATGGCCTCGTGGATGGTGGCCACGCCGAGTTTGGCCAGCCGCGCGACAGCAGCTTTGTCGGCTCTAGCGATGTTGCGCTTGACGATGCCGAGATTGTTCATCGGGGTGCTCATGTCACAGTCCTTTTTTGGTCAATTGCGCATCCAGGCGCGGGAAAACGCGGCGCGTGTTGCCTTCGTAAATCTGGTAGCGCTGCTCGGCGCTGAGCTGGGTGGACGATTCAATGTAGCGTTTGGTGTCGTCGTAGTAGTTGCTGGTTTCAGGGTCAATGCCGCGCACTGCGCCAATCATTTCGCTGGCAAACAAAATGTTTTTGACCGGAATGACTTTGGTCAGCAAGTCAATGCCGGGCTGGTGGTACACGCAGGTGTCAAAGAAGATGTTGTTCAGCAAGTGATCTTGCAGCAAAGGCTTTTTCAGCTCTTGCGCCAGGCCACGAAAGCGGCCCCAGTGGTAGGGCACCGCGCCGCCGCCGTGCGGAATCAAAAACTTCAGGGTTGGGAAATCCTTGAACAAATCGCTCGTCAGGCACTGCATGAAGGCTGTCGTGTCAGCATTCAGGTAATGCGCGCCGGTGGTGTGAAAGCAGGCGTTGCAGCTGGTACTGACGTGAATCATGGCTGGAATGTCGTACTCCACCATCTTTTCGTAAATCGGATACCAGTGCTTGTCGCTCAGTGGCGGCGAGGTCCAGTGTCCGCCCGATGGGTCGGGGTTTAAATTGATGCCGACGTTGCCGTATTGCTCAACGCATTTGACCAGTTCAGGAATGCAGGTTTTCGGGTCAACGCCCGGGCTTTGCGGCAGCATGGCCACGGGTACAAAGTGGTCAGGGAACAACTGGCTGACGCGGTAGCACAGCTCGTTGCAAATCGCAGCCCAGGTCGACGACACGTTGAAGTCGCCAATGTGATGCGCCATAAAGCTGGCGCGGGGGCTGAAAAGGGTGAGGTCGCTGCCGCGCTCTTTCATCAGGCGCAGCTGGTTGAGTTCGATCGTCTCACGCAGTTCGTCGTCGCTGATTTTCAGATCAGCGCTCTTGGGCATCACTGCCGGGTCTTTGATGCCGGCGATCTGCTGGTTGCGCCAGGTCTCCAGCGCTTTGGGGGCGGTTGTGTAGTGACCGTGGCAGTCGATGATGAGAGGTTTTTGGAGGCTCATGTCTGGTTTTGAAGTAGATTGTTGGTTGTTGCTTTTGACATTCAGGCAGCCTGCATGCCATGTTTTTGTTTGACTGAAACTGTTTGCGTTGATGCCATGAACGCAAACAATTTTGCGACGGTTTCGTGCTGGTTCGATGCTGTACAAGTCGCTGCTGAAAAAATGGTGGTGATGCCCACCGCTTCTGGCAAATTACCCACCACGGTGATTCCGTCCAGATGCATCAGCTCACTGAGTTGCTGAAAGCCCAGCGCCACCTCGCCGCGCGCCACCAGCGTGCCCACCGGCACGCCCGGCGGGGCTTGCACGATGCGCGGCTGCAGCGCGGCCCAGAGTCCCCAGTGTTCAAACAGCTTGACGAGCGCAACACCGCTCGGGCCGGTTGAATAGCCAATCGTGGGCGCGGCCTCAATGGCGCTTCGCAGCGCTGCTTCAGTCGATATATCAGGCAACGTCGTACCCGCCCTGACCGCCACCGCCACACTCGAGCGCACCAGGTCAACCCGGCTGCCAGCCAGCACACACGCACTGGCCGCCAATTTTTCAATCGCGTCTGACGCAAGCACAACGCCGTCAAAAGCTTCGCCAGCTTGCACGCGCTTGGCAGCGTCCACGCCGGCCACCGATTCAATGTTGACCTTCACGCCAGAATCGTTTTGCCACTGCGCGGCCAGCTCTGCCAGGACCTGGCGCGTGGCCATGGATGAAATAATGTTGATCACGCAGCCTCCAAAAAATCACAGATGACACGAACGGTTGCCTCGGGCTGCTCCATCAACACCATGTGGCCAGCGTCTTCAATCACGCTGAGCTGCGCATGCGGCGCCAAAACCTGCATGGCTGTGTGCTGCGCCACATTGGCCCAGCTGTCTTGCCTGCCGCACAACAACAGCGTGGGTACGCGCAACGCCCCAAGGCCAGGACTGGCATCAGGCCGTGTCAACAGCGCGTGTTGCTGGCCTGCAAAGCACTCAGCGGTTTTGCGCGACATCATGCCCAAAATGCTGTCAATCAAGGGCGCGTCTTGCAAACGGTCAGGATGCACCATGCCTTTGACCCACTGTTGCGCCATGGCGCGCACGCCCTGCTGCTGCGCTACCTCCAACAGCGCCATGCGCCCTGCTTTTTCAGAGTCGCCCGCAGCCCCTGGCTGACGCGCCAAATACCCGGTGTCCATCAGAATGATTTTTTGTACACGCTCTGGGGCCAGGCGCGCCACCTCAAGCGCCACCCGCCCACCCATCGAGTGGCCGGCCAGCACAAAGCTTGCAGGGGCCACCGCTAGTACAGCAGCGGCCATGTCGGTGATGCTGTTAGCGTCGCCGTAATCAACCACCAGGCCTGGCAAACAATCGAGCAGCGGCTGCCAGAAAGTGGCATCGCACATCAAGCCAGGCAAAAGAACTAGAGGTGTCGTTAGAGTTTGTTTGTGCACAACTCAATTTTGCGCTGCAAAGCCCAAAAATGAAACCGCGATGACCCGCTAGCAGTTAGAACAAACACGTATAGCTCGCTGGTTGCTATGCCAATAAAATTGGATCATGGATTTAAAGCAACTTGAATATTTTGTGCGTGTCGCCGAGCTGGGCAGCTTTACCCGCGCCTCAATTGCGCTGGACATTGCCCAGCCCGCATTGAGCCGCCAAATACGCCTGCTGGAAGTCGAGCTGCGGCAAAACCTGCTGACCCGCAACGGGCGCGGCGCGCTGCCGACCGAAGCGGGCAACCTGCTGCTCAAGCATGGGCGCGGCATCTTGCACCAGGTCGAGCTGGCTCGTGAAGAGCTGGGCGCGGTACGCGGGGCGCTGGCGGGGCGGGTGTCCATTGGCCTGCCGCCCAGTTTGTCGCGCCTCATCACCGTGCCTTTAACGCGCGCCTTCAAGCAGCAATTGCCGCAGGCGCATCTGACGCTGAATGAAGGCTTCTCAGTGCTGATGTGTGAAGGCTTGCGGGTTGGCAACATCGACATTGCGGTGCTTTATAACGCCGAGCATTCGCCCGAGGTGGAAATGACCACGCTGCACACCGAAGAGCTGGTGCTGATTTCAAAAACAGACCCCGCGTTGAACCAACCCACCAACAAAGCGCAAAAGACCCCAAAGCGCCAGCCCATCACTCTGACCGAGGTGGCCAAGCTGCCGCTGATCCTGCCCAGCCGTCCGAATGCGTTTCGCATTTTGATTGAAGGCGAGATGAACGCGATCGACCGCAAACCCGACATCACGCTGGAGGTTGATAGCCTGAATGCGATTTTGAGTCTGGTCAAAGAAGGCATGGGCCACGCCGTGCTGCCCAGCTATACCCTGAGCAATTTTGACGACCCCTCACCATTTCAGGTGCGCAGCATCACGGAGCCGCGCATCATGAGCCAGCTGATGCTGGTGCGCGCCGCTCGCCGCCCCAGCACCGAGACACAAAAAAAGGCCATTGAGGTGGTCACGTCTGTGTTGATGGACGCCATCAAGCCGCACAACTGAAACCGGCCATGACATCGAGCATCACCAAAGCGCTGTTTGTTGTTGGCGCATTTGCAGCATGCCAGGCAGCGTCTGTTTGCAAGGCACAAACGACAGCCGCTACCACCTACCCCAGCAAGCCCATCCGCCTGGTCGTGCCATTTACCCCCGGCGGCAGCACCGACATCCTGGCCCGTGCCGTGGCGCAAGAGCTGACCAAAGCCTGGGGCCAGGCGGTGATTGTGGACAACGTCCCCGGCGCGGGCGGTGCCATTGGCGCTGAAAAAGTGGCCAAGGCTGCGCCTGACGGCTACACGCTGCTGATGGGCCACATTGGTACGCTGGCGGTGAATCCATCGCTGTACCCCACCCTGCCGTATGACCCGATCACAAGCTTTGCGCCGGTGGCCTGGGTGGCGCGGGTACCGAATGTGCTGGTGGTGCATCCGTCCGTCAAAGCCCATAACGTCAAGGATCTGGTGGCATTGGCCAAAGCCAGTCCGGGCAGGCTCAACTATGGCTCGGGCGGCAACGGCAGCGCGGCCAACCTGGCCACTGAATACTTCAAGCTGCAAACCGGCACGTCGATCTTGCACATCCCTTATCGGGGCACAGCACCGGCTGTGACTGACCTGCTCGGTGGGCAAATCCAGCTGCTGTTTACCGGCGCGCCTGCGGTGTTGGGGCAGGTTAAAAATGGGCAGCTGCGGGCCTTGGCCGTGTCGTCACCCACCCGCCTGGCAGCCCTGCCCGACTTGCCCACGGTGGCCGAGTCAGGCTACACAGGTTTTGAAGCGGACCAGTGGTACGGCGTGGTGGCTCCCGCTGGCACACCGGCAGGCGTGGTGGCCAAACTGAACGCCCAAATCAACCAGGCTTTGACTGCACCAGACATGAAAACCCGCATGAACAACGAGGGAGCGATTGCGACACCCGCGACGCCCGAAGCTTTTGGCCAGTTGATCGCCCGCGAGCTGGCGCGTTGGAAGCCGGTGATTCAATCCGGGCGCGTCAAAGCTGAATGACCGTCGCTTGAATCCGGGCAGAATCAAGCCATGAGCTCACAACCTTTTCATCTTGCTGGCGTGATGGGCTGGCCCGTCGCGCATTCACGCTCCCCCCTGATCCACAACTACTGGCTGCAAAAGTACGGGTTGACTGGCTCGTATGTGCAGTTGCCGGTTGTGCCCGGCACACTGGGCGCCGCCATTGCTGGCCTGAAAGCGCTGGGTTTTAAGGGCTGCAACCTCACCATTCCGCACAAGGTCGATGCGATGGCCTTCATGGACGAGGTCGATCCCATGGCCCGCCGCATGGGCGCGATCAACACCATCGTTGTGCAGGCTGATGGCTCGCTCAAAGGCTTTAACAACGACGGCTACGGCTACATCCAAAGTCTGCTGGATGCGAAACCCGACTGGCGCGCCGATGCCGGGCCAGTGACCGTGCTCGGGGCAGGCGGCGCAGCCCGTGCGGTGGTGCTGAGCCTGGCGGACAGGGGGGCTACAGAAATCAGGCTGCTCAACCGCTCCCCCGCCGCCGCGCAAGCGCTGGCCGATGAATTTGGCGAAGTGGTCAAAGCCCTGCCCTGGGCCGATCGCCATGCCGCGCTTGAAGGCATTGCCCTGCTTGTCAACACCACCAGCCAGGGCATGCATGGCAACCCCGCGCTCGACCTTCAGCTCAACGCCCTGCCCACCACCGCGCTGGTGTCTGACGTGGTCTACGTGCCGCTGGAAACCCCGTTGCTGCAAGCAGCCAAGTCGCGCGGCAACCCGACAGTTGACGGCCTGGGCATGCTGCTTAACCAAGCCAGGCCCGCATTTGAAGCCTGGTTCGGCGTGCTGCCAGACATCACGCCCGAGCTGCGGCAGATGGTTGAGGCGACACTTTAGGTCGCTTGGCGGACGCTACTGATTTAAGAGCAACCAACCCATTATTTTATTGGTCTAGAGGCCTATTAGATGGATAAAACGGTTTTTTTGGCGTCTCAAGCAGCACGAAGACCGTGCACGGCTTCCTCAACGCTTGACAAGCTGTCTCGGCCTTTTTTAGCTAATTTTTAGGCTTCTAGGCCAATGGATGCAAGGATATTTAGCGCCTGAATTCATAGCGACTGGGAATAAGGCGGAGGCTGACCCCAATGGCTGCATTCCCACCCCCTCCTGAGAGAATCATCATGGCCGCAGCAAAATGTCATGAGGAAATACATTGCGTCTGAAACTTGAGGGTTCGATTGGCGTTTCATCATGCCAAAGCCCAATCTTCAGCTCACGTGCAGTTGACTCACTGGCACTGTAAAGGCTTCTGTCGCCCTCAACTTGCTCTCGCTGATACTGCTTGTAGTGCCACGCCATGCCCCGCTTGATCTGCTCAAGACAGATGTCCTTGCCCTCAAGTCTCACTTGCCCAACCATGCGCCCATATCGATCATGCTTGGACCACGTGACATCTACATATTTCATGTAGACCAGATCACTTAGTGATTCCTTTGACCGCTGCCCATACGCTTGCTTTTTTTCTGGCGCATCGATTCCCATCAGTCTGATCTTGTGCTGCTGCTTCAAGTTGTCCAGCACTGTGATCGTGTCCCCATCTGCCACCGCCACGACAAGCCCGTGAAGTACCTCTGCATGACACAGGCGCCCAAGTGACAATATTGCTAAAAATAGCAAAATATGAATTAATTTCTTCATTAATCAAGTTTGTCATTTTCAGAGGCTCATGGCAAGCAGAAGAAATTTCACGGGTAGTCATAGAAATACGCTGAATCGCCCCGTATTTGAGGAGGCACAAATCTCTGAGAGGATTGAGCCATCAACAAGTCACACCAGTTTTCAACCGAGGTTCGGAAGGTGCGGTGCGGACGGAGCAGTAGCACCGAGGCGATATGACCGCAAACCCGCCCCATGGTTAGGGTCAATCGGCACTGTAAGCCTGGTCGCCCCGATCCGCTTTGGGTCTCGGACTCCAGGCACGTATCAACCCGGCCATCCACGGCCGGTACAAGACCGAATCAATTCACCGCAAAGCACCTTGGGAGAATGTCAGGAAGCCGCGTCTGCGGTCTTATGCGCGTTCACACCCGCCTGAACGATAAGTCGCAGTGCATGATGAACTTCGTCTGCCACTTCAATTCTATTTTCAGAGCGGCGCTTGTTGCGATCTGCGGCAGACCTCTCGAAAGGTACACGCACAGGGCGCGACGGGTCAACCGGCCGGGTACTGCGCATGTTGTCCGCAAATTCGGCCACCCTCTGCTGATAGTCCTCAGCCGAAGACAGCAACTCCGGATTGATCACCAGCAGAAAGAAGCCGCAATCGTGTGTCTTCTTAGGGGCGCCAGATGCGCCGCCCATCATTCCCAGAAGCTGCACCGCCATGGCGAGGCCAGAACCTTTGTGTCCCCCCCAGACTCCGAAGGCACCCTGTAGCGCGGCAGCCGGGTCACGGGTCGGATGGCCTCACCACTTTTTTTCTAGAGCCTCCGAAACGATCTCGGCCTTGAGCTTCTCCTCAAGGTACATCTTCTTGAGCCGCCGGTTTTCTTCCTCAAGCTCTTTCATGCGGGACATCATTGAAACGTCCATACCGCCATATTTGGCTCGCCATTTGTAAAAGGTGGCAGTGCTGATACCCATTTCTCGGCAAATATCAGGCACGCCAAAACCAGCCTCAACGCGCTTTACAGCGTCCATGATCTGGCTATCAGTGAACTTTGACTTTCTCATGTAGAACCTCTTCCATTGGAAAAAATTCTACTTCTAACGCCCGTGGTTCTAGGGGACGATTACCCTGCCAGCGCACGGTCCAGGTCGGCGATGCCGGCATGTGCAACCTTGCCGATCACCTTGCCCGTTGCAGGATTGACCACGTCGATCGTCTTGCCGCTCGCCGCATCGACCCACTGGCCGTCTATCAGTAATCGCGTATCCGTATAGCTTGTCATGTGTACTCCAACTCAAATCATCATTTTGCCCAGGCTGCTTCACGTGGCAGCGGACTCGCGCTCAAGCATCTCGCGTTGCGAAGGATGTGCGATATCAAGCATACGCTGCTTTCTACGTGCGATGGAGAGTCCCCGCAGGTCTGCAACGCCGTACTCGGTCACGAATATCCCTGCGTCGCAACGCGGCGTGGTCACCGGTCCGGCAAGACGGGAAACAATACGCGACCGCTGACCCGCCATGGACGATAGCGCGACGATGGGAATACCGCCGCGGCTGAAATGTGCCGCCCGCAAAAAATCAGGCGCCCCGCCGACCGCTCCCATGTATTCACCGTTGGCTGTCTCTGCGTTCACCTGACCGGTCAGGTCCACCTCGATGGCGGAGTTGATCGCCACAAACTGGTTCAGCGAACGCAGTACTTCAGGTCCGTGGGTATAGGCGTTACCGCGCATACCGATGGCTGCATTGCAGTGCGCATGGTCGTACAAGCGCCGCGTGCCGATCAAGAGACCGGTAATGCTGACGCCGGTATCCCTGCCCTTCATGGCGTTATTCAGGGCGCCAGACTCAGCCAAGCCCACAATGCCGTCACCTACGATGCCCGAATGCACACCGAGGTTCCTGCGGTCATGCAGGAGTGCCAGCGTCGCTTCGGCCACGCCGCCCAGCCCGAATTGAAGCGTCGATCCATCCTGGATAAGGTCAGCCACGCGTTGTGCGACGAGCCGGTCTACGGGTGAGGTTTTGGCAGACGCGCCCTCCAGTGGCGGCAGTGAGCCATGAACCATCAGGTCAACATCTGAAGCGCCCAGTGTGAGCGCCCCGAAAGTACGCGGCACCAAGGGGTTGACCTCCGCGATGACCACGCGGGCGTGCGGCAAGCTTGCGATCAACAGGTCATTGGCAAGGCCCAGGCTGTAACGGCCTTCAGCATCGGCCGGTGAAACCTGAACCATCACGACATCAGCAAAGGGGCGTCCGGGGCTCAAGGCGTCCGGCAAGCTCGAATAAGCACAGGGCAGGATGTCCAGCACACCAGCGCGCGCAAGCTGGCGATTGCTGCCTGCCCCGCAATAACTCATCAAGTGAAAGTGATCGGCGTGTTCGGGCTTGAGGGTATCGCTCAGGGGAATTCCCTGAAACACATTCAGGCGACGCCATGACCTGCGCTGCGCGACCAGTGCACGCGTGAGTGTCAGGGGCTCGGCGGCAGCCTGGCCCCAAAGTACGGTGTCACCATCGCGAATATAGGCTGACAGGTCTGGCAGGGTGTGCGCATCCATCGCATCAACCCACAAGCGATGCGCTTTTGGCAGAAGGCGCGCCAATCAGGCCTTTGTCAAACAAGCGTCCCAGCTCGGCACTGCCCAGCCCCAGCAGTTCGCTCAATACCTGCTCAGTGTGCTCGCCAAGCTGGGGCGCCGGTTTTGCGGGAGCCCGCTCAACGCCAGAGAAACACAGCGGCAGGCCCGGCACCAGCCAGTTTCCGACGTCTTTTTGTTCCACGTCAGAGAAAAGGGGATTGGCAGTTGAACAGGCCGGGTCGGACGTCACCAGTTGCTGCACCGTCTGGTATTTGCTCCAGCACACCCCGGTTTTTTCAAACGCCTGCGTGACTTGGGCCAGGCTTCTTGCATTGACCCACGGCGAGAGCATCGCAGCAATCTCTTCACGCGTACGAAAGCGGTTGCCCTCGTCGTCCAGATTGATATCGAGCTTCTTTTCCAATTCAGCGATGGACTGCTGCAAACCGGTTGCCTGGCAGAGGGCATGCCACTGTTTGAGCGTGAGTCCCACGATCATGATGCGCTCGCCGTCGGCTGTTTTGAAGTCACGGCCAAAAGCGCCGAACAGGTCATTGTTGATGCGCTGGCGCGCGGTACCCAATTGAGCCTCTGCGATAAAACCGAGATGCCCCATCACCGCCAGCGCCGCATCTTCCAGCGCCAGCTGGATGTGCTGTCCTTCGCCGGTTTGCCGACGCAGGCGTTCAGCGGCCAGAATGCCGATCACCGCCATGTTGCCAGTCACAAGATCCCAGGCCGGCAACACATGGTTCCAGACTTCCGTGTCACCACCGCCCCCGGTCAGAAACGGAATGCCCAGCCGCGGGTTAACGGTGTAGTCGACAGCAGAGCCGCCCTGCCTGTCGCCAGAAATCGTCAGCTGGATAAGGTCAGCGCGGCGTTTTTTCAGCGCTTCATAGTCCAGGAAACCACGCGGCGGAAAATTGGTCAAGAGCAGGCCAGCGTCAGGTCCGGGCGCGGTGATCAGCGCCGTCACCAGTTCACGGCCTTCTGCAGAGGCCAGGTCAATCGCGACTGATTTTTTCGATTTGTTCAGGCCGCACCAGAACAGGCTTGTGTTGTTCTTGCTGACAGGCCAGCGTTTGTAATCAAGGCCGCCGGCAATCGGGTCGACGCGTATGACTTCCGCGCCGAGCTGGGCCAGGGTCATGCCGCCCAGCGGCGCAGCCACAAATGCGGATGCCTCTATCACCCTCAAGCCCTTGAGGATGGCATCAGTCTGCATGTACGTGCTCCCTCAGTGCGGCTGAAGAAGACGCCAGAGCAGTCTCAAAAAGGCTTTTGGCAATGATCTTCAAGGCCAGGGTTTCTTCTGCGCCTTCGAATATGGACAGCACCCGAGCATCCACAAAATAGCGGCTGACGGCTGTCTCCTCGGCATATCCCATGCCGCCATGTATCTGCAATGCTTCGCGCGTCACAAGTTCGGCCGACCGGCACGCCAGCAGCTTGGCAAGGCTGGCCTCCATCTGCGCGCCGCTTTCTTCCAGGCGTTGCCCTATCGCATAGGTCAGCTTGCGGCAGGACGCGAAACGCATCGCCATCTTTGCAATCTTGACCTGTGTCAGCGGCATGTTCATCAAGGGTGAACCGAAGACGCGCCGGTCCTGGGCATAACGGATGGCTGCATACAGGGCCGCCCGCATCACGCCGCAAGCGCGGGCCGCCGTCTGCATGCGTCCACCGGTCATGCCCGCCATCGTGTAGTAAAAGCCCTTGCCCAGACCGCCCTCCTCGCCCAGCAACCTGTCGTCGGCCACAAAGAAATTCTCGAAATGCAGGTCAAAAGAATGCATGCCGCGATAACCGATCGTCGGGATGGCATGGCCTGTCAGCAGGCCACCGCCGTCCTGAGAAAAGCTGAACTCATGGCCGTCATAAGAAGGCTTTTCAACCAGCATGATGCTCAGGCCCTTGTGGCCCGCCGATTTGTCCGGGTTGGTACGGGTCACCACCATCAGAAGCCCAGCCTTGCCTGCAAACGTGCACCAGGTCTTGGCGCCATTGAGCAGCCAGCCGCCCTCGGTGCGCGTGCCTTTCAGAGCCAGGCTGGCCGCGTCTGAACCGAAGTCGGGTTCGGTAATCGCGATAGCGCACAACAGTTCACCCGCCGCAATGGCGGGCAGCAAATCCTCTTTTTGCTTTAACGTACCGCCAGCCAACAAGGCGCGCGACAGGATTTCAGGACGGGTGATCAGGCTGCCTGCAGCCGCCAGCGATGCCTCTGACAGCGTCTCTGTCACGGCAAGCATCATCAACACATCCTGGCTGGTGTTGCTGGCACTTCCGCCAAACTCTTCAGGGATGGACAGACCAAACGCGCCCATGTCACGCATGCCCTGCAGCAGCGGCTCGGGAATCATGAGGTCTTCCCTGTGAATTTGCTCGGCCAGCGGTTTCACGACGTCGTGGCCGAAACGCTGAAAGGCGTCCTGAGCCATGGCGACCGATTCGGACAACCGCACGACACCCACGTCGTCCGCCACTGCCACCTGCGCGCCCAGGTGGGCCAGCACATCGGCATGGCAGGCCAAAGCGCGAAACCTGCCCATGTCTGCGCTACAGGCCAAGTCGTTGAGGCCTTGCATCGCCATGCCAGCGCTGATGTAAATGGCCTCAAGCCTTTGCACCACGCTGACAAGCGCTTCGCACCCGGCCGCTAAGGCAAGATCGGCATCAAGGGCGGATGCCTGCGCGTCGGGCACGAAGCCAGTTTCAGCCGCAAGCAGTTCAGCGCTGGCCATCGCCAGCTCGTAACTTGTGAACTGTTGCCTGTCAAGCAGAGCGGCCACAAGCCTGCCCTCGCTGGAACACTGTCGCGCCACCTGGGCCACAGCGGCATCGAACAGCCCGCGCACCCGCGAGGCGATGTTTGAGGCAAGAGGGTAAATGCCCGGCTGGGCAGAAAGCGCAATGGGTGTCATGGAACGGTACTTTCGATTCGGTGTACTTCTGGTTCTGGCATACGTCAGGCGCGCGCTGATGTACGGTATTTATATTCTTGCAGGCCGGGCACCGCGACGCGTGCACTGAGAACGGCACCTGCCAGCGGCTCTTTGGCAAGTTCTTCTTCGTTCATGCCGTCGGCGCGTGTCGTGATGAACAGCGTGCGGTTGTCGCCACCACCAAAGCTGACGGACGTGGGGCGGCGCGTAGCTGTCTTCACGATCTGGTCAAGCCTGCCATCGGGCGTGTAGCGCGCAACCTGGCTGCGGTGTACTTCTGCCACCCAAACGCAGCCGTCGGTGTCGGTAGCGCAACCGTCGGGCTTGGCGCCCGTGCCTTCATAGTCAACAAGCAAGCGGCGATTGCTGATACGTGCTGCATCCAGATCAAAGTCATAAACCCAGAGCTTGCCCGGCCTTGAATCTGCAAAATACATCAGTGTTTCGTCTGGGCTCCAGCGCAGGCCGTTGGCCAAGCGAACACCGCTTTCTGCCTGCGAGGTTTTGCCTGCATCAACGCAATAGATCCCGCCTATGGGTGACGCCAGCATGGCGTCATAAGTGCCTGTCCAGTAACGGCCTTTTGAATCACAGGCGCCGTCATTGAACCGCTCACCATCCGCGATGACAGGCGCATCAGACAACGGCTGGTAGCTGTCGCTCGCATAGCTGCCCAGGGCAAGGCCGCGTGTGAATGAGAACAGCATGCGGTCGTCATCGCACAATGTGACGCGGGCACAGCGATAGGGCAAGTCCTTTTCGACGACTTTGCCTGTGGCGAGGTCACCCCGGAGAAGTTTTTTGCCGATCAGGTCGATCCAGTAAAGCGCGTTTTCTTCAGGGTGCCATACCGGACCTTCGCCAAGCTGGTTTCTGCACTGGAAGGCCAGTTCAGCATTGATCTCGATGATGGTGTTTTGCATGAATCTTTGCCTCCGCTATATGGGCTAACGCCCGAGAATGAGCGCGCTCTTGTGACCGCCGCCGCCACCGCTGGTCACAAGGCAGGTTTTTGCATTGGCCACCTGGTTGACAGATTCGCCCCGCATTTGCCGTACACCTTCAATGATGAGGTTCAGGCCGTGCAGGTAGGCTTCAGACAACAGCCCGCCAGACGTATTGATAGGCAGTTTGCCGCCCGGGCGAAGCGCGCCAGACTCGATGAACCGAACAGTATCACCGCGTTTGCAAAAACCATAGTCCTCCAGAGCCATGGGGATCAGGCCCGTAAATGCATCGTAGATCTGTGCGACATCAATATCTTGGGGGCCAAGGCCCGATTGTTCGTACAGCGCATCTGCCACCTGGCGTGAATTGATGGTCGCATAGTCTTCCAGCGGCATGTTGTGCGAGCCCATCGGGCCGGACGTCCAGCGTTCGCCGCTGGCCTGCGCCGCAGCGAGGATGGGAACGGCCTGGCGGTTGAGCTTTCCTGCCAGTTCTGCAGACGTGACGATGACAGCGCAGGCGCCGTCTGTTTCAAGGCAACAGTCATAGAGGCGGAAAGGGTCAGCCACCATGCGCCCCGCAAAATAATCTTCACGCGTCATGGGCTTGCCGTACATCACAGCGCGCGGGTTCTTCTGCGCGTTGGCCCTCACTGTCAGGGCGACTTCTGCCAGGTGATCAGCGGTCGCACCAGACTCTTGCATGAAGCGCCGATAGACCAGCGCCATCATCATGCCCGGCGACATCAGGCCGTAAGGTGCGATGTAAGAGCCGCCGGAGGGCCTGGCACGGAATTCGCCATAACGCTCGTACTGTCCCTGGCAGATGGAGCGATAGGCCACGGCGAACTGGCATTGCCCGGTAGCAACTGCCATAGCCGCCTGCATGACGGACGAACAGCAGCCGCCACCGCCGGCACCCCAGACCATGGATGCATAACGCAGCAACGGCGCGGTAATCGCAGCCTGGACCACCACGGGCTCGTGCCGCTCAAAGCCGAACGACGTGTAGCCGTCAATCTGGCTGGCCGATATGCCGGCATCGGCCGCCGCATTGCGAATGGATTCAAGGCACAACTCGAATTCCGATTTTTCGGTATGGCCACCACGACGCGTGTAAACACTTTCGCCCACACCAATGATGCAGGGCTGCAGGTTCTTTGGCAGGTCTGCGGGGAATTTCATGCTGCCTCCTTTGCGATGTTCTTTTTAAAACGCGGCAGGTAAACACCTTCGCTGATCTCGTCCCAGAAGATGCTCACGGGCATGCCTATCTTCATGTCATGCGCTTCAACGTCCACCACATTGCTCACAAGGCGAACGTCGTCGGCATCGTCAAGCAGCACGATGGCCACGTTATAAGGCTTGTGCCCCTTAAGGGACGAATGCACCGCGTGATGGCCGATGGTGTAAGTGAACACAGTGCCGTTACCGCTGACTTCCTTCCAGTCCACCTTGGTAGAAGCGCACCGCGGGCATGCCGGCGCAGGCGGATGAAAAAACCGCTGGCAGCCGTTGCAGTGGCGAATGACAAGTTTTTTATGATTGCAACCGTCCCAGAAGGCCGCGTCGTCTTGACTTGCTTGTGGGGTGGGCATGCCCGCCGGCAGATAGGCCATTTGAAAGTCCTTGTGGTCAAAGCCCGCAGGTGCCGCGGGTGGCGAAGTCAGGTCGCGCACAAACGCGGGGCTGACCGGATGCGGTATGGTTGCTGTTTCCTATTCATCATATGTTCAGAAGAAGTCTCCGATCCATACTTTTCGTTATAGGTTTTATGCCGTACCGCCGGTTGTTAAAGCACTCGCCGCACCTGTGACTTCTATCTAGACAACACTCAGCAAAACAGTGTGGGTTGGCAGTACCTACAGCAGCACTTACCGCAGCTTTTTTGTGCGGGGGTTAGGGCACGGGTAAGCTGAACGTGCAGCAGCAGACTTGCAGCTTGTTTTAAGCGCTTGTATAACATCGCCAACATTCGCAAGTGGTGGGTGTGTAGGTAAAAAATCACCACCCAAACAATTTCAGCTACATGTTAAAAATCCGCAGCCCGATTTTTTGTGGGCTGTAAACTCATTTCAGTGCAATATATACCGAATATACAAAGCTTATTAGGGTTTTTAATCCATGTCATCGCCGTAAATTGCACCAATAATGTGCGTTAATCTCATTCTGCAATAATATGCAATATAGAAAATTTAACCCACATGAAGAAGCTGACAACCAAAAATTGTTAGCCGAACTTTGTATTTGGATAGAAAAAAATATTGAAATGAATATTGGGTGGAAAGAGTTAACTACAGCAAGTTTCTTAACACACAGCGACTTGCAATTTCTATTTGGCAAATACAAACATACAACGCCAATGACTTACATACGTAAGCAAAGAGAAGATAGTAAAAAAGTAAAGCCTAAATTTTTAGTAACACCCAATTTTTTAGCTGATCAAAGCGATAGGCTTTTAATGCACAAAAGCTGACCAACCATTTGGACATCGTCTGTCGTCCCCACTCACATTATTTTGGTCGCTGAAATGGTAAAGGAACTGGCGCGCATACGTAGCCAAGGCTATGCGGTCAACCGGGGTGAGTGGGGTGCCAGCGTCTGGGGGTGGCTGCGCCAATTACGGACGGTACCGGTCGAGCCATGGCAGCGATTGGTGTGTCCGGGCCTGCAAGGCGGATCAAGCAGGCCGGTATGTAACCGGCAAGCCAAGCAAAATTTGCCGTACGGCCAATTGATTTTTCTTCAAATTCTCGTAGAAATGATGCGCACGACTTAGCGCCTACATTTGCAGAGTCTCCACTTGCATCAGCAGCCACTCCATGGGACCCCACAAGCGCCCCACTGACCATCACGGAGATGCATAGGAGGGTCTTGAGAACTTTCATGGTTTGCCTTGAGTGGTGTTAATGCAATCTTACTAATGATTGCTCAGTACAAACGCAAGATTAAGGTTTCGGCTAACTGAGGTAGCAAAACGAACGGAGCAATGCAGCCAGCCAATCCACGTACGTGCGTTGTGGATACGAGCAATTACAAAAATTTTATCTGCGCAAGCATAGCTCTAGACGCCTTGGCTTTGACGACACCTGAATCACGCACTACGGTTGACTGTCACATTGGACAGGGCTATTATGAATATCAAGATGGCCTGTGTAGCAATCACATAACTTTTTCGATACATGCTTAGAAGGAGCTTCAGATGTCTGCGACCGTACTACTTCATGATCCGCGCCCAGTGCATTTAGAGGCAACTGAAGCCATCGTACAAGCTGGCAATGCCCTGACGGGTCTTGCCGGCAAGGTGGTTGGCTTCATCGATAACTCCAAGCCGAACTTCAACCACCTTTTGGACGATCTGGCTGAGATTCTGACGACACGTTATGGTGTGAAGTCTGTCCTAACGCGCAGGAAACCGATCACAACTGTTCCGGCAGGCGACGAGGCCATTGCAGAGTTGGTGCGCGATTGCGATTTGGTCATCACAGGCTCGGGCGACTGAGGCTCGTGTACGTCGTGGAGTGTCCATGACAGTGTGCAAATTATGAAGCAAGGCAAGATGGCGATGACCATCTGTTCTACTCCATTTGTCCGTATGGGTATGGCGCAGGCTAAAGCGCTGGGTATGCCGCAGATGCCCATTGTTGTGATCGATCACCCTTTCGGCTCGCGTTTGCGCGACGAAGTGCGAGTCATAGCCGAGCATTGTGCGGTTGAAGTGGCTAGGCTGACAGGCGAACGAAGTAACGCATGAGCACCGGCGAAGAACGACCAGCGCCACCCTTGGGTATGCTGGAGTCGGTCGACGACTTTGATGTCATCAACCAGCTCTATCGCGAAAAGGGGCTGACAGACGGTCTGCCCATCGTGCCGCCTACGCGCGCGCGGGTAAACGCTATGGTGGCGGGCGCAGGGCGGCCGCGAGCTACGCTGATCTCCCAACTCGCGCCGGCCTTCGGCCTCGCCACTGTGGAGAGCATCGCCATCAACGCAGTGATGGCCGGTTGCGACCCGACTTTTATGCCTGTGCTGATCGCGGCTGTCGAGGCCGTTAGTGCACCCGAATTCAACCTTCAGGCGGTTCAGGCCACCACTAATCCGGTGGCTGTGTGGATCATTATCAATGGCCCAATCGCAAGTGAGTTGGGCGTGAATCACCACATGAATTGCCTAGGAGAGGGCAATTGGGCAAATGCCACAATCGGGCGCGCGATGCGATTGATCCAGCGGAACATCGGCGGTGCGCTGCCTGGTGACATGGACCGCACCGAGCAAGGCCAGCCCGGTCGCTACAGCTTCTGCTGCGCGGAGAACGAAGATGCCAACCCCTGGGAGCCGCTGCACGTGGAGCGGGGATTTCGCCGCGAGCAAAGCACAGTCACTGTCGTAGGCGCCGAGGGCACGATGAACATGAACACGCATGCCGAGGGTGCAGCCCTTCTGCGGGCCATCGCGGGTACCATGGTGCATCCGCCAAGCAATGAGTACATGTTCGGCGGTGAGCCTTGGCTGATATTGGGCCCCGAGCACGCATCCAAACTTGCGCGTGCCGGATATAGCAAGGAAGATGTCAAGGCGCAGTTGTGGGAGATGAGCAAAATGCCAGCCGGCAGGCTGTCCCCCATTGACATCGAGCGAACGCGCAAGATGCGCACCACTGAACTTGGCGTTTCCATTGTGACCGAAACGATGCTGCCGATCTCACCGAGCCCTAAGCAAATGGGTCTGATAGTGGCGGGCGGTGCCGGTACGCACTCGACCTATGTCCCGTCCTTCGGAGTGATGCGAGCCGTGACGCGAGCGATTGCTACTGGCCTCGAAAAGAAAACTTGAAAAGCGGAGCGCCCATTTTCAGTTCCCTTCACTAGGAGAATAAGCAGTGACAAGAAATTTTGTGAAATTTAAGGGATTTTCTCGGCGCGATCTTTTCGCGCTCGCCGTGGGATCGGGTTTCGCGGGCGCCTCGATCGCGGCAGATGATGACTATCCGCAGAAGCCGATTCGCATGATCACTCCGAACTCGGCCGGGTCGGGGTCTGACCTCATCACGCGAAGACTTGCCGACCGACTCTCAAGGGTTCTGGGCCAGCCGGTAATTGTGGAAAACATTCCCGGTGCAGGCGGTATCGTAGGCTCGCGGACGTTCGTGCGCGCGCAACCGGACGGCTACACACTGGGTCTAATAAGCTCTAGCTATGTTATTGCTCCTCATCTGATGAAAGAGATGCCTTTCAAGGCCATCGATGACGTTACGCCCATCGCGTCCGTGGCGATCACTCCCTATGTGCTGGTAGCACGGGCGAACTTTCCCGCCAGTAATGTGGCCGATTTCATCCGGATGGCTCTGAAAGAGCCGAACAAATTTACCTTTTGTTCATCCGGAAATGGCTCCGGGACCCACCTTGCAGGAGCGTATTTGCAGCAAGTCGGGAACTTTAAGCTACTTCATGTGCCGTATAAGGCCCTGTCGGCAACAATCCCAGACCTAGTCAGCGGTATTGTTGATGTTGGCTTGTATTCTTATATTAGTGTTGAAGGTCTAGTCAGGGAAGGGCGACTTAAAGTGCTCGGGACCCTGAGCGCGAAGAGGCTTACTTCACTTCCGAGCATTCCGGCGATTGCAGAGACCATTCCCGGCACGAATCTAGAAGCTTGGTTTGGCGTTCTTGGCCCGAAAGGCATTCCCCCTCGCATCGTTGAGCGGCTCAGCAAGGAGATCAATGCCATCGTTGCAAGCGACGCATTCAAGGATCAGATCGCGGGTGACGGCATGTTTCCTTCGCCGATGACGCTGGCAGCATTTAGTAAATTCATCGCGGCCGACTATACCCTCACCGGTGATTTGATTCGCAAAGCAGGCATGTCGCCGGAGTAATGTGTATAGGTCTGAGGTCGATACCGCGCTCGTCACCGACTGGAAGCTGAATCGAAGTGGCCGATACTTTGGGCCGCCGCAATATTAAGTGAGGCATGCTAACACTGCATGCCTCCAAAGTTAACCGTATGGCTCTAAGCCGGTGGCCGCCGTGTTGGTTGACTTAGGCTATTACCGGTTCAGAAATATTTCAAATTACTACAGCAATGACGAAAAACAGAGAAACCCAAACAGGGCTATAAAAATTAAAATCGGGCGAGTCAATATTAGATTCAAATCCTGGGGGGATGATTTGGATGCAATTTAACAAGTATCATTATTGGCGTTACGCTTAAGCCATAACTTAGGAAGGCTTCGTCTGAAGGAGAGAAACTTGGGCGAGCGACTAGCTTTACTCTGGCTTGATTCCCGCGGCCTTGATCATCTTGCCATATTGGATGATCTCGGAACGTATCAGCTCTGCAAACTCCGTCGGCGTATTGCCAATCAGCTCATTACCACCCTTGGTGCCGAGGCGATCGATCACATCAGGCATCTTGAGCGCCTTCGCGACCTCGAGATATAGCCGGTCGATAATCGACTTTGGAGTGCCCACGGGAACAGCCACGCCCTGCCAAGCGCCGATCTCGAAGTCGAGATAACCAAGTTCATTGATCGTCGGTAGGTCCGGAAGCTGCATGGCCCGCCGCTTGCCCGAATACGCAAGTGCACGCAGCTTGCCGGCGGTGATCTGCGGAAGCGACGTGATGAGCGTGTCAAACATAACAGGAACGTGGCCGCTCAAGACATCCGCCATTGCAGCGGCATTCCCCTTGTATGGCACGTGTACGAGCTTGGCTCCCGAGGCATGCGCAAAGAACTCGGCGGCGAGGTGATTTGGCGTTCCTACACCCGATGAGGCGTATGAAATCGGTGCAATGCGGGAAAGTTCCACGAGCTCCTTCACACTTTTCGCGGGGAAACTTGGATTCACCACAAGAGCATAGCCATAGTACGTGCCCTGAGTC
>CANJWZ010000049.1 GCA_947478725.1 Comamonadaceae bacterium
CCCTCGCGGATAGCAAAGCGCAGGCCTTCTTCCATCGCGATCGGGTTGATCAGCTTGACTGTGATCGACACGTTGTCGCCTGGCATCACCATCTCTTTGCCTTCTGGCAACTCGATCGCACCGGTCACGTCCGTTGTGCGGAAGTAAAACTGCGGGCGGTAGTTGTTGAAAAATGGCGTGTGGCGACCGCCTTCGTCTTTGGACAGGACATAGATCTCGCCGGTGAAGTGGGTGTGCGGCTTGATCGAGCCTGGTTTGCACAATACTTGACCGCGCTGGACGTCTTCGCGCTTGGTGCCGCGCAGCAAGATGCCGACGTTGTCGCCAGCTTGGCCTTGGTCGAGCAGTTTCCTGAACATCTCGACGCCGGTGCAGATGGTCTTTTGGGTATCTGCAATACCGACGATTTCGATCTCTTCGCCAACTTTGACGATGCCGCGCTCGACGCGGCCAGTGACCACGGTGCCGCGACCGGAGATGGAGAACACGTCTTCGACGGGCATCAGGAAGGCGCCGTCAACGGCACGCTGGGGCATCGGAATGTAGGTGTCCAGTGCGTCGGCCAGCTTCATGATGGCTTCTTCGCCCAGCGGGCCCTTGTCGCCTTCCATGGCCAGTTTTGCTGAGCCGTGGATGATGGGGGTGGCGTCGCCTGGGAAGTCGTACTTGTCGAGCAGTTCGCGAACTTCCATTTCGACCAGTTCCAACAACTCAGCGTCGTCAACCATGTCGCATTTGTTCAAAAACACGATGATGTAAGGCACGCCCACCTGGCGGGCCAGCAAGATGTGCTCGCGGGTCTGGGGCATGGGGCCGTCTGCAGCGGAACACACCAAAATGGCGCCGTCCATCTGGGCTGCGCCGGTGATCATGTTTTTGACGTAGTCGGCGTGGCCTGGGCAATCGACGTGGGCGTAGTGGCGGTTGGCGGTCTCGTATTCAACGTGGGCGGTGTTGATCGTGATGCCGCGTGCTTTTTCTTCTGGGGCTGCGTCGATCTGGTCGTAGCCTTTGGCTTCGCCGCCGAACTTGGCTGCCAACACGGTGGTGATTGCTGCGGTCAAGGTGGTCTTGCCGTGGTCGACGTGGCCGATCGTGCCGACGTTGACGTGCGGTTTGGTCCGCTCAAATTTGCCTTTTGCCATTTCAAATACTCCAATAAAAAGAACGTGCCCGTGACAGGTTTAATGTTTGCATGTCGTCACTGGTTCCATCGCCACGGGCAGCGTTGGGTGCGAAATCGCAGACAGGAAAATTGACATCCACCCCGAAGCGCCTATCGGCGCCCCCCCCTCAAGGGGCGACGCTGGTGGCCCGGCAAAGCCAGATCCACGGCGTCCGCTTGGGAAGACATCGCGATACTTATTATTACTTCGCCCTTGCGGCCATGATGGCTTCAGACACGTTACGCGGGGCTTCCGAATAGTGCTTGAACTCCATCGTGTAGGTTGCCCGGCCTTGCGACATCGAACGCAGGGTGGTTGAATAGCCAAACATTTCAGACAGCGGCACTTCTGCTTTGATGGCTTTGCCGCCACCGACCATGTCTTCCATGCCCTGCACCATGCCGCGACGTGAGGACAGGTCGCCCATCACGTTGCCGGCGTAGTCTTCGGGCGTTTCAACTTCAACGGCCATCATGGGCTCCAGAATCACCGGACCCGCCTTGCGGCAGCCTTCTTTGAAGCCAAAAATCGCAGCCATTTTGAAGGCCATTTCGTTCGAGTCAACGTCGTGGTAGGAGCCGAAATGCAGCGTGACTTTGACGTCAACCACTGGGTAACCCGCCAGCACGCCAGACGTGACGGCTTCATGGATGCCCTTTTCGACCGCAGGAATGTATTCGCGCGGCACGGTTCCGCCCTTGATGTTGTCAATGAACTCGATGCCCTTGCCCATTTCGTTGGGCTCAATTTTGAGCACCACGTGGCCGTACTGGCCCTTACCGCCGGACTGACGCACAAACTTGCCTTCAGCGTCTTCGATCGTCTTTCGAATCGTTTCGCGGTAAGCCACTTGAGGCTTGCCGACGTTGGCTTCCACGCCAAATTCACGCTTCATGCGGTCCACAATGATTTCCAGATGCAACTCGCCCATGCCGGCAATCAGAGTCTGACCAGACTCTTCGTCGGTCTTGACGCGGAACGATGGATCTTCCTGAGCCAGACGCTGCAAGGCGATGCCCATTTTTTCCTGGTCAACCTTGGTTTTAGGCTCCACCGCCTGGGTGATCACAGGCTCAGGGAACACCATGCGCTCCAGCATCACGATGGCATCCGGATCGCACAGGGTTTCACCCGTGGTCACGTCTTTCAGGCCCACGCAGGCAGCGATGTCGCCCGCGCGAATTTCGCTGACTTCTTCACGGTTGTTCGCGTGCATTTGCACGATACGACCGATACGCTCTTTCTTGCCCTTGATCGGGTTGAAGACGCTGTCGCCTTTTTTCAGCACACCCGAATACACGCGCACGAAAGTGAGCTGGCCCACAAACGGGTCAGTCATCAGCTTGAAAGCCAGCGCAGAAAACTTCTCGCCGTCGTCAGCCCTGCGTGTAACGGGCGCTTCGTCTTCGTCCATGCCCTTGACAGGTGGAATATCGATCGGCGACGGCATGAATTCAATCACAGCATCCAGCATGCGCTGAACGCCTTTGTTCTTGAAGGCAGAGCCGCAGTACATCGGCTGAATTTCGCTGGCGATGGTGCGCGTACGGATGCCCAGCTTGATTTCAGCTTCGGTCAAATCGCCTTCTTCAAGGTATTTGTTCATGAATTCTTCAGAGGCTTCAGCCGCGGCTTCGACCATCTTCTCGCGCCACTCTTTAGCAAGCTCCAACAGGTCAGCCGGAATTTCGCTGTAGGTAAACAGCATGCCTTGCGAGGCTTCGTCCCAGATGATCGCTTTCATCTTGAGCAGATCAACCACGCCGGTGAAGTTTTCTTCAGCACCGATAGGGATCACCATGGGCACAGGGCTGGCCTTCAGGCGCAGTTTCATCTGGTCTACAACTTTGAAGAAGTTGGCGCCGGTACGGTCCATCTTGTTGACAAAGGCCAGGCGCGGCACTTTGTATTTGTTGGCCTGACGCCAGACGGTCTCGGACTGGGGCTGCACGCCGCCCACAGCGCAGTACACCATGCAAGCGCCGTCCAGCACGCGCATCGAGCGCTCGACCTCAATCGTGAAGTCAACGTGTCCAGGGGTGTCAATGATGTTGATGCGGTGCTCTGGCAGGGACTTGTCCATGCCTTTCCAGAAGCAGGTGGTCGCAGCAGAAGTGATCGTGATGCCGCGCTCCTGCTCTTGCTCCATCCAGTCCATGGTGGCTGCGCCGTCATGAACTTCACCAATCTTGTGGTTCACACCGGTGTAAAACAAAACCCGTTCGGTGGTGGTCGTTTTGCCAGCATCAATGTGGGCAGAAATACCGATATTGCGGTAGTTTTCAATGGGGGTAGCGCGGGACATAGTTAACTTTCAGTTCGAAGTGACGAACAAAACAAGAGAACAAAAACAGAAACAAACATACTTACGGACGTGCATTGTGTTTCAGGCATGTGACCGAAATATGTTTGCCAGCCAAACCACAGCGGCCTGACTGGCACTCTGAGCAAGCTCAGATCAGAAGCGGAAGTGGCTGAATGCCTTGTTCGCTTCTGCCATGCGGTGAACTTCGTCACGCTTTTTCATGGCGCCGCCACGGCCTTCGGTGGCTTCCATCAGCTCATTGGCCAGACGCAAAGACATGGACTTTTCACCACGCTTTTTGGCAGCTTCTTTCAGCCATCGCATGGCCAAGGCCATACGGCGGACGGGGCGAACCTCAACTGGCACCTGATAGTTGGCACCACCAACGCGGCGGGATTTCACCTCAACCATGGGCTTGATGTTGCCGATGGCCATGTGGAAAGCCTCAAGCGGGTCTTTGCCCGGGTTCTTTTTCTCGATGAAATCGAGTGCGCCGTAAATAATGCGCTCGGCGACAGCTTTTTTGCCGCCCTGCATGATCACGTTCATGAATTTGGCGAGATCGACATCACCAAATTTCGGATCTGGAAGAATTTCACGTTTAGGGACTTCGCGACGACGTGGCATGTTTTCACCTCTTTGCTTCAGTTGGCATTGCTTTGGGCAACACCGCGAGAGTTATCAAAACCCTCACTTACTCGACCCAAAATCGGGTCATTGCTGTTTTTTGCGTCATGCAGAAGGACAACTGCCTTCTTGTTTTTTTTAAAGCTTGTTTTGCTTTTTTTTACTTCAACTAAGAATTACTTGGCTTTTGGCTTCTTCGCGCCGTACTTGGAGCGTGACTGCTTGCGGTCTTTCACGCCTTGCAAGTCGAGCGAGCCACGAACAATGTGGTAACGCACACCCGGCAAGTCCTTGACACGACCGCCACGGACCAGCACGACGCTGTGTTCTTGCAGGTTGTGGCCTTCGCCGCCGATATAGGAAATGATTTCAAACCCGTTGGTCAGGCGCACTTTGGCGACTTTACGCAAAGCGGAGTTTGGCTTTTTTGGCGTCGTGGTGTACACACGTGTGCACACACCGCGGCGCTGCGGAGAGTTCTGCATCGCAGGACTCTTCGACTTGATGGTCTCGACCTCACGGCCTTGACGCACTAGCTGGTTGATGGTTGGCATTTAAAAACGTCCCTAAACGTAATGTTGCGTATATTTAACGTGAACTTCTTCGTTTGTCTTGGTTTGATTTCTCAATAGCATCGAGGCCAATTGTCGGATTGGCCGCGAAAACGAATCTCTCTCTGGAATTCCAGAAAAGCCTATGAGTGTAGCAGTTCCGGGTTTTGGTGGCAAATCAGTCGAGTTTGATGCCCAAATCCACGGCCAGCTTGATCCACACCGGCACATCCCGCGACCACTCTTCACGCGTGTCTTTGAGGTTTTTTGGCTTGTTCGGGATCGCAAACGACTCCCGCAACAGGGCTGCTTTCGGCATGTTTGCACCGTCAACCGCCACCTGCGACAAAGCGCGAAGCACAGCCTCCGGCGTTCCGGCTGGCGCCATCAGCGGCAAGCCGCCTTCCAGCATGACCAGACGGCCCTCGATGCCCTGCTGGGTGAGCGTCGGCACGTCAGGTAGTTTGGGGGATCGGTAGGAACCCGTCACGCCAATGGCTTTGACGCCGCGTGACTGAACCGTGGCAAACGACTGATAACTTCCAATGGCCACCTGCAATTGTCCGCCCGCCACGTCCACCCACATGGGTGATTCCCCCCGGTAGTTGATGGTGACGATCTTGGTGCCTTCATTGCGGTTGGTCTGATCCGCCACCATCTGCGGGTAGGAGCCCGGGGCATAGCTGCCCATGTTGACCGGGTTCTTTTTGGCATAGTCAATCAGCTCGCGCATCGTGTTCACACCAATTTTTTCGGGCACGCCCACCACCAGCGGGCCAGACGGGAAGAAGGCCACCGGCACAATGTCCTTGTCGAGGTTGTAAGGCAGCTTGCTGTAAAGCACCCGGTTTTGCCAGACGGTGCCTGACGTTGTCATGAGCAGGGTGTAGCCGTCGGCAGGCGACTTGGCCACCGCATCAATCGCAATGATGGCGCCGGCGCCAGGCTTGTTCTCCACGATCGCCTGAATGCCAAACTTGGCCGTGAGCTGCTCGGCATACAGCCGCGCATACGAGTCCGTCAGCCCGCCAGGCGCAAATGCCACGATGATGCGAATCGGCTTGTTGGGCCAAGGTGCGGTTTGCGCCATGGCGCTTTTCATGGCTGACGGCAACGCCAGTGCGCCAGCAGCCAGGCCGCTGGCGGCGATGAGTTGGCGGCGCTGCAATTTACCTTGTGCGGGTTTGGGGATGTTCATGTGTTGCCTCGTGTCTGTGTAATACGAATTCATCCTAAGCGCAGAAGCTTGAGTGCAACATAGGAAAGACACTGAGGGTTTGTCGCTGAGGTGTCTCGCGACCACCTGAAGAATCAATGCAATTGATATGTGAGTTATCGCTTTTTGCGCCCGCATTCATCGGGCAAAAGTCCTCAATTGACACCCCAACCTACTTGATCCACAACCTCACAGCATCCCAGGCCCGGCCCAGCACGCCAGCCTCCTCAACCGCCTCCAGAGCAACCAGCGGCGTTTCGGCCAACACCCCAAGGTTGTCGCCGGTCGTGATTTTCAGGCTGCCGATGGTTTGGCCTTTGGTGAAGGGGGCGACCAGCGGCTCGGGGCGGGCGACTGTGGTTTTGAGTTTGGCGCCTGTGCCTGCGGGCACGGCGACCACAATGGCGCGGGGCTGACCGAGCTTGACGACCGAGCTTTTGCCCTTCCACACATTCGGGCTGACCACCACCTGGCCTGCATCAAACAGTTTGACGGCATCGAACGCGGTGTAACCCCAGTTGAGGAGCTTTTGCGATTCGTTGGCCCG
The DNA here is from genome assembly GCA_947478725.1 of Comamonadaceae bacterium. Classification (GTDB taxonomy): domain Bacteria; phylum Pseudomonadota; class Gammaproteobacteria; order Burkholderiales; family Burkholderiaceae_C; genus Polaromonas. The sequence continues at coordinate 6,413 of CANJWZ010000049.1, forward strand.
GGCGCTGTCGCTGGCTGTGCCGAGCACGATGGCCAGCAGCCTGCGCGGGCCTGGGGTGCCGGCGGGGCCCAGATTCGGGAAATCACGCTTGGCCGTGGCAATGATGCAATAGCCAGCAGCGTCTGTATGGCCCGTTTTCAGTCCGTCCACGCTGGGGTCGCGGAACAACAGGGTGTTGCGATTCGTGTCATTGGCCGCTGGCGTGCCAGGGTAGCGGTATTTCTTGATCGCTGAATAGCCTATGTAGTCGGGAAAGTCTGTCATCAGCCGGGTTGACAGAATGCTCAAATCCCGCGCGGTGGTGGTATGACCGGCTTCGGTCAGGCCTTCTGGGTTTTTGTAGCCGGTGTTTTTCATGCCGAGCGCCTTGGCCTGCTCGTTCATCATCTGCACAAAGCGTTCGGCCGTACCACCCACGCCTTCGGCCAGCGCCATGGTGGCGTCGTTGCCTGACTGCACGACCATGCCTTTGATCAGGTCTTCGACCGGCACCTGCATCTTGGGGTCAATGAACATGCGCGAGCCGGGCATCTTCCAGGCGCGTACGCTGACGGGCAGGGTTTGCTTCAGGTCAATTTTTTTGGCCTTGAGCGCGTCAAACACCAGGTACTCGGTCATCAGTTTGGTCAGCGAGGCGGGCTCAATCGGCATGTCGATGTCTTTGGCAGCCAGAATCTGGTTGGCCGTGATGTCCAGCAGCAGGTAGGCGCGAGCGGCCAGCTCTGGCGGCTGGGGGGCTTGGGCGAATGCGTTGAAAGCGCTCAAAGCTGAAAACGCCAATGCTGCAGTGACGGCCTTAGTGAATCTGAACATGAAGAAATCCGGTGACTAAATAGATGTGGAAGTCAGGTGGCGCACCACCAGGCTTTTGAGAAGCGGCAATTGTCCGTGAAAGAAGTGGCCGCCTCCGGGCACAACCGTCACCGGAAGTGACTGCGGCCGGGCCCAATCCATCACGGCACTCAGGGTGACCGTGTCGTCGGCCTCGCCATGAATGACGATGGTTTTGGCATGTTCGGCAGCGTCAATCGGGGCGGCAGAGCTGCGGACAACGCTGGTACCGACCAGCACCAGCTTGTCGATCTGCCGCACACGGTGCAGCCGGTCAAACGCGTGGGTGGTGACGAATGCGCCAAATGAAAACCCCGCCAAGCAAAGCGCCCCCGTAGGTGCGATGTGAGCAGCCACTGCCAGCAGGTCGTCAAGCTCGCCTCGCCCTTCGTCATGCACCCCCTGCGAACTGCCCACGCCGCGAAAGTTAAAGCGTACCGCTGTCCAGCCGCATTGGGCGAAGACTCTAGCCAAGGTTTGCACCACTTTGTTGTCTAGCGTGCCGCCAAACAGCGGGTGCGGGTGGGCAATCAGGGCAACGCCTTTGGGTACTGCGCCGCCTGCCGGCGTGTCGATGGCGACTTCAATCGCGCCCGCAGCGCCTTGAACGGTGGATTTTTGGGTCTGGGCGTTCATGCGGGTTGTTTTTTGAATGTTGATGGCGCTATTAAATCAGGAGCTTCTCGCCAAGGTATCGATTGGCCTTAAGGCCTGAAATACACCTAAAAACCGCCTTTCAGCGTTTTGGGCTATTTTGCACATTCGAGAAAGGTCTCAGAGCCTAGCGGCCCAAACCGACCGGCGCCAGCAGGCGTTCAACGACCTGACCGTTTTTGAGGTGCGATTCAACAATTTCGTCGATGTCGTGTGCGTCCACATAGGTGTACCAGACCGCCTCTGGGTAGACCACGGCCACGGGCCCGGCGGCGCAGCGGTCCAGGCAACCGGCCTTGTTAACCCGGACCTTGCCCGCGCCCGACATACCAGCAGCTTTGACCTGCGACTTGCACCGGTCAAAGCCTTCTTGCGCCCGGTGGTTGGCGCAGCTGTCCTCGCCAGCCTTGCGCTCGTTCAGGCAAAAGAAGATGTGGCGTTCGTAGTATTGTTCGGCGACAGGCGATGGCGTTTTGGTCAGAGTCATGGCCCGATTTTACCGATCGGGGGCATGCGTGCTTTCAGACAGTCTGGCCAGCAAGTAAAGCAGCGCCGCATAAGGCCAGAGCCAGCCCAGCCACTGCACCACACCGTGAAAGCGGATAAACCGCCCCTGTTCCCAGGTTTGCAGCGTTTGAGCGAAGTAAGCGCTTGCTGGTGCCTGATTAAGCAGGCTCAAATGTGCGGCCAAGGCCAGCAAGGCAAACGCTGCCGCAGCCCGGCGCGACAGCGGCAGCAGCAACAGCGCCACCACAGCCGCCAGCCCCAGGCCAGCGCGTACAGGCGCATCCAGCCAAGCCCAAGCGTGTTCGGGGCCGTAGCTGAGCACGGCTGACAGCGCCGACACCCCCACGCCCACCGCCAGCATGACCAGCGAAAACAAAGCGCGCTGGCGCGCCGTGAGAATCACGCCGTAGCCCAGCAGGCAGGGGATCAGCGCGCCGAGCGCCACACACACGAGTTCAACCCCCGGCACAAGCGGCTGCAGTTCAATGTCGCGCAGCGGTAGCCAGTCGATGAATGGCGTGTCTGCCAGCGCATCTGCCAGCGCGGTTTCAAGCCGCTCAAACACCTGGCCCAGCCCCATCGGCACCGGTGCCGGAAACAGCAGCGCCACTGGCCACAGAAGCAGCAGGGCCAGCGCGCCGCGCGCATCGGGCGCAAACCAGCGCGCCCGAAAGCGGCTCCAGCCGCCCACCACGCCCAGCTTTTCAAGCGCCCAGGCGGTACCCGCGCCCAGCCAGGCGCCGAACGTGTTCAGCGCCAGATCCACATTCGATGGAATGCGTGATGGCAAATAGCTTTGCAGCGTTTCCATGCACAGCGACAGCGCCGCAGCGACCAAGACCGCCAACGTTAGCGCCCAAGCGGTGCGTCCGCTGCGCACAAAAGCCAGCGTCAGCAAAAACCCGAGAGGCGCATAACCCACCACATTGACCGCCACGTCAAAGCCGACCAAATACTGCGGCCACGGCGCGGTCAAATAGGTCAAGGGCGAGAGGCCTTGGTCACGCCAATCGGCAAACGGGTACAAACTGGCATAAACGGTTAAACAGACCGATGCCAAAGCCAGCGGTAGCGCAACCGATTTTTGCAAGTCTGAATTTTTTCGTGAGCTCATCGGCTTCACTCGCAAGCCTGGGCCGTTAAAACGGCTTGACGACCACCAAAATAACCGCTGCCACCAGCAGCAGCACGGGCGCTTCGTTAAACCAGCGAAACCAGACATGGCTGCGCGTGTTTTGATTGGCTAGAAACTTCTTGTACAAGCCGCTGCACATGTGGCCGTAGCCAATGGCCAGCACCACCACCACCAGCTTGGCATGCATCCAATCGCTGCCGCGTCCAATGCCGTAACCAAGCCACAGCCACAAACCCAGCCCCACTGCGGGCACCGACAGGACGTGGGTAAACCGGAGCAGCTTTTTGGCCATCAACATCAGCCGCTGCCGCTCAGCCACGCTTTCAGGCGGCACCATCGCCAGGTTGACAAAAATGCGCGGCAGGTAAAACAGGCCCGCAAACCAGCTGGCAACGAAAACAATATGGAAGGATTTGACCCAAAGCATCCGGCTAGTTTAGTCGCGTGCTATAAAAAATCATCGCTATCCCATCCATCTTCAGAAATCCGGATTTCCGGGATGACATGCCAGGCGCACGAAGCACCGCGCAAGAACGCAGTTCAACCGAAGAACCAATGGATGGAGAAGGACGAAAAAAAGGCCCGGAGGCAGTGCCGTCCGGGCGATAAGCCTTTTTGTTGTGACACGCAAAGGCCCCGCTCAGGGAGGAAAAGCGGGATGCAATCACTAAAAGTGACTGCACCCTGCAATTTTAGGCCAAATTTACTAAAAATAACTATTTACATGGCCAAGTTTCAGATCGGGAAAACCATGAGGAAACCGCCCGGAAAGCTATCGCGGCAAATTAATTGTCTGCTCGCTGCGAAGCTTTGGCACAATTTGCAGATGACCACCTTCGCACCCTTCCCCTCTGGCCGCCCACGGCGCTTGCGCCGTGACGCTTTTACCCGCAACCTCGTGCGTGAAAACGTGCTGACGCCGCACGACCTGATTTATCCGGTTTTTGTGACCGAGGGCAAGGGCCAGCGGGTGCCAATTGCGTCCATGCCAGGGGTGGCGCGCTTGAGCCTGGATTTGCTGCTCCCTGTGGCTGAAGAATGCGTCAAGCTCGGCATCCCGGTGATGGCGCTGTTCCCGGTGATTGATGGCACGCTCAAAACCTATGACGGCGTGGAGGCCACCAACCCCGGCGGCCTGGTGCCGCGTGTCGTGCGGGAGCTAAAAAAGCAGTTCCCCGACCTGGGCGTGATGACCGACGTGGCGCTGGACCCTTTCACCACCCATGGCCAGGACGGCCTGCCGGACAAGAATGGCTACATCATGAACGACGAAACCACCGCCATGCTGGTTCGCCAGGCGCTTTGCCAGGCCGAGGCCGGCGTGGACATGGTGGCGCCAAGTGACATGATGGACGGCAGAATTGGGGCGATCCGCAACGCCCTGGAGGCCAACGGCCACATCCACACCCGCATCATGGCCTACAGCGCCAAATACGCATCGGCGTTTTACGGCCCGTTTCGCGACGCGGTGGGCTCGGCAGGCAACCTGGGCAAAGCTGACAAAAAGGTCTACCAGATGGACCCCGGCAACACCGACGAAGCGCTGCGCGAGGTGGCACTCGATATTGCCGAGGGCGCGGACATGGTGATGGTCAAGCCCGGCATGCCCTACCTGGACGTGGTGCGCCGCGTGAAAGACGAATTCAAAATACCCACCTTTGCCTACCAGGTCAGCGGCGAATACGCGATGCTCAAAGCCGCCGCACAAAACGGCTGGCTGGACCACGACGCAGTGATGATGGAAAGCCTGCTGGCCTTCAAACGCGCCGGGGCCGATGGTGTGCTGACGTATTTTGCGATCGACGCGGCCAAAAAATTGAAATGATCAACTATCAAATCAGGAGCCCCTCGCGCATATTTTCATTGGCCTGGGGGCCAAAAGCACCTCTTTAGACAACATCCAAACAGGCCAATGCCAAGTCACCAGGTACCCAGCGTGCAAATCATTGAGTTCACCGCCAACAGCCTGCGTTTTGTAGACGTGGCGCCTGCCAAGTCGCCGCCAGAAGGTTTTGTGTGGATCTTCATGGAGCAGCATGAGTTTGAGGTAGCGCAGCCGATGCTCCAGCAGGCGGCCCAAAACCTGGGCGGCTCGACGCTGCTGGAACTGCACTGCCAAGACTTGGCCAGCGCGGTGCATCCCTCGCATTACGACTCCACTTCGGTGTATGACCTGATCATCTTTCGGCGGCTGGCCACGCAGCTCGAAACCCAGGCCGAGGACGACCACGAAAAGGCCATCCGCGATTACCACGGCCAGGGCAGCAAGACCAGGCGCCGCGGTGAGCGCTTGCCCACCTTCAACCGCATCAGCTCCAAGGCGGTGGGGTTTGCCGTGTTTGACCGATTACTGATCAGCGTGCACGCGCCGGGCTGCTATGCGGCCAAGAGTTTTATCCAGCGCTTTCTGGCCGATGCCAAGTTCACGCTGGATGCAACCCAGATGGACGCGGCCTCGACAAGAAACCGCCTTCCGATCAGCCCGGCCGATCTGGCGCTGCGCATGATCAACACCATGGTCGACAGCTACCTCGATTTGCGCAAAGTGCTGACCAGCCAGCTCGAGCACTGGCAGGCTGACCTGCTCAGGGCCAACGCACGGTTTGACAACTGGGGCGCCCTGATGACGGCGCGCAGCCAGTTTCATGTGCTGGAAGATCTGTGCGACGAGCAGCACGACGCGATGCAGGAATGGCTGGACACCCTGCGCGAACAGCCACTGGCATCTTTCATGAAGGACGGCGAAGAGACCCAGCAAAAAGCGCAACTCCGGCGCGACCAGCTGGCGGCCAGGGCGCGGGACGTGATGGAGCACATCGCACGGGTCATGCAGCATTCGAGGCGGCTGGAACAATCGGCCGAGACCGCGGTGCAAATTCATTTCAATGCGCAGAGCAACCGCACCAACGACGTGATGCGCACGCTGACAGCGGTGACGGCCATTTTTTTGCCGCTGAATTTGATCACCGGCTTTTTTGGCATGAACTTTGAGCACATCCCGGGCTTGCATTCACCGGTGGCCTTCTGGATCACCGTCAGTTTTATGGTGCTGCTGGTGGTGGTGGTGCTGACCGTGTTTTTGCGCAGGCGCTACATTGCGCGCACCGGGCCTTGAAACTGCTCAGGCGGCGGCCTTTTGGGCTTCGGTATTGATGACAAACCACTCAGGCACGGCGGGCCCCCACAAATAAAACGAGTCTTCCGGGGCGTAGCTGCCAGACACCCAGTCGGGTTGGGCGGGCACGAAGTCGATGTCAAACGAGTATTCGGCAAAGCTGCCCCACGGGTCTTTGGCATAGTAAAAATAGTTCGAGCCCAGCACATGGCGGCCCACGCCCCAGCCATCGTGATAGCCGGCAGTTCGCAACTGCTCGCTGCCCTTGCCCACGTCGTCCAGGCTGCCCACGTCCCAGCTGGTGTGGTGCAGGCCAGCGGCATCGGACTTGACAAACGCAAACAGGTGGTGGTCGCTGCCGTGCGGGGTGTGCATGAAGGCGACCAAATCCACCGAGCGGTCTGACAGGCGCAGGCCGAGCACGTTTTCGCAAAACGTGATCATGCCCAGCACATCGGGGCTGAACAGCAGCACATGCGACAGCCAGCGCGGCCGCACCGGGCCAACGCTGGAGCGGGCGGGGGCTTTGGCCGGGCCGCGCGCCGGGCCGGGCAGCGGGTCCGCCGGGCTTTTGATGCTGGGCGACACCTTGGGCGCGACCACCAGTTGCAGGGCCACGCCGTCGGGGCTTTTCAGCCAGATGCCGGGCCGTGTGGCCAGCGGGTGCGCGTCGCAGCCAATGCCCAGAGCATCGACCCGCTGCCTGAAGGCGGCTTCGTCTTCGGCAAAAATGCCAAAGGTGATGAAGGCCAGCGCCTTGGGTGCGCCGTTGGCCACGACCTTCATCCAGCAGTGGGGGTGGCCGTGGGTGTACAGGTCAACGCGCTGCTCATGCTGCTTCACGTCCATGCCGAAGGCGGTGTAAAAAGCCACCGCCGGGGCGATGTCGGGCACGGTAAACACCACCTGGTCTATCGAGTGCGCGGCCAGCACATCGGGTCGGCGGGCTGTATTTGAGCTTGTTGCTGAATCTGTCATGTCTCGTCCTTTCTCGACTTTGTAAAGAGGGCTCAATAAAAAGGGCTCAAGCGGCCAGGCGGGCGCGGGCACAGACCATGGCCAACAGCGGCTCGGGGTCTGTGCCTGCATCGCCGCGCCAGGCAACGTGGTGGTCGGGCCGGATCAACACGCAGTTGGCGGCGTACAAGGTTTGCAACTCCTCACTGTGCTGGCTGCCAAAGCGCAGCACGGTCAGGGGCACGTCCATGGCCTCGGCCGCGGCCTGCCAGGCGTGCACGCCGGATGCTGAAGCGCCGGCAAAACACAGCAGGGTGTAGTCCAGCCCGAAGAGGTCATACATCGATTGGCCGTCCAGCCAGATGTGGGGGGCGCGCGCGCCCGGCCGGGCCGAGGGGATGTACACGGTGGGCTCGTCGGCATGCGGGGCGCCCGCTTCGCGAGCAACAATGGGACTGCCTTCATAGCGCAAACCCAGTTGCAGCCCCGGAATATTGAACTCGCTGCGCACGTGGTCGTGCAGCGCCTTGCCCAGCGCCTGCCTGGCGGCATCGCCGGCCGGGCTGTCCTCGTCCAGGTTGGTAGGTAGCCCGATCAGGCCCACGCTGTCGGCACGGCTGCGTGCAAAGGCGGTGTTGCGTTCGGCAATCGGTTTGCGCTCGGCTTGGTAGCTGTCCAGCAAGGCAACGCCCGCCCAGCCCTTGATGACAGCGGCCAGCTTCCAGCCCAGATTGACCGCATCGTCCACGCTGGTGTTGTAGCCCATGCCGCCTGTGGGTGTGAACAGATGCGCCGCATCGCCCGCAATAAAAGCGCGGCCTTTTGCAAACTGGTCCGCCACCAGCGTGAAGCCGGCCTGCCACGGCGCTTTGGCCATCAGCTCAAAGTCAAACTCTGCGCCCACAGCGGCAAACAGCGCAGCCCGGTAGTCCACCGTCTCAGGCGTCTGGCCGGGCTTGAGCTGCAGCGCAAACATGAATTTCTCAGCGCCGTCGATGGAAATCATCAAGCCGCGCTGAACCGCGTTCATGGCCCAGTACATCCAGGCCTTCTGTTTGCCGAGCACGGCATACAGCGTGGGCGACTTGAAATACAGCGACAGCATCTGGCCACCAAAAAAGTCCCGCTCTTCTTCACTCTGGCCGCTGTACTGAATGCCGCAGGTCTTGCGTACCAGGCTGCGCGGACCGTCACAGCCAATGACGTATTTCGCCTGCAGCAACAGCTGCGCGTCGGTTTTGTCGCCAGCTGCATTGACGCCATGGGCGACGATGTTGACCTCGTCAGCGCCTATGGCCACCGACTGCGCGCGCCAGCCACACATCAGGTCAATGCTGGGATAGCGTGCGGTTTGCTCGCGCAGCAACGGCTCGATCAGCATTTGCTGCACCCGGTGCGGCAGCTCCGGCGTGGGCCACAGCTCTTCGCCGTAGTCGCCAAAGGCACTGCGGTCTATGGTTTGCTGGCGCGACGGGATGCTAAAGCGCGTCAGCTCGCGCCCGCTCAGGGTGGTGCAGTACACCACGTCTTGGGGGTGGTCGGCAGCCAGGCCCAGTTGCCGCACCTCATGGGCAAAGCCGCGGCGGCGGTAATGCTCCATGGTGCGGGCAGACGTGGCATTGGCTTTTGGAAAGTCGGGCGCGCCCACGTCTTCTTCGAGCACCACACAGGTCACGCCGCGGCACCCCAGTTCAATGGCGAGCATCAGGCCGGCAGGGCCGCCGCCGACAATCGCCACGTCGGTGGTCCGATGAATGGTCTTAGGGTTGGTTGAACGGGTCAGACTCACGCTTGTCTCCACTTTTTATCGTTGCCAGAGCAACTCTCGTCTGCTATTTAATCAATAGCTAGTCACACTTATAATTATTGGGTCTGAAGCCTATTTGACACTCTAAAAGCATCTTTTAAGAGGTTCCATGCGAGATCAGGCGGCCAGCGCGACTTCCACGTCTTTGGCCAGATCGGCGGGCTTGTCGGTCGGGGCGTAGCGCCGGATGACCTGACCGTCTTTGCCGACTAAAAACTTGGTGAAGTTCCATTTGATGGACTTGCTGCCCAAGAGGCCGGGCGCCTCGGCGCTGAGCCATTGGTACAGCGGATGCGCGGCCGGTCCGTTGACATCGATCTTGCTCATCATCGGAAAGCTGACGCCGTAGTTGACCTGGCAGAACGCGGCAATTTCGCCGTCTGCGCCGGGGTCTTGCGAGCCGAACTGGTTGCATGGAAAGCCCAGCACGGCCAGGCCCTTGCCGGCGTAAGTTTTGTGCAGCGCTTCCAGCCCACCAAACTGCGGGGTGAAGCCGCATTTGCTGGCGGTGTTGACGATCAGCATGACCTGGCCTTTGAAGTCGCTCAGGGCGATGTCTTTGCCGCTGATGGATTTGGCTTCAAAGTCGTAAATGGTCGGGGTCGTGGTCTGGGTTGGCGGCTGGCTCATGGGAACTCCTGAAATCAAGGCTGCCATATTAACCCTCGCTTTTATTGTGCGCCAGCGCAGCCAGCAAAGCCGCCAAAACGATCAGGCTGCCACCCCAAAAAATTCTGGGGCTGAAGTCAGCCGCGCCCAGCACGGCAGCCGAAACGCTGGTAAACAGGATTTCCGTCAGCATGACCAGCGACGTGGTGCTGGAAGTCAAACGGGCCGCGCCGTACTGCAGGGCCATGTTGCTGATGACAAAAGCCAGGCTCAAGCCAACAAACACAGCAATGCCTGAACTTTGCAGACTGGGCGCCGGCAACATCTGGATGGATAAACCCAGCACCGCCACCGCCGAGGCCAGCACCGCACCGCCTGCAAACATCGCCAGCATGCGCGCGCTGTCGGGTGTGTGGTTGAACTTGCGCAGCAGCGCGTTGGTGATGGCAAAACTGAGGCCGCCCATCAGCGCCAACCAATCGGCAACGCTTTGCGGAATCGGCCACGGCGAATCAGGCGTTTTTAAAACAATCAGAACGCCCGCCATGGCCAGCAGCAAGCGCATCAGCGAGCCTTGGGTGGGCCGCTCGCCCAGCATCAGCCAAGCCACCAGCACCGCCCAGGCGGGCATCAGGTAAAACAGCAGCACCACCCGCACCACATCGCCCACAGTGACGGCCCAGTTAAAACTGACATTGGTCGCACCGGAAGCCAGCGCCAGCCACCAGAGTACCGGGTTGGCCAGCAAAGCTTTGTAGGCACTGAAGCGAAACGCCAGCATGCCGCCGCACACCATCACAAATACACCGGCAGTCGCCCACAAGGGGTGCAGGCCGGCGGCTTGAAGTTCCCTGAACGGCCACCAGGACACGCCCCAGAGGAGGGCGTTGATCAGCAGTGCACCAGCGGCCAGCGCATTAGCCCCCACGCTTGTCACTTCGTTGAATAAGCTGCCCCCCGAGAGGGTTCATTTTCTTTGGGGCGGCCCGGCAGAAAATGACGGCTGCCGCTAGGGATGTGTGCATCAATGTGAGGTGTCGCTGCGCGCAATACCCAGAAGATGGTCCACCTGCTCTTTGTGCTTGATGCAGTTGCTTTTGTGCCAGCGCTGAATGATGTACATAAAGCCTGCCACCACCACCCCAAAAGTGGTGATGGCGCCAAAGGCCGACAGACCTATGGCGGTCGACAGGCTGTAGCCTGCGCCCAGCGCCAGAATACAAGCCTGTTCGTTGAAGTTTTGTACCGCAATCGAGCGACCCGCGCCCATCAGGTTGTGACCCCGGTGTTGCAGCAAAGCGTTCATGGGCACCACCAAAAAGCCGCCCAGTCCGCCCAGCAGAATCAGGAACGGGGCCGCCACCCACACGTTGTCAATGAAGTTCATCAAAATAACCAGCAGACCCATGCCGATGCCCATGGGCATCACGCTGGGGGCCTGGTCCAGCCGCATACGCAGCGACGCCAACACCGCCCCGACGGCGGTACCGATGGCAACCACCCCGACAAGCGACGACGCTTGGGAAGTGCTGTAACCCAGGGCGGCAGCGCTCCAGGCCAGCACGATGTAACGCAGGTTGCCTGAAACCCCCCAGAACAGCGTGGTGGTGGCCAGCGAAATTTGCCCCAGCTTGTCGCGCCACAGCGCTGCATTACAGTTCCAGAAGTCGGGCAACAGCTCGAGCTTGTTGCGCGGCATGGGCCGCATGTCGACCCCGGTACTTGGAATGCGGGTGTTGAACCATGCCGCAATCATGTACAAAAAGATCAACACGCTGATGGCGGCTTCCGGTGGGGTGTCGATACTTGTGGAGATGAACGGAACATCAAATGCCAGCAGACTGCTTGCAACCGCGTGGCCGACAAGCTGTCCTCCCAGAAGAACGCCCAAAATAATGGACGCAATCGTCAGCCCTTCAATCCAGCCGTTGGCCTTGACCAGTTGTGAGGAGGGCAACAACTCGGTGAGGATGCCGTACTTGGCCGGCGAATAAGCAGCGGCTCCAAGGCCCACAATCGCATACGCCATCAGCGGATGGGTGCCAAACAGCATCATGAGGCAACCGACGACCTTGATGGCGTTGCTGACAAACATGACTTTGCCTTTGGGCTGTGCGTCGGCAAAGGCGCCGACAAACGGGGCCAGCACCACATAAAACAGCGCAAACATGGGCACCAACGCAGCGGGTTGCCATTTGGGCGCTCCGCTGGTCTTGAGCAGTTCCACAGCGGCAACAAACAGCGCGTTGTCTGCCAGTGAGCTGAAAAACTGGGCCGCCATGATGGTGTAAAAACCGCGCTTCATTAAACTTTCGCCATGTCCATACGATGCAGGTTTATAGCATGGGGGCGCTGGACAGTTCCCGCAATACCCCTATCTGGCCCAGCGCAAAAACTCAAGCAGCAATAATGTCGGCATGCCGCGTCCCATCCATGCAACCATCCACACCGAAGCCCTTGGTCACAATCTGGCGCGTGCAAGGCTGGCCGCACCCGACGCCAAAGTGTGGGCGATTGTCAAGGCCAACGCCTACGGTCATGGCATAGCGCGCGCTTTCGATGGCCTGAAAAGCGCAGATGGTTTTGCGCTGCTGGACCTGGATGAAGCCAGACGCCTGCGAGCGCTGGACTGGCGGGGGCCAATTCTTCTCCTTGAAGGCTGCTTTGATGGGCGTGATCTGGAAATCTGTTCGCGCCTTGGCTTGTGGCACGTGGTGCATTGCCACGAGCAAATTGACATGCTGGCTGCGCACAAGACCGTACAGCCGCATCGCGTTTTTTTGAAAATGAATTCCGGCATGAACCGCCTGGGTTTGAAGCCCGAGCGCTACCGCGCCGCCTGGACACGCCTGAACGCGCTGCCGCAGGTCGATGAGATATCGCTCATGACGCATTTTTCAGATGCTGACACAGCCAAGGGCATTGCCGCGCAGCTGCGAACCTTTGAAAGTTTGACACACGACCTGCCCGGTGAGCGATCCCTGAGCAACAGCGCAGCGACCCTGTGCCACGGTGAAGCCCTTGCCACCAAGTCAGACTGGATACGTCCTGGCATCGCGGTGTACGGCAGCGCGCCAGACTACCCGGGTCACAGCTTTGAGCAATGGGACTTGCGGCCGACAATGACGCTCAGCTCAAAAATCATTGGCGTGCAACACCTGCAAGCTGGCGACACGGTCGGTTATGGCTCCAGCTTTACAGCAGACGGCCCGTTGCGCATTGGCGTGGTGGCCTGCGGCTATGCAGACGGCTACCCGCGCCACTGCAGCACCGGCACGCCTGTGCTGATCGATGGTGTGCGTTGCCGCCTGGTGGGTCGGGTCAGCATGGACATGGTCACAGTCGACTTGTCGCCTGTGCCGCTGGCAGGCATGGGCAGTGAGGTGACGCTGTGGGGCCGCGCATCAAATGGCGCTGTCGTGTCCATTGACGAAGTAGCTCATGCGGGCGGCACGGTGAGCTATGAACTGATGTGTGCGCTGGCGCAGCGGGTGCCTGTGGTGGTTGACTAGCGCTGCGCTCAAGGCAAGCTGGCCAGATGGACTTGCGCTGCTGTGGCCAGCTTTTCGTCAAACGTCGCCAGCGGCGCTTTGAGATTGGCTGCCAGCCACAAGTAACTTGCATCATATGCAGACAATTTGTACTGCAAAGCCAGGGCTAAAACCTCTTTGAGCTCGATTTGGTGAAGCGATACGTTCAGTGCTTTAAAGCGCTCCAGCCCTTTGTCAACAAACGTACCATAGCCTTGCTTGTGCTTTTTGATGGCAACACTGGAGAGTTCGATTTCCAGCAGGAAGGGCGCATTCAGGCTGCGGCCACGAATCTTTTCGCCGGCCTGGGCCTGCCAGGGCTCTTCGAAAATGATGCCGGCAAGCGCGCTGCAATCAACCACCACAGGCGGGCGGGCTAGATATTGAACTGGCGGCTCTGCAACATACAAAGGGCGAGGACCAGAGCCTGTAGAAAGACTCATCGTGCATCCCGCTCGGCACGAATAATGTCAACGCTAAGCGCAATGCCTGGGGGATAGACCGGACGCATATCCTCGGGCTGGGCATCAATCTCTGCGCACACCTGCTCAATCGTCTTCCAGCCATGACTGATGATAGGGTTGCCCATGCGGTCATGGCCCACGATGCGGCCTTGTCGGCGATCCTGTTGGGCACCCATCGAACGGTCAAGGTTTGACTGATCGCCTCTGAAAGCCTCTATGTCCCCATCCGCAGTCACAGCCTTTTCAATAATGGCCATCAGCTCCCCCTGAAGCGACCGATGGTTGCGTGCGGCGCGTTGTCGCAGGCTTTCTGCCCAAGCTTCGGGAACGTCTTTGATGGACAAGTTAGACATACTGGCTCCAAAAAGCAACTGAATTAATCAAATGGCTTCATTATGAAGCCATTCAGTGATTTATGCAACGGTTGATAGATCGCCACAGATAAGCTCTCGAGAGCATTGGCACGGCACTTGCGAAAAGACTTGAATACAAGATTGGATTCACACAAATGGTGCGCGATTTGGAACATGTCACGGTATCAAACAAGCAGGCTGCTCACGGTCTCGCACCACAAGCCTGGATATCCGTCTGCGAGCCCCCGCTGCGCACCCAAACCAATGGCCCACTTGCCGGCTTGACGTTTGGCGTCAAAGACAACATGGATGTGGCGGGCATGCCCACCACGGCAGCCTGCCCGGGTTTTGCCTTCGCGCCGGCCGAACATGCCGTCGTGGTGCAAAAACTGCTGGCTGCGGGTGCCACGCTGGTTGGCAAAACCAACCTGGACCAGTTTGCCTGCGGCCTGAACGGCAGCCGCTCGCCCTACGGCGCGGTGCCGAATGCCTTTGATGCGGCCTATGTGTCAGGCGGCTCCAGCGCTGGCTCGGCCTATGTGGTGGCCACCGGGCAAGTTGACTTTGCCTTGGGCACAGACACAGCCGGTTCGGGCCGCGTGCCTGCAGGGCTGAACAATATTGTGGGCATCAAACCGTCCAAAGGCCTGGTCAGCACACGCGGCGTGCTCCCCGCCGCGCAAAGCGTTGACTGCGTGTCGGTGTTTGCGCGTACCGTCGATATCGCGGCCCGGGTGCTTGACGTGCTGGCAGGCTACGACCCGCAGGATGCTTTTTCACGGCAGCTTGCGCTGAACGCCCAGGCTTGGGGCGCCAGCTTCAGGTTTGGCGTGCCGTCAAGCTTGCGGTTTTTTGGCGACGCGCAGGCTGAAGCGGCCTTTCAAGCTGGCATCGCTCAGCTCCAGGCCCTGGGCGGCGTACCGGTTGTCATTGACTACGGCCCGCTTGCAGCGGCGGCGGACCTGCTCTACAACAGTGCGCTGGTCGCCGAGCGGTATGCCGCCATCAAGCCGTTTTTTGATGCGCATGAAGCGGCGGTGATCGAGCCCGTGCGCAGCATCATCAGCAAGGGTCGCGACTACAGCGCGGCAGATTTGTATGCCGCGCAAACGCAACTGCGCGCCTACGGCCAACAAGCCGCCGCGATGTGGGACGACATCGACCTGCTGCTGGTACCCACCGCCCCCACGCACTACACCATTGCAGACATGCGGGCCGACCCAGTGGTCCTGAACCGCAACCTGGGCGAGTACACCAACTTTGTCAACCTGCTTAACTACGCAGCGATTGCCGTGCCGAGCAGCCTGCGTGCTGATGGCTTGCCCTTTGGCGTGACCCTGATTGGCCCTTGCGGCAGCGACTGGCAACTGGCCGAACTGGGGCAGCGCTTGCACCACAGTACCGGACTAAAACAGGGTGTTACGGGGTTAAATCTGCCTGAAGCCAAGGTAATAGCTGGGCTTACCGCTATTGAAAAAGAAGCAGCTATAGCCGTGGCTGTGGTCGGTGCGCACCTGACAGGCATGCCCTTGAACAGCCAACTGACAGAGCGCGGCGCGCAACTTGTGCAAGCCTGTAGCACTGCCGGCCACTACCGTCTGTATGCCCTGCCCAACACCACGCCGCCCAAGCCGGGCCTCAAACGGGTGGCCGCTGATGGTGCAGCTATTGCCGTCGAGGTGTGGGACATGCCGGTCAGCCAGCTTGGCAGCTTTCTTGCATTGATCCCGCCGCCGCTGGGCCTGGGCAAAGTTGAGCTGGCCGATGGAAGCTGGGTCACAGGCTTTATCTGCGAAG
>CANJWZ010000050.1 GCA_947478725.1 Comamonadaceae bacterium
TAGAGCTGGGCGCTTCAGCGGTTAGCGGCAATCTCAATATAACGACCGACGGAGCGCTGACACAGTCGTTGGGCCAGATGCTGACGGTAACGGGTTCGACGACACTGGCAGCAGGCGCAGCCAACAACATCACGCTTAACAATGTTGGCAACAACTTCATTGGCGCTGTGTCGGTAACCAGCGGCAAGAACGTCACGCTGCGCGACACCAACGCCTTGGCTCTGGGTGCATCAGCGGTTAGCGGCAATCTCAATATAACGACCAACGGAGCGCTGACGCAAACAGGCGCACTGAACGTTACGGGCGAGACATCCGTTACAGCCGGCGCAGCCAACAACGTCACGCTCAACCAGACTAACAACGACTTCACTGGCGCTGTGTCGGTGACCAGCGGCAAAGACGTCATGTTGCGAGACATCAACGCCTTGGAGCTGGGTGCCTCCACGGTGTCCGGTACGCTGGGCATCACTGCAGGCGGCGCGGTCACGCAGAAAGGCGCGCTGGTAGTGGAACTTCAGACGACACTGGTAGCAGGCGCGGCCAACGACATTACGCTCACCAATGCAGACAACGACTTCGTTAGAGCTGTGTTGGTGACCAGCGGCAACAACGTCACGCTGCGCGACAAGAACGCCTTGGTTTTGGGCGCTTCAGCGGTTAGCGGCAATCTCAATATAACGACCAACGGCGCGCTGACGCAGGTGGCGGCACGGACGCTGACGGTAACGGGTACGACGACACTGGCAGCCGGCGCAGCCAACAACATCACGCTTAACAATGTTGGCAACAACTTCATTGGCGCTGTGTCGGTGACCAGCGGTAACAACGTCACGCTGCGAGACGACAACGCCTTGGCTCTGGGCGCTTCAGCGGTGTCGGGTACGCTGGGCATCACTGCAGGCGGTGCGGTCACGCAGTCGGGGGCGGTAAATGCAGCGCAACTGACCGCCACACTGACAGGCACAGGCAGCTCCATGAACCTGGGCACGCAAGCCAACAACATCGCTCAGCTCAATGCGATTACTGCGCCAGGCGGCTTCACGCTGAACAACGGTAACAACAGTGTCATTGTGGCCGGCAACATCACGGCCACCAACAATGCCGTCTCCATTGACGCTGGCACGGGCACCTACACACAAAACAATGTTGACATCTCTGCCGGTACAGGCAACATCACCGTCGTCGCCGACACAGTTGCCATTGCGGCCAACACAGGCAACAACGCGCTCACCACATCAGGTACCCTCGCGCTCAAACCCAAAACGCAGAACCGGGCGATGTCATTGGCTGGTTCTTCAGCTTTTGATCTTTCTGCTGATGAAATAACAGCTATTTCACAAGGCGCCAACTCGTTCATGATTGGCGACACAGCCAGCACAGGCGAGCTGACCATAGGCGGCGCGGTCAGCCTTGATGACAAGAGCATGACGCTGAACGCTGGCTCAATCACGGATACCGGCGTGCAAACCATCACCGCCACAAACGTCACGCTCAATGCCAATGGCCAGATAGGCACCAGCAACACAAACGGCATCGACATTGCCGCCACCAACCTGAGCGTAAACACAAGCAACGCCAACGCGTTTGTGCGTACGGGCGCTATCAACATGGGTGTGGGCACCAGCGGCTCCAGCGTTGGCACGGGCACGCTGGACTTGACCGCCACCGGAGCCGTCACCCAAACGGAAGGCACAGGCAATATCACCGCAGGCACGCTGAATGTCAAAACGCTTGCTGATACGTATGCTGACATCACGTTGAGCAACACTGGCAACGATGCGGCCACCGTCAATTTGCAGGCCCTGAATGTTGCGGGCACCGCCAACGCTTCCGCAGCCATCAGCTACACCGACGCCACCGGGTTCGCAATATCTGGCATCAACAACGGCACGGGCGCTGGCGGCAACGTCACCCTGGCAGCCGGCGGCGCGGTCACGCAGTCGGGCGCGGTAAACGCAGCGCAACTGAGCGCCACACTGACAGGCACAAGCAGCACCTTGAACCTGGGCGCGGTAACCAACAACATCGCCCAGCTCAATGCGATCACTGCGCCAGGCGGCTTCACGCTGAACAACGGCAACAACAGGGTCATTGTGGCCGGCAACATCACGGCCACCAACAATGCTGTCTCCATCACCACGGGAACCGGTGCGACCACATTCGGTGCCAACGGCTCTATTGCCAGCGGCGGGGGCAACGTCACACTGACCAATACCCATGCATCAAAGGTGCTCGGCAACATCAGCACCACGGGCGGCACGGGCGAAGGAAACTTCGCCATCACTGGAGAAGGCGTCATCAGTCAGCTTGACTCAACAGCCCTCACCATCAAAGGCGCGACGGCCATCGCAGCAGGCTCGACTAACAACGTCACGCTGACCAATACGAACAACGACTTCACAGGTGCTGTGTCGGTGAGCAGAGGCAACGCTGTCAGCATCACCGATACCAACGCCTTGGTGCTCGGTGCCTCGACGGTGTCGGGTACGCTAGGCATCACTGCAGGCGGTGCGGTCACGCAGACAGGCGCCATAGCAGCAACGGGCCTGGCACTCACCGGCACGGGCGGCGCTTACACACTCAATCATGCAAGCAACGCCATCACCACATTGGCAGCCAATACCGGCAGCATCAATTACCGACAAAGCGGTGCGCTTGCTGTGGGTACGGTTGGCGCTGTCAGTGGCGTCACGACAACAGGCACCACGCAGATCGAGACCACAGGCGCAGCTGCCAACCTGACGCTGAACAACGCTGTGACTTCGGGTGCTACCGGTGATGCCATTATTCTGAAGGCCGGCAGCGTCAATGCAGCCGGGGTAAGCACTGGGGGACAGCTGATCAACAACGTCGGCACTGGCGGTATCGTGGCGTCTTCCGCTTCTGGCCGGTATCTGGCCTACAGCGGAGACCCTGGCAGCACCACA
Organism: Comamonadaceae bacterium; assembly: GCA_947478725.1. GTDB lineage: Bacteria > Pseudomonadota > Gammaproteobacteria > Burkholderiales > Burkholderiaceae_C > Polaromonas. Next base: position 2,928 of record CANJWZ010000050.1, read on the forward strand.
GAAGGCGTGACGGGCTACGCTAAGCGCTACAACGCCGATAAGACTTTTGTGCCCTCGGGTTCAGCCAGCACCTTCGTTTACCGCATTGCGCCTACCCTGGCGATAACTGCAAATGCGGGCAGCAAGGTTTACGACGGAGCCGCACCCACACTCACCTTTGGTACGACGGGCTTGATAGACGGGGATACAGCTGGCACGGCGTTAACAGGCGCGCTGACCCGGACCGGTGGCAAGAACGTGGTGGGCGGAGACGAAGTATTGATCGGCACGCTCGCCGCCCAAATGGGCTATGGCCTCACATATACAGATGCCAACTACACTATCACTCCCAAAGCCCTGAGCGCCAGCGCCAGCGCCAGCAACAAGGTGTACGACGGCACCACCACTGCCACCGCAACGCTGGGCATCGCCACAGGACTGGTCGGCCAAGAAACCGTGACCGCCACCGGCGCTGCCAGCTTCAACAGCAAAAATGTCGCTGAGGCGAACCTGGTCACGGTCGATAGCACCTCACTTGCCAACGGCGAAAACGGCGGGCTGGCCAGCAACTACAGCTTGGCGGCGGGTCAGACCGCAAAAGCAAACATCACACGCGCCAGCATCGCCAATGTCAGCGGCATCTCGGCAGCCAACAAGTCAGAGGACGGTACAAGTGCGGCAACGCTGTCGACAGGCAACGCCGCCTTTACCGGGAAGGTTGCAGGAGACGCTTTAACAGTCGCTACAGCCACCGGCACATTTGACACACCTTCACCGGGCACGGACAAATCGGTCAGTATTTCTGGAATTACTTTGGGTGGCATCGACGCAGGCAATTACAAGCTGGTCAACACCACAGCAAGCACCACAGCAAGCATCGCAGCAATCACCACAGCAAATGTTCTGCGCGGCGCACTCACTGTCGCTTCAACCGCGGCACTGACGGCCGTCACCCGGCAGCGCGATCGTGATCAGCGCTGCTCCGTGACGTCAGGCGGTGGCAGTAACGGCGCCGCAAGTGGCAATACCCAGGCCCTGAGCAGTGACTTGAGTTGTAATTGATGTCCAGCTCTAGATCGTGAAAGGCAATGAGCTGGTTTTGATGCGCAAGGGCACACGGGTCGACGAATAGGGCACGCTGGCCTGACTCAAAATAGTGGCAGCAACAGTTTTGGCCTGCCTGGCAATCGGCTCAATGTAGCGGCTGACCTGGCCGTTGATGGCGATACAGTCACCCAGCGCGTGAATGCCTGCAACACTCGTTGCCAGAGTGTCGGCATGCACGTCAATGCCGTTGTTCCATGCCAGCCCAGCGCTCGCGGCCAACTGGTTCGGTGTTTGCAAACCCATGGCCAAAACAATCTGGTCGACGACCAATGTCTGGCCGCCCTCCAGGGTGAGGTGCTTTTCGCCCCGTAAACCCATGGCCTGAATTTGTTTGACACCCGCCGCGCCGATGAAGGTCAGCGGCAGCGATGTCCAGGCGTCCAGCAGTTGCTGTGACTGCGGTGCCTGCAAAGTTGCCGCCAACGGCCTGTCTGCCACATCCATCAGCGTGACGGTATGCCCCGCCAAGGCCAGATCATTGGCCAGCTCGCAGCCTATCAAGCCTGCGCCGACGATCGCAACACGTTGCTTTAACGCGCCCAGCGCCCTGCAAAACTTCGCATAGGCCTGCAAGTGATTGATGCGCCAGCACAGCGCTGACGGGAATTGCGGCAGCGACCTGGCCTGAGCACCATGCGCCAGCACCAGATGTTGGTAACGCAAGGTGCCCCTGCTGGTGCGCAACTGGCGGCTCGACGGCGTGATGCGAATCGCTTCTGTGTGTGCCAGCAGCTTGACGTTCAGCCGCTGCGCTGCGACGGCGCCTTTTTCGCGCGGCAGTTTGTCAAGCGCAATGCCGCGTGCCATCGCTACGGACAGCAAGGGCTTGTCATACACGTCGCCGTTGCATGAGGTCACCAGCGTAATCGGCATGGTGGCGTCCTGTGCCCGCAGGGCCTGCGCCATTTGCCAGCCCGCGCGGCCAGCACCGACGATGACGGTGCCCGCAGCGCGCTTGGCGCGCACTGTGCCGCCAGCCGTCACTGGCCGACGCGCCCGCTGCACCGTTTCTTCAACATAGGGCTCAAAGTCTGCCTTGGTCACGCCGCAAAGCGGACAGGCCCAGTCTTCAGGAATGTCGGCAAAACGAGTTCCCGCAGCCAGGCCACTGTCTTCATCGCCCTTGCGCTCGTCATAAATCAGGCCACAAGCCTTGCAGATGAAAAGCGACCAAGCGGCGGTCGTGTTCACGCTGGCAACTCCTCAGCCGACAACCGTGCGATTTCTTTGCGCAGGTGCTTGACGGCCGGCGTGACGATGGCCACAAAATGCGATTCGCGCACGCGGCGTTGCACCTCCGATGTCATCAAGTAACCTCGTGCGCCCTGGTGCAACAAGGCCGATTGCGCCGCACGCAAAGCCAGTTCAGAGGCATGGGCGCGAGCGTCCAGCACATCAATGATGAATTGCTTGTCGGCACCAAACGGTGTTTTGGCCAGCTGCATGATGCGTGCGGTCAGCTCGTCCAGCTCCGCTTGCAGGTCGTCGGGCCGGTCGTCCAGAAACTCGTTGACGTGGCCGAGTTGCCGCTCGACAGTCCACATCGAATCAATCGCACCCTGCGCCACGCCTAGGCCCATGCCGGTTTGCAACAAGATGAAGGCCGCGCGAATGCGGCCGATGAAAGGGCGCACCGGGTCAGCAATGATTTCGTTTGCGCCTACAAAATAATCCGTCAACCGTACCGCCCAGGTGTTGGTGCCTTCCATTGCCGAAAACGACGGGCAGTCACGCAGCGCCACGCCCGGTGCGTCGCAGCGGACCAAAAACATGATCTCGCTGTTAACCACACCATCGACGGCGATGTCGGCTACCGCGCCAAAATAATGGTCGGGCCCCAGGTTGCTGACCCACGGCAGCGTCCCATTGACGAGGTAGCCGCCAGCCACTTTTTTGGCATGCAGCAAGAAGGTTTCAATCCCCGCGAAGGTTTTCATCGGGTTTGACATGCCGGTGGCACCCAGCGTCTGGCCGTTAGCGTGGTCAGCCAGGGCCTGGCCCATCAGCGCCGGGTTGCCCGACTGCTCCATGTAGACGCCGCACACGTCATGGCACCAGACCATAAAGCCAGTTGCGCCGCACACACGCGACACCTCAGCCATCGCGGCAATCGCCAGGCCGTAGTCCGCAGGCTTGCCGGGTTCGGCCATGTGTGCTTTCAGCGCACCGAGCTCTCCCAGCCTGTGCAAGATCGACTTGGGGTAAATGCCGCGTCGGTCGATGTCGTCAGCCAGCTCGGCCAGTGGGCCTGCAGCCAACTCATGCACCGCTTTGATCAGATCAACGCCTTGCGCCAAGTCGGTTTTTGGGCGTTCAAGCACTTCCATACCAGCTCCTGTTGTGTGCTTCAGGCCAAGCTGATTTCAAAAGGAATCGGGTTGCGCATGCTGTTGGCAACAGGCGAGTAAAAGTTGGCGTGCTGCACGATCTCGTCCAGCACCTCGCGGCTCGCGTCGCCCTCGACCAGCACCTTCACGCGAATCGCCTGAAAGCCCATGTCTGGTGCGAGTTTGGGTGCACCGCCTGCACCCCAGGCTGCCGGGTTGCCAATATCGCCCTCCATGAAAATTTCCAGCTTGGTCAGCTGGACTTTTTTCCAAGTGGCCACCGCCGTGATGCCCACAGCCAGACAGCCGCCCAAGCCTGACAGCACAATCTCGCCGGGTGCCGGCGCGGTGTCCTCGCCAAACAGATGCAGTGGTTCATCGACCACCACCGGCGCGTGGTTGCCCACATAGCTCAGTGACCGGTACATGCCCTGCATCACGGTTTTGACTTTGTTGGTGCCCCGCGATGCAGGGTTGGCGCAGCCCTTGGCGGCGAAGGCGGCCAGCCCCTGGCTGTCGATCGGTTTTAAGTAGGCTTTGAGGGTGGTGGGCGCGTCTAGCGTGTCGGTGGTCATGATGTCTCCTGAAATTTTTAAAAGGCTAAAAGTTAAGCTGCCATCGCCAAAACCGGCGTCTTGGCTTGGAGGATGGGCACTGCGGTTTCTACGGGCAGTGCGTCATCGCGCGACCACTCGTTCCACGAGCCAAAGTACATGCGCACATCTGAAAACCCGGCTTGCTTGAGAGCCAAAAAGGTATTCGATGCGCGAGCGCCCTTGAAGCAATACAGGTAGACCGTGTCGTCTGTAGCAATGCCAGCGGTGGCGCATTCAGCTTGCACTTCAAGTGGCGACTTGAACACCGGGCCTTGGGCTGACGGCTTCATGAAGCGGTACCACTCAATCCACTTGGCACCCGGCAGGCGGCCCTTGCGCGGCGCAAAGTCTTTGCCGTAAGGGCTGGAGCTTTCGCCGGTCCACTCGTCAATGTCGCGCACGTCGAGCAACTTGATGTCAGTGTGCAAGGCGGCCACCACATCGTCTTTGGTCAGCATCACGTCGGCGCCCGACAGGTGGGCAGGAAAGGTTTTGGCAACCGGCGATGGCTGGTCAGTACTGACCGTCATGCCGGCGGCTTTCCAGGCGGAAAAGCCGCCGTTCAGCACCTTGATGTTGGGGTAGCCCAGCCAGGTCAGCAGGTAGTAGCCGCGGCACGACTGGCCGTAGCCGCTGTTCAGCGCGTCTTCATAGAACACCGCTGTTTCTGCGCCTGACAGGCCAACGGCGCCAAAGTGCTCGGCAAAAGTCGACTTGAGCGCTTCCAGGCCCTCTGCGGTCGAGGTGGCCAGGAAGGTAAAAATCTCGCGCATGTTGAAGGCGCCGGGCAAGTGGCCCGCTGCATAGGTGTCCGCATCGCGGGTGTCGATCACGACGACAGGCTCAGCGCCCATCATGGTTGAAAGCTGTTCGGGGGAAATGAGAACACTGTCAGTCATCACGGCTTTTCTCCAGAGTATTCACGGCACATGCCGTGTGGAGAGGTATCGCAACGAGCATGCCAGAGGCCGTATCTGGGCCACATTCAGCTATCGCATAAGCCGCCAAGCCAATAGATACAGGCGCTACCAGCTATTAAACCAATAGCGCATGGACACGGCTGGAAAGCTCATGCACCGACACAGCGTCTACAAATTGTCGACAATGTGTCGCGGCCTAAAGCCCCAGCTTGCGCAAGCGGTAGCTGAACTGCCGCACCGTCAGGCCAACGGCTTGTGCGGCACGCGACTGGTTGCCGCCATGCGCGCGCAGGGCAAGTTGTAGCTGCTCTGCTGAATGGGACTGCACGGCCTGGTAATCCCGCACGATGGCTTGTGCTGACGGGTTCTGGGTGGCGGCTGCTCTGAGAGCCTGCGCATCACCCGCATCACCCTTATCAACTGTGTCACCTACACCACCCACGCCACCCGCATCAGCGTTGTCGGTCGGTAAAAACCGCCGCAGCTCTTTGGCCGACACCATGGTGCTGTCTGTCAACAACACCAGCCGCTCAATCACATTGCCCAGCTCGCGAATGTTGCCGGGCCAGGGGTGTTGCTCCAGCCCGGCCAGCGCGTCTGGCGCCAGGCTGACATTGCGCTGGTTGTCCTGGTTGGCGCGGCTTAAAAAATGCAGCGCCAGCGCGCGGATGTCTTGTGGCCGCTCGCGCAGCGACGGCAGGCGGATCGGGATCACATTCAGGCGGTAAAACAAGTCACGCCTGAACAGCCCGCGCTGCACATCTTGCGCCAGATCGCGGTTGGTCGCCGCCACCACCCGCACGGTCACAGAGATTTCACGCTTGCCGCCCAGCCGCACCACCGTGCCTTCTTGCAGCGTCCGCAAAAGTTTGGTTTGCATGGCCAGCGGCATCTCGCCAATTTCGTCCAAAAATATCGTGCCGCCATCGGCTTGCTCAAACCAGCCGGCTCGCGCCGACTGCGCGCCGGTAAACGCGCCGCGTTCATAGCCAAACAGTTCTGACTCAAACAGCGTGTCGGGTATGGCCGCGCAATTGACCTTGATGAAGGGCTGGTCGCGCCGCTGGCTGGACAGGTGCACCGCCCGCGCAAACAGCTCTTTGCCGGTGCCGGACTCGCCCAGCAGAAGCACGCTGGCTGAGGCTTCTGAGACACGTTCGAGTTCGCTCAGCGCTTGCAGCAGCGGGGGCGAGGTGCCAATGATGCCGTAGCGTGCGGCGGCGGTCTCCAGTGCGCGGGTGAGCAACTGGTTTTTGGCTTGCAGGGCTCTGGTTTTTGCGCCGACCAAAGCCTGCAGCTGCAACAACTGCCCGGCCAGCGTGGCCAAAATCTTGAGCACCGCCACATCGTCATTGAGCTGCCTGTCGCGGCGGCGGATCCGGTGGCAGGCCAGCACACCAATCACCTCACGGTTGACCTCAATCGGCAACGCAATAAAAGCCACGATATCTTGCGGCAGTTGCGACCGTGCGACCGCGCGGGCCAAAAACTGCGGCTCGGCATCAATGTCCTGCACGATGATCGGCTGCGCCGTGGCCAGCACCCGGCCCGTGATGCCTTCGGCCGGGCCATATCGACCCCGTGCTATTTCGGTTTTGGTCAGGCCGTAGGCATAGCGAATGCGGGCGGTGGGGTGGTTGGCTGGGTGACGCGGCTCCGGTTTGCGGTCGGCCAGACCGTTCAGTGCAATGTCCCCGACAAAATCAGCCAGCACAATCCGCCCCCGGTTCAGGCCCAGCAGCTCCGAGATCAGGTGCAGCATTTCGCGCAGCACCACCTCAGGCGCCAGGCTTTTGCCCACCAGGCGCATCACCTCGCTCATCAAGAGCAGCTCTTGCGCGCGCCATTCGGTCGCGGGTGTGACGGGTGTGACGGGTGTGGCGGGTGTGGCGGGTGTGGCGGGTGTGGCGGGTGTGGCGGGTGTGGCGGGTGGGCTGGGCTTGGGCATCTGCGTGACTAGCAATAAGCCCGCCAGCCAGCCATTATTTTTTCGTCAAAATGCCTTAGCCCCAGCAAAACGCCCCTGCAAATACCCAATAATCTTTTCGGAGTCATACAGCCACTGGGTATGACCAGCAGCATCAGTCATTTTCAGGCAAGGTACCTTGGTCTGGCCGCCTTCCCGGGTGAGCGTGTCCCGGTCAGCACCAGGTGGCTGTGCATCAATCTTTTGAATGTTGAGCGACAGACTGGCCATTTCCCTTCGGACTTTCATGCAAAACGGGCAGGTTTTGTATTGGTACAACGCCAGGCTTTGGCACTGCTGATCAACGCTTTGCTGGGCAGCTTCTGGGCGAATGATGCCTTTGGGCTGAGTCAGTTTTTCCTTGAGCAGCATCACTGGACCAAGGATGATGCGCAGGCCTTTGAAGAAGTAACGGATAAGGATTTTCATCATTTGAATGTGTTCAGGTTTGCGCGCATTTACCCACGCATCAGCGCTTCAATCTCGTCGGCTGTGACCGGCACACCACGCGTCATCAGCTCGCAGCCGGTGGCGGTGACCAGCGCATCGTCTTCAATCCGGATGCCGATGTTCCAGAACTCTTTCGGTACGCCTTTGGCGGGGCGCACGTAAAGACCGGGCTCTATCGTCAGCACCATGCCGGGCCGCAAAATTCGCGGTGGCTTTTTCATGACCATCTCGCCCAGCGGGTCACGCTCTTGTCGCGGCTTGCTGCCGGGCTCGGTGTAGTCGCCGCAGTCGTGCACGTCCATGCCCATCCAGTGGCCGGTGCGGTGCATATAAAACTGGCGGTATGCACCGCTTAGCAGCACGTCGTCCACATGGCCGTGTTTCTTTTTGTCCAGCAGGCCGGTGTCCAGCATGCCTTGCACCAGCACACGGGTGGCGGCGTCGTGCGGGTCGGTAAAGCGCTTGCCGGGCTTGGTGACTTTGATCGCTGCTTCTTGCGCGGCCAGCACGATGTCGTACAGCGTGCGCTGGGCGGCCGTGAATGTGCCGTTGGCCGGGAAGGTGCGGGTGATGTCGCTGGCATAGCCGTCCAGCTCGCAGCCGGCGTCAATCAGGCACAAGTCGCCTGCTTTGAGTTCGGCCGTGTCAGCGCGGTAATGCAGGATGCAAGCATTCGCCCCAGCGGCAACGATGCTGGTGTAGGCCGGAAACTGCGAGCCGTGCCGGCGGAACTCATGCAGCAGCTCGGCTTCTAAATGGTATTCACGCGGCACCACATAACCCGCACTTTTTGCAGGTTTGCGCAGCATGGCCGCGCTGGTTTGCATGGCCCGCACGTGTGCGCCTGCCGAGGTGCGTCCGGCACGGCGCAAGATGGCGATCTCATGCGCGTCTTTGATCAGCCGCATCTCGTCGAGCAGCTTGCACAGGTCGTGCTGGCTTTGTGGGCATTCCGCACCAAAGCGAATCCGCGCCCGCACCTTGCCCAGCCAGCCGTCGACTTGCGTCTCCAGCCCCGGGTGCGTGGCAAATGGAAACCATACTGCGGCCTGGTTGCTCAGCAGCAACGGCATCTGGGTGTCCAGCTCAGCCACGCTGAAAGCCTGATCCACCTGCAAGCTGGCAACAGCCGCTTTGGGGCCCAGCCGAATGCCGTCCCAAATCTCGCGTTCCAGGTCTTTGGGTCGGCAAAACAGCGTGGTGTTGCCGCTGCTGTCGATGGCCAGCCAGCTGTCGGGTTCGCTAAAACCCGTCAGGTAGTAAAAGTAGCTGTCGTGCCGGTACGGGAAGTCGCTGTCGCGGTTGCGCGGGCGTTCAGGCGCTGTGGGCAGCAGCGCGATACCGCCACCTGCGGCTTTGAGGGCTTTGGCGATTTGCGCGCGGCGTTTTTGGTAGACAGTCATGCTTATCTTTTTCAAAGGTTGTCGCTCCGGTTCAATTCTGCCAGCCGCTGCGGCGTTCCCACATCCGTCCAGGCCCCCGCGTACAGCTCGGCGCTCACCTGCCGATTGTCCATCGCCGCGCGCAGCAGCGGGGCCAGTGGGGCTTTGACGCCATCCGGGTTGCCAAAAGGCAAAGCCTTGAAAAACGATGGGCGGTACAGCGCGATGGTGCTGAAGGTATAGCGGGCCTCTTGTGAATCGTTGGGCAGATTCAAGGCCATCCCGCCTGCACCCAGTCCAAAATCGCCCTTCAAGTTGTGCGCCGGGTTGGGCACCAGCCACAGGTGCGCCAGCATGCTACTGGCCATAAAGCGCTCAACCGCCGCCTGGGAAAATTGAAAACCCGGCGTAAAAACATCGCCCGCCAGCACCCAGAACACATCGCCCAGCAGCGGCAGAGCCCGAGCAATACCGCCCGCCGTTTCCAGTGCCCCACCAAAATCAAGCCCCTCGTGAGAGTATGAAATGGATAGCTGCTCCCCCTTGTATCCATTGGGCTTGAGGCCGGTCTGATGACCTGAAAAATGGGGTTCAAACTGCTCTTCCAGCCAGGCTGTGTTGATGACCAGCCGGGTAAAGCCACCGCTTGCCAGTGCCTCGACATGCCAGTCCATCAGCGCCTTGCCGCGCACGGTGAGCAGCGGCTTGGGGCAACTGTCGGTCAGGGGCCGCATGCGCTCGCCGCGGCCGGCGGCCAAAATCAAGGCGGGAATGGTCATCCAAGCATTTTCATGGTTTTCTAATGTCTCACTTGCAACAATACCGGCCGCCCGCCTAGAATAACCTGCCGATTTTGGCAATTCTTTCAATTTCTTAGGAATACCACATGAATAAATTACTTTCTATCCTTGTTGTTGTTGCTTTTGCCATGTCTTCAGGCGCAGCTTTTGCAGCGGATCCAAAGAAGGAAGATGGCAAGCCTGCCGCAGCAAAAGACAAGAAACATGACGGCAAACCTGGTCACGACAAAAAAGACGAAAAGAAAAAAGACGAAAAGAAAAAGGAAAAATAAATTCCAGGTCCGCGATTGGGTTCGCGAACTGAAAAGCCCGCTGGCAGCGGGCTTTTTTACGCCTGCGCCCAGCTTGGGCGCTGACCTGAGGTTACGCGTCCCGCTGCGAGCGGGTCACCATGAGCAAAAGCAGGCGCGCCTAAGACTACTGCTTGGGGCAAATTTCGGTCAGGGGCCGCTACCACTAGCCGCGCCCGGCGGCCAAAATCAGTACGGGTATGGTTATTTGAAGCCTTCAAAGGGTTTTTCGCAGGGGGGCTTGCAAGAATATGGGTTTCCCGGCTATATTCACGGGCCGATTTTGGCGTTAGATTTTTCTATTATCTGGATACAACCATGAACAAATTACTTTCTAGCCTTGCTATTGTCGCTTTCGCCATGACTTCAGGCGCAGCGTTTGCAGGTTCTCACGCTGGTGCCCCCATGGACGCCAAAAAGAAGGAAGAAATGATGGCCGCTTGCAAAAAAGCCGACCCAAAGATGGACGAGAAAATGAAGGCCGAATGCAAAGCCATGGAAGCCAAGAAGTAATCAGACTTGCGGCTTTGCCACCAAAAACGGGCCTGTATGGCCCGTTTTTTTTCGTCGGTTAGTGCACTCAGAGCGTTGGATAGTCTGTCAAGCCGTCGGCCCCGCCGCCGTACCAGGTCTTTTGGTTGCCAGCATTGAAAGGCCCGCCCTGTTTGAGGCGCGCCACCAAGTCTGGGTTGGCAATGTACAGCTTGCCAAAGGCCACCAAGTCATGGCCTTCTTTGATCGCCTTTTCGGCCATCTGCTGGTCGTAGCCGTTGTTCACCATCCACGCGCCCTTACCGCCCGCCTCGCGATAAGCGGCCTTGAGCGCGGCGTAATCAAAGGGGCGCTCGGTCAGCGTGCGCGCGCCACCGGTGTCGCCTTCAATGATGTGGATGTAGGCCAGATTCATCGAGGCCAGCTCGCGCACCACGTGGTCAAACAGCGGCTGCGGGTCTGCATCGTTGATGTCATTGGCCTTGGTCGCGGGTGACAGGCGAATGCCGGTGCGGCCACCGCCCACGGCGCTGGTCACCGCACGGGTCACCTCCAGCATCAGGCGCGCGCGGTTTTCAATGCTGCCGCCATAGTCGTCGGTGCGCTGGTTGGCACCGGTTTTCAAAAACTGGTCCAGCAGGTAGCCATTGGCCGCGTGAATTTCCACGCCGTCAAAGCCCGCCGTTTCTACCGCGTTGCGTGCCGCCGTCTGGTAGCTGTGCACCAGGGCGGGCAGCTCTTCGGCCCGCAGCGCCCGGGGTTCAGACGTTTCAACGAACGCGGGTTGGCCGTCTTTGATCAACACGGTTTTGGTTTTGGCCGTGATGGCCGATGGCGCTACCGGCGCGCCGTTGTCAGGCTGCAAAGACGTGTGTGACACCCGGCCTACATGCCACAGCTGCACCACAATTTTGCCGCCCGCAGCGTGCACGTCGTGGGTCACTTTCTTCCAGCCATCGAGCTGCTCGGTGCCGTACAGGCCGGGCACATCAGAAAAGCCCTGGCCCTGCTGGGTGATGGCGGTCGCCTCGGTAATGATCAGGCCCGCCGAGGCGCGCTGGGTGTAATAAGTGGCCGTCAAGGGGAGTGGAATCGCATTGGGGGAGCGGTTGCGCGTCAGCGGCGCCATGACGATGCGGTTGGCCAGGTGCAGGTCACCAGCGGTGACGGGGTCAAATAAAGTGGGCAAAGCTAGCTTTCAAAAACAGACAAGGCACCAGTTTGGCGCCATCGCCATGAACCCATGCGGACAGGTTGCTGGATTTGCGTCAGTCGCTGCTGAGCAGCTCAGTTTGCAGTCCCTGCGACTTCAGCAGCGCAGTCGCTTTCTTATCAAACGACACAAACGTATCACCACCCAGCCAGCGGCCTTCAAAGGCGATCACGCCGTCTGCAAAGTCGCCTCCGGCTTCCAGCATGGCAAGGCCCGCTTCGACAGCGGGTCGATTGACTTGCACATTGGCGGCTGATGTGAGCGCCTGAACAGCGTTGCCAACGTCCAGCGGTTTGAAGTCATAGACTCGCAACAGAACCCATACAAACTCGCACAGACTGGTTAGTGTGACGGCGATTTTGTCGGCTTCCATCAAAGCTTTGGCCGCGATGCTGGCTTGCGCCGCGTCATCGCGAACCACGGCACGAATCAGCACATTCGTATCTGCTGTGATGTTCAAGCTTTATCGCCGAGTTTGTCCGCCCACGCGCGAGAGGTGGCTTCATTGATTTCAGCCAGCGTTGCCTTTTTGTGCGACTTGCCCGCCAATAGCCCGACAAAACCTTCAATGCCATGAGTGCGCTGCGCCGCCTTCAGCAAACCACGACCCCCTGGCAACAAATCCAGCTCTATTTTGTCGCCAGGCTGAATGCCCAAGTGCTGCAAGACTTCTTTTCTAAAAGTGACTTGCCCGCGCGAGGTGATGGTCAATGTGGTCATGAGCTTGGGTTGAACAGTGGTGAAGCATGAAGGTAATGCAAAATCGCCTTACTGTCAACTTGCATCTGAAAACCTACTGCCTGTCTGCAAATATAGTCAAGAATTCGAGCAAGCTGACTGCTTGTGGGTGATTCGTCTGATGCACGCGAGCCGGGACATCCCGGCTTGATTGCAAGATTGAACTGCCTCTACCTGATCAATCCCTCAGCCCGCATGGCCGCCTGCACCGCCGGCCGCTGGGCCATGTGGGCGCGAAATGCCGTGAGATGGGCCAGACCTGACAGATCAACCTTCACCAGCGGTGCCCAGTTGCTGACGTTGAACAGGTACACATCGGCCACGCTGAAGCTGTTGCCCATCAGATACTGCTGGCCTGCCAGCTGCTCGTCTACCCATTGAAAGCGGCTGAGCAGTCTTTCGGTCACCATCGGTTTGTATTCAGCGGGCGTGGTGGGGTTGAACAGCGGCGCAAAGCTTTTGTGCAGCTCGCTGCTGACAAAGTTCAGCCAGCCGTTGACCTGAGCGCGCGCCACGCTGCCGTTGGCGGGGGCCAGGTGTTTGCCCGGCACCTGGTCGGCGATGTACTGCAGCAGCGCTGGCGCTTCCATCAGGCGGGTGCCGTCGTCAAGCTCCAGCAGCGGCACATAGCCCAGTGGGTTGATGCTGTAGTAGTCGGTGCCGTCTTCCAGTTTGTGGGTTTTGGTCGGTACCTTGATGGGTGTGAAAGCCATGTCGGCCTCATGCAGCGTGATGTGAACCGACAACGAGCAGGCACCGGGCGAGTAATAAAGCTTCATGAATGTCCTTGGAGGTGTAAAACCTTCATCAGTGTAAGCAAAGCAGCCAAAAGTGTGCGGTGGGTTGAACTTGGTCTGAGGATGGCCTTTGCCACCATCCTTGGCGATGTGCAAATGCGGCGCAAGGAGCTACAGGTCAAGCAAAGTGACCAGCTGGCCGACCAGCCCAGCAAAGCCACCGCCCCTTTGCTGTCGGTGGTGATGCTTTAAACCTAAAAAAAGCAGTTGACCGCTATTAAACATCTCACAGACCGCATGAACACTCAGGTTTTCCGCTTCGCTGGCTTTCGCCTCTTGGGTGACGGCGCATCCAACTGCTTTTTCTAGGTTAAAGCGCAACTCAGGTGGCGTAGCTGGTGTCCAGCCGGTCGAGCTTGCGAATCAGCGACGGCCAGACAAACGCGCCGCCCATGCCGCCGGTTTGCACCCGCAGCGCTTCAGCCACACCACTGACGATGGCCGGGTTGACAGCGGTCAACGCAGTGCCGCCAGCCTGCGCGTCAATTTGAATGCGGCAGGTGCTTTCAAAGATGTACATGCTTAAAAACGCATCTGCAATCGACTTGCCCACCACCAGCAGGCCGTGGTTGCGCAGCATCAAAAAGTTGGCGCGGCCCAGGTCTGCCTGCAGACGCGGCTTTTCATCGTCTTTGAAAGCCACGCCCTCGTAAGCGTGGTAAGCCAGCGAGCCCAGCACAAAGGTTGACTGCTGGCTGATCGGCAGCACGCCCGCCGCCTGCGCGCTGACGGCCACACCGGCGCGCGTGTGGGTGTGCAGCACGCAGCCAGCGTCTGGCCGCGCCTCGTGCACCGCGCTGTGAATCACAAAACCCGCCGGGTTGACCGGAAAGTCAGACGCAATCACCTTGTTGCAGGCCTCGTCCACCTTGACCAGGCTGGACGCGGTGATCTCGTCAAACATCAGGCCGTAAGGGTTGATGAGAAAGTGGTGCGCGTCCCCGCTGACGGACGGCGGCAACTTGGCGCTGATGTGGGTGAACACCAGGTCGCTCCAGCCGTACAGCGCCACCAGCCGGTAGCAGGCCGCCAAGTCGCAGCGCAGTTGCCACTCTTCGGCGCTGACCACTTCTTTGAGTGAGGGGATGTGCATGACGGGTCTCCTTTGTTCTAAACAGTTGCTAACGGTACCGCAGCAGTAGGCTAATTTCTGTCACTCACACAACAGCCCACTAAAGATGCGGCAATTCGCCCGAAAAATGAATTTATAGATGTGCCGGCATGTCGGCGCTGCAGCTCCAGCACTGCTCAAAGCCGCCTTCTATCCTTTCGCCGCAGCTGCAGGTCCAGCGGCGCTGCGGCAGGTTTTGCAGCGCATGCAGCAGCGCTTTGGCACGCGGCTCTTGATCGTCGTGCGTCACCCACACCTCGGGCAGGCACTGGTCAGGCGGCAAATCGCCGGCAATGCCGCTTAAAAAGTAGCGCTGCACCGACACCTTGAGGCCCGCCTGCGACAGCATGTCTACCCACAGCGTGGCAATCGCGATGTTCGGGGCTTGGGCCAATTTGCGCATGCTGGCAGTGTAACCAGACAGCCAAACAAAGTCGCTTTTCCATTACTCCTGATTTAATAGCGGTGTACCTAGGTATAAATTGGCCTGCAGGCTATTGAGCTGCTGGTGCGCAGCACTGGCCCAGTCCACCGGCAGTTGCTGCTTGGCCAAGAGGTAGTGGCTGGTAAACACATCCAGGTAAGCGCCCAGGGTTTGCGCCGCCAGCGCCTCGCCGCCAAGGGCCAGGCACAGCGCCGCCACTTCTGACGTGCAAAAGTGGCTGTCTTGCTGCGAGCGGCGCAGCTTGTAATTTGACAGTTGCTCGCTTTGCAGATTCAGCACCGGCAGCTTGTCGAGGTAGGGGCTTTTGCGAAACATCTTGCGCGCCTCCGGCCAGGTCGCGTCCAGCAGCACAAACAGCGGCCGCTTGCTGTTGTTATTGCTGGTGCTATGGCCGTTGCTGGTGCTGGCCTGTACCTCGGTCACCACCCGCCCGCCGGGCACAAACGCTTCAGGAAACACCAGGTAGGGCTGCCACTGCGGGTCAAGCAGCAGCGCTAGCAGCGCAGGGTCAGCCTCTGTGCGCGCCCAGCCAAAGGCAAAGGTGTCAGCCACCACATCGGCCACCAGCCAGCCGGTGTTGCTGGGCTTGAGCGCCTCAATATCGGCCATGATCAGGCACATACCGGCCCGCACCGCCACGCTGGGCCGCAGCGCACACAGGCAGTGGCTGACAACCAGGCGGCAGCCCGCACAACGCTCGGCCTTGGAGCCGCCCCGCGCCAAAAACGGCTTGCTGCTGCGCGCCAGCCGCGCACTGCGCAAGCGGCTGACAGCGTGCGGCGCTGCGGGGGCTAGGGCTTGTGTCAGAAAGGGGCGCTTTTTATTTGGATGCGCTTTTGTCAAGCATGCGCAGCATCACGCAGCGCATTGCTGGCCCACTGATTCAGGCTCTGGCCTTTGACCTGCGCAGCCACCAGAGCCGCCCCATGCACCTCAGGCGGTACGCGCAGCATCAGCTTGCCACTGGCAGGTTTTTGCGGATTGCGCCCTGCTTTTTCACAGGTAGCAAGGTAGTCGGTCACAGCTTCTTCAAAAGCCGCGCGGAGTTCGGCCACGTTGTCCGCATGAAAACCCACAATGTCAGCGATACCCGCGATATGACCCACAAAGCAGGCGTCGTTATCGCTGTAGCTGATTTGGGCTGCGTAGCCTTTGAATCGCATCGTGTTCATGGTGTTTGATCTTTCAATTTATCTCGGTGCTGGGCAGTCAGTCTGCTCCATCAAGGCTTGGTGCCCGCTTGCTCCAAAAACCGCCGCGACGCGTCGGTATGAAAGGAGTTGGAATCTGGCCCCGATTCCTCTCCAATAGCACCACAACCTCAATTCAAAAACGCCTTCAACCTTTTCCTTCTATGAGCATCACTTTCGTTCAGTGGAATATCCATGGGAATAAATTTAGTTTGATCTTTGCGTCGGGTTTCAGCTGAAACAAACACGTGCTTGCGTTTGAACACCCAAGGCCCTGTCTTGTTTTCTAACCGTTGTGCGGTTATCTGCAACACATCGCTGTATTCATCATGGCAAGAACGCCTTTTTGAGTCTTCGTATTCTTCTTTTGTAAAGCAGGCGCGACTCATCCCAGAAGATTCGAAGGGCACACTTTTGTAGATTGCTGGGTAATTGACGCCCGCCTTTAAACGCAAACGCGCAGACGAAAGAACGATGAAGTCTGCCAAGGTGTCCATCTTTCCACCTCCGCTATAGCCTGTTCTTTCGCTGATCAATACCGCCACGGCTTTGTCTCCCGTAGGGGTCAGGTAAAGCGCAGGGTCGATCACCATAGGCTCTTCGTTGGGTTGCGAAAAGGGTGCCGAGTGAACATGGCCTTTGAAATCCATTTCGACAAGCACTTTGGGTTGGGGTTGGTCAGTTGCAAGCTTGGCCAGCATGGGTTTGCTTTCGTCGATCAGCCACACAAATGATTTCGGACTGTCAGGGTCGCTGTAGATTTGGGTGGTTGACGGCTTGCAAGGTGTGGTCAGTGCGGCACACATTTTATTGAGCAAGGTATTGGTTTGAAGGTTTTTGGCGGGCTGCAAAGGTACCCGAACTTGATCGGCCAGCGCACACACAGGGATCAAACTGATAACGCAAGCGACAAAAGTGCTTTGTAAATAGGTGGACTTCATTTCAGCTGACCCTCGCCGACGGACAAAATTGAATCTCAGTCAGGCATGATAGCCAAGCTGTCCATGGCTTGAGCCTGCAACGTGCGGGTGACATGACGCAGCACCCACTTTGGGCCAGGTGATGGCCAGCGCTTTGAAGGCGTCACGGTCTGCTCGCCGCGTCAGTTGGATGGGCTTGTTTGATTCGGTTGGTGGACTGACTGAGGCCGAGCGAAGCAATTGGAATCTGACCCCGATTCTCAATGACTAGATTCACTCAGCGTCGGAAAGCCCAGAACTCTTATGCTCCGCAAACTCGGCCGCCATCGTCGGCCCGCCTTGTAGAGCATGCGTAAACAGCTGTCAAAAACAATGCGACTAGATGGAATAAACTGACACACAATTTCATTTAGACGGACTCATAATTTAAATTGGTCGTACTTTAAGTTAAAATTTGTCAAGCACTCAGCGCCTTGAATTGCACAACATGATCAGCGTCCCATCCACCTCATCTAGTCCGGCCATCACCCGCTATGTGCAGGGAAAAATCGCTACCGCCTTGCAAGACACCCGCGTCGTGCTGCTTGTTGGGCCACGGCAGGCGGGAAAAACCACGCTGGCCCGGCTTTATGCCAGCCCTGATCGCCCCTACCTCACGCTGGACGACCCCGCCACTCTGGCTGCGGCGCGCTCAGACCCCACCGGGTTCGTGCGCGGTTTGAAGCAAGCCGTGATCGACGAAGTGCAGCGCGCGCCCGACCTGCTTCTGGCCATCAAAGAAAGCGTGGACAAAGACCAGGCACCGGGCCGCTTCCTGTTGACCGGCTCCACCAACCTCATGGCCATGCCCTTGGTGGCCGACTCGCTGGCGGGAAGACTTGAAGTCATCACCCTGCTGCCCTTTGCCCAGGCCGAACTGACTGGCACCCCCGGCGACCTGCTGGACCGTCTGCTTGACGGCACCGGTTTACCCGCAGTGGTGAACCCACTGGTGGGGGACGATTTGATGGCGTGCGTGCTCAAAGGTGGCTACCCCGAAGCGCTGCGCCGCACCAGCCCCAGCCGCCGTCAAGCCTGGCTGCAGGACTACGTGGCGCTGATTCTGGACCGCGACGTGCGCGACATCGCCAACATCGACCAGCTAGACCGCATGCCACGCCTGCTTGACGTGCTGGCCGCCCACGCCGGGCAGCTGGTCAACCACAGCAGTTATGGTGCGGCGCTGGGGCTGACCACCCCCACGGCGCAAAAGTATGTGGGCATATTGGAGCGGCTGTTTTTGCTGCGCCAAGTGCCACCCTGGTCACACAACGCGGTAAGCCGTCTCACCAAAACGCCCAAACTGCACTTTTTGGACACCGGCTTGCTCGCAGCGCTGCGCGATGTCACCGCCGCACGACTACAGAAAGACCGCAGCACCGATCGCACGGCATGGGGCCCCTTGCTGGAAAACTTTGTGGTGTCAGAGGTGCTCAAGCTCGTCACCTGGTCAGACAAGCGCGTTCGCGTATCGCACTTTCGTACCAAAGATCAAGACGAGGTTGACCTGGTGCTGGAAGACCGGCGCGGGCGCGTGATTGGCATAGAAGTCAAAGCCAGCGCCACCGTGCGCCCCCAAGACCTGCGCGGCCTGCGCCAGCTACAAGCGGCGGTGGGAGACAAGTTTGTGCAGGGCCTGGTGCTGCACGACCACGACCGCATCACGCCGTTTGACGAAAAGCTGCATGCGGCACCGGTGTCGATGCTGTGGCAGGGTGCGACCAAGTCCACCCCTCAGGCGTCAACAACACCGTTCATTCGGCGTGGGTAGGCCCCGCATTGTTGAGCTCCGCAAACTTCGCCGCCATCGTCGGGTTGCCCCGCGTCAGCTTCTTGATCGTCAGATCGTCGGCCTTGTCGTTGGCCAGGCGCAAATTGTTCGCTGACTTGTGCAGCGCTTCCTTGGTCCTTTCCAAGTCCTTGATGGCGTCGTCGATGCGCTTGATGGCATCTTCAAAGCCCTCAGAGGCCAAGCGCCAATTGTGGCCAAACGAGGTCTTGAATTCGTCGAGCTGGGTTTCGAACTTCGTGATGTCCACGTTCTGCGAGCGCACCAGCGCCAGCTCAGACTTGTACTTCATCGCGTTCAAAGCGGCATTGCGCAGCA
>CANJWZ010000051.1 GCA_947478725.1 Comamonadaceae bacterium
ACAGTGAGCGCCACCGCCAGCGGCACCTTTAACAACCAGAACGCCGGCAGCCGCACAGCTACGGCCTCCTACACCCTGGTCAATGGCACCGGCCTGGCATCCAACTACAGCCTGGCCAATACCACCCACAGCGCCACCATCGCCCAGAAAGCCCTGACCGCCACGGTTGCCGCACCGAGCAAGACCTATGACGGCAGCACCACAGCGAGCCCGACCCTGACCATCACCTCGGGCCTGGTCGGTACTGAGACGGTGAAGGCCACTGGCACGGCCAGCTTTAACAGCAAGGATGTGGCAACCGCCAATTTGGTGACCGTGAACAGCACCAGCCTTGCCAATGGCACAAACGGCGGTCTGGCCAGTAACTACAGCCTGGCTGGCGGTGAAACGGTTGCAGCGAACATCACCGCCAAAGCCCTGACCTACGCCGCCACCGCAGCAAGCTTTGGCACTGGCACCACCCCCACTGGCTTGCGTGGAACGCTGAGCGGTTTTGTGAGTAACGAGACACAAAGCACTGCGACGACTGGGACGCTGGCGTGGCTGACACCAGCTACCAGCGCCTCAGGCGCGGGCAGCTACGCCATTAACGGTTCCGGGCTGCTTGCGGACAACTACACCTTCAGCCAGGCCGGCGGCAATGCCACCGCGTTGACGCTGACGCGAGCTGCCGCTAGCGTGGTGACACCGACGCAAGCCACTTCATTCGTGCCAGTAATAGTCGCCAACCCGCTGCCCGGCGACACCCGCTTTACTAGAACTGCGGAAGTTGCCCTCACAGCTAAGCAATTCGGTGCAACGACCAAACTCAACTTGCTTGCCCCAACAGGAGCAGGACCAGAGCAAGCTACGGCCTCAAGCAACATATCAAACGCCACTCAACCGCTTGGCGAGAGCGGGCTGCTCTATGTGCTTGGCAATAGCATCAAGATGCCTGACGTTTACTTCCGGGCAACAAACACAGGCTTGGATTGAAAGCCGTGACGACACCCCTGCCTTGTCACCGCCCCCCATGCTCACCCATTTCACGAGTACTCACGCCATGCACATGAGCGCTATTGGCCTTTCGCGCAAGCCGCTGGCGGCATGTGTTCGAGTGACCCTGTTGCTGTTGCTGGCGCTGCCCGTTCTGTTCACCGTGTGCGCAGCCGCTGACACCGTGCCCAATGCGGGCAGCCTGCTGCAAACCGTCCCTGCCCCGCAGCCGCAGACGACTGCTCCGCCAGCCGCTGCGATGCCTGCTATCCGCCCCGACCCGCAAGCGGCCACGCCCGACACCACGCCTTTCCTGGTGCGCCAGTTGCGCATAGAGGGCAACACCGTCTTTGACACCGCCACCTTGCAAGCGCTGCTGGCCCCTATTCAGGGCCAGCGCCTGACCTTGCCCCAGGTTGCCCAGGGCATCGAAGCCATCACCACCTACTACCGGGCAGCGGGCTACCCGCTGGCGCGGGCCATCATCCCGGCCCAAACCATTGAGAACGGCGTGGTGCGCGTGCAGGTGATAGAGGCCAACTGGGGCCAGGTGGAGTTGCGTAACAACAGCGTCGTCAAAGACGCGGTGCTGATGCGAACACTCTCCAACTTGGAGCCAGGCAGCGTGATCCGGCTGGACGCCTTGGAGCGCGCCACCTTGCTGCTCTCAGACCTGCCCGGTATGGTGCCGCGTGCGCTGCTGCGTGCGGGCCAGGAGTTCGGAAGCTCGGACTTGGTGGTCGATGTGCAGCCCGGCACGCGCCTGAACGTAGCCGTGAGCGCCGACAACTACGGCAGCCGCTACACCGGGGTGGTGCGCACCAACGCCAATGTGCAGTGGAACAACCCGCTGGGTCGCGGCGATACGCTGGGCATCAGCAGCCTGAACAGCACGAACGGCGGCTTGAACTATGTGCGCCTGGCCTATGAGGTGCCGGTCTGGGCCCCGGGCCTGCAAGTCGGCGTGGACAGCTCGGCGATGACCTACCAGCTGGGCGACACGGCGACCAGTCTGTTGGCCTCTGGCAAAGCCAACACCCAAAGCGTGTGGCTGCGCAGCGGGCTGATACGCAGCCCGGGGGCCAACCTCAATGCCCGTCTGGGCTTTAGCAACAGCGTTCTGCAAGACCACGTGGACTCCACGGGGGTGAAGACTGACCGCACGCTCAATGTGTGGGGTCTGGAGCTCAGCGGCGAGCGCCAGGACGACTGGCTGGGCGCAGGCAAGAACACGCTTGGCCTGGCGCTGTACGGCGGCCGGGTGGCCTTTGATGACGCCGCGGCTGCGGCGCAGGACGCCAGCATCGCCAATGCGGCAGGCGGCTTTGGGCGCGCGACATGGGCACTCAGTCGCACCCAAGCGCTGGGCGCTGGCGTGATCGCTTTGCTGAGCATGAACGGACAGTGGGCGCAAAAGAACCTGGACAATGGACAAAAGTTCTCCATCGGCGGTGCCAGCAGCGTGCGGGCTTACCGCTCAAGCGTGCTCTCGGGTGACAGCGGTGCGTTTGCGAGCCTGGAACTGCGCTACACACTGCCGCAGTTGGTGCAGCAAACGGGCAACTGGCAACTGGCAGCCTTTGTAGATACAGCCGCCGTGCAAATCAACAAAAGCCCTTGGAGCAGCGGCAGCAATCAGGCCACGATCAGCGGCGCCGGCCTGGGACTGAACTGGCAAGGCCCCAAAGGCTTGGCAGGACGCATCTTTATCGCCTCTTCTTTGGGGCAAATTCCCAGCCAGCTCGCGGACTCCAAACCCACCCACACCAACGCCTGGGTGGAACTGAGATGGGCTTTTGATTAGCGGGGCAAGCTGAACCGATCAAGCCTTTGTCGCACCTAGGCAACGCGATAAATGTCGCTCCACTGCCGCGCATAGCCCCGCATTGATCCGTCACTGCTAGCCGGCCCCTTGGCCAGAAAAAATTTGACTTTAGACAAACAAAGAAGTCAACAAAACGCACATTGATGCTAAAATGCATTGATGCGAACTACACTAGACTTGCCCGATCCACTTTTACGCAGCTTGAAAATCCAGGCGGCACAAAGTGGCAAAAGCTTGAAGGCTTTGCTCCACGAGCTGATCGTGCGGGCCATGGCGATGCCTGCTCCTCCTGTAGCCGAGGCAACACTGCCTGTTTTGAGCCGCCTCAGCCATGCCACGTTTGAGTCTTTGCCCACGCCAAGCAACGCAGACCTGGCCGATGCGCAGTTACAAGACGATCTGGACAAGTTGCGCCGCTCAGGCTTTTTGAAATGAGCAGGGCAGACCTGCTGGACGTGAATGTTTGGCTGGCGCTGGCGCATGTGCATCACCCGCACCATGCCAGAGCCAAACAGTATTGGGCCAGCGCTGATGTGCCACTGGCGTTTTGCCGCGCCAGCATGCAGGGCTTTTTGCGGCTGGTAACTCAGCCCAAAGTAATGAGTAGCGCGGTGCACACACCCGCTGAGGCATGGCATATTTACACCGCACACCTGGCCAGTGGCCGCAGTGTGTTGCTGCCTGAACCCGATGGCATTGACCTGGTGTGGCAGCGCTTGAGCACAGCGCCCAACTTTCATGCCCGCGACTGGACAGACGCTTACCTGGCCAGCTTTGCCATTCAAGCCGATTGCCGGATGGTCTCGTTTGATGCGGGGTTTGCGCGGTATCAAAAAGTAGGCCCAAGCCAAGGTGTAGGACTGGATTTTTTGCACCTCACACCAGAGCTCGACGCCAAAGGTTAAAAACCAGTCGCTATTAATTCAGTAGCTGCTAGCCCATGTATATATTGGGCTAGAGGCCGATTTGACACCTTAAATGCCGCTAGAATGACCCTTTTGAATCCAACCCACTCAACCCATAACAACACCATGTCTGCTGATCAAAACTCCCATGCCAACACGGCCCTGACCCCGCTGCCAGCGGCTGAACGCTCTTTTGGTTTCAATGACCACGCCAGCCTGTGGCTGAGCCTGGGCGTGGGGCTGCTGGTGATGCAGATTGGCGCGTATCTGGTTCCTGCGGTCGGGCCGCAGCAGGCCTTGCTGGTGATTGTGTTGGGGTCGATCTTGGGTGCGGGCATGCTGGCCTGGACGGCCAAGCTGGGTTGCGACACGGGTTTGTCGAGTTCAGGGCTGATGCATGCGGCTTATGGCTCGAGTTTTGCCAAATTGCCGGTGCTGCTGAACATTGCGCAACTGGTCGGCTGGACGACGTTTGAGCTGGTGGTGATGCGCGACGGCACGGTGGCCATTGCCCGGCAAGGCGGCGGCTATGCGGCCAGCTGGTGGCCTGTGCTGGCCACGCTGCTGTGGGGCGCGGTGCTGGTGGCGCTGATATCGGGCAGCATGACCCGCCTGGTGCGCAAGTTCATTGGCCGGTTTGGCTTGCCGCTGGTGATGGCGTCGCTGCTGTGGCTGACCTGGCAGTTTTTGGGCAAAGCCCAAGCGCAGGGGCTGAGCGAGATTTGGAACAAGCCCGGCGCGGGCGGCATGAGCACCATGCAGGCGCTTGACCTGGTGATTGCGATGCCGATATCGTGGCTGCCGCTGGTGGCAGACTTTGCGCGGCACGGCCTGAGCGGGCGCAGCACCCTGCGCGGTACCTGGCTGGGTTATGCGGTGGCCAATATCTGGTGCTATTCGCTGGGCGTGCTGATCGCCATCACCACCCCGAGCACTGACCTGGTTGCCGCACTGCTGCTGGCACAGGGCGGCCTGATTGCGCTGGGTTTGATCTTGATCGACGAGGTGGACAACGCTTACGGTGACGTGTATTCAGGCGCTGTTGCGGGCCACAGTTTGAAGCCGAGCTGGTCTGTTCGCAAGATTGGCATTGGCTTTGCGGCCGTCTGCACGGGCCTGGCATTGGTGCTGCCCATGCATGCACTGGAGCCGTTTTTGCTGATGCTGAGCTCGGTGTTTATCCCGCTGTACGGGGTGATTCTGGCGCGGCTGGTCGGCAAAACCAATGTGGCGGCGCTGGTCACGGAGCGGCCTGTGAACTACAGCGCTGTGTTGATCTGGTTCAGTGGCGTGGTTTTTTACCATGCGATGGCAAACCTGGCACCGGCCTGGGGCTCGGCTATTCCAACGCTGGTGCTGACATTTGTGTTGGCAAAGCTGATGCGCGATTCAGCTCAAAAGCCTAAGCCACTAATGGCTTAAGGCGCATTGGCTGCGGCGCAAAACCGTGGTTCAGGGGTCCGCCGCCCTGCCCGGTTTGAACGCTGGCACCGGCTGCCAGCGCGCCGCGCACGTAGTGCCTGGCGGCTTCTACAGCATCAACCAGCGACAGCCCAAGGGCGAGGTGCGCAGCAATCGCCGATGACAGCGTACAACCTGTGCCGTGGGTGTTGGTGGTGGCAATGCGCGGGGCGCGCATCCAGTGCGGTGCCGCGCCAGCCATCTGCAGCAGGTCACTGACCACATCGCCTGCCAAATGGCCGCCTTTGATGAGCACGGCTTTGGCACCTTTGGCCAGCAGCTCCTGTGCTGCGGTTTTCATGTCAGCCTCGCTGACGAGCGTGCGGCCCACCAGCAGTGAGGCTTCGTCCAGATTCGGCGTGATCAGCACCACCCGGCCAAACAGCTCGCGCACCAGCGCGGTAATGGCCGGGCTGTCGATCAGCACCGCGCCGCTGGTTGCCACCATCACCGGGTCCAGCACCACATGCGGCAAGGCGTGCCGGTCAATGGCGCGGGCAACCACTTGCACAATCTCGGGCGAATGCAACATGCCAATCTTGACGGCATCAACGCCAATGTCTTGCAGCACCGCATCTATCTGGTCTGTCAGCATGCCGGGCGGTACGCCATGAATGGCACGCACACCTGTCGTGTTTTGCGCCGTCAGCGCCGTGATGGCCGTCATGCCAAAGCAGCCGAGCGCGGAGAAGGTTTTCAGGTCAGCCTGAATGCCTGCGCCACCGCCGCTGTCAGAGCCGGCGATGGTGAGTAAACGGGGGTATTGAAATGCTGGCGTCGGCAGGCTCATAGCGCCCCATGTTACCCAGAGGGTTTACCGCGCAACGCCCAGCAGCCGGTCCAGCAGCTCGGGTTGCTCGCGCAGCTCTTTGGCGGTGCCCGAATGCACCACTGTGCCGCGGTCCAGCACCATGGCGCTGTCAGAGATTTTCAAAATCGCTTGCGGGTGCTGCTCAACAATGATGGCCGACAGGCCTTCTTCGCGGGTGATGCGGGCAATTGCCCTGAGCAGCTCTTCGACGATGATCGGGGCCAGGCCTTCGAGCGGCTCGTCCAGCAGCAGCAGCTTGGGGTTCAGCACCAGGGCGCGGCCTACCGCCAGCATTTGCTGCTCACCACCTGACAACTGCGTGCCGAGGTTACCTTTGCGTTCAGCCAGACGCGGGAACAAACCATAGACACGCTCGGGCGTCCAGTTGCCGGGGCGAGCCACGGCGGTGAGGTTTTCATCGACCGTGAGTGACTTGAAAATATTGCGCTCTTGCGGCACCCAGCCAATGCCAACCGCGGCCCGCTCGTGGGCGGGCAGCTTGTGCAAAGCCACCCCACTCAGGCTGATGCTGCCGCCATGCTGGCGTGTAGCACCTGCCAGGGTATTGATCAGCGTGGTTTTACCGGTGCCGTTGCGGCCCAGCAGCGCCAGCGTTTTACCTTCGTCCAGCGCCAGGGAAATGTTGGTCAGGACCACCGCCTCGCCATAACCAGCGCTCAAGCCGTCCACCTTCAACAACTCAGTCATGACGGATGGCCCCCACGTTTGCCACTGCGTGTGCATCACTGCCCCCCAAGGGGGCTGCCCCGCCTTGGGGCGGCCCGGCGTCGTGTCCTTCCTCCCCATGCCCCAGATACACCGCCTTGACCTGTGGGTCATTGGCAATCTGCTCGGGGTCGCCTTCTGTCAGCACCGTGCCGTTGACCAGCACCGTCATGCGCTTGGCAAAACTGAAGACCAGGTCCATATCGTGTTCAATCAACAGCACCGACACATCGGCCGGCAACGCGGCCACAGTTTGCAGCAGCTCTTCGCGCTCGCCGGCGGGCACGCCCGCTACCGGCTCATCGAGCAGCAGCACGCGCGGCTCGCAGGCCAGCGCAATGGCGATCTCCAGCAGGCGGCGCTTGCCGTAAGCCAGCACGTTGGTGGGCTGGTTCATCACCTCGCTCAAATGGAATTGCTCCAGCAATTGCGCGCAGCGGTCGACAATTTCCCCCTTGTTACCCAGCGGGTTCCACCAGCTGCTGCCCAAGCCATGCTGCTGGCTCACCGTCAGTGCCAGCGTTTGCAGCGGCGTGAGGGTGTCAAACAACTGGTTGATCTGAAACGTGCGCACCATGCCGCGCTTGACCCGGCTGTGCGGTGCCAGGTGGGTGATGTCCTCCGCCGCAAGGCTGTTGTCTTTGCCCTGCAAGGTGATGCGGCCTTCGGTCGGCTGCAGCACGCCGGTCAGCAAATTGATCAGAGTGGTTTTACCCGCCCCGTTCGGGCCAATCAGCGCATGCCGTGCGCCTTTTTTTAAATTCAGCGTGACGTTGTTGGTCGCGGTGATGCCGCCAAAGCGCATCACCAGGCCCTGTGCGCTGAGCACAATCTCTTTTTCGGACGAGGCTGTTTCGGGCGCGCTCATGATGCGCCGCCTTTTTTAAACCAGGTCCACGGGCGCAGCAGCTTTTCACGCCCGACCAGCATCAGCACCACCAAAAACAAGCCAATCCAGAACGTCCAGTACTGCGGTGTGATGGTTGAAATCACGTCTTGCATGATCTTGAACACCACTGCCCCAGCAATGCCGCCGTACAGCCAGCCGGTGCCGCCAATCACCAGCAGCAGCATCACGTCGGCAGAGCGGTCAAACGCAAACACATCAAGTGACGCAAAGCCGGTGGTTTGGGCCAGCAGCCCTCCCGCAGCACCAGCAATGCCAGCAGCAATGGTGTAGATAACGGCTAGTCGCGACGCCACCGGAATACCAATCGCCATGGCACGCAGACGGTTGTCCCGGACGGCCATCAGCGTGGCACCAAAGGTAGAGCGCGTCAAACGCCGCGCCAGCACGAACAGTATCAGCGCCACCACAATCGAATAGCAGGCAGACGTGCGGCCCGCCAGGTCAAACTCAAACTTGCCCAGCAGCGGCCCCATGACCACACCTTGCAAGCCATCAGCACCACCGGTCAGCCAGTCCAGCTTGTTGGCCAGCTCAAACAAAATCAAGGCCACGCCCAGCGTGACCATGAGGCGGGTCAGGTCGCTGCCGCGCAAAATCGTGAAGCTGCACAGTGCCCCCAGCAGGGTCGACACCGCAATCGCCACCAGCAGGCCCACCAGCGGGTCAGGCATGACCAGCTTGGCAAACAGCGCCGCAGCATAAGCCCCCATGCCAAAAAACGCAGCATGCCCGAGCGACACAATCCCGGTGTAGCCCAGCACAAGATCGAGGGAAATAGCAAACAAGGCAACGATGGCGATCTCGTTGATGATGAGGGCGTGCGTACTGAGTAAAAATGGCGACGCCAACACCAGCAGCCAAAACACGGGCTCCCAAGCCTTCCAGCGGCTGCCGTTGTGCAGTGCCTTTTGAATGTTGGCTTTGAGTTCTTGTGTCATTTGCCACCCTTGCGCACGAACAGTCCCTGCGGCTTCCAGATCAAAATCACAATCATCAGGCCATACACAATAAAGCCGCCGGTTTTGGGGATGTAATACTTGCCCGCCACATCGGCCACGCCCAGCAGCAGCGCCGCCAGCAAGGGGCCGGTGATGGACGACGTGCCGCCCACAGCCACCACAATCAAAAAGTAAATCATGAATTTCAGCGGGAAGCTTGGGTCCAGGCCCAGCACCTCAGCGCCCAGCGCACCGCCCAGGCCGGCCAGGCCAGAGCCGACCGCAAAGGTCGATAAAAACACCACATTGACATTGATGCCCAGGCTAGCAGCCACGCGCTGGTCGTCCACCGAGGCGCGCAGGCGGCTGCCAAAACGGGTTTTGGCCAGCACAAATTGCAGCGCAATCGTCAGCGCAGCGCAGACGGCGATGATGAACAGTCGGTAGTGACCCATACCCAGCGTCCAGGCACCTTCGCCCAACTCCGTGCGACCCTTCAGCCACTCGGGCAACTGCATGATTTGCTGGGTCGAACCAATAAAGTAGTCGGTGCTGGCCACCGCCATGAAGGTCAGGCCAATGGAGAACAGCACCTGGTCCAGATGCGGCTTTTTGTACATGGGCCGGTACAGCGTGCGCTCCAGCACACCACCGACCAAGGCCGAACCCAAAAACGCCAGCGGCAAGCAGACCAAAAACGGCACGCCGAGTTTTTGCATCAACAGCACCGTGATGTAGCCGCCCACCATGGCAAACGCACCGTGCGCCAGGTTGATGAAATTCATCAAGCCCATCGTCACAGCCAGTCCGACAGCAAGGATAAAGAGCAGCATGCCGTAGGCGATGCCGTCGAACAATATGGTGAGCATTTTTCTTATTCAAGAACGCCGTGGAACCGGCTTTGCCGGGCCACCAGCGTTGCCCCCGTAGAGGGAGGCAACGCGGAGCGGCGGTTCGGGGGTTACCTGGTCTTGCCAGGGTCTTTCATGTCTTTGATGACATCAAACTCGACGTTGTAAAGCTTGCCGTCTTTCTTTTCGACCTTGCGCAGGTACATGTTGTGCACCACGTCGCGGGTTTGCGCGTCGATGAACATCGGGCCGCGCGGGCTTTCAAAAATCTGGCCTTTCATGGCGGCCAGCAGGGCATCGCCACCGCCTGCGCCTTTGGTGGCACGCAGGGCTTCGTAAATCACGCGCATGCCGTCGTAACCACCCACCGCCATGAAATTGGGGCGCAAGCCCTTGTTGGCCTTCTCAAAAGCGTCAACAAATTTCTTGTTCAACGCTGATGGATGGGCGGCTGAATAGTGGTGCGAGGTGACCACGTTCAAGGCGCCGTCGCCCATGTCGTTCAACTGGTCGTCATCGGTCAGGTCGCCGGTGCCGATCAGCTTGATGCCGGCTTTGTCCATGCCGCGCTCCAAAAACTGTTTCATCACCGCAGCGCCAGCGCCTGACGGCACAAACACAAACAACGCATCGGGCTTGATGTCACGCACTTTTTGCAAAAACGGCGCAAAGTCAGGGCCGCGCAAAGGCACGCGCAGCGACTCAATGACTTGGCCACCGTTGAACGTCAGGCGGTCTTTGAAGAACTTTTCTGCATCAATGCCAGGGCCGTAGTCACTGACCAGGGTGACGACTTTTTTGATGCCGTTTTTAGGCGCCCAGTCGGCCATCGCCACCGCAGATTGCGGAATGGTGAAGCTGGTGCGAATGATGTAAGGCGATGCCTCGGTGATGATCGACGTAGCAGCCGCCATGATGACCTGCGGCGTTTTGGACTGCGTGGCAATCGGTGCCACGGCCAGGGCAATCGGCGTCAGGCCAAAGCCTGCCAGCACATTGACCTTGTCGTTGACCACCAGCTCTTGCGCAATGCGCTTGGACGCGTCAGGTATGCCGCCGTCGTCCTTGACGATCAGCTCGATCTTTTTGCCCGCCACGTTGACGCCGTTTTGCGCCATGTAAAGCCTTGTCGCGGCTTCAATCTGCTTGCCTGTCGAGGCCTGCTGGCCCGTCAAAGGCAAGATCAGGCCAATTTTGAAGGTGTCAGCCTGCGCCATGGCAGACGTTGCACCCAATGCGGCGACCGCAACAGCAGTGGCGGTCAAGAAGAGTCGTTTTTTCATGGTGTCTCCAGAGGATTTAAAACAGGTCAAGAACAGATGACATCAAGTCAACCCGACAGTCTCGTTCATGGGCGGCAGATTCGCAAGTGATATTTCACAATGGCAGTTATCGCAAATACGCATAGCCTGCCCTGCCGCCGAACCCGCCATGAACTTATCGGCCCGACTTGGCCGGGTCTTTCACGTCTTTGATGACGTCAAACTCCATGTTGTAAAGCTGGCCGTTGACGCGCTCCACCCGGCGGATATAAACGTTTTGCACGATGTCGCGGGTTTGCGCATCAATGAAAATCGGGCCGCGCGGGCTTTCAAAAATCTGGCCTTTCATGCCGTCTACCAGCGCCTGACCATCGCCCTTGCCTTTGGTGGTTTTGATGGCTTCATAAATCACGCGCATGCCGTCATACGCCGCCACCCCAAAAAAGTTGGGGCGTATGCCTTTGCTTTGCTTGAGGTAGGCCTCGGTGAACTTTTTGTTGGCAGGCGAGTTGTGTGACGCTGAATACGGGTGCGATGTGATGATGCCAAGCGCCACATCACCCATGTCGTTCAAGATTTCATCGTCCACCACGCTGCCTTCACCGATCAGCTTGATGCCGGCTTTGTCCAGGCCGCGCTCGGCGTATTGCTTGAGCAGCGCCGTACCCGCACCGGCGGGCACAAACACAAACAGCGCATCCGGTTTGAGGTCGCGTACCTTTTGCAAAAACGGCGCGTAATCCGGGTTGCGCAGCGGCACCCGCAGCTCGGCCACAATACGCCCGCCGTTGAAGGTAAAGCGGTCACGGAAGGTTCTTTCTGCGTCGAT
Source organism: Comamonadaceae bacterium (assembly GCA_947478725.1). Taxonomy (GTDB): domain Bacteria; phylum Pseudomonadota; class Gammaproteobacteria; order Burkholderiales; family Burkholderiaceae_C; genus Polaromonas. The sequence goes on from CANJWZ010000051.1 coordinate 11,494, forward strand.
GCCGGGGCCGTAATCGGTGACCAGCGTCACCACAGTTTTGATGCCGTTTTTAGGCGCCCAGTCAGCCACGCCAATCGTGACCTGCGGAATCGTCATGCTGGTGCGCACGATATAAGGGGATGCTTCCGTCACGATCGACGTTGCAGCGGCCATCACCACCATCGGTGTTTTGGACTGGGTGGCAATCGGTGCGGTGGCCAGCGCCAGCGGCGTGAGGCCAAAACCGGCCAGCACATCGACCTTGTCGGTCACGATCAGCTCTTGCGCCAGGCGCTTGGTCACGTCGGGCACGCCGGTGTCGTCTTTCAAAATAATCTCGACCTCGCGCCCGGCCACTTTGGTGCCAAACTGGGCCATGTACAAGCGCACACCGTTTTCAATTTGCCGGCCGGTTGAGGCAAAGGGCCCGGTCATGGGCAGCAGCAGGCCGATTTTGAATTTTTTGTCTTGGGCTGCTGACATGCCGGTTTGCGACACCAGGGCTGCTGCTGCTGTGGCTTGTAAAAATACGCGTTTATTCAGGTTCATGCTTGTCTCCAGTTGTGGTTAATTATCAAATGCCATTCAAATCACAAGTTTATGCCTCAGGCCGGTAGGCACTTTCCAGCGTCACCGTGCCCAACACTCTGGACACGCAAACACAGATACGCTGGTTGGCTGTTTTTTCGTGTTCAGACAAGAATACATCGCGATGGTCAATCTCGCCGTCCAGCGCCAGCACGTCCATGGTGCACAGCCCGCATTCACCGCGCCGGCAACCATACATCGCCATGACGCCCGCGCCTTCGAGGGTCTCAAGCAAGCTGGTTTGCGCCTCAACCGTGATGTCCAGATTGTGACGCGGCACTTGCACCCTGAAAGCTTGCGGCGCAAAGCGTCCGCTGCTGCCAAAGGTTTCATAGCGCAAGTCAGCCAGGGGCCGGCCGGCTGCAGTCCAGGCGGCACGGGCGGCGTCGAGCATGGGTAGCGGCCCGCAGATCAACATCAGCCCGCCCTTGGGCAAGGCCGCAATTTCTGTCTCAAACTGAATTTGCTCGCCCATGTCTGCAATGGCGGTTTGCAAACGGTCACCGAGTTGCGCACGCAGCACATCAGCAAAAGCCAACTCAGCCTCTGACCGGGCCCCAAACAGCATGCGAATGATTGCCCCGCGCTGACTGAGCGTTTGCGCCATCAGCACCAGCGGGGTGATGCCAATACCGCCGGCCACCAGCAGATAAGCAGGCGCGCTCAGCTCCAGCGGGAAATGGTTTTGCGGCGTGGTGATGCGCAGCCTGTCGCCAACCGCCAGACGCCACATGGCCATCGAACCGCCCCGCCCTGCTTCGAGCCGCTTGACGGCAATGCGGTAGCACGACGCGTCTGGCTGGCCGATCAAAGAATACGAGCGGGTCTGCGGTTTGCCGTTCACCAAAATCTGCAATTGCAGGTGCGATCCGGGGTCGTAGTGTTGTGCGGCGGCCTGCACATCGGCACCTGGCCGCAGGCAAAACTCGCGCACGGTAGGGGTGACGTCGCGAAAAGACGCAACAACAGCGTCATGCCATAAAGGGGTGGTGGCCATATGTTTTTAAAGTCCGGCTGGGATCAATAGGTGTTTCGTTTGCGAATCAGACGCACGCCGGGAATCGATGCGCTGTTCAGGCTGCCAGGCTCATGGCTGCCCAGCAGCACCTTGTGCAGATTGCGCTGGGCCAGCCGGGAATGCTCGCGCATGATGGCCTCGGCCCTGGCCCCTTCACGCTGCTCAATGGCGCTCAATACCTGCCAGTGCTGGTCTTGCGCCACCACCAGCATGTCGCGCGCCTGCTGCGAGTTGGCCTGCGCCACCACAAACGCCGACGGCGATGCAAACGGCATGCTGATGACGCGGTCGAGTTCGCGCGCCAACACGCTGCTGCCCGCCATTTCACTGAGCAGCGCATGAAACCGGGCATTGAGCTCGACATAACTTGAAAACGACTCGTCATTGAGTGTGAGCTGGCCCAACACCGCATCGATCTGGCGCAGGCAGTCCCGTGCCTCACTGAGCACCAGCGCCGGTGCAGCACGTTCAGCCGCCAGGCGCGCCGACAGCCCTTCGAGCGTGCCGCGCAGCTCAATGGCGTCAGTCACGTCGCGCTCTGAAAACGTGCGAACCGCATAGCCACCACTGCTCAGGGCTTCGAGCAGGCCTTCTTGCGCCAGCCGCATCAGGGCCGCACGAATGGGGGTGCGGGAGACGCCCAGCTTTTCCACAATCGACAGCTCGGCAATGCGGGTGCCGCCGGGCAGCTCGCCGGCCAAAATCATTTCTCGCAGTTGCAGCAGCGCCCGAAGCTGGGCGCTGTTCTGGGTACTTTTTTGTCCACTGTCAGGGTAGGCTTCAGCATCATTAAGGGCTGTAGCCCCCTTTTTACCTAAGCCACCAGCTCCTGATTTGATAGTATTTACCGATGTTGCTCTGTTCATGTTGTGCTCGCCTCAGGCCGCCAGCCGGACCGGTATCACCGGATGCGCTGGCTGCTCTTTGGCAATCAGCCCGTCTACCAGTCGCCGCGCCCACATCGAGCCCGCGTCAATGTTCAGGTTGTAAAACGGGTGGTTTGGCCGCTCTTGGATGGCGATTTGCTGGGCTTCCAGCACGTGTTCGTCTTCCCTGAAAATGCTGGCCACACCTTCGCGCAGCTGGTGCGTCAGGCGCTGCTCGGTCACCCGGTAGTTGCGCGCAAAAGCCCAAAAATAATGGCAGGTGTCGTTGGTCTCTGGTGTGATGGTGTTCAGCACAAAGCCGTTCACGCCTTTGCTGCGGTCGCCAGCGCTACCGCCCTTGGGCGGCGCACCCGTGCCGGCCTCAGCCACGCCCACATCAATGTTCACCGTGCAGGGCGCTTCAAACCGGATGATCTGCCAGCGGTCAACCTTGCCCTGGTAGCCCCGCGCTTCTTTGATCTGCCCGGCCCAAAACGGCGGCGCGTCGATATTTTCCATCCAGCGGGTGACGGTGGCACTGCGGTCGCCGTGGGTCGCCACAAACGGCGCCTCGGCCACCGCGCGGTTGCCAATGCTGGAGCCGTGCACAAAGGTCTCGTGGGTCAAGTCCATCAGGTTGTCAACCACCAGGCGGTAGTCACATTTGACGTGAATCATCTTGCCGTCGCCGGCCCACTCGGCATCATCGTTCCAGTGCATGTCAGGGATCAGAGCCGGGTCAGCCTTGGTCGGGTCACCCGGCCACATCCAGACAAAACGGTGACGTTCAAGCACCGGAAAGCTGCGCACGCAAGCCGAGGGGTTCAGCGTTTCCTGGCTGGGCATGTGCACACAGCGTCCCTGGGCGTTGTACACCAGGCCGTGGTAGCCGCAGGTGACTTCGTCGCCCTGCAAGTGGCCAAGTGACAGCGGCATCAAACGGTGCCAGCAGGCGTCTTCGAGCATGGCCACAGAACCATCTGTTTTGCGAAACATCACCACCTTTTGGTTGCAGATGGTGCGCGCCAAGAGCTTGCCCACCACTTCTACGTCATACGCGGCGGCATACCAAGCATTGAGGGGGAAAGTAGGTTTTGCTGTGTTCATGGATACGCAATGTATACAATTTTTAAGAAAAATACAATAAAAAGCCGATTTTTCAACGGAAAAGCTGATTTATGTATTTTCTGGCAGGCCTACAAACTGAATTAACATCATTGCCTTCACCAGACCCTTTGTTTTAAAAACACCCATCGGAGACAGCATGACCCCAACCCTTCCCGCCCGCTTTGACCACGTTGGCAGTTTTTTGCGCCCCCAGTACCTGCTGGAAGCGCGTGAGCAAAAAGCCAAAGGCGCCATCACTGCCGAGCAACTGCGCCTGGTCGAAGACAAGGCCATCACCGAGATCGTCAAGTTTCAGGAAGACGTGGGCCTGAAAAGCATCACTGATGGCGAGTTTAGGCGCACCTACTTTCACATTGACTTTCTGGAGGAACTGGGCGGCGTGGTGACTGACATTCCAGTGACCGTGCTGAACGCCGACAACACCAAGGCCCTGGCACCGCCGGTGATGCGCGTGACGGGCAAAGTGACCCACGCCAAAGACATTCAACTGGCTGACTTCAATTTCCTCAAGAGTCAGGTCAGTGCAGGCCACACACCCAAAGTGACGATTCCGTCGCCCACCATGCTGCACTTTCGCGGTGGCCGCGCCGGCATCAGCCGCGAGCACTACCCCGAACTCGACCCTGAGTTCTACCAGGACGTGGCCAACGCCTACGGCGCCGAGCTGCGCAGTCTGGCCGCCGCAGGTTGCACCTATGTGCAAATGGACGACACCAACCTGGCCTACCTGTGCGACGAAAAAATGCGCGAAGCCGCCCGCCAGCGCGGTGACGACCCCAACGAGCTGCCACACCGTTACGCCAAGTTCATCAACCTGGTGGTGGCGCAAAAGCCCGCAGGCATGACGCTGGCCATGCACCTGTGCCGCGGCAACTTCAAAAGCACGCATGCCGCATCAGGCAACTACGAGCCGGTCGCCGAAGCGCTGCTCAAAGAGATGAATCTGGACGCGTACTTCATGGAATACGACGACTCCCGCAGCGGCGACTTCAAACCCCTGCGCTACCTGCCCAAAGGCAAAATTGTGGTGCTGGGCCTGATCACCACCAAGTTTGGCGCGATGGAAAGCAAGGACGACATCAAACGCCGCATCGAAGACGCCGCCAAATACGCCCCGCTGGACCAGCTGGCTTTGTCGCCCCAGTGCGGTTTCAGCAGCACCGTGCACGGTAACGACATTGCGGTGGAAGCACAGCGCGCCAAGCTGCGTTTGGTGATTGAGACAGCGCAAGAGGTGTGGGGCTCGACCTAAAACAGGCTGTCAATGGCCTCAAAATGCGTTTTGAGGCCGTTATTCCCATGTTTTAGGCTGCTAGCCCACTGGGTTCATACGCGCGATGCTATCGAATTTATATCATTCGTAAACTTTAAGCAGGCTCAGCAAGGGCTGACGCTTCCAATCTCTTCACCCAAACAAGGTTTCAAGCAAATCGTCGCGAGACACGCCTTGCGCCGCTGCTACATCAGCCAAGATGGCAGCCAGAGTGCCGATCCGCAAAGGGTCATGCAAAGGGACTGTGATGTGATGCTGCGCTGGTTGCTCGGATGTCAATCGCACATGGCTGCCAGTTTGCCGTGTGGGGGCCAAGCTTGGCAAGGGCACGAATCAGCTGCGCGCCGGTCAAATCACGAGGCAATTTCATCTTAAGGCTTAGGCCGCCATCAACTCATCGCGTACAAAGTGAAGGCGAATGACTTTGGGCAAAGTGCCTTCGTCAAAATGGCAACGCACCGCATCTTGCACAGCCACCCGAAGTTCAACCTCGGTATCGGCCTCGGTAAAAATAGAAACACCCAAAGCACGAGCGGTGTAACCACCCTCTGGAGCAATCTCCACAACAAATACGATTTCACTCACGTCAGTACCTCCTGGTTAAATGAAGCCAGCATAAGAATATAAAGCTTCGCGAGCGGCGATATCTACATGGCCAAAATAAAACAGAGTATGCGTCAAAGCGGCTTGCAAAGAACTGAAAAGCCATTTTCAGGTCATTCTGCGATTTTTTAGGCATTTAGCCCAATGGATCGGCCGCAATCAGCTAGCAATTTAATAGCGCTCATCCATGCTCCAAGCCCAGGCTACGATGCAGCAACCATGCCTGAAAAGCCAGCCAAAACTCCGAAAAAGCCGCGACAGCAGCGCTTACATCACTACAGCGTCTACGTCATTGAGCTGGCACCCGAGGTGTGGAACATCGCCCGCTTCAGGCGCAGCAACCCCGACTACATTCTTGGCAAGCCCTTTGTCTACGTCGGCATGACCGGGCTTGACATCGACCAGCGCTTTGACAAACACAAAGCCGGCATCCAGTCCAACCGCTACGTGCGCGAATTTGGCCTGCACTTGCTGCCCAAGCTCTACGAGATGTACAACCCCATGCCCTACGAAGGGGCCAGAGACATGGAAGTCGAGCTGGGCATTGCCCTGCGGGAGTCGGGTTATGGGGTTTGGCAGGCCTGATGGCTCAGCTGATGCAATAGATGATCGCGCATGTATCTTCTGGCCTGAAGTACGATTTAAAGGGTAAAACAGCACTTGTCAGACTCAAGCCGCGCTGATTGATGGGGTTGATCACTCGCTTTGCGACGAAGCCAAAAAGAATTTCGTGAGTTTTGGAACCAGCCACGGAAAAACTGTGACGACCACCACACAGGCCGATGGGTAGGCGATTGCAAGTCGTTTTACCCATTCGGCCCATCCACCATGCACTGCCCATCCACTGGAAATCATCACGGCCGATACACCTGCAACCGAGGTCAGAAAACACCCGACCAACCCCACGCCAATCACGGCACGCGTGCTTTTAGAAAAGTTCATCTCGTCAAATTACTTCAAGATTGAAGGGTAGATGACTGGTTTTAGCTTGGTCATCAAGCTTTTTTCAAACGCTCGTTGGAGGGAAAGAGCATCTTGCGCGCATCTTCATCCACCTCGGTCTTGAAGGTGAATTTTGTTTGCAAAGCCTCGGCGCGCTGCGCCGCTGGGCGTGCATTGATCTCGTCCAACAGGCGCTTGACGTGGGGCAGCTTTTGCCACGCGTCCGCGCCCAAAACACGAGGCACTACTCGGGCCCAGCCCCACACCGACATATCGACAACAGAGTATTGGGTGCCCAGCATGTAGGGCTGACCAGACAAGTGTTCATTGATGATCTGCCAATGGCGCCAGGCCTCAAAGTCATAACGATTGACGGCATAGTCTTTGGGCTCAGGCGCGAAATGTTTGAAGTGAACCGCCTGACCGCAATAGGGGCCAATGCCGGTCGCAACAAACATCAGCCACGAATACATTTCAGCCTTGTTGGCGGGCGTGTCGTCCGGTACAAATTTGCCGATCTTCTCAGCCAGGTAGATCAGCATGGCATTGCTGTCAAAGACACGAATGTCGCCGTCCAGCATGGCGGGTGTTTTGGCATTCGGGTTGATGGCCTTAAAAGCGTCTGAATGCTGCTCGCCCTTGCGCGTGTCGATGGCAACAAGCTCATAGGGCTCGCCCGTTTCTTCCAGGTACAAAGCGATCTTTAAGGGGTTGGGCGAAGGATGAAAGTAAAACTTGATCATGACGGATGCCTTGGTTTGTGCGTGTGGATGAAAAAGAAATCTAAATGAATGCCAGCCAAATACCGAACGGCAGAAAAGCCAGACTCAACAAATGGCCAACGAAAACGGTTGAAGCGACCTTGTTGGGTTCAACCTGAAATTTGTCAGCCAACATGAAATTAAAGACTGCCGGCGGCAAACATGCAAACAAAATCAAAGCGCCGCGCTCCAGCCCTTGCAAGGGAATGAAGTGAAGGACGATGAAGGCAGCCACCAATCGGGCGATGAAAATCAGGATACTTGACTGAAGGCCCACACGGCCGTCTGAAATTTGGCTACCGGCAAGCCTTGCCCCGAGTGACATCAACATCATCGGAACCAGCACGCTGCCTATCATCGTGCAGGAGGTTTGAACCCACTCGGGCAAAGACAACCGCAATTGAGAACTGGCCAGGCCCAACACCGTTGCCCAAACCAGCGGGTTGGCATAAACCATGCGCCATTCAACTTTGCCGCTCATCACGCCAGCACCTAGCGTGAAATGCAGGATGTTGGATATCACCAACAAAACCACAACGGGTGCCATGCCTTCTGGTCCATAGGCCAGGGCAATCAAGGGGATGCCAATCGGGCCAACATTGGTGAACATGGCACAGGGCAAAAACGCTTGCCGGGTTGCGCCTGAAAATTTCACCAACGGCCACGCGATCAATCCGGTCAGAAAAATCAACACGATCGACGCCCCAGTAAAAGACAGGGCCGACATTGGATCGAACGACTTGGCAGACAAAGAGATAAAGATCAACACGGGCAATGCCACGTCGACGACCAGTTTGTTGGCGCCGCCCAGGTCTGGTTTGACGCGTCGGCTGTACAAAAAGCCAACCAGCACCAAGGCGAATATGGGCAGCGCGATGGATACAATTTTTGAAAACACGGTTCAGGCTCAGTTAGAAAAGTACAGCATACTGATTATTGTCTTGCACGCAGTGCAACCTTAATGAAGGTTAATGAAGGTTAATGAAGGTTAATGAGGGTCAAATTCCAATTTTTCCCCGAATTTGGCATGCCCCTGCTGCCCAAGCTCTACGAGATTCAGAAACCCATGCCCTACGAAGGCGCCAGAGACATGGAAGTTGAGCTGGGCATTGCCCTGCGGGAGTCGGGTTATGGGGTTTGGCAGGCCTGATGGCGCTGCTGCTTAATGGCTATTGAGCTTTTCCTGCAACCAAACCTTGATCAGCGACTGATAAGGTACGTCACGCGAGTTGGCTGCCACCTTTAGGGAGTCAAGCAAATGCTGCGGCAACCTGAGCGAGATTGTTTTGGTCGTCGGTTTAAGGTTCGGTAGCGCCGTCTTGCGGGCTTTTGACCAGTCAAGGTATTCCGTAGAGTCGCGCCCAGCGCCAGTTTCCCAATAAGCGCGCTCATCTGCTTCGCTGGGAAATATCGGTACAGGGCGAAGGGTGGGTTTAACTGGCTTGGTCATAAATAGCTCGCTCCTTTCGGTGCAAATCTCTGGCTGAAATAACGCGTATCAGGGTGCCGGACTGGCGCAAAGTGAAGCTGATGTGCAAGCCGCGCCCGCCGTCGGTTTTACCCAAGGCATGCAAGCGTCGCTCTTGTTGGCTATGCACAGCGTCTTCCAGCAGCAAAAGCGGTGCATTGAAGAAAACCTGCTCTGCTTCAGATGCAGACACGCCGTGCTTGTCGTTCTTGCGGGCGTTGCCTTCGTCCCAGTCGAAGCCCGTTACTTTGTCCAAATCGTCGGCTTGTGCCATTTATGTATATTACCAGCATATACATTTAGATGAGTTGCATCCGTCATCCTGCCCTCTTCAGATTTGAAGTTGCCTTGTCAAACGCCAACGACGACACGAACAAAACCCACCCGCCACGCGCCTGCTGAGTGTGGTGATTGCCAAGGCGGCGGGCAAGTACCAGGAAGCGTTGACCCGGCTGATCTTCAAAGTTAAATTTCACGTTGTACGCCAGTATTTTGTAGATACAATTAAGTATGCTCACATGGGACGAACCCAAGCGCAAGCTGAACATCAAGAATCACAGGCTTGACTTCGTTGGATGCGATGCAATCTGGGACCACTTCACGGTGACCCGCGAAGACAGGCGGCAAGACTATGGCGAAGAGCGCTTGGTTTGCTTCGGTCTTCTTGGGGCCGATGTGGTTGTGATGGTTTACACCGAGCGCCCGAAGGGGCCTCACGTCATTTCACTGCGAAAGGCAGAAAAACATGAAGCCCGCTACTACCGCCAAGTTGCCCAAGAAAACCTCGGCCAAGGTCAATGATCTGGACAACCCAGCATGGACTGAAGACATGCTGGGTGCGCCTGTGCTCAAGCGTGGGCGTGGGCCTCAGGCCGCGCCGACCAAGGTCCTTACCTCGGTTCGTTTGGATGCCGACATTTTGGCGTTTTTCAAGGCGCAAGGGGCCGGCTACCAGTCACGGATCAATGCAGCGCTTCGTACGGCAATGGCGCAAAATTCGACGGGTCGCCCAGGTGCGACAACGCGCAAGCGCGCTGCGGATTGACTCAAAGTGGAGAAATCCACTTTTGATCAAACTCCATTGGTGGGGTGCAGGAGCTGCAGTACTGGTTTCGCTGTATTGGGTCGGCGGAATCGTTGATCAGGGACTGCGATCGGTGATGCGTACGGCGGGTTTGCACATTGGGAGCGAGGGGAGTACCAGTTTTAATCACTAACCTGAATTCCAATGCCGACAAGCACGCCAATTAAAGCACCCCAAAAACCTAATATCCAAAAACCGATTAATCCGAGTATCGTTCCGAGAGGAACGACCATCAACGCAAAGATTGTTCCGATGATTGACAGAACGGTGATCATTTCATTCCCCTTTATTTTTCACTTGGCGCACCCACC
>CANJWZ010000052.1 GCA_947478725.1 Comamonadaceae bacterium
CTTATGACTAAAACCATCAAAGTTGCACTGGCTGGCGCAGGCGCATTTGGCGTCAAGCATCTGGACGGCATTAAAAACATCGACGGCGTGGAAGTGGTGTCGCTGATGAGCCGCGACATTGAAAAAACCAAAGAGACTGCCGCGAAATACGGCATCCAACACGTGACGACCGACCTGGCAGAAAGCCTGGCTTTGAAAGAAGTTGACGCGGTTATTTTGTGCACACCCACCCAGATGCACGCCGACCAAACCATGGCTTGCCTGAGGGCGGGCAAGCATGTGCAGGTGGAGATTCCGCTGGCCGACAGTATCCAAGGCGCGCACGCAGTGGCCGCCTTGGCGAAAAGCAGCGGTTTGGTGGCGATGTGCGGTCATACGCGCCGCTTTAACCCCAGCCACCAGTATGTGCACAAAGAAATCGCGGCGGGCAAGTTCAACATCCAGCAGATGGATGTGCAAACCTATTTTTTCCGTCGCACCAACATGAATGCCCTGGGCCAGGCACGTAGCTGGACGGACCACTTGCTGTGGCACCATGCGGCGCACACGGTTGATTTGTTTGCCTACCAGTGTGGCAGCCCGATTGTGAAAGCCAACGCGGTGCAGGGCCCGATTCACCCGTCGCTTGGCATTGCCATGGACATGAGCATTCAGCTCAAAGCGGCCAATGGCGCGATTTGCACGCTGAGTCTGAGCTTTAACAATGACGGCCCGCTGGGGACCTACTTTCGCTACATTGGTGACACGGCGACTTATCTGGCGCGCTACGATGATCTCTTTAACGGCAAAGATGAAAAAATTGATGTGAGCAAGGTGGACGTGAGCATGAACGGCATTGAGCTGCAAGACCGCGAGTTCTTTGCTGCCATCAGGGAGGGCCGCCAGCCCAACAGCAGCGTGGCCAGCGTGCTGCCTTGCTATCAAGTTTTGCATGACCTGGAGCAACAACTCGTATGACATTACCCACACCGCTAGCTACCCGCAAGCTTGGCCCTTTTGATGTTTCGGCCATCGGCCTGGGCTGCATGAACCTGAGCCACGCCTACGGCGCACCTGTGACTGAAGAGCAGGGCGAGCGGGTACTGCTCGCTGCGCTGGACGCCGGCGTGACGATGTTTGACACCGCCACGCTGTACGGCTTTGGCGCGAACGAAACCCTGGTTGGCAAGGTGATGAAGCCGCATCGTCACAAATTCACCCTGGCCAGCAAATGCGGCATGCAGGGTGTGGATGTGGCAGGTGATGGAAAACTGGTGCGGGTGATTGACGGCAGGCCCGCCACGATTCAAAAGACCTGTGAAGACAGCCTGCGCCGCCTGCAGACCGATGTGATTGACCTGTACTACCTGCACCGCTGGGACAAAAGCGTGCCGATTGAAGACAGCGTGGGCGCGCTGGCTGACATGGTTAAAAAAGGTCATATTCGCAGTATTGGCTTGTCTGAAGTCTCTAGCGCTACCTTGCGCAAGGCGCATGCGGTACACCCCATTGCCGCCTTGCAAACCGAGTATTCGCTGTGGACCCGCAACCCTGAAATTGCCGTCTTGCAAGCCTGCGCAGAACTCGACGTTGCTTTTGTGGCTTTCAGCCCGGTGGGGCGGGGCTTTTTGTGCGGTGACCCGATTGACGTGGACACATTGGATGCCAAAGACATACGCCGCAGCATGCCGCGCTTTACCGCCGAGAATTACGCCGCTAATCTGAGGCTGCTATCGGCCTACAACGCGTTGGCGCAAGACGCAGGTTGCAGCCCGTCACAACTGGCTCTGGCCTGGCTGCTGCACAAGGCGCCGCACATTGTTCCCATTCCCGGCACCACCAGCGTTGCGCATTTGCTGGACGACCTGGGGGCCGTGAACGTCAGCTTGTCTGCCCAACTGATAGAGCAGCTGGACCAGCTGATCAACCAGCACACCGTGCAGGGCGCACGCTACAGCCCACAGGGCACATCAGAGGTCGACACAGAAATGTTTTGAAACAAAGACATCAGGCGCGGCTGTTGTCGGTGCTAATTCAAGTGTTGCGCTGGGCTGGGCCAACCCGGGCGGCGAGGTGCGCGGCCAGATGGCGATTCGAAACGGAATTGCCGATCGGCTGATATCCGACAAATGCTCTTCAATAAGTAGCTGCTCGCCCAAGTATTGATTGGTCTGCGGCCTGATGTCTTCCCGGCGTCAGATAGTTTTCAATGTTTTTCGCCTTTTTGAGCAATTCAGGTCGAATTGAACTGTCATTTGCCGCCGCTGTCGCGCAAAACGCTTTAAAACCTTAAAATCCGGGTTTCCCTCAAGCAGGCCTGCCAGTTTTGTCCAGCCTGCTCACCAGCCCCGCCCATGAACGCCCCCGTTGACGTTTCCTTTTTTGCCCGTGCTGCCAAGCCCCTGACCAGTTACCGTAAATACTGGGCGGCGCGCTTTGGCACGGCCAAGTTTTTGCCGACCAGTCGGGCCGAGATGGACGCCCTTGGCTGGGACAGTTGCGACATCATCATCGTCACTGGCGACGCCTACGTCGATCACCCCAGCTTTGGCATGGCCGTGATCGGCCGCATGCTGGAAGCGCAAGGCTTTCGGGTCGGCATCATTGCCCAGCCCGACTGGCAAAGCGCCGAACCCTTCAAGCTGCTGGGCAAGCCCAACCTCTTTTGGGGCGTGACAGCCGGCAACATGGACTCGATGATCAACCGCTACACAGCGGACCACAAAATTCGCTCTGACGATGCCTACACCCCCGGTGACATTGGCGGCAAGCGGCCCGATCGCGCCGCGTTGGTGTATTCACAGCGCTGCCGTGAAGCCTTCAAGGATGTGCCGATCATTCTGGGCGGCATTGAGGGTAGCTTGCGGCGCATTGCGCATTACGACTATTGGTCAGACAAAGTGCGCCGGTCGGTGGTGATTGATTCAAAGTGCGACTTGCTGCTGTATGGCAACGCCGAGAGAGCCATTGTTGAAATTGCCCACCGCCTGGCCGCCAAGGAAACCATCGCGACGATGACGGATATTCGCGGCACGGCGTTTATTCGCCGCGCGGGTGACGACACAGCCCAAGGCTGGTTTGAAATTGACTCGACCAGCGTCGACGCACCCGGCCGCATTGAAGCGCATGTCAACCCCTACCTGATGGTGGCCGACGCCGCCAAAGAGCTGGGCACCACCTGCGCCCGCGAGGAAGAAGCCGACGCGGTCGCAAAAGCTGCGACGGCGCAGGCCAACCCGGCCATCAAACCCTTGACCTTTGTTATCAACCCTGCCTTGCCGTCGACGGTGCAAACAGCGCAGGGCAAGATCAAAGTGCCGCCGCGTGACCGCTCGGTGATTCGCCTGCCGTCTTTTGAGCAAGTCAAGAGCGACCCGGTGCTATACGCCCATGCCAACCGCGTGCTGCATCTGGAGACCAACCCCGGCAACGCGCGCGCGCTGGTGCAAGCACACGGGGAGGGTGCCACAGCGCGTGACGTGTGGATCACCCCGCCACCTATCCCGCTGACCACCGCCGAGATGGACTACGTGTTTGACCTGCCCTATGCACGCAGCCCGCACCCCAGCTACGCTGACGACAACGGCAGCCACGACCACGCCACCAAAATCCCAGCCTGGGAGATGATTCGCTTTTCCGTCAACATCATGCGCGGCTGCTTTGGCGGCTGCACCTTTTGCTCCATCACCGAGCACGAAGGTCGCATCATTCAAAGCCGGTCTGAAGACTCGGTGATTCGCGAGATTGAAGCGATCAGGGACTCGGTGACAAGCTTTACCGGCACGATTTCAGACCTGGGCGGCCCGACAGCGAATATGTACCGCATCGGCTGCAAATCGCCCGAGATTGAAGCCGCCTGCCGCAAGCCGTCATGCGTCTACCCCGGTATTTGCCAGAACCTGAACACCGACCACAACCCGCTGATCAAAATGTACCGCCGTGCGCGGGCGCTCAAGGGCGTGAAAAAGATTTTGATCAGCTCCGGTGTGCGCTATGACCTGGCGGTGGAAAGCCCGGAATACGTCAAGGAACTGGTCAGCCACCACGTCGGCGGCTACCTGAAAATTGCGCCGGAACACACCGAGCAAGGCCCGCTGACCAAGATGATGAAGCCCGGCATCGGCAGCTACGACAAGTTCAAACAGCTGTTTGAAAAGTACAGTCTGGAGGCCGGTAAAAAGCAGTTTTTGATCCCGTACTTCATCGCTGCCCACCCCGGCACCAGCGACGAAGACATGATGCATCTGGCGCAGTGGCTCAAGAAAAGCGGCTTTCGGGCCGACCAGGTGCAAACCTTTTACCCGTCGCCCATGGCCACCGCCACGGCGATGTACCACACCAACAAAAACCCGCTGCGCAAAATCACGCGGGACAGCGAGACAGTGGACATCGTGCGCGGTGAAAAACGCCGCCGCCTGCACAAGGCTTTCTTGCGCTACCACGACCCGAACAACTGGCCGCTGCTGCGGGAAGCTTTAAAGACTATGGGCCGGGCTGATCTGATCGGCAACGGCAAGCACCATTTGATACCGACGTTTCAGCCGCTGGTCGATGGCACCTACCAAAGCGCGCGGCGCAAAAATTCGACCGGGGTCGCCAAAACTTCGGCGGTTGCGTCACCTGTGAAGGGTCGCATTTTGACCCAGCACACGGGCCTGCCACCACGGGACAATGGTTCGGGCAAACCCAGTGTCAGGGCGCGAGCTAGAAAGCCTTTGTAGCGGTTAAGGGAATCGAATTAATGCTTAAAACACAAGCGAGTGCTGATCTTCATTGATTCGATTTATTTTTGTTCCCCCAATTGTTCCCCGCTATATGTCAAGGCAGGGTAGTCCAGTTTGAAATTACGATGGCTATAGCGAATGTGACGATCAATCCCAGCGCAATGGCCAAAATGATGACAATCTTTTTTTCAAGAAAACCCCTGTGTTTATTGTCGGAAGTATTGAGTCCGACTTATGTCAAGCACAAAAATGACGCTGCGCTTAGTGGCTGGGTCGGGTGACTGCGACTGGATTGATCATTCAGGACCATGAATACGCGAACATAATTTTTATTTTGCAGCGGCTAACGCTGCTGGCAAGCAGGTGAAATTAAAGATTTTGGTTTGGCTTGTTGATTAGCACCGCAAAGTGAGCCACTGGTCATTTGACTGAAGCTTCCATCGAACGGCGAAAAGCCCGCAGCAGAACCGCACTTTCTTGCGCAACTGATGGCGCTGCTTACACGAACCATCATGCGCGCAGCTTATTAATATTTATTGGACTGGCCGTAGATACTTTTCTTATGGATGCCAATAATTTGGCCTAGGAAAGCTAGGAGCCTTCACATTGACCAACTAGGAGACAAAAAATGGACTGCTTTTTCAGCACGAGAGGGCGAGCGCGCCGCACCATGCTCATGGCCACCGTTGGCATCGCGTTGTTCGCCGCCAGTGGCCTTGCCGCCGCTGCTGAATATCCAGAAAAGCCTATCAAAATTATTGTCGCCTATCCGGCGGGCGGCGCGACCGATGTGATCGCGCGGCTGATCGGTGCCCGTCTCGGAGAACGACTGAAGCAGGCGGTCGTCGTCGAGAACCGCCCTGGCGCCAGCGGCATGATCGGTTCCGACTTTGTCGCGAAATCACCAGCAGACGGCTACACGTTGATCTACACAGCGGCGGACACTCACTCACTCAATCCGCATGTCTTCACGAAAATAGCATATGACGCTAAACGTGAATTCACACCGGTCGCGCTTTCGGGGTACAACCCGTTCGCGCTGATCGTGAAGACTGCGCTGCCGGTTACTCATGTCGCACAGTTCGTCGCTCTGGCAAAGGAGCGTCCGGGACAGTTGACGTTCGCATCGTGGGGCATCGGCAGTTCTGCGCATGTGGGTATGGAGATGTTCAAGGAAAACGCGAAGATCGACCTACTGCACGTGCCATTCCAGGGCGCTGCGCCGGCGATCACCGCGGTGATGGGCGCGCAGATCGATGCGATGATGGTGCCACTGACGCTCGCAGAGCCGAATCATCGTGCCGGAAAGGTGCGCATCATCGCTGTCGCGACGCCTCGGCGCTCGGCAGGGGCGCCCGACGTGTCAACGCTGATCGAGCAAGCCGTGCCATTGACGATCGCACCCTGGCAAGGCTTCCTGGCGCCGGCCAATCTTCCCACCGCTATCGTCGCGCTACTCAACCGCGAGATCAACGCAGTTCTGAGTGACCCGCAGGTTCGCGAACAATTGCTAAAGAGCGGACTCGAAGTCACGACTGACACACCGCAGGAGTTCAAAAATTTTCTAGATGCCGAGTACGAACGCTGGGGCAAGACTATCCGCCAGGCCAAAATCAAGATAGAAGCGCCTTAGTCCTGTGAGTTCTCTTGCCGTTTGCATCGATGTAGGAGGTACGTTCATCGATTTGGCGCTATTCGACGGCGGTCGGAAAGTCCGTGTGCACAAGGTGCTGAACAAGCCTGAGCGCCCGGAAGAGGCGGTCTTGCAGGGGATCGTTGAGTTAATTGCGGATATTGATGGCGGCTGTACGCGACTGGGCGAGGTGATCTATTCGACGACACTCGCGATCAACGCGATCATCCAGCGTCGAGGCTCCAGAACCGCGCTCCTGTGCACCGACGGGTTCCGCGACGCGCTGGAGGTTCGGCAAGAACTTCCTTACGATCTGTACAACCCTTTTGCGGTGTTTCCTGAGCCGCTCGTTCCGCGTTCGCTACGGCTCGGCGTCGTGGAGCGCATGCTGGCCGATGGCTCGGTTGAACAAGCGCCGCAGCGCGCGCAGGTACTTGAACTCGCCGATCGGCTCGCGGCCGCCGAGGTGGCTTCTATCGCCGTGTGCTTGCTTAACAGCTATGCAAATCCCGCACACGAGAAGGCGGTCGGAGCATGGCTCTCCGGGCGGCTTCCGCATGTGCCCGTGACCCTTTCATCCGACGTGCTTCCCGAGATCGGCGAGTACGGTAGGACGTCGACGACGGTGACGAATGCGTATTTGCTCAAGGTCGTTGGCGAGCATCTGGATCGCTTGCGAGCGGGGCTGGTCGAGCGCGGCTTTGCCGGTCGCCTTCTCGCGGTCACGTCGGCCGGCGGCGTCATCGACGAAACAAGCGCTGCGCGATTTCCCGTCAAGCTGCTCGAATCGGGACCCGCTGCGGGTTCAGTCGGCATTGCGGCGACCGTTGCCGGTGACCTCGTAACGTTCGACATGGGCGGCACGACCGCGAAGACGAGCTTCGTTCGCGATGGCGAGCCACACCGCTCGAGCGATTACGAGGCGGGCCGCATCGAGCGCTTTCGGCGTGGCAGCGGGCTCCTTGTCCGGATCCCGACGATCGACATCGTCGAGATCGGCGCGGGCGGCGGAAGCATTGCGCGGATCGATCGCTCGGGCGTGCTGCTCGTCGGCCCGGAGAGCGCGGGCGCAACACCGGGACCAGCGTGCTACGGGCGCGGTGGCACCTTGCCGACTGTGACCGATGCCGACCTGCTTCTCGGGTTCCTCAACCCGGACTATTTCCTTGGCGGCACCATGCGCCTGAGTCGCGAGCAGTCGCAATCGGTGATCGAACGCGAGATTGCCGGCCCGCTCGGAATCGACGCGACCGCCGCGGCGCTTGCGATCTTCCGAGTGGTCAATGCGCAGATGTCGCAGGCGCTCAGCGTCCACGCCTCCGAGCGCGGTATCAACCTGCATCGACTTGAAATGGTCGCGTTCGGCGGGGCTGGCCCCGTGCACGCATTCGCGGTCGCCGAGGAGCTGGGCATCGGGACGGTGATCGTCCCGCCCGATGCCGGGGTGTTGTCGGCGATCGGTTGTCGCGCGGTTCCGGGCGCATTCGAGTCGGTCGCGACGCACAAGACGGTCCTTCAGGATGTCGATCTCGATCGGCTCAACCGCCTGATACGCCAGCTTCGCGAAACGGCAGCCGGGCACGCTCGAGGCGGCGACCCGCACCGCGATGTTCATTTCGAGCACGAGGTCGATGTCGAATACGTCGGGCAGCGCTCAGCGCTTGTCGTGACGTTCGAATGCGGCGAGGCGCTTGACGCGCAGACGATCGATGTGATCCATGCGAATTTCGAGAACGCGTACCGCGAGCGCTACGGCAGGACCGTGCCCGGAGTGCCGTCAGAAGCAGTCACTTGGCGGGTTCGCGCCACGGCGGGTACGCGTACGATCACGCCAGAGGCCGTGATAAGTGGCAGTGTTCCGGATGATAGGCCGCCACCGCTGCGCGAGGTCGTATTCGCGCGAGAAGGCCGCGTCCAAGCGTGCGTCTATCAACGCCGATCGCTTGCTCCGGGCATGCTGATCAACGGGCCCGCGATTATCGAAGACATCGCAACGACGGTCGTGGTGCCTCCAGGCACGCAGTGCTTGGTCAGCAGCGACCTGTCGCTGCGGCTCGATCTGCGCGCGCGCATCGCGGGCTTCGCGACGGATACCGGTGCCCCTCGATCCAGCTCGATGCTCACTCACGGCGCAACACTGGGCATCTACTGGGGCAAGCTCGTGTCGATCGCCGAAGAGGCGTCTACAACGCTCATGCGCACCGCATTTTCTCGGATCGTCACCGAGGCGCGCGACTATTCGTGCGTGTTGTGCAATGCGAACGGCGATTTGATCGCGCAGTCGCTCCAGGGCCTGCCCGAGTTTGTCAACTCGCTGGGCGAGGCGGTCCAGCACTTCCTGAAAGCGCATCCGCCGGACACGCTGCACGAAGGCGATGTGTTGCTGTCGAACGATCCGCAGATTTGCACTTCGCAGATGAACGACTTCGTGCTCGTGCAGCCAATTTGGTACCGCGGCCGCATCGTCGCCTATGCCGCCAACGTCGCGCATTCACCTGACGTGGGCGGGCGCCTGTTGAGCGCGGAAGCCAGAGATGTGTTTGAGGAAGGCCTACGCGTCCCAGTGTCGAAATTTATCGACAGGGGCATACCGAACGCATTGCTGATCTCGATTTTCCGGGCGAACTCGCGCGTTCCCGACGTGATGATCGGAGACCTGATGGCGCAGGTCGCGGCGAATCGCGTCGCAGACCGGTTGCTTGTTGAGTTTCTCGAGCGCGAAGGTCTTGCCGACATCACTGCTTTTGCAAACGAGATCAAGGTACGTTCTGAGCAAGCAGTGTGTGATGCGATCCTGCGGATCCCCGCAGGATCCTACGCTGGGTCAGTAACGATGGACGGACTCGACGAGCCGCTCACCATCGCATGTACTGTGGAGGTCCGACACGAACCGCCGCAGATCCTTGTGGACTACACCGGGACGTCGCCTCAGACTGGAGGCAGCCTCAACTGTTACCTCAACTACATCACGGCGGAGACCGTGTACTCGTTGCTAACCGTGTTGCAACCAGGTTCGCACATCAACGGGGGAAGTCTGCTTCCCTTCCAAGTGACTGCGCCTCCCGGCTGCGTGGTCAACGCGCATCAGAACGCGGCAGTGGGCGCGCGGTCGCTGGTCGTGCAATTTGTCGTGTCGGCGATCTACAACGCGCTTTCGAACGTGGTGCCCGAGCGCGTGCTGGCCGAGCCCGCAGCACCGGTGTGGCCAATCCTGATGAGTGGCCTAAGGCTTGATGGCCGCCGGTTCGTCGAGATGATCTTTCTGAACGGTGGGCTTGGCGCACGGCCGACCGCTGACGGCGTCCTGCTCGGATTTCCGGCTCCGGTCGTCAGCACCAAGGCAGAGGGGTTCGAGAGCGAGTACCCGTTTGTCATAGACCACAGCGAACTCGTGGCCGGCTCCGGGGGCGACGGCCAGCATCGCGGCGGCCGCGGTCAGTCGTTCGTACTGCGGTGCATCTCGCCACAGCCGGTCTACGTTTTGCTACGCACCGAGCGTTTGAGGCACCCGGCCAAAGGCGTTCACGGCGGTGGCCCCGGCCTTCCCGGCCGCGTGATGCTCAACGGCAAGGTCATGCGCGGCAAGGAAACTTTCTACATGCGTCACGGCGACGTGCTCCACCTGGAGACGCCGGGTGGCGGAGGCTATGGCCCGCCATCCAAGCGCGACCTGCAGCAACTTACCCGAGATCGCGAAGACTGGCCGGAAGAATACCAAGCGATCCAGAATGCGAAGCTGTAACCATACGTCTTAGCGCACGCCTGAAGCAGTCGGTCATCATGCACAAGCGTTCAAGCGGTACCAGCATTTACCGAGCGGCGCATCTCGCTAAATTCGGTGCCCTGGGTTGGCCTAACTTTCGCTCACAAAGTTGCCAGCAATCATCAACTTGCTTACAAGCAAATTCGTATGAAGCTGCCAAAAAAGATCGTTGTTAATGAACTTGGCCCCCGCGAAGGGATGCAGATCGAGAACCCCCCGTTGCGACGATCGACAAGATACGCCTTGTCGACCATCTATAGGCTGCTATTCATGCGCAAAACTTGTGAATATTAATGATTGAGGTGGGTACAAGCGATTGGTGGTGTGCTTGATAATCCGCAAAGAGACAGATATAGACAGCGACGAGTCAGAGGAGGCCAGACGTGCTCCAAATTCTTATACAAACTTAAGGCACTCTCGTTGTCGCAGGGTGGACGTCCATCGCAAGAACTATGTATTGAAAAGGAACCAGCATGCGCATATGGCACCAGAGCATGACCGTGCTTGATGACCTGCCCGTCTACCGTGACGCGCTAGCCGCGCACATGAGCAGGATCGCCCGCCCGGGTACCGAAGTCGTGCTGCACGGCGTGCACGCGGGCACTTTCCCGGCGGATTACCCTGTTGATGACAACGCCTATCCTTACATAAGCTCGCTCCACAGTAATCAATGGGCGGCGGCTGCGATCAATGCGCAGCAGCAGGGATTCGATGCCTACGCGATGTGCACGCTCCCGTCTCCGATGATTCGCGAGATCCGCACGCTTGTCGACATTCCGGTAACTGGCTACGGCGAAGCTGCCGCGCACATCGCGTCGATGGTGGGAAAGCGCTTCGGCATCTTGACGTTTGTTAAGCAATTCCCTGAGATGTATCTGGAGCTCAACGAGTCGTATGGCCTGAAGGATCGCTGCGGCGGTGCGGCTTGGACGGGCTTCTCCTTTCGGGAAGTGATTGCTGGCTACGCCGAGCCGGGCCCGCTGATCGAGCGCTTCACCGAAGCAGTGCGCAAGATGGTAAGCGAGCGGGGTGTCGACGTGATCATCGCAGGCTCCGTGCCGTTAACTCTGCTCGTGGCCATGCAAGGGGTGAGCCGAATCGACGGCGTTCCGATAATCGATGGCATCGCGGTCACGATCAAGATGGCTGAGATGATGGCTGACCTGCGCAGCCTCACTGGCCTAAGCGCGAGCCGCCACGGCTATTTCAATGCGGCGCCGTCGCCCGAGCGATTGCGCCAGGTGATGCATTTCTATGGGATGTCGAAGTTCCTCGATATCGACCACTGATTTACGTCGGCGCTGAATCGCCGACGCGTGCCACCTTGAATCACGACAAGGAGAAATCGATGAAGCACCGCTTAGCCTTCCTGTTCCTAACGTTGCTGGCGGTTCCGGCTGTCCTCGCACAGTCCTGGCCGAATCGGCCGATACAAGTTATCGTCCCGTGGCCGTCGGGCGGAGGAACAGACAATGTTTCGCGGCTGGTTATTCAGAAGATGGCACTGCCGCAGCCGATCGTGATCGAAAACAAGTCCGGCGCCGGTGGAAATATTGGCATCGAGTTTGCGTCCAGGGCCCCTGCTGACGGCTACACCTTCGTCGTGTCGACGGCGGGGGCCGCAATCAATCAAACGCTGACCAAGAACCTGTCGTTCAACGTCTTAAAAGACTTCGATCCCATAGTCGTGCTCGCTGTTAACCAAGGCGTGCTCGTCGTCAATCCGGCAATTCCGGTCACTTCGGTGAAGGAATTCATTGCGTATGCCAGGGCGAACCCCGGCAAGCTGACCTACGGATCGAGCGGGACTGGCAGCGCTATGCATCTTTGGGGAGAGCTGTTCAAGATGAAGGCCGGCGTGGATCTTCTGCACGTGCCCTACAAGGGTGCGTCGCCCGCGCTAACCGATTTGATAGGTGGACAGATCGACGCAGTGTTCTCCGATATTGGGCCGGCACTGCCCTACATCAGAGACGGCAAACTGCGCGCACTCGGCGTAGGCGCGTCCGCACGCTTTCAAGGGTTGCCGGACGTGCCCACAATCAGCGAGGCCGGCGTGCCCGGGTATCTCGCGCGCAGTATGACCGGACTGCTCGCACCGGCGGGTACGCCGAAGGACGTGATCTTGGGGATGAATGCCGCTGCGATCAAGGCGTTAGGCGATTCCGACGTACGCCAGCGCCTGAGCGGGATGGCGGCCGTGCCGGGTGGCAACACGCCGGAATACTTCGCGAAGGCGCTGCGCGACGAAGTCGAGGTGTGGGCGGCGGTGATCAGCACCGCGAAGATTGAGAAGCAATAGCGACACGGAAAGCTTGCCCCTCGTGACATGCGCGGCGGCAAAGTAAATTCTCAGTGACCCCCGACTTAATCAATGCCGTCGCCGATTTCCCATGCATGGCGCTGATTGGGCATATCAGCCCTGTCCCAAAACTGAGCTGAAGCTACCAACTACCAACTGACATACCAACAATCTGTTGGTATGTCACGATAACCAGCGGTATGGAATAAGACAATAAAAAACCTGCTATGGCTTCAGGCATGCGGGTTTTGAGACTTCTTGATGCAATCTGAAATGATCTTGTGGAGCGGGTGAAGGGAATCGAACCCTCGTATGAAGCTTGGGAAGCTGCCGTTCTGCCATTGAACTACACCCGCTGATGGGCAGATTATAGAAGTCAGGGCCGCAAGTAAGCCCAGCCTTCGCTTTGTTTGGTCATGATTTCGGTCACGCCGGCTGGGACATAACTGAGCGCGGGCAGCATGTCGTCACGGGTCAGCTTCTGGCCGCGCATGGTGTTTTCGCAGGCCAAGACCCGGATGTTGGCTTTGATCGCATCGGCAACGCGTGAGCCAGTAGGCGACTCGAGTTTGAGCATGCCAATACCGGGGCCATAGGCCACGATCTCGATGTCCACGTTGGCCGCCCCCACGTCGTCTTGCAGGTTTTTGGCATTGTTCAGTGCCAGGTTCCACTTGGCCGGGTCATTGTCACTGACCTGAATCACGATTTTATGCCGTTTCTGCGGGCTTTTCAGGGCTGTAGCCCCCTGATTCTGTGCATGGACAGCTATAAAAAAAGGAGTGACCAAAAGCGCTGAAGTTACAGCACCAGCTTGAATAAAGTGTCTGCGGTTCATTTTTTTCTCACTTCTGAATATCGCCCAGGCACAGGTATTTCATCTCAATGTATTCGTCCATGCCGTGACTTGACCCTTCGCGGCCCAGGCCGGACTGCTTGACGCCACCGAACGGCACATGCTCGGTCGCCAAGATCCCCACGTTGATGCCGACCATGCCGTATTCCAGCGCTTCGGCCACGCGGAAGATGCGGCCGACGTCGCGGCTGTAAAAGTAGCTGGCCAGGCCAAACTCGGTGTTGTTGGCAGCGTCAATGGCGTCTTGCTCGTCCTTGAACCTGAACACTGGGGCGAAGGGGCCGAAGGTTTCTTCCCTGGCGCACAGCATGTCGGCCGTGGCATCGCCAATCAGCGTGGGTTCAAAAAACTGACCTTCCAGCTTCTTGCCACCGACCAGCAGCTTGCCGCCTTTGGCCAGCGCATCCGCGATGTGACGGGCGACCTTGTCGACAGCCGCGTCCTCGATCAGCGGGCCGGTCGTGATGCCTTCCGAAAAACCGTTGCCTACTTTGAGCGTTTTAACTTTGGCCGTGAACTTTTCAACAAACTCGTCATAGACGCCGTCTTGCACGTAAAGGCGGTTGGCGCACACGCAGGTCTGGCCTGCGTTGCGGTATTTGCTGGCCATCGCACCTTCAACAGCAGAGTCAACATCGGCATCATCAAACACAATGAAGGGTGCATTGCCACCGAGTTCCAGTGACAGTTTTTTGATGGTCGGCGCGCTTTGTGCCATCAACAGACGGCCCACTTCGGTGGAGCCGGTAAAGCTTAAGTGCCGAACCACCGGGCTGGCGCAGATGACTTTTCCAATCGCG
This sequence comes from Comamonadaceae bacterium, assembly GCA_947478725.1. GTDB lineage: Bacteria > Pseudomonadota > Gammaproteobacteria > Burkholderiales > Burkholderiaceae_C > Polaromonas. The sequence goes on from CANJWZ010000052.1 coordinate 14,058, forward strand.
ATCGAGTTGTTGCCGTCAGCTGTCAGGACATTAAGCACGCCGGCAGGAATACCTGCACGTATGGCCAATTCCGCTGCTGCCAGCGCTGTCAGTGGCGTCAGTTCTGCCGGTTTGATGACCACTGGGCAACCAGCTGCCAGCGCGGGCGCAACCTTGCGGGTGATCATGGCCAGCGGAAAGTTCCATGGCGTGATGGCGGCGCACACGCCAATCGGTTCCTTGATCACCATCAGGCGGCGGTTGTTGTCAAATTGGGGCAGGGTTTCACCGTTCACCCGCTTGGCTTCTTCAGCAAACCATTCCACAAAGCTGGCACCGTAAACAATTTCGCCCTTGGCCTCGGCAAAGGGTTTGCCTTGCTCGGCTGTCAGGATGCGGCCCAGATCGTCAGCGTTGGCGATCAGAAGTTGAAACCACTTCAGCAAAATAGCGTGCCGTTCTTTGCCGGTTTTTTTGCGCCAGGCGGGCCAGGCGGCGTTGGCGGCGGCAATGGCGGCTTCTGCATCCTGCGGGCCCAAGTTGGCCACGTCGGCCAGCTTGTGGCCGTTAGACGGGTCATTCACGTCAAAGCGGGCCGTGCTAGAGACCCATTGGCCGTTGATCAGCGCGTCGGTTTTAAGAAGGCTAGGGTCATTTAGCAGGGAGAGTGGGGCGGTCTTCATGTCCATGGCGGGTTCTTTCATTGAGCGTGCCGGGCAGGCACTTTTGACAGCTTTTAAGCATAGCCTGTTCGTGGCTGTTGTGCTCTCATAAGCGGGATAGGTCAAACTTATAATCAGCGGTTTCGTCAAATCAAGTATTCACTGGCTGACCTGTGCTCTTTTTTGAGAGCAACTTGCGCCCACACTGGCACACCATGAGCAATCCCACTTCTACTTCTTCCGCGATCACTGCCCTGACTTCTGTCGCCGACATCCGAAAAACCTTCCTGGACTTTTACGCGGCCAAGGGCCATACCGTGGTGCCGTCTTCGTCACTGGTGCCGGGCAATGATCCCACGCTGATGTTCACCAACTCCGGCATGGTGCAGTTCAAGGATGTGTTTTTGGGCACCGACAAACGCAGCTATGTGCGTGCGGCTTCGGTACAAGCGTGCTTAAGGGCAGGCGGCAAACACAACGATCTGGAAAACGTGGGCTACACCGCCCGCCACCACACCTTTTTTGAAATGCTGGGCAACTGGAGCTTTGGCGATTACTTCAAGCGTGACTCTCTGTTGTGGGGTTGGGAGTTGCTGACCAAAGTCTACAAGCTACCTCCTGAAAAGCTGCTGGCCACGGTGTACATCGACGACCAGGAGGCCTACGACATCTGGCACAACGAGATTGGTTTGCCGGCTGACCGCATTGTGCGGATTGGCGACAACAAGGGCAAAAAATACGCGTCAGACAACTTCTGGATGATGGCCGATACCGGCCCGTGCGGCCCGTGCAGCGAAATTTTTTATGACCACGGCGAGCACATTCCCGGCGGGCCACCGGGCAGCCCGGGTGAAGACGGCGACCGCTTCATTGAAATCTGGAACCACGTGTTCATGCAGTTTGACATGCAGGCCGACGGCTCACTCGTCAAACTGCCCGCACCGTGTGTAGACACCGGCATGGGGCTGGAGCGCCTGGCCGCCATCTTGCAACATGTGCACAGCAACTACGAGATCGATATTTTTGACAAGCTGATCAATGCCGCCTCGCGCGAGACCGGGTGCATCGACCTGGACAACAAGAGCCTGCGTGTGATTGCCGACCATATTCGCGCCACCGCGTTTTTGGTCAGCGACGGCGTGAACCCGTCCAACGAAGGGCGCGGCTACGTGCAGCGCCGCATCATTCGCCGCGCCATTCGCCATGGCTACAAGCTGGGCAAAAAAACACCGTTTTTCCACAAGCTGGTGCCAGACCTGGTGGCACTGATGGGCGATGCGTATCCGCGTTTGAAGGCCGACGGCGCGCGGGTGATGGATGTGCTGCGGGTTGAGGAGGAGCGGTTTTTTGAGACGCTTGAGATTGGCATGACGATTCTGGATGCTGCGCTTGCTGACACCCAAGTCTTGCCCGGGGATGTGGCCTTCAAGCTGCACGACACGTACGGCTTTCCGCTCGATTTGTCTGCCGACGTCTGCCGCGAGCGCGGGCTGAGTGTGGACGAGGCCGGCTTTCATCTGGCCATGGACAAACAAAAAGCCCAAGCCAGAGCCGCAGGCAAATTCAAGATGGACAAGGCGCTGGATTACTCCGGCGCAGGCCATGCCTTCACTGGTTACACACGGCTTGAAGAGCCCGCCAAAGTTGTGGCGCTGTATCTTGATGGGGTGGCCGTGCAGTCTTTGACTGCGGGGCAAAACGGCATTGTGGTGCTGAACACCACGCCCTTTTATGCCGAGAGCGGCGGGCAGGTGGGGGATCAGGGCGCCATAGCTTCCAGTAGCGCGGTGTTTGCAGTTGATGACACGCAAAAAATCAAGGCCGATGTGTTTGGCCATCACGGCAGCGTGAGCCACGGCACGCTCACGGCGGGTGATGCTGTGACTGCCCAGGTCAGCACCACCACACGGGCCGCCACCGTCCGCAACCACAGCGCCACCCACCTGATGCACAAGGCCTTGCGCGAGGTGCTGGGCAGCCATGTGCAGCAAAAGGGCAGCCTGGTTGACGCTGACAAAACCCGTTTTGACTTCACCCACAACGCGCCGGTCACCGATGCCCAAATCCGCGAGATTGAAGCCGCCGTCAATGCCGAAATTTTGGCCAACGCGGCCACCGATGCGAGCGAGATGGACATGGACGCTGCGCAAAAGACCGGTGCCACGATGCTGTTTGGCGAAAAGTACGGTGACAAGGTGCGCGTGCTGACGATTGGTTCAAGCAAAGAACTTTGCGGCGGCACCCACGTGGGCCGCACCGGGGATATTGGCCTGTTCAAAATTGTGGGTGAAAGCGGCGTGGCGGCGGGTGTGCGGCGCGTCGAGGCTATTACTGGTGGCAATGCGCTGGCGTATTTGCAGTCGCTTGAATCGACGGTTGAAGCGGCGGCCGGTTCGCTCAAAGCCAATCCGGCCGAGCTGCAAAACCGCATTGACCAGGTGCTCGACCACGTCAAGACGCTGGAAAAAGAAGTCGCTGCCCTCAAAGGCAAGCTCGCCTCGTCGCAAGGCGATGAGCTGATGCTGCAAGCCGTGGATGTCAAAGGCATCAAGGTGCTGGCTGCCAAGCTCGAAGGCGTGGGCTTGGGTGCTGACGCGGCCAAAACCCTGCGCGACACCATGGACAAGCTCAAAGACAAGCTGAAAACCGCCGTCATCGTGCTGGCTGCAGCAGATGGCGACAAGGTGCAAATCGCTGCCGGCGTGACAGCTGACAGCATTGGCAAGGTCAAAGCCGGCGAGCTGGTGAACTTTGTCGCCCAGCAGGTCGGCGGCAAAGGCGGCGGCAAGGCCGACATGGCGATGGCTGGCGGCACCGATGCGGCAAAACTGCCGGACGCGCTCAAGTCAGTGCTGGCGTGGGTGACCGAGCGGGTTTGATATTCGAGGGCGGTTGCTATTTATTCAGTAGCTAGCTGCCTAGATATTTGTTGGGCTGCAGGCACTTTGATGCCTTAAAGTGGCTAAAAATGACGCAAAACAGTTATTTTGAAGCCCAAAACACACCAAACCAGCCTTGCGCATCCGTCCAGTGCTGCACATGGCTGAAACCAGCTTGTTTGAGCAGGCTGCTCATGCCATCGAGCGTGTATTTGTAGGAGTTCTCGGTATGGATGCGCTCGCCGGCGGCGAAGCTTCTTTCGTGACCGGCCCAGCGCACCGTGGTGTTTGTGATGGCTTCCAGATGCATTTCAATGCGCGAGTCTTGCAGGTTGAACAGCGCAACGTGCCGCCATTGCCGCAAATCAAAGTCCGCGCCCAGCAAGGCGTTGGCATGGAGCAGCACGTTTTTGTTGAACGCAGCCGTCACGCCCACCGCGTCGTCGTAAGCCGCTTGCAGCACCGCAGCGTCCTTGACCAGGTCAATGCCCAACAGCAAGCCACTGGCCTTGCCCTGTTGGCTATCTGCTGTCTGCTGCAAAAACCGCAGCGCATCAGGCGGCGAGAAGTTGCCCAGGCTGGAGCCTGGGTAGAAGAAAACGCGGTCGTGGCTCTGCACAGCATCAGGCAGCGTGAGCGAGCTTGAAAAATCCATGCCCACGCCCACGATATCCAGCGCAGGAAAGCGGGTTTGCAGTTTGTCAGCCGCTTCGCGCATAAAGTCGACGGAAATATCAACCGGCACGTACTGGCGCGGTGACAAAAACGGCATCAGCTCGGCGGCTTTGGCGCAATTGCCGGCACCCAGGTCAATCAGGCAGGCGGTTTTAATGCCTGAATCAGCTACAGCCCTCGCTATATGGGCGTTATGCGCTTCAAAAATGCTAGCTTCAGTACGGGTGGGGTAGTACTCATCCAGCAGGGTGATGGCTTCAAACAGCTTGGAGCCCAGCGCATCGTAAAAGAATTTGGGTGACAGGCTCGCTGCTGGTTTGAGCAGGCTGGCCGTCAGTTCTTGCTGAATGCTTGCGTTGCTCGATGTGGCGCAGGTGATGTTGATGAATTGCGGCATCAAGGCAGGGCTGGGGTTGGGAGTCACGGCGGTTTTATTTCAAGAGGCGAAGTGAAGAGTTCATCACAAAGCGGTAGGCCTACGCTGACATCCAGCGGCGGCTGGCAAAACTCAGGGCGTCGACAAGTGCCACCAGAACCAGCATGGCGAGCAAAATACTGCCCGTTTCACCCATCTGGAACAGGCCCATGTGAAACGCGAGCATTTGCCCCAAGCCCCCCGCGCCCACCACGCCCAGCACAGCCGCGGCGCGGATGTTGTTTTCCCAGCGGTACAGGGTGTAGCTAACGAGCTGCGGCAAGATTTGCGGCAAAGTGGCATACCAGAAAATTTTGGCCTCTGTGATGCCGCGACAACGCAGCGCAAACGCCGGGCCTGCGCCTGTGTTTTCAATGCTTTCAGCAAACAAGCGGCCCAGCACGCCTGACGTGTGCAGCGCCAAAGCCAGCGTACCGGCCAGTGGCCCCAAGCCCGCGCTGATCAGCAGCAGCGCTGCCCACACCAGCTCAGGAATGCTGCGCAGCATATTCAACACCGCGCGGCTGATGCCGCGCCACCGGGCTGGGTCGTCATGGTGCGTTTTGCTGGCCGGCACGGCCAGGGCCAAGCCCAAAATGACCGCCAGTAAGGTGCCCAGTGCACTCATGGCCAGCGTTTCCAGCGCAGCCCAAATGAGTTTGGTCAAGAATTTGCTGCTGGTTTCTGGTACCAACAATTCGCCAATGAACTTGCCCATCCGGCCAGCAGCATCCATACTGAAGAACTGCGCCCACTTCAAGTCAAGTGTCCAGAAGCTGGCAACTGTGAGGCAGGCCAGGCCGAACACAAACCAGCATGCCTTGCAGCGCGCAGCGAACAGCGGCGGCGGCATCTTACGGGGTGATACGCGCGACGTTTGCATACTCACCCCAGCTCTCGACGCAACCATGCGCTGGTGGTATCTGCCAGCCACACCAGCAGCATAAAAACAATCAGCATGGTGGAAACTTCAGAGCCATTGAACATCTTCATCGATGCGTCCATTTGCTGACCCAAGCCACCTGCGCCCACAAAACCCAGCACGGCTGACGAACGAATGGCGCACTCCCAGCGGTACACCGAATAGCTGGTCAACTCGGCAGCGTTTTGTGGCAGCAGGCCATAAAAAAACGCTTGCAGGCGCCCCGCGCCGTTGCGCAGCAAACTCTGCGTGACTTGCGCATCGCCGCTTTCCAGAATTTCGGCATAGACCTTGCCCAACATGCCGCCATAGGTCAGCGCAATTGCGATCACGCCCGCCGTTGGCCCCAGGCCCACCACCCGCACAAATATCAGTGCCCAAATCAATTCCGGGACGCTGCGCAGCAACACCATGACCCAGCGCAGCAGTGTGCGCAACGCCGAGGGGAGCTTGTTCATCTTTCCGGTCAACGCGGACACCGACAAAACCCGCACCGACAGCAGCGCCAGCGGCACGGCCAGCACCATTGCCAGCGCTATACCGGCGGTGGCAATGGCAACCGTGCGCCAGGTTTCCTTGGCGACCAGCAGTAAAAATTCACCTTCTATTTTTGGCGGAAAGAAGTCACCCAAAAACTTCAAGGTCGGCTTTAAATTACTGGCCTCAAACAGTGTCCAGACTTTGAATTCAGTCAGTACAAGCGCAGGCCATAGCAATGCTGCGCCAGCCAGTAGCCAGAACAGGCGACCCATCCAGGCCGGGTCGCGCTTAGAGGGGTCGCGCTGAGGGTTTCGCGAAAGCACCGTCTGCATCAGCGGCAGTGCATCGCAGCAGGAAGAGGCGGCGCATCGGGCACATGATCGGCTGCCACTGGCGGCCCATCGAGCTCATGCAAGTGCTGCGCGTACAAGTCATGCAGGTGCTGGGGTGAAACTTGTGCAGCAGGGAGATCAAAAACAAGCTGACCATCGCGCATGCCAATGATGCGCGGAAATGACCGCAGGGCCATGTCAACATGGTGCAAGGTCGCCACCAACGTTGCACCGCGCTCGGCAGCGATATCGGTCAGTGCTTGGATGGCCTGCTCACTGCGCGCTGGGTCCAGCGCTGACAGCGGCTCGTCAACCAGTAGCAACTGTGCGTTCGACGCCAAAATTCGCGCCAGCCCCACACGTTGCCGCTCACCGCCTGACAAACGGTCAACCCGCTCGAAAAGCTTGTCAGCCAAATCAAACCTGGCCAGGGCTGCATCAGCCGTTTCAATATGCTTCGGATAAAACAGGCTGCGAAGGCTCGCCCAAATACCCATTTGCGGCAAAAGCCCCGCTAGCACCGCCGTCACCACACGCTGGCGCGGCGGCAATGGCGGCACTTGCGGCGCCAAAAATAAGGTCGCCCGCAACTTTTGAAGCCTGCGGATCGGTAAAGCCCAAGGGTCCACATCGCCCAGTTGGAGCGACCCGGTCGTGGGTTTTAACGCGCAAGCAGTCAATTGCAGCAAGGTGGTTTTGCCCGCGCCGGACGGACCAATGATGGCCACTTGCTCGCCGGACTGCACTTTGAAAGAGACATGCCGCAGTGCATCAGGCACATTGCCCTTGGCTGCGGGATGGCGCGCCGACGCGTCGGTCAGAAGAACCTGCACCTTGCTGATCAGTCTGTTGACGGGTCTGTTTATTTCAGCAAACCAGCACTGCGGGCAGCAGCTTCAATACCGCGGTAGTTCTCGGGCACTGTCGCAATGTATTTGGTCGCACGGTTCAAATCCAAAATTTCTTTGCCTTCAGGTGTTTTAGGGTCAATGTCCAGCAGCGCTTTTTTAACGCGTTCGCGTTGGGCGGCTGGCATGTCTGCGTGCACTGACCAGTTGTAGTTGAAGTAACCCGGCGTGGTGAAGAACACCACCGCGTCTTTGTC
>CANJWZ010000053.1 GCA_947478725.1 Comamonadaceae bacterium
GCATTGGCACCCGACTCTTTGGCTGCCAGAAACATGGCTCGTGCCTGTTCGACAGAACCTTGGTGGTTATGACCAATCTCAGCGATGACAAAAGTGCCTGCCGAGTTGCGGAGTTGCTGATTCAGTTTCAAGTCGAGACTCATGATGATGGTTCCTGCAGTGATGAGAAGAATCGGGGCCAATGAAGTTGACCTACCGAAACCGTGAAATGTTGAAGTTGTAGCTTCGTCATAGGAGAGAGAGCTCGTGCGCTATGAATCTAACCGTAACTTCGAAAGAAGTTTCCCTAATAGATACTTGACATAGTGAAAGACGTAAGTGGCCTCGCCTCTAAAACGTTTGACGTTCAACAAATCAGGGGATCGGAATTCTCCCAAGGGATGGAAGGGTACAAAAATCGTTCCATGCAGCCATGTCCGCATACGTCCGGAATTGGGAATATTTTGAGCTTGTGCATAAGCATTGCACGCATTCTCTTCGCTTGCGTAGTAATCCATGTAATAGGTCATCCGCTTCGAAGAAGACGGAGATTTGAGAACGTCCACCCCGTGAAATGCCGTTGACGAGTGCAGAAACACCAACAAGCGATTTGGTTTTGGCCGAACTCGAGCCACTTCACGCAGACCCGTCTTGTCAAACAATACAGTCTCGCCGCCCCATTCTTCGGGCCACTCGGGGCTTGCGTAGTAAACGCAATTCGCAACGTGTATTTGCCGGTCTGCAGAGAATGAGTGATCAATATGCGAACCAAGCAAGCCGCCTGTGTTCATTTGATGAAAAGGGTAGTAACCGCCGAAATTTGGTCGGTCGAACATCGAACTGACACCGTTGATACCAAAAAGCTCACTGATCAATTGGGAGCCGAACTCACCACCCAGCAGCTTTATAGGGATATTGGCAGCGGCATTCATCCCCTCATTACCATGGACACTTTTTCCTGCCTCAAGGCTGGTCTCGAACTGGCGTTTTAGCAGGGCATGTTCCGCCAGTCCGGAGTTCACTAATTCGGCAAAAGTTTCGGCCGGCAGAAAATTGTCGATGACATAGTAGGGGAAAGGTTCCTTCACCAGCTTGGCAGTCCGGTATGCGTTTTTACAGTGATCTATCAACGATTCCATAAAGTTACCCGTCTTCAGTTATTGAAGCAATTGCGTGTCACAGACACTTCCTGCACTTGGTATGCCCAATAGCTGAGCCATGGTCGGGGCCAGGGAAGCATCAACCATGCTCATTGTTTTGTTCCACGCCCGTGCATTGACGGGAGATGCAGCCATGCTAGGGAAGTCCGAATGGGCATCTATCCAGCTCGCGACCGTGCCGATGTCGCGATGGTAAGAGTCATTGCGGTAGGTCAGGATGCGCCCCATGAAATAAGGAATAACTTCGGTGCTGAAGTCAATTTCTGCCTTGCCCAAACTCTTCATGAAGTCGAGAACAGCCGGCTCAAGGATATAGACGGCGGCGTTGGCAAGGTTACCGGGGGGTGAATCGACTTTCTCGTGAAACGAAGTCACGAGGCCTTGGTCATCAAGACCAACGATGCCGCAGGACTTGGGATCGGGAGTTTCAAAAACCATCATCGTCAGCTCCGCAACGGGAGGGCTCTCCTTGTGGCGCTTGAAGAATGCCAGCGAATCAAAAACCGTCAGATTGTCGGCATGCGCCACCAGAAACGGCTCCTCCTGAAAGAAGCGCCGGTTTGCCTGGATGGTTCCGCCCGTACCCAACAAACTTTCTTCGTGGACCACCACCACCTTGTCTGCCCAACTGCTGCGCTTGACATAGTCAACCACCAAAGACGAAAAGTAATGGGTATTGATCAGGATTTCGTTGACGCCATGGGCGACAAGGGATTCGAGCCAGTAATCCAGAAGCGGCCGACCATGAATGGGAATCAGGCACTTTGGCAAGTAGTTGGTCAGGGGTCTGAGTCTAGTTCCTAAACCAGCGGCAAGCAACAATGCGCGCGTGGTCAATCGGCGAGCTCCAGCGCAATATCCTGGGGAGAGAGCGGCATGTTGCCTACGCGGCTGACTTGGCATGCAGCGGCAATTGAGCCAAGGTACATGCTTTCCCAGATCGTCGCACCGACGGCCATGGCCATGGAAGACGCAATGAGCAGGCTGTCGCCGGCACCTGCCGAATCCTTGGGAGCTTGGTTCATTGCCGGTAGCCGGTCTGTGAGCCACTCATCGTTCTTCGCCGTGGCCGCATGGGCGAGCAAACCCTCTGCACCCAAGGTGAGGGTGATGTTTTTGGCTCGCGCTTGCTTCCGCAATTTCTCAGCGAGCACCACCAGACCAGAATCGAAATCCCGAACGGCCAAGCGTGCCTCCCGCTCCGTCGGCGTCAGAAGCATCATGTCCGTAAAGCGCGAAACATCGCCGATCTGGGAGGAGGATTGGCTGTCTGCAACCATCAGGATATTGCGCCGTTTGCACTCTTGCGTGATTTCCGCCACCAAGGCTTGCGGAAGGCATCCGTAATTGAAGTCTGAAAAAATAAGCAGGTCGGTTTTTGGCAGCGCCGCCTTGATGGAATCCGAAAGCTTCTGGGCGATATCGCGGCTTACGTCGTGCTGCCGCAAATGACTCACGCGCAGCAATGTCTTGCCCGAGGCACGAAAGCGCTGCTTGAGCGTCGTGGGCCGGCTGTCATCTTCAAAGATACTTGCGGAGACCCCGTACTCCTCCAGCTTTTCACGTGCGAATCTCGCAGTGGCGTCAATGCCGGACACGGAGACATAGCGAACGTCGGCACCCAATGTTTGCCCATGCGCGGCAACAATACCAGCCCCGCCAATAAACATCTGGTTCTGGATGGGCGTCACGACCAGCGTCGGATCTTCCTGCGACATGCCAATCGCGTCGCAGGTAATGTACTCATCAACGATGAGATCCCCCACTACAGTCACCCGAAACCCCTTGAACTTCTTCACAATGTCGCGCAGATCGGCCATGGTGAAGCCATGCCGGCCCGGGAAGTCCTGCGGTCGGACTATCGAAGACAAATTTGGCTCCGCCATCTCGCGCTTGAGGAGGTCAATGGAAGAGAAGCGCATTTCACCGGAGCTGAAAATGAGTTGCCCGCCGTAGGATTCGACTATCGGCTGTTCGGGATTGATGCGTGCCCCATGCTCCTTGCCCTTGACCACAACATCGGGTTGCAACTCGCGAATGAATTGTTCTGGCGAGGTCTGCAGCACAAAGGCTTGGCCAATGAAGCTGATGGATTTGACCCCTTCCAGCCGCAATTCGGCAGGAATAAGCGCACTTTCGGACGCATCGTCAGTAACGCCAACAACTAGGAAGTCCCCGCACTCTGCAGCAAAGCGCAAAAGACGCAGGTGCCCTGGATGTATGGTGTTGAAGTTACCGGATACAAAAACAAGCCGTTTTCCCGCACCTGCTTTTTGCCGAACCAGATCAACGTCAGCCACTAAGCTGGAAATTACCTTGCTCATGCAGTGCTGCCCACGGGCAGTTTTTTACCGATCTGATGGGCTTTCAGCGCGGCACCGAAAACCTCATTCACTCCAAGACCGCCGTCCACCGTCAATACTTGTCCCGTTATGTAAGATGCCTGAGTAGAGCTTAAGAACACTACAGCTTTTGCAATATCTTCGCCAGTACCCGCTCGTCGTAGAGGCACGACAGCCTCAATAATTGACCGGTATTCCAAGTTATCTGACAGCTTGTGGCCAATGTCCCGATCCACCAAGCCTGGAGAAACGGCGTTTACCCGAATGCCATGCCCCCCAAAACGTACGGCCAACCAGCGGGTAAGTTGATCAAGCCCAGCTTTCGAGACGTGATAAGGCCAAGAGCATTGGTCGATCGCTATGGATGATGCTGTGACGGAGGAGATATTTACTATCACACCACGACCACTTACCGCCAAATGCTCACTAGCAAAATCTGCCAACATGACAGAAGCGTCCAACACTATTTTCTGATGCAAATCCCAGTCCACTGGAGACAACTTTCCAAGCAATAACTTATCTCGACCTGGGGCAGCACAGTTAATCAGTATGTCCAATCCTCCCAAGGCGCTAACCGCAGTTGTTATTACGTTCTGACATCCTTCGTTCGTTGATACATCTGCTGTAACTGCAAGCGCAGCACCGCCGCATGAACCAAGCTTGGCCGCGATTTCGCGTGCTTTTTCTCCTTGCTGGTCGGCAACCACAACGTCTGCTCCGGCCAGTTTCAAACCCCAGCATATGGCAGCACCAATGCCCTGAGCTCCACCAGTTACTACGGCCCGCATACCCAAAAGGGCTGGTGGAAATGTATGAGTTTCATTCATAGATGAGCGTTTTTTACTGTGGCCGCGCTGGGCGTAACTCCACCCAATTGACGGCAACTCTGGAGTCCGAGGCGATAACATCTGCGATAACCTTGGCAACATCTGCGGGCTGTAGGTGCCAGTCTTTCACCGCAGTCCCACCAAGACCTGTCGCAACGGTGCCAGGTGCAATCAAACTGACACGAACCCCATATTGATGTAGATCTAAAAATAGTGCCTCGGTAAAACCTTGCAGGCCAAATTTTGTGGTGTTGTAACCCGCGCCACCTGCGAAAGAATACCGTCCTGAACGACTGCCAAGATTTAGGATATCGGAACGTCCAGCCCTTTTCAACCAGGGCAATGCAGCTCGACAGCAGTTAAATACGCCCGTCAAATTGGTATCGATGATGTTCTTCCATTGGTCCGGAGAAATCTCTTCAAAAGGGGTTACGAAAGCAACCCCTGCGTTGTTGACCAAGGTATCGATTTGACCTAAGAAGGCAACTGCATTGGCCACCAACTGGTTAACCGAATCGAGCGAGCGAACATCACAGATAGTGCCTCCAACATCGGCATGCCCAAATTCGGAACTCAAACTGCTAAGCGCGGCTGCGAGGTGTTCGGTGCGAAGTCCGCAAATATAGACTCTATGACCACGTTCAAGAAATTCACGCGCAGTAGCCAAACCTATTCCAGTCGTCCCGCCTGTAATTATTGCGTGTCTTGTCTGTTCATCGCGCACGTCGTAGGTACTCAAACTATTTGGGGACGCCGAAAAATGCGATGGATATGCGGGTACCTCATTAACATCTTGCCCATACCGTCATGATGCCGGCCAAACTCCTTAACATAGCCCTTGATTTGTTTGTATTGCTCTGGCTGATGTGAGATCCTGAATTGCCTTGGCTGCGGCAATTTAACTCGCTCGGGGGATAGCGTGAAATGGGATTCCGCCAAGGCCTCAATGTCAAAGACAAAGCTCTCCACGTGCTCGACATCACAATCCATCAAATCAACCTTGCGAAGTCGGCTAAATCGACGAATTTCATCGAAATAACATTCCACTTCGGCATCTAACTTACCAAGTTCAGCAAGCCATTTTTTCATCTCGTCAAAAAGGACATTGTTAATTTTTTCAAAAAGAAGAAAAAATCCCGTTGCCTTACCCATAGACATTTCATTGGTTCCGCGCTCATTTGCCAACATTTCGTCTATGCCCTTTGCCGCAGCGTCAGCCAACTGCTCACGAGTGTCCCAAAGGCGGTCAGTGAGTCCCGCCTTGAAATCATCATACATAGTACTGATTTCAATTCCGTAATTGCGCCTGTTCTCGTAAAAGCGGAGTATGAATTGAAACCATGAGAGCCCCGATGCCTCACAAAACGACTGAAGCTCTTCATATATTTTACCGTTATGAACCAACTCTACAGTCAAGTCCAGCTCGCGGCAGCTTATATAGTCTTCAAAGGAAAGAGTTGAGTTCTCGACAAGTATTTCCTCCGACTCAACTGCAATAAATTCATGACCTGCAAGACTGTATTTTCCAAACGACCTAGGCATCACCCGATGTTTGGACTTCATGCCAAACTTTTCTCGGCTGGCAGGTGTATTTAATTCCGTCTGCGGCAGCATGATCAGCTGGTACATTCGAATATTGTCAAAGTTCGCGTTGACGCAGTCTTCAAGACTTTGACTATGTGCCTTGAACGTGTCTCCCGGTAATCCCAGAATAATTTCACTGTATGTTCCAGCCTCTACTTTGTTCGCCAACTTGCCCACAGCAGTAAGCTTGCTAATCGAGATGTTCGATCTCGAAACATTTTTAAGCACCACCGGATCAGTTGACTGAAGTGACGCGGCCATGCTGACTGCGCCGTCCAGCATTTTCGCTATATCCAAAACGCGTTCCTTTTGATTTTTCCCAGTTGAGACATGGATATATTTGGGATAACCGTATTCTTTTTGCATGTCTGCAAGTATTTGTGCTTTGTCTATGTCTTGCTTGAACATACCGAAATTTGCATCAGATATATAGAGGTCAAGTGGACCTCGCACCCGTTGTGCAATGTAGTGAAGCTCCTCACTAAGGGTTTCCATGCGCTGTTCAACAATGTTGTAGTAAGGCGCACCTTCTGTACAAAACGCACAGCTAAAAGGACATCCACGCGTGGTGTGGATCATTGGCCCTAGGCTTTCGTCGAAAAATTTGTCCATCAGCCCCATAAGGTAAGGGGATGGAATTTCCTCCAGGGTAAGACGCGGCAAATCAGGACCAGTTATAACTTTCCCGCCGGAAAGATAGTGACAATTTGGAAGTGCCGGCAAGCCTGACTTGACGAGAGACGGACTGATTTCATGAGCGAGCAGCGAATCCATTAAACGGACAAACGCCTCTTCGCCTTCGCGGACTACGTAAAAATCGATTAGGTTATATTTCTCCCAAAAATCGCTGACTTCTGCCTGCTCCATACCGTAGTTAGGACCTCCAAAAATCACAGGCATATCTGGCCAAAGACTTTTTATAACTCGGGCGTACTCGTAGCTGATATGAAAATTCCAGGAATAGTTTGCAAATGCAATGACATCGGGTTTCAATTTTTCAATGGCTGCGCTTAAATCCTCGGGATATTTAAACAGCTCGACTTCAATATCTGGTCGTTTCTTTATCAGATAAGCACCAATCAAGCCAATTGAGAGCGGAAATACATTTGAAGACAGAACCAGACCCCTGTGGGTCAAATCTGCTAGATACACCAAGGTTTTTTTTCTCATCGCGTTTTCCATTAATTAGTCAGCAGTCCAACAACTACAAAAAGCTCGGGCTCCGCTTAAGTTTACACATATGTCAGTACAGTAATTAGCAATTGATCTATCAAAGTCAAAAAACCTTGCTTGCCTTCTAATTGATCGAACAGTCAATCTCAATCAACGGTCTTCCGATACGGTGATGCTCTAGGTCATCAAGTGCTTCATTGATAGCTTCCAGCGAATATCTCTTGGTGATGAGCTTTTCAAGCGGTAGGCGACCTTCAAGATATAGTTTTGCGAACATCGGGATATCCCTGTCGGGATTGCTGCTGCCGCCCCAGCTGCCCCGAATCTGCTTGCCACAAATCAATTCATAAGGATCAATCGAAATGCGCTTGCCATGCTCCGGGTGTGATGCGAAGACACAAACGCCACCGCCGCGCCGTATGGATTCAAAGGCCTGTTCTATGACACTGGCTTGCCCTGACGCTTCCACGGCGTAATCGACGCCCGCGCCGCCAGTCAGCTTGCGAATTTCAGCAACTGGATCTGCAGTGGCTGCATTGATAACGTGTGTCGCCCCAAACGATCTGGCAAGCTCGAGCTTGTCCTCAGACACGTCCACCGCAATAACTTTTGCGCATTCAAACAGCATGGTCGCCATCAGCGCACTCATGCCGATGCCGCCAAGTCCAAACACCGCAACCGAACTGCCGGGAGCCGGCTTGAGGTCATTTGTCACAATACCTGCGCCGGTTGGCACCGCACAGCCAAAGAGTACGGCTACATCAAGCGGGACACCGTGTGGAAGCGGCACCACACGGTTTTCTGAAACCAGCGCGTACTCATTAAATGTTGTGACCCCGCCGGCATTTATATCCTGCGGCATGCACGCGCAGCGGTAACGCACCCCGCCGCCATCCAGCCCGCTACCCTTGATCCAGCCAAGAACAACGAGATCATCCGGCTTGACCTTGCTGACGCCTTCACCGACTTGCACCACCTTGCCGGTACCTTCGTGCCCGAGCAGATGAGGAAGATACGCGTCCGCGCCACGGCGACCACGTACCTCCATCAACTGGCTGTGGCACACCCCGCTGTAAGCCAGCTTGACCAGCACCTGGCCACGACCGGGCTGCCCGCACTCAATGCCCGATACCAGCTCGAGCGGTTCGTTCAGCCTTGAAAGGACTGCAGCCCTCATTTCGAGGACTTGAGGTGTCAGGCTTGCCAAGGCATCACCGGCTTTGCGCTTATGAAAATGCCGCCTTCCTTGTAGGTCACGGGAACATGTTCAATGGACTCGACGCGGGCCCAGCCCCGCTTCTGGGAAAAAATATTGACACCTGTTTTATGAAACCGGTCAAAAACCGTGCGGGCGTTTTCGGGCGTCCCGATCTCCACGAAGGCATCGACCCGTTTCCATGCCTCAATCGGCAACGCATTGAGGAGGACAGCTTCGTGTCCTTCTGCGTCAATCTTGAAAAGGTCAACCCGCTCCGCAATGGCCTTGATGTCATGCACTGCCACGTCAAAACGCTCAAGTTCGCCGTAGGGGTTGGCTTTAGCGCCCGCGAGATGGCTACTTGTTGTGTTGCCCAGCACACGAACAAATTGCATCGTTCCGTCTTTTTCCGATACTGCCGCTTTGTGAACCGTGCAACTGTCGATGCCATTGAGCGCAAGGTTGCGGATCAGCTTTTCATGGTGCGCAGGGTCCGGCTCATAGGCGTCCACTTTTGAGCCGCACAGCGAGAGCAGTATGGAATGAAGGCCGAGATTGGCACCGATATCAGCAGCGCGGGCGTAACGCCCGCGGTTGCGGTAGTAGAAAGAGAACATCAACAGTTCGTCAAGCCCAAACAAGTCGATGGAGTCTATGGCCCCCATCTTTTCGTAAGGAAGGACAATGGACCCGAGCTCGCCAATCACAACTTTTTTGCCTGCTTCAAATTCCGGTTGAGCCTCATGAAAGGCAGCATTTGCCAACCCTTCCACAAAGCGATAAAGGGAGGTGCCTCTTGCGTGGTCCTGAGGATGGTCCGCGAGAAAGTCAAAAAGATTGTCGAAGCGTTCAACCAGCATGGGAAATTTCCTTTTTATAAATTAGAGTGCGCGCAACGCTACAAGCCGATCGGCCGGCATGAGTGGCATCTGGTTGTCGAGCTCTGAGCCGGCCTTGAGCACCGGATAAAGCTTTTGGGAAGGGTTGATTTCTATATTACAAAAGACCGGCCCACTCATCGCATAGGCCTCCTTGAGCTTTTGGTTTATCTCTGAAGTTTTTGAGATGGTAATGACCGGTAGCCCCATGGCTTTTGCGACTTCAGGAAAATTCGACAGGCCAAGGCCGGAAGCGATGTCCACACCAGCGTAGTTGGCGTCAAGCCAGGTTTCAAGTGTCTGCTTTTGAATGCCATGCGCATGGTTGTTAAAGAGCACGATTTTTAGCGGCAACTGATGACGTACAACAGTAGCCAGTTCGCCGAGGCAAAGTTGCAAACCGCCGTCGCCGATGATGCAGGTAACGGGCAGCCCGGGTGCCGCGACTGCCCCGCCAATACCCGCTGGAACCGCATAGCCCATGGGCGTGAAGTTCCAGGCAGACAGAACCCTCTGCCGAGGTTTCACCCGCAGGTTGTTGCAAGTCCAGGTCAGATTGCCGCCGGTATCGACAAAGACAATTTCGTCATCAGACAGCACCGCAGAAAGCTTGCGTACGAAATCATGTGCATCGACGTATCCCGCGCTGTCGGCTGGCTCTTCGGGTATATCGTCCGGCAGCTCATTTCGCCACCGGTCTATGGTCGCCAGCCAGGGCGCAATGGCTGGCGGCTGGAACTCCGTTAGCGCGACCATTGCCTCCCGAAGGAAGTCTGCCATGAGGCAGTGAATCCGACCGGATATCTTAATGCCGTATCCATCAAACTTGTCCATCTCGCCCCGGTCTGCATCCACCATGACGATTCGAGCCCCAGATGCAAAGGCATCAAGAAGGCCGCCCGTCAGATTTTGCGAAAGGCGCGTGCCCAGGCAAACAACAAGGTCGGCATGCTGAACTGCAAAATTGCCAAGACGCGAGCCGTAGACGCCAAACGTACCGATGCGGTGTTTCCAGTCATGCGGAATAAGGTCAAGACCGGCCCATGTCTGCACCAGAGGTATGTCAACCCGCGACAGGAACTCGCGCAACTCATCAACTTTGCGAGGAGTGCTGCAACCGCCGCCGAGAATAAAAACCGGGCGCTTAGCTGTAGAGATTTCCTTGAGTAGGGCCACCACCTGACGGGGTAGATTTTCTGACGTCGGTTTTGCCGTCGCTGCGTACCGGGGCATGTTGCCCGGGTCAACATTGGCGCGCTGTAGGTCGTCAGGTATATCCACCAGAACGGGCCCAGGCCTGCCTTCTTCCGCTTCAGCGTATGCCCTGTCTAGGGTAATGGCTACCCGGTTTGGGTCCCGAAGCTGCTCAGCATATTTCGTAACGCTTGAATATATGGAAAGGGCATCGGTCTCCTGAAACCCGACCTGACGTACTTTTCGTGCCCCTTTGAGCCGGTGCGTCGCAACCTGCCCGGTGAGCATCAGCGCGGGTACGGAATCGTAGTAGGAGCAGCAGACACCCGTCAGTAAATTGGTGGCGCCGGGGCCGCTGGTAACAACGCAGGCGCCTAGCCGTCCTGATACGCGGTAGTAGCCATCGGCAGCCATGGCAGCGGATTGCTCGTGCGCGACAAAGGTGGTTCCAACACCCGGGTGTTTTGCTGCGGAATCGAACAAATGAACGGCAGCACCGCCGGACATTCCAAAGACATGTCGCGTTCCGCGGGAGTAGATGTCCTCAATGACGTAGTCGCTTAGCTTCATGGTTCTTTTTAGGAGGAAATAGTAAGGCCTAAGAAAGGCGACGGAGCTTGTAGCTGCCAGGATTGGCAATCAGGGCTTCGATGAATCGGGGTTCACGCCATTGGTCATGAACCAAAGAGAAGTTGCGCCCGCTCACGGCACTGCGCGGCGCGGCCAGACACCATTCAACACATTGAGCCACATCCTGTAAGGATGCCCCCCCCTCAGACGACCCCATGAACTCGCGGGTCTTGCTGAAGTTGATGCCTGCAGCGTCGCCTGCGGCAATGGTCTGCCGGTGGATTTTTGTATTGACCCAGCCAGTGCCGACGATGGATACCTGGAGGTCAGGGCATTCGCTATCCAGCAGTTCAGTCATCTTGATCAACGAAAGCTTGCCAAGGCAGTAAGCTGAATAGTTGTCAAACGTTCCGTTGGTACCGCCACCGGCGAAGAAAACAATTTTTGCCAGTCCGGACCGGTCACGCAGGCTGTGAATCGCATGCAGCACCCTCAGCTGTGCCGTTGAATTTGTGATGACACTGGCTTCCCATTCATCGAAACCGGTAGAGAAAAACGGACCGATGGGATCAAGCAAGCCAGCCGCACTGATGAGCACGTTCCAGGCGTAACCTATCTCCCTTAGTTTTCCGGCGAAGGCTGCGACTTGTTCGCCCGAGGAAATGTCCAGTGGAAACAGCCTTGCGCCAGCCTTTTCAAGTTCTGCCATACGCGGTGAATGGCTGCGATAGGTTCCCACAACGTCAGCACCTGCCTGCAAAAAATGCTCGACAAGATGTGCTCCTATATCGGCGCTTGCAGCAATCACAACAACCCGCAACTTGGCCATCTTCAAATCAGAAAGGACCTGTGAACCAGTCACCCGGAACGTCATGAGGATGTTTACGCTGCTCCGCGAGCGACATGAACTCAATGTCCTGCGACAGCATCACACCAATGCGCTCTGCGATGTGCTCCGCCCTGACGTGGTAGTCCTTCGTCAAGGCGGGACTGGTACCTTCCGGGTAGTCAGGCATGGCCAGGCGCTGCGGTGCACCCTTGAGGTCATTCCAGCAGCTTGTCGCTACCCGGCCAACGATCTCACCAGATACCGAACCGGTGAGCGTGCCGGTATCCAAGACGAGCAACCTTCCAGTGCGACGCACAGAGCTTTCGATAGCAGGCCAGTCAATGGGGTTGACCGTGCGAAGGTCAATGAGGTCGCAATGCACGCCCTGCGCCTTGAGGTGATCAACGGCGTGTAAGGCTTCGATCGTCATATAAGACATCGCCACCACCGTCAGGTCATCGCCCTCCCGAAGGTAACGCGCCTTGCCGATGGGTATCCGGCAGTCACCATCAGGAACTTCACCACGCAGGTTATGCAACCAGCGGTGTTCCAGAAAGATGACCGGGTCCGGGTCGAAAATGGAAGACAGCAACAAACCCTTCGCATCTTCTGCCGTGGAAGGCATCACGACCTTCAAGCCGGGTATATGCGCAAACCACGCCTGCAGATTTTGAGAATGGGTTGGACCCTGACCCCAGCCGCGGCCCAGGATCATCCTCACAGTCAGCGATACGCCTCGTTGTCCCCCGAACATGAAGCGCCACTTGGCGGCGTTGTTGACGAGCTGATCCATGGAGAGCAGCGCAAAGTCCAGTCGTTGATGCGTCATGACCGGCCGCATGCCATACAGGGCAGCGCCGACGCCGATGCCGGTCATCGCGTTCTCAGAAGTAGGCATGTCGAACACACGGTCAGGGCCGAACTTTTCCTGCAAACCGAGGGTTGTGCCAAAGACACCCTTGGGGTCGTCCACACCCAGCCCGTAACAAATAACGCTTTCATCCTGCACCATGGCCAGCGACAAGGCCTCATTGATCGCCTTGGCGAATGTCATCACAGCCATCTCAAATCCTCACACTCTGTCGTGCAGTTGCAATCGCAGGTTCCGGCGCATAAAGATCAAAGCCGGCACTTTCAGCCTCGGGATAAGGTGACGCGTCTGCAAAATCAAAGGCTTCGAAAACTTCACCCTGAATCTCGGCGTCCATGCGCTGGATATCCGCAGGCGTCACAACACCCTGGCCAATCAGCTCGGCCTCGTAACGCGCAATCGGATCCTTCTTTTTCCACTCGAGGAATTCCGCTTCACTGCGATAACCGATGTCGTTGTCGTAATTCGGGCCGCAGTGCTCAAGCCAACGATAAGTGGAAAACTCCAGAAATCTCGGCCCGCCCCCGTCGCGGATCCCGCTGAGCGCAGCCATGGTCATGTCGAAAACCTGTTCAACATCATTTCCATTACCTGTGCTTGCAGCAATTCCAAGCCCTTCAGCCATTTTGGCGATGCTGCGGTTTTCCGGCTGCCTGACACGCAGGTGCGAATAAACCGAGTACTGGTTGTTTTCGCAAAGGAACAAAACCGGTAACTTTTTCACTACTGCGAAATTAAGCGACTCGAAGAAAACGCCCGCTTCGACCACGGCGTCGCCATGGAAGACGCAGCTTACTTGGTCGGTTCCCTTGCATTTCATGCCATAACCCAAGCCCACGCCCACCGGCACGGTTCCGGCAACAATAGCTGTGCTGCCCATAAATCCCACAGATTCGTCAATCAGGTGCATGGAACCGCCACGTCCCCGCGCACATCCGTCGACCTTGCCGTAAATTTCGGCGAGCATGGCGCGAAGGCTTCCGCCTTTGCCGAGGTAATGGGCATGCGCCCTGTGGCCACTGACAGCGAGGTCATCATTGCGCAGCGCCAGCCCGACCGCAGCCGAGACGGCTTCCTGGCCAACTGAAAGGTGAGTGGGGCAACGCATCTTCCCCTCCCCATAGCGCCTTGCGATCTCAAGCTCGACAAAGCGAATCCGGCGCATGCGGAAAAGCAGCTGCTTGGCAATTTCCGGAGTCATGGAATAAACCAGTAGTAGTCGCCGGTGTAGCCAACCTCGGCGAAGAAAGCTTTCCACTCGTCCACATGCATGATGGTTTGCGCGGTGAGGTTCCATGCATACATGCGTATCTTTTCTTCTTCAGTCCGGTAGGCATCAACGGTGATATACGACTTGCCGCGGCTTACCCTTTCAATCTCCTGCAGTGCCTTGCCACACTCCTCGCGCACCAAGTTATGGATGGTGTTGATTGAAATCACCACATCGAAAGAATCATCGGCAAATGGCAACTTGCGTGCATCGGCCACATGTGCATGAGGGCGCATGTCTTCTATGGCGTTGGTAATCGCGTATTCAGAAACATCAATGCCCTTGACGGTAATGCCGGGAATGAGTTCTGCAAGGTCATGCATCATGAAGCCCTTGCCGCAGCCTACATCCAGCAGCGAGCTTGTTGATCCAAGGCCGAAATGCTGCTGCAACGTCGGAACAACCGGCTGCCAGAAACGCGGGAGGTAGTTGAACCCACCGTAACCCTGGCTTCGGTCACCGTCAAAAAACTCCTTGCCGAATTTGCGGGCAATGGCGCGATCCGCTTCGGTTTTGCTTTGACCCCGGTCCTCGACGTTACGTTTGCTCTTTGGGTAATTGACAAGCAAATCAATCTCACGGCCCTGCACTGCTTTATTTTTCACGGATACGTCCTGATCAAGGTTTATGAATATAGTCAGCCGGGATCTGCTTGAGGTCTTCAAGCCAGCGCTCCACCCAGGCGATGGTGTCGTCAATCCCCTGCTCCAGGGATACCTGGTCGCGCCAGCCCAACTGGCTGCGGAGCTTGTCACTATTCAGCGTGTAGGCGGCATCTTTGCCAAGCCTCTCGCCAACGATTTCGACATGGTCATCGAAAGACACCTTCAACCTGTCACAGATCATGTGAACCAGGTTACGGATGGTGATGATGCGCGTTGTCGATATATGGTAAGTCTCACCGGGCGTTCCGCCCTCCATGATGCGCATGGTTGCGTCGGACACATCGTCAATGGCAATAAAGGAGCGTTCGGAGTGCCCGCCGCCATGAAGTTGCAGCTTGCGCCCAAGTTTGATGAAAAGAATAGTCCGCGGGATGATGCGGTATAGCTGCTGGCCTGGCCCAAAGACATTCGCCGCCCTGGTAAAAACGACCGGGAACTTGTAGGCGGAGAAAAACGTTTTGAGACTCATATCTCCCGCGGCACGGGATACCGCATACGGCGTGCTCGGGTTGAAAGGCGTACTTTCATCAATGGAGCCACTGGTGCTGCCGTAGACTTCGGGGGTGGTGACATGCACGTACTTTTTAAGAAAAGTGCATAGGCGCAACTGGTCATGAAAGCGGACGGTTGAAACCACATTCGTCATGAACCAGTGATCCGGGTTTTTCCAGCTTTCTGCAACCATGCTTTGGGCCGCAAAGTTGACAACATAAGACGGCTGCTCGTGCTCAATCAGCGCCATCAACGCGCCCAGGTCGTGGTTAAGGTCGTACTGGTAAAAACTGAAAGTACCCGACCGCGACGACCACTCGTGCGGCGTAAATGCCTCGTGAGGCTTCGGCGAACGGCCCGTGCCGATAACGTTATGGCCAGCCTGGGTCAGCGCATCGACAAAACTGGCGCCAGAAAATGAATTGCTTCCGACAACAAGGACTTTGCTCATAGCTTGATCCATCTCACTGGGGTTGGGGGCGATTGGCATAAAGCCACTGCATCAGCATGTGCCCTACAACCAGTTGAAGATCTTCAGAAATCTGCATGTCGTCCACCGCGAAATGAATGGGGACGTCGGCCAACTCTTTACACCGCCCGCCAGTAAACCCCAATATTGCATAGCTCTTTACACCCATGACCTTGGCCTGCTCCAGCGCAGCGACGATATTGGGCGAATTGCCGCTGCCCGACAAGACCACCAGCACGTCGTCGGGGTTTGCCAGGACCGAAAGCTGCTCGGAATAGATCCGGTCATAGCCAATGTCATTTGCCAAGCATGTGATGACCGCTGGATTGGCGGAAAGCGCATGAACTCGAAGCCCGCCCCCGGGGCGTTTTGCGATGCCATACAAGAAGTCATTTGCAAGGTGGATGGCGTTGCCTGCGCTGCCGCCATTGCCGCAGAAAAATACCTGCTTCTTTTCCAACCAGCAGGTATGGATGTCTGCAGCAAGCTGCGCCACACCCGACCATTCAGCATCGGCGAGCGACGCTTGTAGCCGTTTTGAATAGTCTGCAAAAAAATCGTTTCCCGGTGTCGCCATGGTCATGCTGTCTTGCCCTTAAGGACGGTTTTTTCCATCCACCGAAGATTGTAAAAATGATCTTCGTCCTTGAGTACGCCGGAGCGGAACTTCTCGACGATTTCCGATATGGCGTTGTCTACCGTCTTCTTGGGCCTGAACCCAGTCGCGAGGAGCCTGTCTGAGTTGACGCGATAGGAACGTGGATCGCTGGACGCGGTAACCGCGATGTCGACAGGCACCTGTTTGGTGACCAAGTGGGCGATATCCATGATGGAAATGTTTTCGAATCCGGCGTTGAACACTCCAGTTACTTCAGGATGGTCCAAAAGAAAAACATACAAATCGGTGATGTCGTCGATATGGATATTGGGTCGCGTCTGGTCGCCCCCAAAAACCGTAATTTTTCCTTTTGAAAGGGCCTGCATTGCCAGCAGGTTGACTGCGACGTCAAGGCGCATGCGTGGTGAATAACCACATACCGTCGCAGGCCTGACGATCTGGATGGCCATCTTGTCGGTATAGCTCAAAAGCACACGTTCTGAGACCATCTTCGTCTTGTTGTATTCGGAAATTGGCTTGAGCTCGAGATCTTCGGTGACCTGATCTTCATCTTTGACGCCGTAAACGCTGCCGGAAGAGGCATAGATAAACTGTTTGACGCCACACCGAACGGCTCTGTCAGCCAGTTGCATGGTTGCCAGGGCGCTGATTTCCCAGGTGAGTTTGGGGTCCAGGTCGCCACAGGGATCGTTGGCAACAGAAGACAGGTGAATCACGGCGTCAACGCCATCGAGTGATATTTTTTCGATGTCACGAACATCACCCTCGACCACGGTCAGGTTGGCATGTGGTTCCAGAAAGTTGCCGAACCACATCGTGTCAAGTACGCGAACGGCATGTCCAGCCGCCAGCAACTTGGGAACGAGGACGGTGCCCTTGTAGCCGCAGCCGCCAGTCAAAAAGATATTCATTTGTTTTCCTTCTTTTAAAAAATGGCGTCACGCGCCCAAAAAGTTTGCAACTTCACGCAATCACCGTCGCCATGGACCGAAAGCTGGGGCTTGACTTCATCAGCTCTTCGTACGAACCCATGCCAACCACCCTGCCCCGCTCAAGCTCCACAATGATGTCGCAATGCCTCACGGTTGTAAGACGGTGCGCAATCATGAGGATGGTCAGGTCGCGATTGAGCTCATCAATGGCATCCATCACCGATTGCTCGGTGGCATTATCGAGCGCGCTTGTGGCCTCATCGAACACCAGCACACTGGCCTGCTTGTAGAGCGCTCGGGCAATACCTATCCGCTGCCTTTGCCCACCCGACAGCCTGATGCCCCGCTCACCGACAAAAGCGCCATAGCCCTCGGGCTTTTCTTCGATGAATTCTGCGATATGCGCCTGTCGCGCTGCCCTCTTCACCCGGTCCATGTCAATACTTTCCCACGCCACACCGAACGCAATGTTTTCTGCGAGCGTGGCGTCTGCAAGGTAGATGCTCTGCGGCACGTGCGCAATACTCTGCTGCCAAGAGCGGGTTCTGCGGCCAGAAATCAATTGGCCGTCAACGAGCAAGCGGCCTTCGGTAGGCAACAGTAGACCCATCAGGATATCCAGTGTCGTGCTTTTGCCGCTACCGGTTGTCCCTACAAAACCCACACGTGCGCCTTTGGGGATGATCAGGTTCAGGTCATCAAGCACCAGCGGGCTGCCAGCCGAATAGCGAAAACCCACGGCGTCGAATTGAATGGATGTCTGGAACGGTAGCGGTGGCGGAATCCGCTCCAGCACGTCTTCGGGTAAGGGCTGATCCAGAAGGTTCAAAATGTCGCAGAGTGAAGCTTCGCAACCGGCAATCGTGGTCCATGAGTTGTAAGCCTGCTGCAACGCCGGCAACAGCCGCTGCGCGCCTAGCGCCAGTGCGGCAAGAACGGGCAAGGCAGAGGCCACGCCGCCCGCTTGCCGGCTCAGAGCGTAGGCCAGCGCCGCAATGAGGACCATGCCGATGGCCTCCATGATGAAGCGGGGGCTTGACCCTATGAAGCTGTTGCTTGCCTGCGCGCGGCGCAGCGAGAGGTCAGCATTTCGGTAGATGCCGCAATAGGCAGGCTGGGTGCTGTCAAGCAACACGTCCCGGATGCCGCCCAGGCCTTCCTGAAGCGCTTTCACAACTTGGGTTTGCTCGTAGGCTATCCGCATGCTGTTTTGATGAAGCAGCCGACGCGACGACCACGAAATGAGTCCGTAACAGGCGCCAAATCCTCCCGTGACAACAATAGCCACTAAGGGCTTGATGACAAGCAGCGTCGCTGTGATTGAGATAAGAAGAATAACCGCGCTGCCTAGTATCAACAACGGCATCAACAATTCGAAAACAACATTATGAACCTTGGTGGTTATACCGCTGATGACTTCACTGCTGTTTCGCGCCACATGGACCCTGTACGGCTGATATAGCGTTCGCCGGTAAACCTCTATGCTCAGGTCCGCGCCGCCCGCGTAAGCCAGCCGTGTACTGGCCCACATCAAAAACATCCTGATGGCACCGGCAATCAGCGCTGCCGAAGCAAACGTGATCGTCAGCGGCAACATCAACTGTTCTGCCGACGTGATACCAAACCCACGCACCAGATTGGAAATCAAGGGGTTGCCGAAAACCCTCTCAGGTGCGATCAATACGCCGATGAACGGGAGCACAGCCCCCAGGCTCACAACCTCGGCAGCGGCACTTATCAGCATAAGAGCCATGACGACAATGAATTGCCGCTGGCGCCGCCTGCTGAAATGACCCCACAACCTCAAGAGCAATGAAAGCAAAGAGCTGTGTGTTTTCGTGAAATTCATATCCGGACGGTTAACTCTGCGGGGGTTGCGTCTCAACCGGGCTGTTTTGCTCCAGGATCTCGCTCCTGAGCTGTTCGATTTCCCGGTTTAATCCTTCATATTCCGCGATTTTTCTGCGCAGGAACTGCTTGGTTAGGCTCGCCTTTTCGGCAATGCCAAGTGGGGTCAGCAAATAGGCGTATGCGAGCTTGTTTTGGTTATTGCGGAAGTTTTGGACCTTGACAAGACCCTTGTCCATCAAAGCCTTGAGACAATAATTGATTTTCCCCAGACTGACACCAAGCGCATCCGCGAGTTCGCGCTGACTCAAACTAGGGTTATCCAGCAAGAGACGCATGACCTTAAGATGATTTTCTTCTTGGAGAGCTGACATAAGCCGGTGAAGTTCGGCGAGATGACTGTAGATAATGGATTTGGAAATCCCGGATTTTTGCGTTTCAGGCAGGCTACCGCGGTGCCGTATCACGATCAGCGTGCGCAGCCAGAGTGATGGCAAAGCAGGAAATCTGCCATCTGTTCATTAGGTGAACGAAGTATAACCAATGTGTTTTTGACCCGAAAACGCCTTGTGGCTCGGGCAATTGCCAGATTCAGACGATTTTCCTCAACTCTTCAGGTTTGATCGGCAATTTGACCTGTTTGCTGATCAGCTCAATCAGCATAAACGCTCGCGCCTGACCTTCGCCCACCTGATACA
>CANJWZ010000054.1 GCA_947478725.1 Comamonadaceae bacterium
CTCGCGCACCAGGGCATCAGGTGCTGGGCGCACCGTCGCCCTGCCAGGCCCGTCAATCAGCACAAAACGAATTTCGCCAGCTTCTGATTTTTTATCCACCCGCATCAGTTCAAGATAACGCCCGGCGTTATCGACTGCGTTAAGGATCGGGCCTTTGACGGGCAAACCGGCGCGTTGAATCAACCCCGTCAGGCGGTCAACAAAAGCCATGTCCACCAGCCCCAGGCGCTGCGACAAATGCGCGGCCATCACCATGCCGCAGCCTACGCCCTCACCATGAAGCCACTGGCCGTAGCCCATGCCAGACTCAATCGCATGGCCAAAGGTGTGGCCGAAGTTCAAAATCGCTCTCAAGCCTTGCTCGCGCTCATCTTGCCCCACAACATACGCCTTGATTTCGCAACTGCGCTGGATGGCAAATGCCAGAGCGGCGGGCTCGCTGGCCAGCAGGGCGCCGATATTGGCCTCCATCCAGACCAGAAACGGCATGTCCGCAATCAGCCCGTATTTGATGATTTCCGCCAGTCCGGCGCTGAGTTCGCGCGGCGGCAGGGTTTTGAGGGTGTCGAGGTCGCAAACCACCAGCTGCGGCTGGTAAAAAGCGCCAATCATGTTTTTTCCCAGCGGGTGATTGACAGCTGTTTTGCCACCGACAGATGAGTCCACCTGCGCCAGTAGTGTCGTGGGTATTTGTACAAACGGCACGCCGCGCATGTAGCTGGCTGCGGCAAAACCTGTCATGTCACCCACCACGCCACCGCCCAACGCAAACAGGACTGTTTTACGGTCACAGCTGTTGGCCAGCAAAGCGTCAAAAATCAATTGCAGGGTTGGCCAGTCCTTGTGCGCTTCGCCATCGGGCAAGTCAAGCAAGAGCACCCTGGGGTAGTGCGCCCCCAGAGCTGCCTGAAGTTGGGCTGTATACAAAGGCGCAACTGTCGTGTTGGAAACAATCAGTGCGGTGCTAGCCGGCGGCAGATGTTGGTAAGTGGACGCCTCGGCCAGCAAGCCAGAACCGATGAGGATGGGGTAGCTTCGGTCAGCCAGTTCAATATGAACTTGTGCCGGCATCAAAGAGGAGTTGACTTGCATGTTGCAAGTGTAGAGGCAGCCGTTAACTGTGCGCTGGCAATACACCCGCCAGTTCAAGCTGCGTCAAAATTGTGCTGACCAGTGTGGCCACCGACGGACGGCCTGTTTCGACCACGAAATGCGCCGCTTCCCGGTACAGCGGATCGCGTGCAGCATACAGTTCCTTGAGCCTGGCCAGCGGGTCAGCGACTTGTAGCAGGGGACGGTTCTGGTCGTTGCGCAATCGCCTGAAAACCTCAACAGGCGCGGAGTGCAGGTACACCGTCTGACAGCGCTGGTGAAGGTTGTCGCGGTTTGTCTGGCGCAACACCACGCCGCCGCCGGTCGACAACACGCAAGCGCCGTTTTGTGTGAGCTCACCGATCACCTCTTGCTCGAGGTCACGAAAAACAGCCTCGCCCTCGCGTTCGAAAAATTCGCGAATCGAGCAGCCCATCCTGCGCTCTAAGACCACATCAGAGTCGAAAAACCGCCAGTCGAGCCGTCGGGCCAGTTGGCGTCCAATCGTTGACTTGCCTGAACCGGGCAAACCCACGCAGGCGATGGTGACAGATGAGGCATTCACTTTAAAGGCTGCAACAGAATCATCGGGTGACTGAATTTAACGCAGAGGCGCGCCGTTCGTCAGCATTTTAGGCGTGATGAAAACCAGCAGCTCGGACTTCGTCGCCGTGCGGGTCTTTTGTTTGAAGAGATTGCCCAAGACAGGCAAGTCGCCAAAAAAAGGGACTCTTGTCTCGTCTTCACGGTCGTTTTGCTCGTAAATTCCACCAATCACCACCGTACCGCCGTTTTCGACCAGCACCTGGGTTTGGATGTGCTTGGTATCAATGGCAAAACCATTGGCTGTTGCGCGGCCCACGCTGTCCTTGTTAACGTCAACGTTGAGAATAATGTTGCCCTCAGGCGTGATCTGCGGTGTCACTTCAAGCTTCAGGTTGGCTTTGCGAAAGGAAACCGCGGTCGCGCCGCTGGATGTGGCTTGCTGGTAGGGCAACTCGGTGCCCTGCTCTATCAGGGCTTTGACCTGGTCAGCCGTCACGATGCGGGGGCTGGACACAATCTTGCCTCTGCCATCGGCTTCAGCGGCGGAGATTTCCAAGTTCAAAAATCGAGTTTTGGCAGCATTGAACAGCGAAATCGCAAAGTTTGCGGGGCCAAAGCCGTTTTGGCCTACGGCAGGCAGGTTCAAGAAGGATCCACTGGTTGAGCTGGCATTCAGTGCGTTGTATGTGGCACCGAAGCTCGTGTATCTACTGCCCTCGCCAAAAGGAGCACCCCCCAATCGAACGCCAAGTGATTTCCCAAACGAGTCAGCCGCCTCAACGATTCGAGCTTCGATCAGAACCTGCCGCACAGGAATGTCTATCTTGGCGATCAAAGCCTGAACCTGTTCAAGATTCACAGGAATATCAGTGACAAACACCTGATTGGTACGTGTTTCGAAAATCACACTGCCGCGCGCTGACAAAATTCTGTTGTTTGCTGCTGCACCACCCGTCCCTCTCAAGGCCGCTGCAATTTCACTCGCTTTGGCATAGTTGAGCTTGAAATCTTGCGTTCGCACCTGCTCGAGACTTTGAACCGCATTTCTTGACTCGAGTTCCAGCTTTTCTTTTGCTGCCAGTTCATCCTTGGGCGCAATCAGCAACACGTTTCCGGTCTTGCGCATGCCCAGCCCTCTGGCTTGCAAAATAATGTCAAGCGCCTGATCCCAGGGTACATCTTTGAGCCTCAAAGTCACGGCACCCGTGACGGTATCAGACGCAATGATGTTGAAATTGGTGAAATCAGCAATCACCTGCAACAAGGAACGGATTTCAATGTTCTGGAAGTTCAGCGACAACTTTTCGCCTGCGTAACCTGCACCCTGCGCCAGTTTGTTGGCGTCTATTTTTTGCTCGCGCACCTCCACCACGAACTGGTTGTCGCTTTGGTAGGCGCTGTGCTCCCACAAGCCCTTGGGCTCAATCACCATGCGTACCTTGTCGCCCGTTTGAAAGCTTGTCACGCTCTGAACCGGGGTGCCAAAATCAGACACGTCGAGTCGGCGGCGCAAACCCTCGGGCAGGGCTGTTTTCAAAAACTCAACAACCAACATCTGACCCTGCTGGCGAATATCAACACCGACCTGGTTACTGGGCAAATCGACGATGACTCTCCCGGAGTTGTTGGTGCCACGCCGAAAATCCAGATCCTTCAAAGGCAAGGTATCGCGGTTACGACTTTCAGCGAAGGCAGCAGGAGGGGCAGCACTCGGTGCGACAGCAACTGCGACAGGATCAAGGGTGATAAAAAGCGACTTGCCCCGGATCTCGGCCTTGTAAGCAGTAGATGTTTTCAAGTTCAAGACCACGCGGGTCCTTTCGCCGGCCTGCACCACGTTGGCAGAACGCAGGTTACCCAGGTTCATCTCCACTGCTGCGCGCCCCATGGCATGGCTGACACCCGGGAAATCCAGCGCAATGCGCGCTGGTGTCTGAATGCTGAAGCCCGTAGGAAGCGCTGTCAAGGGTTCTGCCAAATCAATACGGATGACTTCTGAGCCGCCTTGCAATGAGCCTGCAACAGACTCGATGGTGTTCACTCTTTGGGCCTGAACTGTTTGAGTCAATAAAACCGCCATGGCACCGATAACAGCCAGAGCGGACGTCATCATTTTTTGCCGTAAAAAATGCCACGCCATTCGTGCATCAGCTGCCTTGATGAAACCTGCGTGCTTGTTCATTTAGATACCTCTTGAAGCTGTAGAGTCGCTGTCCGTTCAACCCATTCACCGGCAGCGTCCTGCACGATTTCACGCAGGCTGATACCCGTCTCAGAAACCTTGGTGACTTTTCCGTAGTTTTGACCCAGATAGTTGCCCACACGAACTTGGTAAAGCAAGTTATCCACCCGCACCAGAGCCACCGGCTGACCTGCTCTGATGAGACTGCCAACCATGACCACTGCATCCAGCGGCGACGCCTCCAGGGGCTGTTTGCGCCGCGCCATTTCGGGGGCGATCAGCACCGAAGACGGTGCGGGCTGGCCAGCATCACGTTTGAGGGCTTGCGCCAGTTTCTGGCTGCTGAAGGGTTCAATCACACCTTCCTGGGTATAGGCCTGCGGCGTGAATTTTGTCGGTTCGGGAAGGCGCTCGACCCTTGAGCGTGTCTGGTTACGCTGCTGCGCCATCCACTGCTGCAACTGCTCCTCTTCAGACGAGCTGCAAGCCGCCACAAGCGACAGGCAAAAAAGAAACAACGTTAATCGTTGATGCCTGGTGATCATTTCTTGTCGCTCTTGGCAGGCGCTGCTGTCTTGCGCTGCAGCGCGACTTCGTCATTGTCCAGGTAGCGGAATGTCTTAGCTGTCGTGTCCATGGTCAATGTGCCCTCTTTCGCGGGCGTCAAGGTTAGATTGTTGAGCGTCACAATTCTTGAGAGGTTGGCGATATCAGCCGCAAATGCACCCATGTCGTGGTAACGGCCGGTCACCCGAACGGCGATGGGCAACTCGGCGTAGTATTCTTTGACGCTGACCTGCCCGGGTCTGAACAGTTCAAATTGAAGGCTGCGCCCTAAACCGGCCTGATTGATGTCCGACAGCAAGGCATCCATTTCAGCTTTGCTGGGCAACTGTTTTTCAATTTGCGTCACGTACTGATTGACCTGTTCGCGCTGCTTTTTCAGCGCGTCCAGGCTGGCCGCCTGACTTAACTTTTTCGTGAAATCTTCGCGCAATTTGATCTCAGTGGCGCGCTCGGCGGTCAACTCTTCATCAGACGCGCTGAGCCAGACAAACCAGAGAGCTGTGATGACAACGGCTGTCACAGCCGCGCATAAAAGGTATCGGGGCAATGCGGGCCAAGACGCCGGATCGTTCGGGTCAAGTCCGGCAAACTGCCTCTTCAAGCCTTCTTGCAAGGCAGTGAAATCAACGTTGATTGTTGGAATTTTCGCCATGAAAGTCTGCTTCAGATCTTTGCCGTGCTGCTGGCCGGCAGGACTGCGGAAGCGGCCACTTTGGGCTGGTCGCTGGCACGCTTGAGCGACACCCGCATCGAAAAGTTGGATACCCGGCGCTGATCCCGGGCCGTCAAGGCAATGCTTGAAGCGGTAATTTCAATGAGCTCGGGACGCGTCAGCCACGGGCTGTTGTTGGCCAGATTACGCAGCAGTTCCGATACACGCTCATTGGATTGCGCCACACCCGTCATCAGCACCACTTGGCTGTCCTGTTTCATGCTGGTGATGTAGACGCCGTCGGGCAACTGCTTGACCAGCTCGGTCAGCAGATAAACGGGCAAGTTGCGATTGCCCTGCAGTTCTTCAACCGCGCTTTGCCTGGCGCGTAGCGCTGCAATTTCCTGTTGCAAGCCGGCAATATCTTTTATTTGGGCTTCGAGCTTCGTGATTTCCTTTTTAAGCAAGGTATTTTTGTCTTTTTGATCAAAAATCTGGGCCTGGAACCATGAAAAAATACCCCCACTGACCAGGCCTCCCAGCAATGCGGCAATGCCCAACGTGACAAAGAAAAATTCACGTTTTTGCTTACGTGCCACTTCTCGATGCGGCAACAAGTTGATCAAAATCACGGCCGAAACCTCCGCAAGGCCAAGCCGCAAGCGGTCAGATATGACGCAACTTCACGCCGCATTTTCTTTTCCCGAATATTGCTGCCGACCGTCATTCCCTCAAAGGGATCTGCCTGCAAACAAGCGAAGGCTGTCTGTTGTGTAACGGAGTGAGTCAGTCCAGGCAAGGCTGAAGAACCGCCAGCCAGCATGACGTAATCGACTTTATTGTGCGGGGTGCTGGTAAAGAAAAACTGAAGCGCGCTTCCGATTTCTTGGGCCATTCTTTCTACGAAGGGCTTCAAAACACCCGATTCGTAGTCTTCAGGCAAGTCCCCGTTGCGTTTTTTGCTTTCTGCTTCTTCTGGGGAAAAGCCATACTGACGCACGATCAATTGAGTCAACTGCGCACCGCCAAAGGCCTGATCACGCTCATACAAAACTTCGTCGTTTTTGATGACCTGCATGCTGGTGGTCAGCGCACCAACCTCGAACAATGCCACCAGTTTGTCCATACCTCTGTCTGGCAGATGTTCAATCAGGCGGGCAGTCGCCAGGCGCGAGGCATAAGACTCCACATCCACGACCATGGGTTTCAGGCCTGCGGCTTCTGCCAAGCCCTGACGGTCCTGAACCTTTTCCTTGCGTGAGGCGGCAATCAAGACCTCGACGTCTTGCGCAGAAGTCGCGCTGGGCCCGAGCACGCAGAAGTCAAGGCTGACTTCATCCAGCGAAAACGGAATGTATTGGTTGGCCTCGGACTCGACTTGAGACTCCAGCTCAGCCTCGGTCATGCCGCCAGGCAAGATGATTTTTTTGGTGATCACGGCCGATCCGGGTAAAGCCATGGCGACATGCCTGGTCTTGGTGCCGCTTTTTTTGATGGCCCGGCGAACGGCCTCTGCTACCTCGTCAAACTTTTCGACATTGCCATCGGTGATCCATCCGCGCTCAAGTGGCTCGATGGCGCAGTGGTCCAGCACCAGCTGGCCCGCCTTGTCACGGCTAAGCTCAACCAGCTTGACGCTGGACGAGCTGATATCCAGACCCAACAAAGGGGGGTCTGGGCGTTTGAATAAAGACCCCAAAAAGATCAAAGCAGTTCCCACATCATGGCCAAATTCCGGCGTTACAACCTGAAAAAATCTCTCAATTCAATTATTAGCGCCAAAGTCTTGTTGTCTTGTAACAAGTCGTATATTTTCTATTTTTTAGGGGTTTAACTGTGGCAAAAAGCAGACATATTGAGAAATAAGGGCAAATCGCAAGAAAACATGTAACTTGATATCACAAGGTAAGGGTCTGTGCTTTGTTCGCAGTGCCTAAGCTTTTGTGCGCCAGCCGTTTTTATAATGGGGCGGTCAGCTTACGATTGCCCACATGTCCCTCCAAACGCCGCCGAACCCATCCTCAGATTCAACGACAGACAAACGGGCAAGCCCGCCTGGCAAAGCCGGTCCGGTCTGGCTTAAGTGGCTGCTCTCGTTCTTTCTGTGGGGCACCGGCTTGGTTGTGGCCGGCTGTTTGGGCCTGCTGATGGTGATTGCTGTCG
Organism: Comamonadaceae bacterium; assembly: GCA_947478725.1. GTDB lineage: Bacteria > Pseudomonadota > Gammaproteobacteria > Burkholderiales > Burkholderiaceae_C > Polaromonas. The sequence goes on from CANJWZ010000054.1 coordinate 7,203, forward strand.
CCCTGTCCGTGGCTTACCCCAATTTGCCGGATATTTCCTACCTGTTGGACTACCGGCCCAAGTTGCCGATGCGGGTTTATTCATCAGACGGCGTGGTGATTGGCGAGTTTGGAGAAGAGCGGCGCAGCCTGACACCGATCAAGGACATTCCCAAGGTCATGAAAGATGCAGTACTTGCCATTGAAGATGCACGGTTTTTCTCGCACGGCGGCGTGGACTATCTGGGCGTGGTTCGGGCTGGTCTGGCCAATGTGGGCCGTGCCAAGGCCCAGGGCGCATCCACCATCACCATGCAGGTGGCGCGCAATGTGTACCTGTCGGCTGAGAAAAGCTACACCCGGAAAATTTACGAGATTTTGCTGACCTTCAAACTGGAGCACATGCTCAGCAAAGACCAGATTTTAGAGATTTACATGAACCAGATTTTCCTGGGCAACCGGGCTTACGGCTTTGCAGCAGCGTCGGAGGCTTATTTTGGCAAACCGCTCAAGGACATCAGCATTGCAGAGGCGGCCATGCTGGCAGGTCTGCCCAAGGCCCCATCGGCCTACAACCCGATCGTCAATCCCAAGCGCGCCCGGGCCCGCCAGCTTTACATCATCGAACGCATGGAAGACAACAATTTCATCACCAGCGCGCAGGCAACGGCAGCCAAAGCCGAGGAGCTGGTCGTCAAGACCGGGCCTGACTCCGGCCGGGTGCATGCCGAATACATTGCAGAGACAGTGCGGCAACTGGTTTTCAGCCAGTATGGTGACCAGACCTACACGCGCGGCCTGAATGTGTACACCACACTGAGCGCAGCCGACCAGACGGCGGCTTATAAGGCGCTGCGCAAAGGCATCATGGACTATGAGCGTCGGCAAATTTATCGCGGGCCAGAAAAATTTATCGATGTACCGCAAGATGCCAGGGAAGCCGAAGACGCGATTGACGAAGCCCTGACAGACAGCCCGGACAACGGCGATGTCATGTCGGCAGTGGTGCTGGACGCCAACCCCAAGCGGGTTCTGGCGATGCGGCAAAACAGTGAAAGCATCGAAATCACGGGTGATGGATTAAAGCCTGCCCAGTCCGGCCTGGCCGACGCGGCTGCACCCAACATCAAACTACGCCGAGGTGCCTTGATTCGTGTGGCCAAAACACCCAAAGGAAGCTGGGAAATCACCCAGCTTCCTGAGGTTGAAGGCGCATTTATCGCTTTGGACCCCAGGAACGGGGCCATCCGTGCGCTGGTGGGCGGTTTTGATTTTCAGAAAAACAAGTTCAATCACGTCACCCAGGCCTGGCGGCAGCCAGGTTCCAGCTTCAAGCCATTTATTTATTCAGCGGCCCTCGAAAAGGGCTTCACTCCCGCCACGGTGATCAATGATGCGCCGCTGTTTTTTGACGCTGGCGTGACAGGCGGCCAACCCTGGGAGCCGAAAAACTACGACGGCACGTTTGAAGGTCCGATGAGCATGCGCACGGCCCTGAAGAAGTCAAAAAACATGATTTCCATCCGCATCCTGCAGTCCATCGGCGCGTCTTACGGCCAGGACTGGGTCACACGCTTTGGCTTTGAAGCTGAAAAACATCCCGCGTATCTGACGATGGCGCTAGGCGCAGGATCTGTCACGCCCATTCAGATGGCGACTGCCTATTCGGTCTTTGCCAATGGCGGCTACCGCATCAACCCCTACCTGATCACCAAAATCACCGACCAAAAAGGCAAGGTACTGGTAGAGACCAGAGCCTCGGTGCTGGACGAATCAGCGCGCGGTATTGATGCGCGCAACGCTTTCATCATGTCCAGCCTGTTGCAGGAAGTGGCCCGCTCTGGCACGGCAGCCAAGGCGCAAGCTACCTTAAAGCGCCCGGATCTGTACGGCAAAACGGGTACCACCAACGACTCGATAGACACCTGGTTTGTGGGCTATCAGCCCACGCTGACAGCCGCCGTTTGGATGGGTTACGACACCCCGAAGAAACTGGGCGACCGCGAAACCGGTGGCGGCCTGAGCCTGCCTATCTGGATTGATTTCATGGGACATGCCTTGAAAAATGTACCCGTGACCGAGCTGCCTGTACCCGAGGGCGTGGTGAACCACGGCGGCGAGTGGTACTACGACGAATATGCCAAGGGGGCGGGTGTCAGCAGCGTGGGCATGTCCAGCGGCGCGCCTGCACCTGATGGTGGCGGCACGCCGATCTCCGTGTTGCCGCCCGCTGATGAGAAAAAACGGATTCTTGATCTTTTCAAGAACTGAAAACGGCAGCCTGGCCTGCTTGCTCGCTGGCGTACTTTGTCAGCGCCGCAAAAAATTCATCGCCGCTTTTGGTGTCCAGCCACAAGCCGCTATTGAATTTATAGTGAAAGCCCCCCGATCTGGCGGCCAACCAGATCTCCTGCAGGGGTTTTTGCAGGTTGATGATGATCTGGCTGCGGTTGGCAAATGTCAGCGTGATCATGCCGCCGGTACGCTGGTTGTCGATATCGGCATCACTGGCGTCATTGATGTGGTCGCAGGCCAGCTCAATGGCGGCCAGCGCCTTTTCGGCATGGTTCAAATAATCAAGGTCGGTCATTACAATCTGATGATGTTTTATCTGAATCGAATCATAACGGTCACGCTCTGGGCCATGCTGTGCGCCTGCGCCCTGTCTGCTTGCGGTCAAAAAGGCCCCTTGTTTTTAGCGCCGCAAAGCGTGCCTTACAACCCGTTCTCTGATACCGGCGGCGTAGCGCCACCCGCAGCACCTGCGTCTTCTGCCAAATGAGCAATCTCCCCAGACTGCCAAGAGTCCCCGGCCACCCTTTCATTGCCTACCAAGCCGATGAGCTACAGGTAGAAGGTATGTCATTGAGCCGCCTGGCGCAAGACCACGGCACACCTTTGTTTGTCTATTCCAAAGCTGCCATGCTGGATGCCCTTGGCGCTTACCAGCGCGGCTTTGCGGGCCGCCATGCACAGATTTGCTATGCCATGAAGGCCAACTCATCACTGGGCGTGCTCCAGGTATTTGCCAAGGCAGGCTGCGGCTTTGACATTGTCTCTGGCGGTGAACTTGAGCGTGTTGTGGCGGCAGGCGGCGATGCTGCCAAGGTGATTTTTTCGGGCGTGGGCAAAACCCGCGCCGAGATGGCCCAAGCTCTGCGGGCCGGCATTGGCTGCTTTAACGTCGAAAGCGAATCCGAGCTGGACGTGCTGTCCACCGTCGCACTTGGCATGGGCTTGACCGCCCCGGTCAGCATTCGCGTCAACCCCAACGTGGACCCCAAAACGCATCCGTATATTTCTACCGGCCTGAAGGGCAACAAGTTTGGCGTCGCCCACGAGGACGCTTTGCGCATTTACCAGCATGCGGCTTCGCTCAAGGGCTTGCGCGTCATTGGCATTGACTGCCACATCGGCTCGCAAATCACCACCACCGAGCCCTATCTGGACGCGATGGACAAAGTGCTGGAACTTGTGACCAGCATTGAAGCCGCGGGCATACCGATCGCGCACATTGATTTTGGCGGCGGGCTTGGCATTGACTACAACCACGACACGCCGCCGCAAGCCGATGCGCTCTGGCAGCAACTGCTGGCCAAGATAGACGCCAAAGGTTTTGCCCGCAAAAAGCTGATGATTGAACCCGGCCGCTCGCTGGTCGGCAATGCAGGCGTTTGCGTCACTGAAGTGCTGTATCTCAAGCCCGGTGAGCAAAAAAACTTTTGCATCATTGACGCCGCCATGAACGACCTGCCCCGTCCGGCCATGTACCAGGCTTTTCACGCCATCGTGCCTTTGTCCATCACGGCCCAACCGCAGGCGACCTACGACGTGGTGGGCCCGGTGTGCGAAAGCGGCGACTGGATTGGCCGTGACCGCGCACTCAATGTGGCCGCAGGCGACTTCATGGCCGTTTTGTCAGCCGGCGCGTACTGCATGAGCATGGCCAGCAACTACAACACCCGCGGCCGTGCGGCAGAGGTGCTGGTCGATGGCGACACCGCCCGTGTGATTCGCCAGCGAGAAACCGCGCAAGACCAGATGCGCGGCGAACAACTGGTGTGAAGCACTCTGGCCGCTATTGATTAAATAGCTGCTTGTCCTTATATTTGCTGGGCTGCAGCCTTTTTTTGACCCAATACTGGTACACGCGCCAGCCCAGCAGTACGGCGATGACGGCAGCGTACACAAACACTTCGGAAAAGTTGTTTTTGCCGGCCCGCATCCAAAAAAAGTGCAGCAGCCCCAAGCCGGAAATCAGGTACACCAGCTTGTGCAGCAGTTGCCAGCGCTTGGCGCCCATGGCCTTGATGGCGGCGTTAAACGACGTGGCAGCCAGCGGCGTGAGCAGCACAAAGCCAGAAAAACCGACCAGAATGAAGGGGCGCTTGGCGATGTCTTTGGCGATGTCGGCCAGGTCAAAACCCATGTCAAACCAGCTGTAGCTGAGCAGGTGCAGCACCACATAAAAGTAAACGAAAAGTCCCAACATGCGGCGCAGCCTGGCCAGAGCGGGCCAGTTGGCCAGGGTGCGCAGCGGGGTGACCGCCAGCACGATGCAGACAAACCGCAGCGTCCAGTCACCGGTTGCGCGAATCAGATACTCCTGCGGATTGGCCCCCGCGCCGTTGGTGGCGACACGGTAAACCAGCCAGATGATGGGTAGCAAGCACAGCACAAACAGCAGCGGCTTGACGGCCGGGCGCATCAGAAGTTTGTTCGTGCTCACGGCTGCAGGAAAAGCCAGCGTGGTCAGAAATTCTTTTTCAGGTCCATGCCCGCATACAACTGGCCCACCTGCGCTTCGTAGCCGTTGAACATCAGCGTTTTGCGCTTTTTGGCAAACAGGCCGTCTTCGCCAATGCGGCGCTCGGTGGCCTGGCTCCAGCGCGGGTGATCCACGTTCGGGTTGACGTTGGAATAAAAGCCATATTCGCTGGCAGCGGCCTTGTTCCACGCGGTTTTCGGCTCTTTGTCGGTAAAGCGGATCTTGACAATGCTCTTGCCGCTTTTAAAACCGTATTTCCATGGCAACACCATGCGAACCGGTGCACCGCTCTGGTTGGGCAGCACCTCCCCGTACATGCCAAACGACAGCAGCGCCAGCGGGTGCATGGCTTCGTCCATCCGCAGCGCCTCCACATACGGCCATTCCAGCACGCGGGAGCCGACAAACGGCATGGTTTTCGGGTCTGCCAGCGTGACAAACTCCACATATTTGGCACTGCCCAAGGGCTCGACTTTTTTGATCAGCTCAGACAATGAATAACCCACCCACGGGATCACCATCGACCAGCCTTCAACGCAGCGCAGGCGGTAAATGCGCTCTTCCTGCGGCGCCAGCTTGATCAGGTCTTCAAGCGTGTAGCTTTGGGGTTGCTTGACCAGACCTTCAATGGCGACGCTCCACGGTTTGGTCACCAGGGTGTGGGCGTTTTTGCTGGGGTCGGCCTTGTCGGTGCCAAATTCATAAAAGTTGTTGTAGCTGGTCGCATCTTTGTAATCGGTGATTTTTTCCATCGTCACTGCGCCCGCCACGGCTGACTTGCCACCCGCCAGTCCAGCCAGTTTGCCGGGCTTGGCAAGATTGGCGACAGAGCTTTGAGCCATCGCCTGACGACCGGCCCAGCTGGCCAATGCCGCACCGGCTGCGCCTGTGGCCATGAGTTTCATCAAGTCGCGGCGACCCTGGTAGGTGCTGGGCGAGGTGATTTCACTGGCTACCTTGTGGTTAAAGCCGTTGGCGTGGTTCTTAATGAGCATGGGGGTCTTTCAGTAGTGGCCGCATCGGCCAGGTTGTCTTTTCGTCAGGATACACGGCTAAGGCTGACGCTGCTAACTTTCACAAGGATGGCCCGGGAAGGCGTAAAAAAAGCGAACCTTTTTGCAAAGATTCGCTTGTATGGAGTCCTTTCAAAACCAAGGGTTCAATCCTTGTGCTTTGAATTGGGCTTAACGCAGTCCAGCAATGTAGTCCGCCAGCGCCTTGATCTCCCGGTCATTCAGCTTGGCCGCGTTTTGGGTCATTTGAAGGTTGTTCTTGCGAACGCCATCGCGGAAATAGGTCAACTGAGCGGCCGTGTATTCGGCGTGCTGGCCCGCCAGACGTGGGTACTGGGCCGGTATGCCAGCACCGTTCGGACTGTGGCAGCCTGCGCAAGCAGCGATCTGACGCTCCTGAATGCCGCCGCGGTAAATACGCTCACCCAGGGTGGCCATCTCCTTGTCGGTTGCAGTCCCCAGCTTTGCTTTGTTAGAGGTGACCCAAAAAGCGATGTTCTTCATGTCTTCTTCAGACAATGCAGTTGCCAAGCCCAACATGATGGCGTTAGCGCGTTTGCCTGATTTGTATTCTTGCAACTGCTTGACGAGGTATTCAGGGTGTTGTTGCGCAAGCTTAGGGTAAGCAGGCGTGCCTGAATTGCCATCGACGCCATGACAGGCGGCACAAACAGCAAAACTGGCTTGCCCCTTGGCCACATCAGGCTTGTAGGCCACCGGTTTGGCCGCTTTTGCAGGTTCTGGCTTGGCATCGCCAGCGGCAAAAGAGGTGACGCAAGACAGAGCCAATACGGCGCTGATGAGGGAGGTGGCAAACAGCTTCATGTCGTGGGATGCTTTAATGGTTGTCGCAAATTCAATAGCCCCTGATTTTACAATGGGTTAAGGGCGCGTACCTCAATCGGGTATTGAAGCCCCCCCACCAACACACCATGACCACTTCTTCCAGCCTCCTGCTACCGACTCAACCCGACCCCAAAATTGCGATGGGCTGGCTGCACACCGCTAAATTTTTGACGACAGCTCCCGAGCTCAAGCACCTGCCGCGCCTGGATGTGCCTGAAATCGCCTTTGTCGGCCGGTCAAACGCCGGCAAGTCCACCTGCATCAACACCCTGACGCAGCAGCACCGGCTGGCCTACGCATCCAAAACACCGGGCCGGACGCAGTCGATCAATCTCTTTACGCTGGGCAAACAGGGCGTGACCGATGCGGTATTGACCGACCTGCCCGGCTACGGCTATGCGGCTGTGCCCAAGGAGGCCAAACTGCGCTGGCAGCAGGTGATGGGCAACTACCTGCAAACCCGCGACAACCTCAAAGCCGTGGTGCTGATGTGCGACCCACGCCGTGGGATGACCGAGCTGGACGAGATTTTGCTGGACGTGATTCGCCCCCGGGTAGAAGAAGGCATGAAGTTTTTAATCCTGCTGACCAAATCGGACAAGCTGAACAAGACCGAAGGCGCAAAAGCCCTGCAAATTGCCCGGCTGAACGCCGCAGGCGGCGACGTGAAGCTGTTTTCAGCCCTGAAAAAGCAAGGCGTTGAAGAGGTGGCACAGCATTTGTGGGACTGGACCCATCCAGACATCAGTTCTGACGCCCAAAAAGCGCCAAATCCAGCGCCAAAACCAGCGACAGATGTGGCCTGAACCCAATAAAAATTTAGGCCAGCAGCTCCTGAATAAATAGCGCCATGATCGAGTTCAGCCGCCAGACCCTGCCCCATGGCATCACGCTGTCTTGCCGCAGTGCGGGCGCAAAAGGGCGGCCGGTGTTGATGTTTTTGCACGGCTTTCCCGAAGCGGCTTTTGTGTGGGACGGCTTGCTGGCGCATTTTTCCCAGCCGGAGAACGGCGGCTACCGCTGCATTGCGCCCAACCTGCGAGGCTTCGAACATTCCAGCGCCCCCACGGATGTGAGCGCCTACCAACCCAAGCATCTGGTGCAGGATATTGCGGCGTTGATTGCCCTTGAGGGCGGGCAGCCGCAGCGCTGGGCTGCCCCGAGCAAGGCTAGCCCCCTCGGGGGGCAGCGACTTACACGAAGTGAAGAGCGTGGGGGTCCACAGATTGAGTGTCTTGTGGCCCACGATTGGGGCGGTGCCGTGGCCTGGAACCTGGCCGCCAGCCAGCCGCAGCTGATCAAAAAGCTGGCCATCATCAACTCGCCGCACCCCGGTACGTTTTTGCGTGAGTTGCAGCACTCACCCAGCCAGCAGGCGGCCAGCGCTTACATGAATTTTTTGATTCGGCCAGATGCTGAAAAACTGCTGGCCGAGGACGATTACAAAAGACTGTGGCGATTTTTCAGTGATATCAGCACGCCGCCCAATGCAGGCGGGTGGCTGACCGATGCTGTGAAGTCGCAGTACCGCGACGTCTGGCAGCACGGCTTGACAGGGCCGCTCAATTTTTACCGCGCATCGCCACTGCGGCCCGGGCCGGATGTCGCGAATCTGGTGATTCCGCGCGAACTGCTGGACGTGCGCCTGCGCACGCTGGTCGTGTGGGGCATGGGCGACATGGCCCTGCTGCCCGGACTGCTGGATGGCCTGGCCGACTTTGTGCCGCGCATGGAGCTGGAGCGTGTCGAAGGCGCGAGCCACTGGATCATTCACGAACAACCGAGGCTGGTCGCGCAGCATCTGGCGCGTTTTCTGGTCAGCTGACGCTATTTTTTCAATAGCTGGATGCGCAGAAACACATTGGCCTGAAGCTCAGTAGATCTCTTGCACGCCCTCGGGCCGGGTTTTAAAGCGTTTGTGCACCCAGAAGTACTGCGCTGGCTGGCTGCGGATGTAGCCTTCGAGCTTCTGGTTCATCAACGCCGTGTCGGCCACCACGTCATCGGTCGGAAAGTTCTTCCAGGCAGGCAGCACATTGACCTGGTAGCCGCTGGCCGTCATGCTGACGACGACCGTCACCACCTTGGCGCGGCCCAGCCGGGCAAAGCGCGACAGCGACGGCACGGTGGCGGTCGGTACGCCAAAAAACGGCACAAAGATGGATTCTTGCGGGCCAAAGTCCATGTCGGGTAACAGGTACAGCGGCTGACCGCTGCGAATGGCCGCCACAATCGGTTTGACGCCTTCGACACGGCCAAACAAGCGCATGTTGCCCCAGCGCCTGCGGCCCCGCAGAATCCAGCGGTCCACCAGTTTGTTCGACTGGTCGGTGTAAATGGTGGTCGATGGGCGCGGGATGCGCAGCGTCACCCCTCCCCAGGCGGCGTCCATGCCGACAAAATGAGGCACAAAAACCACCGTTGGCTCGTTGCCTGCCAGTTCTTCAATCGCACCCGTCAGCGTCACGCGGCGCAAAATCCAGCTTTTGGGCGCATGCCAAACCCAGCCTCTGTCCAGCCAAGCCTGCGCAAAATAAACAAAGGTTTGGCGCGTCAGCACCTGGATATGGTGTGCGGAATGCTCCGGAAAGCACAGCGACAGATTGGCCATGACGACCCGCCGGCGCGGCACCACCGCCACATACAGCACCCAGCCCAGCAGCTTGCCCATGGCGCGCGCAACCTTCAGTGGCAGCATGGCCAAAAGCCGCATGAACAAAATGCCACTGCTGGTGAACAGGTAGCTGGCCCACTGGCGCGGTGTTCTCAAACCACGCCCTTTTTCACGGCTTCCTGACGCGGTGTTTTATAGCGTCCATAAGCCCACAGATACTGGCCAGGCTGGCTCAGCACGATGGTTTCAATGGCTTGGTTGATGCGTGTCACAGCGCTGGGCAGATCTGAGTTGGCCGGCAGATCGACGGCAGGGCGGATTTTAACGATGTAGCCGCGCCCTTTTGGCAAACGCTCACAACTGACCGGCAGCAGTGCGGCGCCAGTTTTCAAAGCCAGGCGTGCCGCCAGGGTCATGGTGTAGGCGGGTTTGCCGAAAAAAGGGGCCCATAGCCCCAAGCCTTCAGGCGGCACCTGGTCAGTCAACAGCGCCACCGCTTGATTGGCCTTGAGGGCTTGATGCAAGGCCTTGATGGCGCTGAGGGATGCGGGCAACACTTTCATTTGGGGCCGCTGGCGGGTGGCCTGTTCAATGGCGGCCAGCCAGGGCTGGCGGGCCGGGCGGTAAATGGCGGTAATAGGCCCGTAAATTTCAGCCAGCGCTTGCGGACCCAGCTCAAAACTGCCGCAGTGCGGGCCAAAAAAAATCACCCCCCTGCCCCGCGCAAAAGCCTCTTTGGCGATGTCCTGCCCCTGCATCTGGACCTGCATCTCGGGGTTATCCAGGCACGACTGGTCAAACGGCCGCAGCCACAACTTGGGCAGCTCCGCCACAAAGCGCCCAGCCTCGGCGATGGCAGGCTTGGCGGTTTCGAAAGGCAAGCCCGCCTGCGCGACATGGGCGCGAAAGCGCTGGCGGTAAGCGGGGCTCAAAGCCCACACCAGCCAGCCCAGTGCCCCGCCCAGCGCATGCAGCGCGGACAAAGGCCAGAGGGCAAAAAATCGGAACAGGGTGAGCATCAGTGAGGGCACATGCCAAAAATCCGGGGCGCAGCGTCCCGCCATATAATTATGGTGTCGCTGAGTTATCTGAACAACTTGCAGAACGACGTTAAACCAACCTGCTAAAGCGTTCGCCAAAGCATTCCGCTGGCAACGCGCCCAGCAAACTTATGGAGTGTACTGACATGGCGAACGATTTTCTTTTTACCTCTGAATCTGTTTCTGAAGGCCACCCAGACAAGGTAGCCGACCAGATCTCTGATGCCATATTAGATGCGATCTTCAAGCAAGACCCACTCAGCCGCGTGGCCGCTGAAACATTGACCAACACCGGCTTGGTCGTGCTGGCCGGCGAGATCACCACCAACGCCCACGTGGACTACATTCAGGTGGCGCGCGACACCATCAAGCGCATTGGGTATGACAACACCGACTACGGCATTGACTACAAAGGCTGCGCGGTGATGGTCTGCTACGACAAGCAGTCCAACGACATCGCCCAGGGCGTTGACCATGCCTCAGACGACCATCTGAACACCGGTGCTGGCGACCAGGGCCTGATGTTTGGCTTCGCCTGCGACGAAACCCCAGAACTGATGCCCGCACCGATTTACTATGCTCACCGTTTGGTGGAGCGCCAGGCCCAGTTGCGCAAAAGCGGCAAGCTGCCGTTCCTGCGCCCCGACGCAAAAAGCCAGGTGACGATGCGCTATGTGGACGGCAAGCCGCACAGCATTGACACTGTGGTGCTGTCCACCCAGCACAGCCCGGACCAGAGCGAGACAGCGCACAAAATGAAGGCCTCGTTCAACGAGGCCATCATCGAGGAGCTGATCAAACCTGTGCTGCCAAAAGGCATGTTGACCGCCAACACCAAATACCTGATCAACCCGACAGGCCGTTTTGTCATTGGCGGTCCGCAGGGCGATTGCGGTTTGACGGGTCGCAAAATCATTGTGGACACCTACGGCGGTGCTTGCCCTCACGGGGGCGGCGCCTTCAGCGGCAAAGACCCCTCCAAAGTAGACCGTTCAGCCGCCTACGCCGCCCGCTATGTGGCCAAAAACATCGTCGCTGCTGGCCTGGCCAAGCAGTGCCAGATTCAGGTGGCCTATGCGATTGGCGTGGCCAAGCCGATGAACGTGACGGTCTACACCGAAGGCACTGGCGTGATGAGTGACGAAAAACTGTCGGCCCTGGTGCAAGAGCACTTTGACCTGCGCCCCAAAGGCATCATTCAAATGCTTGACCTGCTGCGTCCGATTTACGAGAAGACGGCCGCTTATGGCCACTTTGGACGTGACGAGCCAGAATTCACCTGGGAACGCACAGATAAAGCTGCTGCCCTTAAGGCTGCAGCCGGCCTGTGAGGCCAAGCGCGTAGCGAGCTTGTCGGTCTTTCAGCGCAGGCTAACTTCGTGAAACGAAGTTAAAGGCCAAAGGCCCGGTGCCGAAGCAAAAAACCACCTTCAGGTGGTTTTTTGCTTCGGGCTGATACCGTTATTTGTTCAGGTGATCCAGCGCCAGCTTGCCAGTCGTCGCCGCAATGCCGCTGACCAGCGTGCCCCAGGCCATGTCGATAAACGTCAGGGCCAGCGGCCAGTCTTTGATGACCGCCAGGTTGGTCAGGTCGTAGGTCGAATAGGCGAA
>CANJWZ010000055.1 GCA_947478725.1 Comamonadaceae bacterium
AGACTCCGCGTCTCAGGCTGCCACACTGGAACTGGCATTGAAGGTCCTGGAGACTGCGCCCGGCCCGCGCACCACGGTGCAATCGCCCCAGCGCTGGAGCGATTCGCACATGTGGAAACTGGATTTCTCTAACATTGATCGCGTCTCGGCAGCCGAGGTCGCGCTACTGCGCGTTGAATCGGACAAGGCCAAGGCCACCGCCTTGGCTATCCGCAAGGCGACGATCGCCTGAATGAAACGATCAGAACTGTCGGCTCCGGCGCTGTCACTTGGCTGGTCAGGCAGCGCTGGCGCCCAACGGAACAAGCGAGAATACCGCCGCAATTTTAAGCGCCAGAAGGGATAGGCGGTTGCGAGTCATGTCGGGGTCCTATTGGGCGGTGCACAATTTTTTCCAAAATATAGAAAATTAGCAATAGGCTTACTGGCAATGCCTGTCAAGATCGCGTTCCTGCACACCACGTCTGGATACCTTTTGACGCGTGGCCCTATGCTGCACAAAACGAAAATTATTTCCACAAAATGGAATATTTGTTGGTGAACACCATGAAAAATGCCCCGCAAAATTACCTCTCGGCTGTTTTGGGCCCGGCGCACGATGCAGCCGTGGCCGCTAGGGACCCCGTTGCCTATATGGCGGCGCTGGATGAGCATCGAATCCGCAAGCTGACCCCCCAGCTCGCTTATTGCTTCAGCAATGAATACTACGGCAGGAAAATGCGTGAAGCCGGCGTGAGTGACCCACGCGAGATCACCACGCTCGATCAATTTCGTGCCCTGCCGGCGTTCATGACCAAGTCCTGGCACCGAGAATCGCAGGCGGAGTCACTGGAGAAATTCGGGCATTCGTTTGGTATGCACTTGTGCGCACCGCTAGAGGATGTCGTGCACGTGGCAGGCACATCGGGGACCACCGGCCTGCCAACTTTTTATCTCTTTACCCGCAAGGACCTGGACCTGACGTTCCTCACGCTAGGGCGCCTGATGACGATGGCGGGCATCCGGCGCGGCGACACGATCCTGCAGCTCTTCGGCCTGAGTATTTGGGTCGCGGGAACGACGATGCTACAGGCGGCTGAAGCGCTGGGTGCTCGGCCGATACCGCTCGGCGCCGAAGCCGGCGTCACCAAGGCGCTGCAGTACATCCAGTTGTGTCGGCCGCGCGTACTATTTTGTACACCCTCCATGCTCTCCCAACTTATCGAGCGGGCGCCCGAGCAGCTTGGCAAGCCGCTGAACCTGTGCGGAATCGAAATCGTCATGTGCGGCGGCGAACCAGGGCTTGCCATCCCGGCCGTGCGCAAGCGCATGCAGGATGGATCGGGCGCGAAGGTCTACGATATGAGCGGCGGTGCCTGGACTAACGCGGCGGGTGACTGCGGCGGGCCTGACCATATGGGCCAGCACTGCTTCGGCGAGGACTACTGCTTTCGCTATGACCTGGTAGACCCGGAAACTCGCGCGCCGCTTCCTCTTGTGGACGGGCAGGTCGGCGAGGCGATCCACACTGGCATGGAATACGAAGCCGCGCCGGCACTGCGCTACGCGTCAGCGGACATCCTGAAGCTGCACGTCGGCGAGTGTCCGCACTGCGGCCGTTTCGGCAGTCGCTTCAGCTTTGTTGGACGCGCCGATGACATGATGAATATCTCGGGTGTCAAGGTTTATCCTTCTGCGATCAAAGAAGTGGTTGAGAGCTTTTCGCCGGATATCTCCGGACAGATGAGGATCGTGCTGGATCGGGCACCGCCGCGCGTCATTCCGCCGGTAAACATCACGGTCGAGGCAGCCACACATGTTGGCGAGGCAAATTGGGCCGACTTTGCTAAAAAGCTGGAGGATCGTATTCATCTGGAACTGAAGATCCGCTCGAAAGTGAAGATGGTAGCGGCCGGGTCGCTGGAAACATCCAACCTCAAGACGAAGCTGGTCCAGGTGCTGGACAGCGCCGAAAAAACGTGAGGTATTCACCGTCGGCCGCAAGAGGGCACAGTCTGCCTTCCTCCCGCGCATTCCACAGAGACACCATCACCCCAGGGCGTAGATGTGCCGATGTCGTGGTTATTCCAGGCTGGAGTGCACAGAGTGGTCCTCACTTGGATGCGCAAATAACAGCCACACTGAGCCTGGCGGAAAGATTGAGTAAAGCCTATGCCTCTGGCGCTCACATGGTCTGTGTGAGTAATGGCGCCACTCTATTGGGTGCCGCCGGCTTGCTTGACGGGCAACAGGTTGTGATGCATTGGGCCTATATTCCGGTGTTTTTGCGCCATAGTCCTGGGGTAACTTTATGCACGGATCAAGAGTGGACGCAGAGCGAACGCATTTGGTCATGTGCTGCACCTGTCTTGGCAACCGAATTATTCTTGAAAACTTTTCAGGGCACTCCTTTAGAGTCATTGGCCATTTCTACAGGCCAGGTGTTACTTCGCCATCCCGAAAAGCAACAAGTTGCAGCCCAAATTGTCAACGACATTCAGTCTCGAAAAATGCCCGCAGGAAGTGTAGAGCGAGCAAGACGTTGGCTTGAAAGTCATGTGAGCCAACCGTACGACATTGCTCAATTGGCATCAGTTGCAGCAACTAGTCCTCGAACATTGTTGCGCCACTTTATGTTGTCACATGGTCAAACGCCCATGCAATACCTGCAAGGTTTGCGCATCGAACGAGCGAGGGTGATGCTGGAAACAACCTAAGTGCCAGTCGAGCAAATTTCGCAAGCCTGCGGCTACACCGATGTGGGCACGTTTAGACGTATCTTCCTCAAAATTACAGGGGATTTACCTGGTGTTTACCGAGAAACCCATAGGCTGCGCACGACCCGCAGACGTTGGGTAGGACCTCAGGAAATTTCAATTTAATCGAATCTCCAAATGCCTGTCTTTACAAAATCAAAATAATGATCTTGTGAATTACGAAAGACTACTATCTACATTTCAGTCATTCCAACAATCCGACCTCATGCTTTATCAGTTTGGCTCAACCTAACGGGCCTCTTGCTTCGTCCAGAACTTCGTGTAGACTCCGGCACACTGACTCCCTTGCTCAAACGCATGGAAACTGCAGGCCTGCTGCTGTGCCAACGCTCAAACGAAGACGAGCGCCGAGTGCATGTTTACCTTAGCCCCGCCGGCAAACGGCTTCAAGCAAAAGCCGCGCACATACCTGGCAGCCTAGTGGATCAATGCGGCTTGCCACTAAACGAGTTGATGGCACTTAACCAGCAAATCAAAAGCCTACGCACGTCAATGCAAGCAACCCCACCCCAACCCGCACCCTGACCGGGGCCTTAAACCATGAAAGTTTCTCCAATGACCACCAAAATTGAAAAAGTGATTTACCAAGCTCACGCCAAATCCACCGGCGGCCGTGACGGCGCCACCCGTTCCTCGGACGGTTTGCTGGACCTGAAGCTGGCAGTTCCAAAAGAAATGGGTGGCCCCGGTGGCGGCGTCAACCCCGAGCAGTTGTTTGCAGCTGGTTACAGCGCCTGCTTTATCGGCGCCATGAAGTTTGTTGCCGGCACACAAAAGATCGTATTACCCGCCGACACCAGCATCAAGGCCACCGTCGGCATAGGCCAGATTCCTGCTGGTTTCGGCATCGAAGTGCAACTGGCGGTCAGCATCCCCGGCATGGATCGCGCTGCCGCTCAGGCTCTGGTGAACAGGGCGCACAGCGTGTGCCCTTACTCAAACGCCACCCGTGGCAACATTGAAGTTACCATCACGATCGTTTGAACACATGTTGGCCACCCTGCCGCAGCGGGGGGTGCTGACTGGACGGATATTAAATAGCCTGCTGCCATCACTCTGTTGAATATCACTTGTGGACGTCAGTAGCCCGTATCGAGCAGGCACTTTAGTTGCCGGTGTTAACCAAGTGCAACTGATATCGGCGCAGATCTTCTACAGTTGCCGTATCCGGTAAGCGCCCCAGATACTTTGCAAATTTGCTGACAGCTCAAATGTAGGCGTCTCCTGTCTTGGGTAATAGCTTGCGCATACGCATATCCTCGAGCATGCGTTGACGCAGTGCAGATACGGGGTGGGGTGACGTGTGCATGGCTGTGCTCCTTTGTGAACGAGGCCAATTGCCTCAATTCACTACATCGGTACTTGCTAGATCAGTTGAAGATCAATACCGCAGCCACAGAGACAACCGCGAAGCGGTTTCGTCATCCGACCATTAGCGGTCCTTCATCTAGTTGGTGAAGAGATGGGTTTCACGCTCTAGCTGACATTCCAGCTAAGGGAGCTGTCATGAAAATTTCTCAATAGCAGTAATGCACTCGTTTTTTTAATGCTTTCGGGGACTGTCAAGTTTGCATCAATCTCAAGAGGGGTTATGCCTGTGCTCGTCGGAGCTGATTTCGCCGTCGATGTAGCGCTTGTTGATCGCCTCGATCTCGGGCGTAAGGACGGTGCCGCTCAGCCGAACGTTGCATCTCGCCTCGTCCACTTCCCGCTTGCGCTTCTCTTTTTCGTAGGCCGCCATGAACTCGTCCACCCCTGCTCTCGCGCAGCGCAGCACGCGTTGAACCCATGCCCGCCGCCCTCGGCAATGCCCATGAGTGCGCCCAACTCCCCCGGGATTCGAACGCCAAAACCGACTTCAATCAACCTTGATGTTTGCAGCCTTGGCGACCTTCGACCAGACGTCAATGTCCTGTTCAACCATGGTCTTGAATTCCGCTGGTGTCGAGTACATGGGGGTGAGTCCCATGGTCGTGAATTTATTGGCAATGTCTTCTGACTTGAGGATTTTTCGGAACTCGTCCGTAAGTCGGCTGAGTACAGCTGGAGGCATATTTTTCGGGCCAACTACACCATACCAAGCAGGCAGGTCGAAGGGAAAACCAAGCTCCGACAGTGTGGGGATGTCAGGCATGTTAGGCGCTCGTTTAGGCGTGGCGACGGCAAGGGCGTGCAGCTTTCCGCTGCGTACGAGTGGTGCCGCAGTGTTTGCTTCCATGAGGCCGATCTTCACATGTCCGGCCAACAAGTCATTGGCTAGCGGCCCGCTCCCTTTGTAAGGCACGTGGGTCAGGCTCATGCCCGTCTTCATCTTTAGGTACTCACCCACAAAATGCGCCCCAGATCCAGCGCCGTAAGTCCCATAAAAGTATTTTCCCGCAGGAGCATCTTTAATCAACGCTGTGAATTCGCTGTAGGACTTGACACCCAAACTAGGATGAGTAAGCAGAACAATAGGAGCCAAAGCTACTTGTGTGATCGGTGTAAAGTCCCCTGGGATGGAGTAGGGGAGTTTTGCTTGCATGGCAACGGCTTGCGCAAAGTGCGACGACGTGACGAGCCAGAGTACATGCCCATCACCTGGCGCGGCCCGGGTGATTTGACTGCCTGAAACAGAACCGTACGCGCCGGGCAGGCTTTCAACAATGACGGGTTGCCCCAAGGCCTCCGAAAGAGGTCTGGCGAGTACTCTGGCGAGAGCGTCGGAGCCCCCACCTGGCGGAAAGGAAATGATGATTTTTATCGGACGATCTGGAAAAGTTCCATTTTGTGCCATTGATGGCTGTCCCATTAAAAGCACCGATAGCGTAAGAAGTAATGTCCCGATTCTTCCCAAATTCATGTTTGTCTCCTGATGAATAAACACACACACTGATGAGTCGCGCCATGCAAGCCTTGTGCGTTGGCTTGCATTCTTTTGGCTGTCTACAGGAGGACGCCACTCTTCTTTGCACAAGCGTTGCCGCTGACACGTCGCCAAGCCCGCTGATACGCTTTATCGTCGCCTTACAGCAGCGGCGCCATGAGGGTGCGTTGCCGTCCTGTTTGGCAAATTCAGTTCCTTCAAGCGGCTTGTGGCTGTTTCCTGGCCGCGGATGATGGGCTTTGCAGGCGTCGATTCTGGAAGTCATCCCTGCATAGTATTTAGCTCCACGGATTGAAGCAATGATTCCGTATTTGGGAACATAAAGCACCACCCTGCGTAAGCGCTGACTGCTGAGCTCTCGTGCTTACTTTGTCTCCAGGGTTTCCTGGAAGTAAGCGCACAGTGAGCCACAGGTGCATCGCATCGGTCAGCCACACGGCTTCGACCCGAATCACGCAGCAGCTCGCGCATCCAGACCGTACACTCGCCTGCAGCGGCCGCAGGCCAGGTGATGGTCATGTTGGTTGCGCCTCGACGCAGCTCAATGCGGATGTCCGATCGCGGTGCGCAACTCGGCGCGGGCAACGCCACTGGAATGAACGAGACAACCGGCAAGGGCACGGCGCCTGCGAAACGGCGCAGCTTGTGCACGATGTTGGCGTTGTTGCCATGTGACATCGCAACGCTCACCACCGACTCGCCGGGCTGTGCACATTCGCTCAGAACCTGCGGCTTGAGTTCGGCGGTGTGAACCGCGCCAGTATTTGAGGCGGCTCCATTCTCTGAGAGGATTGAGCCATGAAAAAGTCGAACGAGTTTTCACCGGAAGTGCGCAAGCGCGCTGTGCGCATGGTGCAGGAACACCGAGGCGAGTACGACAACGCGCTGGCCGAGACGATCAACGGGCTGTACAAAGCCGAACTGATCCATCTCCGAGCGCTTTGGAAGACGCGCGAGGCCGTCGAACTGGCAAAGTTCGAATGGGTTTCGTGGTTCAACCACCATCGATTGATCGAACCCATTGCCTACATCCAACGACCGAGGCCGAGGCAAACTACTGGCGCCAACAACAGGGTGGATCGAACCATGAGTACATAGCCCGACCGGGGGGCCTCCGGCGGCCCCTGCGGGGGGCTTGAAGAAAGGAGAATTTAAAGTAATCGTCCAGCCAACACATCTTGATCGGATCGCCAAAGCGTAGGACGCTCGTATCCGCTTAACACTTGCCGGATACATGAGCACTATGGCAAAGGAGGCGCCAGGCCGGCGCCGCAGTCGCATACACAGCGAGGAATACAAGGCATCGCTCGTGCTGGCGTGACAGTAACCAGGAGTGTCCTTGGCGTCCGCCGCACTGGCCAACGGCTTGAACGCGACGATGCTGCGCAGATGGGTTGTGGAGGCCGAGCAAGGTACTGCCACGCCAGTCGTGCCATCGACAGCATTGGCGCACGCCGCCGCCAAGCCTGCCTTCGTCCAGATGCCTTTGCCAGTGTCCACCAAGGCACCAGGGCCGCTTCGCCTGGCCTGTCGATGGCGCCAGCGAGCAGCACTCGCTCACGCACGAACAACTCAACGCGCTGTTGCTGGGCCTGCCTTGGCAACGTATCGGCGAGCGCGGGATCATCGGTTAGGTGTAGCTGATTACGCGATGCAACTGGTAAGAGTTCGGATGTGCAAATGCGCCACGATTGGACAATATCACGCCCCATGGTTGATGCACCACTGAGTCCCGCCGAACTCACCTCGCTGCAAGCAGCGGGCCTGGGCGAGCTGGGCACGCGGCTGGTCGAGAAGCTGACCATCGAGATGGCGCAATTGATGCGTATGAGGTTCGGCACGAAGAGCGAGCAGCTGTCGCAGACGAAGTCGATGCTACAAATATTGACGGTCCTTGCGATCTGCAGCTGCGCAGTTCGGCCGGCGGGCGCTGGGCTGCTTACGCCTGCGCAAGGCCAGGCTGGCTACCCTGTACAGGCGCCATGTTGTGCATGATCCTCTCTACACACTATGCATGAACCAAGGGCTATCTCACGATGGGGTTGCTGGCCGCAAACAAGCATCGGCCAAGGTGAGGCGCGCCGACCCATTTATTGTGGTTTTGAGCCCCACATGTTGTTGTCAAGCCAATATTTCTGGCGACGCCAGACGTCGGGCACTCGCTTCTCCGTGTTTGCGACAACGCGCCGCAAGAGAGACTTAAGGAGCCTTGCCTCGTGAGGCGAGAGCGCTTCCGTCGCATCGGCCTCAGCCGCCTTGCAAGCTGCTATGTGGCGAATTGCGAACAATCGACCTTCAGCGGTGAAGGAGACGAGCCCATCTGAGTCCTGGTGAATGAGCCCTAGATCTACCAACTCCTGGAAGTGCTCAGGCTCAGCCGTGTGTCCTGTGAACTCGAGCAGCTTGATGATTTCTGCACCGGTGCGGCGATCCCCTAAACTTAGGACGGAAATGATGTGCCGGTTAACCTCATTCAGACCTTGTGCAGCCAATTCCTCGCGCAACGGGAGCATGACTTGAGCGTGTGTTCGGTGAAGAAGCAGACCCAGAAAGTCGCTGCTGAGGCTGCCTTGGCTCTGCCCATCCTCATCACCTTTGACAAGAAGGCCGTACTTTCCTCCATGGAATACCAGAGGCGAGAGTTCAAAACCTTCGAAGGCTAACACCTCACCAACAATGATCACATGGTCCCCGCCCTCGTACCGGTAAGTGGTACGACATTCAAAACGAGCCGCACATCCTGTCAGCAGTGGGACGGATCCAGCCCCACGTTCAATCGTCAAATGTGCGAAACGATCTGTGCCGCTCTTAGCGAACTGGCCCGAGAGCGCCTCTTGGTCTGAGGCCAAAATGTGCACAGCGAAGTGTTCGGCCGCTGAGAAGGAGGCGAGGCTTGACGACTTCTTGCTCAGACTCCAGAGCACCATCGGCGGGCTAAGCGACACCGAGTTGAAACTGTTTGCGGTCAACCCCGCATCCACTCCCTCGGGTGTGCGAGTGGTGACGATCGTCACGCCTGTGGTGAAAGCTCCCAGGGCTTGGCGGAAAAGCTTGCCGTCTACGTTGCCAGTAGTCATGTCGTTTCTCTCCTGATAAGCACGGCCGTGCGGCGGTGTGAGGTCATGCTGCGGGCCTCCCAGCGACCGTCTCGCTGGTTGCCTTGTCAATCAGCGCGGCACCCGTGCGAAGTCGGGGCAGCAGTTCACGGCCAAACTCGGTCACATCCACTTCGGGGTTGAACCCCCGTAGCAAGAACGAATGCACCCCGAGTTCGTAATACTTCAGCAGCGCATTTGCAACCTGTTCCGGTGTGCCCACCAAGCACGTGGTGTTACCTTGCCCCCCGACTGCGGCCGCGATCGGAGTCCAAAGACGCTCGTCATGGATCTCCCCTCTCGCCGCGAGATCCACCAACCTCCGATTGCCCAGACTCGCAGAGGCTGCCTCCGACTTGGGAACCGGTTTTCCCTGAATCTCAGCGAGTATGGCATGCGCTTTATCCCAAGCTTTCCCTTCGGTGTCAGCGATAATCGGTCGGAACGAAACGTTGAAGCTTGCCGGACGCCCATGCGCAGCGCACCGGCGCCTATAGTCACTGATGCGATCGCTCGTTTCCTTCAACGGTTCCCCGAACGTGGCAAACGTGTCGCAGAACTTCGCTCCCATTTGCAGGGCACCTTCTGAGGAACCCCCGAAGAGCAGCGTGGGGTGCGGCGTTTGGAATGGCTTCACATCGGATTTAGCAGCCAGAACCTTGTAGAAGCGGCCTTCGTAGTCCACGGGCTTGTTGGAGGTCCAGATCTGCCGCATGACGTCGAGGTATTCGGCGCCGCGCTCATATCGGGTGTTCTTATCCGAAAAATCGCCTTCTTCGGCTTGGTCCGCGTCACTAGCACCGATGATTATGTGAAGCGAAAGGCGCCCAGTCAGGTATCTGTCAATCGTCGCCACTTTCCGTGCGGCTAGCGCGGGAAGAATGCGTCCGGGGCGGTGCGCCACCAAATATGAAAGCCGATCGGTATGGCACCCTGCATACATCGCAGTCGAGAAGCCATCGGCCGACGTGGAGTAGTAGCCGAGCAGGACTTCGTCGTACCCAGCGCTCTCATGTTCGCGGGCGTTCTTCACAACCCACTCAGGCGAGATGCCACCCGCAATGATGTGAACGTTAGACCCTTCTTGAGGAGGGCTAACACCTAACATACCCAAAATTCGAACTGGCATATAAATCCTTTGTTTAAGAGTTGGAGGGACAGCAGACCACATGAGATTCGCTGCATTGAACTTCTAATCCACGCGAGCCTGGAGTTATACACAGACGTACTTCATAGCTCGGAGCGAATACACGACCCATGTTCACGACTTGCGTTGTGCTCGGTACATGATGCGTCACGATAAGGTGTTCCACTTTCGACATCAATTGTTCCATTATATGGAACCCGAACAATCCCTTGCTTTAGGGGCGTCGAGTGTCCGCGGCGATGCGCAGATCACTGCAACGCGACCGATCGTCCGTTCCGAGAAGCAACGCAACAGTTCTATTCTTGGGAGCTAAACGGCTACGTTCAACGAGGCCCAAAGCGAATCCGGGAAAGCGCGCTTCGGGAGGGTTGGTGCCCGCCTAGCGAGTGGGACACGTCGTTGGCCGTGGCGACCACGGCCTGCGTCCAGACGCCGAGGACGCTCTTGCGAAAGCGGCCACTGGGCCCCGAAATGCCTACTGCTGCAATCACCGAACCGCGCGCGTCCATTACGGGTGCGGCGATCCCCCATACGTCGTCGCGCCACTCGGCACGGTTGAGCGCGAAGCCCTGTTCGCGAACCTTCTTCATCTCCCTTTGAAACTGCTCGGGATCAGTGATGGTCCGTGTCGTAAAGGCTTTTAGGTGGCGGTTGGCTTCTACTATCAGCGAGGTCCCGCAGTACGCCAACTGAGCTTTTCCCGTCGCGACGCAATACGCCGGTGCCCGGCCGCCAATTTGCGAGTACGCGCGCACCGGATTGTCGCTTTCGACCTTGTGCACGTAAACGACCTCGGTGCCATCGAGGACCGAAAGATGGACGCTTTCACCCGTGAGGTTCATCAAGGCTTCCATCTGGTGCTGGGCATGACGTCGGAGGTCGAGCTTGGCGAGCACGGCCGAACCGAGTTCCCACAGTTTGATGGAAGGAGCGTACGCCCCGTTCTCTTCGTCCTTCACGACAAAGTGCGTTTCGACCAGGGCCTGCATGAGCCGGTGCACGTTGCTCTTGACCATGCTTAGTTCGCGCCCGATCTGGGTCAGGCTCAGCGGCCGGTCCGAGCGCGACAGCAATTCAAGGACGGCAAGGCCTTTAAGCAGGGTATTGTTCATGTTCACGATGATAGAACAATTGCCGCCAAATACGGAACACTTTATCGTTGCGCCCATGAACGAAAAAACACGGGGCTCGTCGCCCACAGTCGTGCGTCCGCTGTCCGGAATTCGCGTGGCCGAGTTTTGCTCCACGGCCGCCGGACCCTTCTGCTCGATGCTGCTGGCCGACATGGGCGCTGAGGTAATCAAGGTCGAACCTCCGGATGGCGACGCGCTGCGGCAATGGCCTCCGATCACCGATGGGTTCAGTGAAAACTTCGCGTCCATCAACAGGAACAAGAAATCGGTCGTGCTCGACCTGAAGGACGCGGAATGCGCCGCAATCGCCCGCCGCCTCATTCTCGACTGTGAGGTAGTTATCGAGAACAACCGGCCCGGTGTCATGGAAAGGTTGGGGCTGGGTTATTCACAGTTGAAGGACGAACATCCTGATCTGGTCTATTGCTCGATCTCAGCCTTTGGCCAGGAGGGCCCTCGTGCATCTGAAGGCGGCTTCGACCTCACCATACAGGCCGCCGCAGGCGTGATGAGCGTTACGGGTGAAGAAGGCGGCGCTCCCGTGAAGTGCGGAGTACCGGTCTCGGATTTCGCGTCGGGGCTGTATGGCGCTTATACCGTCGCGGCTGCGCTGAACGCAGTGCGTGCGGGACAAGGCGGTGCTCATATCGACGTGCCGATGTTCGGCTGCACCCTGGCGATCGCCGCGCTACAGACGAGTGAGTTTTTCGGCACCGGGCGCAACCCCCGTCGGCTGGGTTCAGCGCATCCGCGAAACGCACCGTATCAGGCATTCCAGGCAGCCGATGGCTATTTTGCGATTGCAGCCGGCAATCACCAGCTTTGGCTAAAGGTGCTGAAGGTGGTCGACATGGCTCAGCTCGCGGAAGACACCCGCTTTAGCAGCACACTCGATAGAGCCACCAATCAGGTCAAGCTGAAGGCTTTGCTCGAGAAGCAGTTTCAAACGGAACCGGTGGCTCACTGGTTGGAGGCTTTCAGGTCCGCCGGGGTTCCACACTCGCCCATCAACGATTACCAACAGGCACTCGCCGACCCGCAGGTCAAAGAGATGGGCTGGCTGAGCAGCATTGAACTCCCCAACGGCGCAGTGACTCGCACCTTTGGCTCTCCGGTACGCGTGAACGGCCGAAACGCCGAAATTCGTTCGGGTCCACCCGCGCTGGGAGAGCACACGGAACAGATTCGTGCGCAATACTCCGAGAAGGTGAGCACGTGAATCCACGGCTGAGGCGCTTCTTGAACGAAGTGGCGGCAGCACTCGGCGAGGGTGCCCAGGAAGCTGCGATCTTTGGCCGTGTAAGCGCGGCGATGACTGAACTCGTGGGACAAGATGATTGGTTGCCACCGGAATTTGAAAAGCCGCATCCGGAGTTCTATCAGCAGTATCTGCTGCACCGCGACTCTCAAGACCGCTTCTCGGTCGTCAGTTTCGTCTGGGGACCCGTCCAGAAGTTCCCCATTCACGACCATAACGTGTGGGGCGTGATCGGTATGCTGCGCGGCTCGGAATACGCACAGTCATATCGCTGCGCCGAAGACGGCATGCGGCCGGAAGGCCTAGTGGAGCGGTTGTTGCCCGGTCACGTCGAGAAAGTGTCACCCACGATCGGCGACATCCACCAGGTCAGCAACGCCTATGACGATCGCGTTTCGATCAGCATCCATGTACACGGCACGGACATTGGCAAGCGCAAGCGCCACGCCTTTGATCCCGCCACCGGCGTCACCAAGGACTTCGTCTCCGGTTACGCCAACGCCCCGCACGAGGCGACGTGACAGATCCGCTTCTTCTGGAATGTGACGGGACGGTTTGGCGCGTAACGTTGAATCGACCGCTGCAGGGAAATTCCTGCTCCACCGACTTGGTCGCCGCCCTGGACGACACCCTGGTGCGCGCAACACAAGAACGTGCGCAGGCGCTGGTGCTGCGCGGGGCGGGAAAGCATTTCTGTACCGGCTTTGATTTGTCAGCGGTCGCGCAAGAGACTGACGATACGCTGCTCGCCCGGTTCGTTCGCATCGAACTCATGCTGCAGCGACTTGCACGCGCACCGTTCCTCACGGTCGCCATTGCGCATGGGCGCGCGACTGGTGCCGGGGCAGACATCTTCACGGCTTGCGCGATGCGGCTCGTGCAAGGTGAAGCCAGCCTGGCTTTCCCGGGCGCTCGCGGTTTCGGCCTAGTGCTTGGTACGCGGCGCCTTTGCGAACTCGTCGGGCGGCAGACCGCGCTGTCCTGGATCGAAAGCGCCACCGTTGTCACGGCCGCTGAGGCCACGCGAACAGGGCTTGCAACAGGCGCCATGGGTGCCGACACAGCGCTAGACCAACTGATCAGCGAGCGGACCTCAATCGATGCAACGCTTCGCGAAGCGTTGCAGCGCGCAGCACAGCCTCACCGCGATTTTGAAGACGCGCTCGACCTGAAACGGCTAGTCGAATCTGCGGCTCGCCCTGGCTTACGAGACCGCATTGCTTCCTACATCGAAAGCATTGCGCACAAGCCCTCGCTCCCTTTGTCCAACCCTCCCGCGTGATTGCACGCCCATCAAGGAAATAACCATGGCCTTTATGAACTGGACCGACCTGCTCGGCACCCTCATGCGCTCGTACGCCCGGATTGGTGGCACCAACTCGAAGATGCTAGAGGCCTACCGCGACCTGGTCGCCGCTCAAGGATCCAACGGAGCCCTTGACGCCAAGACTCGCGAGCTGATCGCCATGGCCGTCGCCGTAACCACGCGTTGCGACGGCTGCATTTCTTCACATGCCGCCGCGGCCGTCAAGGCGGGTGCGACAGAAGCTGAAATGAGCGATGCACTGGGTGTCGCGATCGCATTGAATGCCGGGGCCGCTTACGTGTACTCGTTACGGGCGATGGAAGCGTTCGGCGAGCTGCAGACCGCAGCCTGACCTTCTTTCAGCTGCGCGATGATGGAGCCCACCACAGCGCTGGCAACACGCGCACCGCTAATTGCGCGTGCGACAACGCTATGGCCAGGCGTTGCAGTCTGCATCCTCATTGCGTTGGCCGCGACCTTTGTATCAGAGCACAATGGAGGGCCGCCGCTGCTGTATGCCCTCTTGATGGGACTTTCGCTGAACTTTCTTTCGGCCCATCCCGCGACAACCATGGGGATAGCCTTTTGTGCGCGCACGGTGCTGCGCGTAGGCGTGGCGCTGCTGGGCGCCAAGATCACGGTCGCGCAGGTGTCGGGCCTCGGCTGGGTAACGGCGGCGGGCCTAGCCGCCGCCGTCGCGTGCACCATCGCGAGCGGAGTCTTGCTGGCGCGCCTGCTGCGTCGCCCTACTGAACACGGGCTTCTGTCGGGAGCTGCCGTCGGCATTTGCGGAGCTTCGGCGGCGCTCGCGGTATCTACCGTGCTGCCACAGACTCGCGAAAATGAGCGCTTCACACTGCTCACCGTCGTTGGTGTCACGCTGCTCTCTACGGTCGCCATGCTTCTGTACCCGCTGATCCTGAAAATGATCGATGCGTCCCAGCTCGCGTCCGGCGTGTTCCTTGGAGGCACTATTCATGACGTTGCCCAAGTCGTTGCAGCGGGCATCCTGTTGGGGCCGCAGGCCGCTGACACGGCGGTCATCACGAAGTTGTACCGCGTGGCACTTCTCGCGCCCTCAGCAATGTGCATTGCCCTGGTGATTCGCGGCAAGAGCGCGGCGGCTCCTGGACCGCACGTGCCCCTGCTGCCGGGCTTTATGATCGGCTTCATGCTGCTCGTCGCCTTGGCATCGGTTGGCGCCATAACGCCGCCCATTGCCGATGCTGCGGGGTCCGTTTCACGATGGCTGTTGCTAGGGGCAATTGCTGCAGCGGGACTCAAGACACACTTCGAAGAGCTTGCGCAACTGGGTTGGCAGCCGCTCGTGATGTTGCTTGCGGAGACTTTGCTATTGGCGGGCTTGGTTGCGGGACTGATTCTTACTGGATCGCTCCATTAACTCGGCGGACCCCCGACCTTGCCCTTGCATCGGTTTTCTGGAGACTTCGCTATCGGCGACCTCTGCAAACATCGGAACGCCTGCACCGTCATCTTCAACGATAGAACCAATGTGCGAATGGTCAGCTGCCAACGGCAAAGGTCTGCCACAACGCATTTAAATCTGCCGCTCAAGCGGCAACGCCTTGCCCTGTATGGGCCAATGATTTCCCCGGACAGGTCCAATTCAACCGAAAAAGAAGGGCTAATAACTCACTATTGCCTTAACAATTATTTACTTAAAAAAGGTTCAATTTTTGCTTTTGTTTATGGGCGGGCAATTTCGCCCAAGGCAAAGAAAGGGGCTCCCTATGAGCAGCATTTCAAGCGTCAGCAGTAACTCTGCATGGATGCAAACGCAAATGAGAACACGCCCAACAGAAGCGCAACAAACCAAGTTGGCTGAAAATGCGTTTTCAAAAATCGACACAGGCAAACAAGGGTTCTTTGATCTGGCCGGTCTGAGCGCTGCGGCAGACAGCGCTGCGTCGACCAGTCAGAACAAAGGCAAAACCAGCTTCAGTTCGGCCGACGTCGCAACAGTGTTTGCCAAGTTGGACACCGACAGCGATGGCAAAGTCACTCAGCAAGAGTTCACCAGCACGCTCAGCCAATTGCATGGGCGGCATCCGCCCCAAGATGCGGGGTCTGCGAAGGGCGCAAACTCCTCAGATGAGCAAATGATGCAGAAAATGGGGGCTTTGAGCGGCATGCCACCTCCGCCGCCTCCAGGTGGCGCCGAGGGCTCAGGGATGCAGTTTGATAAGGGGCAATCCAACGACAGTACTTTGTCTTCTTCAGCATCCAGTACGGCTGAGCAAATGCAACAAAGGTTAATGAGTCAAATCATGAAGATCATGGAGTCGTATGGCACCGACAACCTCAAAGCAGCAGGTGCCAATTCCAGCCAACTGTCATTGACGGCTTGAGCGGCCAGCCTGGTGGGCAAGGGCAGCCGCTCACTGGGCGAAGGTTGCAAGTTCAGTTCTAACCAATAATGAAGTGCGAGCGATGTCTAGAAAAGTTTTACTGATCGATGATGATGTCGAGTTGGTCCATTTACTGAGTGACTATCTGCATCAGGAAGGCTTTGTCGTGGCCGTGGCGCATGATGGTGAAGCGGGAATCGAAGCCGCTTTGAGCACTTCACACGATATTGTGGTGTTGGACATCATGATGCCGGGGATCAGTGGCATCGAAGTGCTCAAGCACATTCGAAAACAAAGCACTATTCCGGTCATCATGTTGACTGCCCGCGGTGATGATGCAGATCGAATTACCGGGTTGGAGCTGGGAGCGGACGATTACGTCGCCAAGCCCTGCACTCCCCGCGAACTCACAGCGCGCATTCGCGCCATCTTAAGACGCTTGGGCGCAACGCCCCTGACTATGAATATCCCTGTGATAGCTGGCCCTTTGACCTTGTATTCAGCTCAGCGTTGCATCAAAAAAATGGGCGTTCAGCTGCATTTGACCAGTACTGAGTTCAATTTGTTGGAGCTGCTGATTCGCCATGCCGGCCAGCCCGTAAGCAAAGCCGAACTCTCGCTGCAATGCATTGGTCGGGCCTTGACCCCATTCGACCGTATTGTGGATGTACATATCAGCAGTATTCGACACAAGGTCGGCATGCTGGACGATGGGCGATCTATGATCAAGACGGTCATTCGGCGTGGTTATCAACTGTTACTCGAATAAATTCAATCCATGGGCCGTCTTTTTTGGAAATTCTTTGCACTTTTTTGGCTAGCCCAAATAATCACCCCCGTGGCAATCGGCGTCGTGTTTTGGGTGGAACATCAACACGTGCAAGCCGAAAGCAGCTTCTGGGCTGGGCCACCCCCAGGCCCTTTACCGTTGCCACAACATCAACCGCCAGCGCCCGTACCGTTGCTTCCGATGGTGATTGGCGGCTTTGTGAGCTTGCTATTTGCGGCCATCCTGGCTAGGTATTTCGCCAAGCCGATTCGCAATCTGCGAAGTGCTTTCAAGGCGGTCTCACGTGGCCAATTGCAAACGCGCATTGCCGGTGCCATGCCACAACGCAATGACGAATTGGCCGATTTGGGCAAAGAGTTTGACCAAATGGCTGGTCGCTTGGAAACCCTCGTCAACTCTCAACGGCGCCTCTTTCATGATGTGTCGCATGAACTGCGTTCCCCGTTGGCACGGCTTCAAGCGGCCGCTGATTTGATTAATCAGCAACCGCAGCGTTCAGCCGAATTTGCGACACGAATTGAGCGCGATACACAACGCATGGACACCTTGGTCGGAGAATTACTGACACTTGCGCGCCTTGAGACCGAGATGATTAGTCATCGCAACGAAGGTCTGAACTTACAGGAGCTTTTGGCGGCCGTTGCAGACGACGCGCACATCGAGGCAGCGCAAAAAAATTGCACCATTGATTTTGAGGTTGCCGAGCCCCTCATGGTTCAAGGCTCGCGAGAGTTGTTGTTGCGTGCTTTTGAAAACATCATCCGTAATGCCGTTCGTTATACACAGGCCACAGGTCGCATCAAGGTAGTGACAAGTACCCAGGCTGGGCGGGTTAAGGTTTCCATCTCGGACTCGGGTCCTGGCGTCATTGGCATTGAAGTGGACACCATCTTTGAGCCCTTTGTTCGGGGTAAGGACAATTCGTCGAATTCAGGGTATGGCCTTGGCTTGGCGATCACCAAAAGAGTGATTGATACCCATGGGGGTTCTGTCTCTGCCCGAAATGGGGCGCATGGTGGTTTGACTGTGGAGGTGATCTTGCCCTTGATTCAGGCGTATCCACCGGCTTGATTGATTTCCAACTGAATCGTCCACAAAGTTAACCAAAATTTACCTTCGATGCTATTCAAAAAAGATTGGTTCACCCGATTCCATGGTCAGAAGGTTTCTTTTTTTGAATAAGGTTGACTATGTCGATTTCAGGTGTTCATTCAAGTCCTGGTGTCAATCAGACCCAGATGGTCCCAATGAATCAGACGGCGAAGACCCGCTCCGACAAGCTGGTCCAGGATCTCGATGCCAATAAAGATGGCGGCTTAGACAAAAAAGAGTTTGTGTCAGGCATGGTTTCCAAAGGCATGAGCGAAGCTGTCGCCAGCAAAGCTTTTGACACCATTGATGCCAAAAAGACAGGGAAAATCAACGGTGCTGATATCGAGTCCGCACTGAATAGCGGAAAAATTCCCCGTCCACCGCCTCCAGGCGGCCCAGGTGGCTCACCACCTCCAGGAGGTCCCGGTGGCCCACCAGGCGGGTCAGGCACCACCAAAGGTGGCGGCAAAGCAGGTGACAGTGAAACCAGCGATGCAACAAAATATGAGGTCGCCGATATCAACAAAGACGGTACGGTCGACACCGTAGAAGCTCTGGTCTACGAACAAAAGCATCCTCAGGCAGCGGCAAAAAGCCAAGAAATGGCATTGACAACGAGTGCATCAACCAGCCTGGGCACTCACGTGGATACTGTTGTCTGATTTCAGAAGGTTTCTTTTTTTGAATAAGGTTGACTATGTCCATTTCAGGTGTTCATTCAAGTCCTGGTGTCAATCAGACCCAGATGGTCCGAATGAATCAGACGGCCAAGACCCGCTCCGACAAGTTGGTCCAGGATCTCGATGCCAATAAAGATGGCGGCTTAGACAAAAAGAGTTTGTGTCAGGCATGGTTGTTGACGCTCCCGGGCAGTCAAAATCGGTAGGTTTGATTCAACTTGGCAGGCCCATTGCTCAAGGCGTTATGAAAAATGTCTACTAAGTTAGGGACATACCATATTCATAGGAATTTATGGACACAGGGTTAAACTTAATTGAAATTTTTTCTGTTTGAGGTTCACTACATGAAACAGAGAATGCAGTTTTAGTATCTCTTTAGAATTAACTTGCCGTCAATTTTCAAATGGATTATGTGTGATCACAATCAGTCGTAAAAGAGTTTTTCTTTTTTTCATATTCATTTTTTTTGCCCCATTATCTTGGGGGCAGACTCAAGCATGGCCCACTAAACCAGTTAAGTTGGTGGTTGCATTTGCACCTGGTGGTCCTGCAG
>CANJWZ010000056.1 GCA_947478725.1 Comamonadaceae bacterium
CCCGAGCGGACGGCGCCAGAGGATCACCGGCTCGATGCCCCAGAAGTGGCCGTGAAGCAGTGAGTTGCAGCCAACCCGTATGCCGTGCCTGTCCAGCATCGACTGGTTCTCGGCCAGAAATGCTTCGAACGCACGCATGGCATCTGCGGCCCGGGAGGCAGGAAATTTTGCGTTGATCGGAAAGTTCACTTCACCGGCCCGGTTGGCCATGATCTCGCCGACATTCAGGAAGGGGCCGTAACGCAGACCGAAAGGAATGGTGGTGGGCACCGCCTTGCCACCGTGCCTTTTGCAGATGGCCGCAATTTTGGCTTCCATGCGGTCTGCGCCCGCCTGGTCGTGGGCTTCGGCGCTGTAGTACATGACATTTTTCAACCCGTTCAGAAACCCGAGTCCCTTGGGATGCCATGCGCGCAGCAGATTGCGAAATGCCCTGAACTTGTTCGGGTTCTCTGCCAGGTACTGCTTGATCATCTTCTTTTTTTCTTCTGCCGGTGGGGATGGGTGTTTTGCATATTCGCTGACGAAGTGGCCGTCAAATGCGAAAGCTTCTGTCTGCAGCCCTGTCTGCGCCAGTTCGGCCTGCGCCTCAACCAGAGCGACGCGGTCCTCAAAAGCCACGCAGCCAAACGACACCTTGGGCACCGGTTCGAGCAGGAGGTGGACTTTTGTCTTGATCGCAAAGGCACCGGAGTCGCACAGGAACATACCCGTGAGGTCCGGTCCGTTGTAGCGGTAAAACGGTGCGGTGTTGCTGGTAGCCCAAGAGCCTGTCCGCATGACTCTGCCGTCTCCAAGGACCACTTCAAGGCCGAGCACATGCTCGGCAAGCGTCATGCGGCCCATGCCAGTCGCATTTTGCGACAGGCCCCCGCCGACCGTCGCAAAGTTACCCGACAGCGTGCCCAAGTAGGGGACGCGAAAACCGGTTCCAAGCAGGGCGGCACGGAGCTCGCGCCATCGCACGCCGGTCTCCAGGGACACATACCGGTCTTTGGTGTTGATCTCGAGGATGCGGTTGAGCCCGGTCGCATCCACCATGATGGTGTCGGGCCTGATCGGCACGTGGCCACGCGTATAGGACATCGCACCCCCGCGCGTGTTGACCGCAACGCCTGCTTCATTGGCAATGCGCACAATCGCCGCAACATCTTCGGCGGTCCGGGGCTTCACGACAGCCATGGCGATCTCGCCCGGCTCTTCCGAGAAATCAAGCGAATGGAACACCCGCTCTTCAAACGATGTCAGTACCCGGTCTGCACCCAGCAGCTCGCATAGCTGGCTGATGACGGTCTCGGAAATGTCTGGCAAGGGGATGAAATTTGCATTCATGGAGGCTCCTTTGGGCTGTATCAAAAGACGCGGGTCAACTTGCTGTCTGCGATGAGTTCTCTAAGAACGGAACGCTGCACCTTGTTGGTGCCGGTGGTTGGGAAACTGTCAGCCAGGTAGATTTCCCTGGGTATCTTGAAGCCGGCGAGATGGCTGCGCATCGACTGGAGTACGGCAGCCCACTCCACGTTCGCCGCGCCCACAACCACAGCTGCCGGTACTTCGTCCAGGCGCAGATTGGGAACCCCCAGTACGCAAACCTGCGGCAGGTTGCAGTAGTCGCGCATGACCTGTTCTACTTCGGCGGGGGCCAGGTTTTCGCCGCCGACACGAATGATTTCCTTCAGGCGCGCGATGTACACCAACTCCCCGTTTTCGGTGAGTTGGCCCAAATCGCCGGAGCGAAGCCAGCCGTCGGCGGTGCGCGCAGCCGCATCAGCCTGCGGCCTGTTGAAGTAGCCTGGGGACAGCGTGCTGCCGCGCATCTGTATTTCACCCGTCTTCCCGCTCGGAAGGGGTTCGCCGGTATCGGGGTCACCCAGGCGCAGCAGATTGCCCGGTTGCGGCCTCCCGTTGGCCGATAGACGGCTTTCCAAGGGATCGTCAGGGCACCACATCGTGTATTGGCCGGCGGTTTCCGTCATGCCATAAATATTGGAGATACCGGCAAGGCCCAATTCGTCGTGCAGGCGCAGCAGGTATTCACGCGTGCCGAGGTCATGGGTGACACGCATGGAGCGCAGCTTGTGCCTTGCAATACTGCGGTTCAGGCTGAGCACATCGCGGTAATAGACCATGTGAGAGACATCGCACTGGTGAGTCTCGACCAAGTCAAGGTAGCGCTCAGGGTCCCAGACGGACATGCTGGTCAGCGTACTGCCCGCAAGCAGGCAGGTGGTGATGGCGTGCATGCTGCCGCTGCAGTGGAAAAAAGGCCCGGCACTGATGAATTCCGTAGAGGGTGTCAGGCGCTGGCAGCGGGCCACATAGGCTGCTGTGCGGAGGTAGCCCTCATTTGTCAGCATGACCCCTTTCGGTGTCGAGGTGGTGCCGGAGGTGTATTGGACGCAGAAGATCCCTGCCGGGGCTGCCAAAGGTGCTTGCGTACCCGATGCACCTGCGATGCACGGCCAGGAAGCCGGCGGCAAGTCGTCGGAGGCTGAGAAAACCGTCACCTCGCATCCCTTGAGGGCTTCAATGGCCTCATCGATATAGGTTCTGTCTCGGTAGCTGTTCGCGGTGATCAGCACGTGTGCGTCGGCATCTTCAATGATGGTGCGCAACTCCGGGCCAGTCAGACGCGTATTGACGGGGACGGAAACCGCGCCTAGCGCATTCAGGGCAATAAAACTGGCGACCCACGAAAAACAATTGTGCATCCAGAGCGCGACACGATCGCCTCTTTGAACATGTGGGGAGAGGATGCGCCTGGTCTGGTCGACCAGGGTGTGGAGTTGCGCATAGGAAATCAAATGGCCGTCAATCCGCATGGCGGTGCGCTGTGCGAAGTGCCCGCAGTTGTGCTGAAAAATGTCGTAAAGGGTCAGCCCTTCAGCGGGGTCGCTATTCATCGACGGGCATCTGGACCGACGCATACTCTGGGGCCTCTACAAATGGATACGGTACCTCTTTGCCCCCGCGCAAAGGCAGCACGCCGATGGCGGTTCCCGCCGTGGACACCTCGCCATGTTGGTTGACAAGTTGCACCGTCAGGGTCACGAATCCCAGGCCGCCAGCCTCCTGCTTGCCCGTGACTTTGGCGGTTCCGCGTACGGCATCCCCGGCGATATCCATTTTCTTGTACCGGAAGTTGAGCTTCCAAACCCAGCCGCCAGGGCCAAAGCCATCTTTGATCATCTGTATCAGGACGTGCTGTTTCCAGGATCCATTGATCAGCACGCCAGGCAGTTTGTCGTGGCCGGTGGCAAAGGCCTGGTCGTAGTGAATGCGGTGAAAATTTTCGATGGCCGCCGACCAGCGCATGATGTGTGTGGTGCTGATGGTGCCCTTGTCGATGGCGGCGATTTGCTGGCCAATTTTCACATCGTCAAAATAAAGCGTGTTCATGGGCTTCATCTCCAGATCAGTGTTTGGCGGTTGACCAGAAGCATCTCGCCTTTTTCAGTGCGGAAGGTAGTTTCGACCACAACCAGCAGGATGAAGCCGTTCTTGCCTTCCTTGAGTTTGACGTCAGCGTAACGCGGTGTGACCACACAACGCTCGCCCACTGCGAGCGCGCGGTAGAACGTCAGCTCGTTGCCTCCGTTCAGAAGCCGTTTGTAGGGTGACTGAATTTCAGGCAGGCCATAAAGCATGCCCTCATTGCCGGCTGTGCCATCGCTGTCGGGGTTTTGCGAAAAGACTTCAAAAGGATCCGCTGCACCGGCGGGTGTGCGGTAGGCATGTGCAGGATAAAGCGGTGGGGCAACCACCTGACCGAAGCGGGACGCGGCAGCAGCCTGGTCGTCATGGTAGATCGGGTCCGGATCCATGATGGCTTGGGTAAATCGCCTGAGGGTGTCGCGCTCCAGAGGCATGGGGGCGACCTTGGGCTCACCCGTCATGCCGATGTAGCGGTCGTAGTTGGCTTGGGAGTCGCTCATCGTCTGCGCCTCGGTTTCATTGTCCAACGCTGGCAGCGTTGTTGCGGTATGTTTGCAGGACGCCGCCACGCATCACTTTTCCCGGTAGCGGGTGGCCAACAATCATTTCGGCCTCGCGCGCAACATCTACCAGCTTGTCCAGATCAACGCCGGTCTCCACGCCGATCTCGTTGCACATGTGCACAAGGTCCTCCGTCGCGATATTTCCAGGCGCATCTTTGAACCCTGCGTAAGGACAGCCGCCCAGTCCGGCCACCGCGGAGTCAAAGTCGTCCACGCCCATTTCCATCGCCGCAAAGGCATTCATCAGCCCCATGCCGCGCGTGTCGTGCAGGTGCAGGTTGATGCGCTTATCAGGCCAGCGATCCTGAACCATTCCGACCAGCCGCCGGATGCTTAGCGGATTTCCCCAGCCCATGGTGTCGGCGAGCTGTATGAGTTCTACGGAAATTCCATAGTCCTGTCCGATGCCGATCAGCCGCGCAATCAGATTCACCACATGTTTGGGGTCGATGTTTCCCTCGTAGTTGCATCCAAAGGCAGCCATCACGCTCACTTCTTTGGCCGTGACGTTCATGGTCTTGAGCGAGTCGATGCGGCGCTCAGCTTCGATCAACGTTTCTTCAATGGTGCGGTTGGTGTTCTTCTTGGAGAACATTTCGCTGGCCGTGACGCTGAGGCTTCCCTCGACATCCAGCCGCCCTGTTTTGACCGCCCGCGCCAGGCCCTGCGAGTTCAGATAAATGGCGGTGTAGCGCGTGGCCGGGTTCTTCTTGAAACCTGCAACCACCTCTTCCGCATCGGCCATCTGTGGCACCCACTTCGGGCTGACGAAAGAAGTGACCTCTATTTCATGGAAGTTGCATTCCGACAGCCTGTCTATCAATCGAATTTTGTCGGCGGTTGAAACCGGGTTTTTTTCGATCTGCATGCCTTCACGCGGGCCGAGTTCATGAATGGTGATTTTTTTGGGGAGTGCCATGCGTGTATTCCATCCGAAAAAAGTTAGTGTCCCAGCTTATCCAGTCCATAGAAGGACAAGAGCTGACTGACGCGTTCTGATGAAGGCGCGTCGCCGAAAAAGCCATGCCGGCTTTGTTTCATTCCCACGCTCTGCCTGAGGTCGACAAAACATTCAGTGAGCTTCATCGTGATGGCTATGCCGTCAATGACAGGCACGCCATCCACCTGGGTTATGCCATTCGTGGCGAGCAGGATGTTCAGGGGCATCTCGCCCGGCACGATGACTTCGGCACCGTCCCGGATCAGGGCGCGGGCGCTTTCATGAAAACGCTCCAGCACAGGCCCGGGATGGGTGAAGGCGGGAAGAACTTCCTGAAAAGTGAAACCTACCGGCCGCACGCCGGCGCAGCGTGAGGTCAATCCATAACCGGCGATCTGCTCATGGAACAGCGGGATCATCTTGTCGATGAAAACCAGCATGCCGAAGCGGTGCCCGAGCATGCAGGCCATATGCATGGACGCTTCGCCGTAGCCGATCACGGGCATGTCCACCAAACTGCGGATTTCCCGGATCAGCGGGTTGGGCAGTGTGGCCATGGCATAAGCATCAAAACCCTCGCGCTGCGCTTTGAGCGCCTGAACGATCCATTGCGCGCCATGCAGGTGATAGAGGGCGGCAAATCCCAGGTCGGTGCCGGGGTAGTTGGATGGGTAGGTGCCCGGCAACTGGCCATGCATGACAACTTCCGTATCGGGGCGTACCACCTTTTTGATGTGAACCCGCATGGCCTCGGCATAGGCGGGCAAGTCCTCAAGGACGGTAAAACTCTGGTGCCAGATTTTCATGGTGTGTTTCGTTGTTGTGCAAATGGCCAAGAAGAGTGCATAGCCCGACCTGCTCAAGCGCAGATATGCGGGGCGGCGTTAATTGGCCTTGATGTTTGCCGTGGTGATGGTTTTGCCCCAACGCTCATACTCGGCTTCCAGCAATGCCCTAAAGGCCGGCTGGGAACTGGTGGCAGGATCAAGGCCGTTCTTGACCAGCGTTTCGCGCACCTGTGGATCCTGCAGTGCGGCGTTCAGTTCTCGGTTGAGTTTTTCAACAATATCCTGCGGCACCCGGGCTGGCGCAACGATGCCGACCCAGGGCGCAGAGTTCAGCGGTATGCCCTGTTCGGCAAACGTCGGCGCATTGGGCGCGCCGGCAAAGCGCGTGGGGGTCGCGGCACCCAGAAGCCGGACCTTGCCGGCCGCATCGTTCGGTACGGCAAGTACCAGCGGCACCATCATGGCGTCAACCTGGCCGGCCATGACGGCGGCGATGGCAGGCGCTGCGCCTTGGTACGGCACATGCAGCAACTCAATCTTTGACTGGATATTGAGCATTTCCATCGCCACATGGCCGGAACTGCCCACCCCAAACGACGCATAGCTCATCTTGCCGGGGCTCTTGCGCGCCAGGGCAATAAATTCAGCAACGTTTTTAGCCTGTAACTGGGGACTGACGATCAGCGCAATCGGCAAGTAGCCGACCTGGGAAATCGGGGTGAAGTCCTTGCGCGCGTCGTAAGTGATTTTGGGGTAAACGTGCGGGTTGATCGAGTGGGTATCAGCCGCCGTGAACATGAGGGTGTAACCATCAGGGGCCGCCTTGGCGACGTAGTCCGTGCCTATCATTCCGGCAGCCCCGGCGCGGTTTTCAACCACCACGGCCTGTTTGAGCCGCTCGCTCAGTCGCTGTGCCACGGCGCGTGCGGTCACGTCGGTGGCACCGCCTGCGGGGTAGGCGACCACCAGCTTGATCGGGCGGTCGGGGTAGTCGGCAAGCGCCGGTGCTGCGAGCAAAAAGCCGCCGACCGTGAAAAGAAAAATGGACGCCAGCTGGCGCAGAAATTTGGACTCTTGCATTTTTGTCTCTCCTTGCATTTTTGGCTACCGTTGCTTTCAATGCAAGTATGGAAGGGGATCAAATAAGCTACCAGCACGAACACCATCAATATTCATAAGAATCAAGCATGCAAATGCGCTGCCTGGCGATCAGGTGTACCGCCTGCTGATGGACTCGGCAACGCACGCTGGTTTGGTGCTGCCTTCTACTTCAACGGTCAGCTCGATCACGATCTGCGGATCTTCGCCCAGCCCATTTCTCCCCATTTCTCATCACCATGACGCCACCCTTCAAAGCGGTCATGGCAAAGACACTGTATGACGTTTTCTTTGGGTGCCGGTCTCTTGGCTAGGAAATTGATGACCTCGGTCCCATAAGCCGGATCTGTGTAAAACAAAAACATTCATAAAAAACTTGCATTTGTTTCTCATGTTGACGAGCCAAGGGTTTGTACGGGATACGCATGCTGCTTCGCGTAGCAAGATAAGCCCAGCGGATGAATTAGCCTTTTCCCATAAGAGATTCACATGGAAACCCGACACCTGCGCTACTTTTTGGCAGTTGCTGATACCGGAAGCCTGACACGCGCCGCCGAGACCCTGGGCGTGGCGCAGCCTGCACTCAGCCAAGCGCTGGTGCGCATGGAGGACCTGCTGGGCGTCAAGCTGTTCACACGCTCCCGCAGGGGGGCCCAACTCACGGTGGCCGGCCAGGCGATTCTTGAGGATGCGCGCCTGAGTCTGGCCCGCATTGAAGCAGCCACCGAGCATGCGCGCCATATCGGCCAAGGCACGGCCGGGCGGCTCACCATAGCGTTTGTGGCGACCGCATCCCTGCAGTTGTTACCCGAGGCTTTGTATGCACATCGGGAAAAAATGCCAAGCGTGGAATTTATCCTGCGTGAGATGGCGGATCTTGACCAAGTTGCAGCACTTGAAGCCGGCACGATCGACGTCGGCCTGCTCTACACCCCGGTTGAAATCCGCGCTCACATGAGGCAACGCGTGATTGCCCGGTACCGCATGGTCGCAGCCGTGCATGAAGATTTTCCAGTGGGTTCGGATGGCAAGGTGTCCTTGGTCGACATTGCACGCAGCGGCCTGGTACTGTTTGGTACGCACGAAGCACCAGCCCTGAGGGCCGCCGTGCTGACGGCGATCCGTAAGTTAGGTGAGCATCCGAAGATCGTGCAGGAAGCCAGCCGTACCACCACCGTTCTGGCCTGCGTTGCTGCCCACCTCGGCAGCGCGCTTGTCTCAAGCGCCACGACACGAGTGTCCTTTACGGGGGTGCGTTATGTCGAAGTGCGTGAAGTACAGATGCTGCCGACGATGGAGCTCAGCGCCCTCTGGCCCGTGCGCTCACGGCCCATGCTGGCAGACAAATTTGTCGAACTGCTGCCGAGCGCTGGTTAGGGCGCGCAGTCACGGCAGATGTTCGCTGCGAAAATTTTCAACACGGAAAAATTGAACTTGCCCCTGCTTGACGTACCTCTTAGCCGGCGAGTTATGCAGCTTTCCTGAGCTGTGTATGAAAGCTAAAAAGTTCGAGCAACAGTTTGATGAGGGTGTCGACATCACTGCTTCTTTGAACTTGTCCAAAGCCAATCGTGTGCTGCAAGCGCATAAGCGGGTGAATATCGATTTCCAACCTGGATGATTGACTCGCTGGATCGCGAAGCCCGCAGACTGGGAGTGACAAGGCCGTCGGTTATCGAGGTCTGGCTGGCCGATCGTCTTGAGGCGACCGCTTCTAAGTTCCCGCTCCAACCGGCGGGCGCAGGTGCCGCGCGCCGCGGAACTCTGCGTTGGCACGTTCAGCCCGGCAAATGTATCCACGGATCAACCGACTTTAAAACCCGTTTAAGGCGATTCTGGATCGTTTTCGGGCCGAAATCAGCCTCTAGCCCAATAAATTAAAAGTCAGACAGCTATTAAATAAATAGCACTAGGCAGCCCTCGAAAACTGTCACCCCGCCTATCCCATCGCCCCCAACGGCGACACGCCAATCAGCAGCCGGTGCAGCCAAAACGCAAAGACGGCCCAAAAAGCCAAGCCAGCCACCACGGTGACGATGGTCATGTTGGTGGTGCCGGCCGGGTACACAGTCTGCTCGCGGCGGTCGCGCTTGCGGGATGCGGCAAACAGCACCACCGCCCACAGCAAAAAGCTGCCAAACAGCACCGTGTCGGCCAGCGAGCCATTAGCCAGCAAATGCGCCAGTGCCCACACCTTCACACTCAGCACCATCGGGTGGTGAAGCTTGGCTTTGATCTGGTTGCGCGGCACGCCAGATGCTGCCCACAACACAAAAGCCAGCAGCGTCAAGAGTGCCGCGATATGGCGCATGCCCGTGGGTGGGTTCCACAGCATCACGCCCAATTGGCGAGCCTGGCCGTAGCCCCACACCAGCAGCACAAAACCGGCCAGCGACAGCACCGAATACACGCCTTTGAACGGCTTTTCACCCATGCGCGCCAGCGTCTGGTTACGCCAGTTGTTGGCAAACACGCGGGTTGAATGCACGCCTAAAAACAGCACCAGACCAGCTATCAAATACATCATTGCCACGCTGAACTCCAGTTATGAAAGGGCCGGCGCGCGTTAACTCAAAATCACGCTGCTCAAACGCCTGCGATAGGTGGCCACCACCGGGTCGTCGGGCGGGATTTGTCCGTCGGCTACCTTGGGTTTGGGCGCTTCCATGATGTCGAGGATGGCGATATAGGTCTTGCGCGCTTTGTCTTCGGACCAGGTTTTGTCGCGCATCAAAATGTCGAGCAGCTCGTCCAGGGCTGCCGTCCATTGCTGGTGCGCCATGTGCCAGCGGGCTTTGTCAAACCGGGCGTCAAAATCACGCTTGTTGAGTGCAATTTTGGCGTCGAATTCGGCTGTACCCAAGGCAAATTGCGCACTAGCAGCTACAAAATCAGTAGCGTCCATCATGCGTTTGAGGGAGTCAAAACGACGCACCACCGTGGTTTGGGCAATCACCGGCGCAAACGCCACTTTGGCCGCATCGGTGTCGCCGCCCAGCAGCAAGGCCTTGACCAGCTCAAAACGGGCGGCTTCGTTGGCCGGGTCCTTGGCCACATCGGCCTGAAGCTTTGCCAGCGCCTCCTCGGGTGTCGCGTCAGCCAGCGCCAGTTCTTCCTCGGGGGGCTTTTCTTCAGCTGGCGGCAAATGTTTGTCCAGGAATTCCTTGACCTTGCCCTCGGGCAGCGCGCCCTGAAAGCCGTCCACCGGCTTGCCGCCCACCATCAAAATGCAGGTCGGAATGCTGCGAATGCCAAAAGCTGCGCCGAGTTGCTGCTCCTGGTCAGAATCGATTTTGACCAGCTTGAAGCGGCCTTCGTAGGCGACTTCAACCTTCTCCAGAATCGGCCCCAAAGACTTGCACGGGCCGCACCACGGCGCCCAAAAGTCGATCAGAACCGGGGTGGTCATGGAAGCGGCAATCACTTCCTCTTCAAAATTGGCTACGGTGACATCCATCATGAGAGCTTTAAACCAAGAATTACAACAAGCAGGAGGTTAGCACGCCGCACGTAAAATATGCCATCCTCCAAAGGCCCACATGACCACACCCCACCCTACCCATCCCCCTCGCGTCGGCGTGGTCATGGGCTCGTCCAGCGACTGGGACACGATGCAGCACGCGGTGCAAATCTTGCAGCAGTTTGGCGTGCCGCACGAAGCGCGCGTGGTGTCGGCCCACCGCATGCCGGACGATTTGTTCACCTACGCGACCGAAGCCCAGGGGCGTGGCCTGCAAG
This sequence comes from Comamonadaceae bacterium, assembly GCA_947478725.1. Classification (GTDB taxonomy): domain Bacteria; phylum Pseudomonadota; class Gammaproteobacteria; order Burkholderiales; family Burkholderiaceae_C; genus Polaromonas. The sequence continues at coordinate 10,563 of CANJWZ010000056.1, forward strand.
CCATCATTGCCGGCGCTGGCGGTGCGGCGCATTTGCCAGGCATGCTGGCCAGCAAAACCACTGTGCCCATATTAGGCGTGCCAGTTTCCAGCAAGCATTTGGCCGGGGTTGATTCACTGCACAGCATTGTGCAAATGCCCAAGGGCGTGCCAGTAGCCACCTTTGCCATTGGCAATGCAGGTGCAGCCAATGCGGCACTGTTTGCGGTCAGCATGCTGGCGCTGCATGACCAGGCGCTACATGACAAGTTGCAGGCTTTCAGAGCCGAGCAAACGGCTGCCGCCCGGGCGATGACCCTGCCGCCCACGCCAGCATGAAGCCTGTTTTCCCCGGAACAGTTTCCACGCATGGCCGGCCGGCCACTTTAGGTGTGATGGGCGGCGGCCAGCTTGGCCGCATGTTTGTTCATGCCGCGCAGCGCCTAGGCTATGCCACGGTGGTGTTAGACCCAGACGCGCAAAGCCCGGCCGGCATGGTCAGCCATCAGCAGGTCAAAACGCCCTACGACGACGAGGCGGGCTTGCAGCAACTTGCCGGTTTGTGCGATGCCGTCACAACTGAATTTGAAAACGTGCCCGCTGCGGCATTGCGCACACTGGCCATGACGCTGCCGGTGGCGCCCAGCGCGGCCTGCGTGGCGATGGCGCAAAACCGCATTGAAGAAAAAGCGCATTTCACGGCCTGCGCGGATGTGTCAGGCGTCAGTGTTGCGCCGTATGCGGTGATTGAAACACCCGCGCAACTGCAAGCTGTGCCCGCCAACTTGTTGCCCGGCATTTTAAAAACCGCCCGCATGGGCTACGACGGCAAAGGCCAGCTGCGGGTGAAAAACGCCGCCGAGCTGGCCACCGCCTGGGCGGCTTTAAAACAGGTTCCATGCGTGCTTGAAAAGCTGATGCCGCTCAAAGCCGAATGCTCGGTGATCGTGGCGCGCGGCTTTGACGGCAGCGTTGTCAGCTTTGCGCCGCAGCGCAATGTGCATGTCGATGGTATTTTGGCTGTGACCCATGCCTACCCATCAAATATGCCTGAAGCCCAAGCAAAACGTGCGCAGGCAGCTACTGAATCAATAGCGCGACAAATCAACTACGTGGGCGTGTTGTGCGTGGAGTTTTTCATGGTCAATGACGGCAGCGAGCACGGCGGCCTGATCGTCAACGAGATGGCGCCGCGCCCGCACAACAGCGGCCACTACACCATGGACGCCTGCGACGTGTCGCAGTTTGACCTGCAGGTGCACGCCATGGCGGGCTTGCCGCTGCCGCAGCCGCGCCAGCATTCGCCGGCCATCATGCTCAATTTATTGGGGGATGTGTGGTTTGACTCGACTGGCAAGCCGCGCACACCCGACTGGCAAGCCGTCCTTCAATTGCCCGGCACGCATTTGCACTTGTACGGCAAGCTGGACGCCCGGCCTGGCCGCAAGATGGGGCACCTGAACGTCACCGGCGCTGACGCAGATGCGGTGATGGCCGTGGCACGCCAGGCGGCTGATGTGTTGGGCTTGCCGGGGCTGGATGCTTGAGAAAATCGCGATGACAGCCACGATGACCGCAACGCTAACCGTCAGCCAAGCCGCAGACAACATCCGCGCCGGTGAGCTGGTGGCTTTCCCGACCGAGACGGTCTACGGCCTGGGTGCCGATGCGTCTGACAACGCGGCGGTCGCCAAGATATTTGCCGCCAAGGGCCGGCCCGCAGACCATCCGTTGATCGTTCATATCGCTGGTCAAGCGCAGGTGCTTGACTACGCCAGCAGCCTGCCGCCGTTTGCCAAAGCCTTGATAGAGGCCTTCTGGCCTGGGCCATTGACGGTTATCTTGCCGCGCAAGCCCGGCGTGGCCACTGCCGCTGCGGGCGGGCAAAACTCCATTGGCCTGCGCTGCCCCGCGCATCCGCTGGCGCTGGCATTTTTAACAGCTTGCAACACCGGAGTCGCTGGCCCCAGCGCCAACAAATTCGGCCGCGTCAGCCCAACCACCGCCCAGCATGTGCGGCAAGAATTTGGCGATGCATTGATGGTGCTTGACGGCGGGGCTTGCACGGTGGGCATCGAGTCCAGCATCGTTGACTGCACCCGAGGCCAGCCGGTGCTGCTGCGCCCCGGCGTGCTGACTCGCGAGCAACTCAGTGCGGCGTGTGGGCAAGCCGTTTTAAGCGCCAACGATGTGCTTGACAACTCAGCCCCGCGCGCCCCCGGCACGCTTGAATCACACTACGCCCCCAACGCCCAAGTGCGCCTGATGGATGCCAACGCCATTCAAACCGCGCTTGATGTGCTGGGTGCTGATGCGGCGCACATCGCCGTTTACGCGCGCAGCATCGTGCGCATCAGCTCAAGCCAGGTGCTGTTCCGCCGCATGCCCGACGACGCGCTGGCGACAGCCGAACAACTGTTTGCCGTGCTGCGCGATTTTGATACGCAGGGCGTCAAGCTGGTCTGGATAGAGCCGGTGCCCGATGCCGCAGAGTGGGACGGGGTGCGGGACAGGTTAGGTAGGGCGGCAGCATCTTGATCAACCTCCGGGCGCGGTCTGCCCATGTGCCCTGCTTCGTGTCCCCCGACCTTCGGTCTCCTCCTTGACCTACGCAGGACACACAAGCAGACCGCGCCCTTGTGCACAAACAAGTCAAGCGCCGGGGTATTCCGAAACTTAAAACAAGCATGAGCAAACTCGCCCACACCCGCCTAAAAATCTACAACACCATCGCCCGCCAATTGCACGGCCAGGTGCCGTGCTGGGTGTGCGGTTTGCATGTCGCGCCGCTTGATGCAACGCTGGAGCATATTCAGCCGCTCAGTGAAGGCGGCAACAGCCACCAGGCCAACCTCGCCATCAGCCATGCGGTTTGCAACCAGGCACGTCACGCCGTCAAGCCGTTGCCGCCTTGAGTTTGGCCGCCCGAAAGCTGGCGGCATCGGCCAGCGGCCAATAGTCCTTGAACACCTTGTGCTGCTTGCCCAGGTCGCCCAGCAGCGCGCCCGGCTCAACGCGTGTGATCAGGTTGCTCAGCAGCTGGACTTCGGTATCTGACACGCGCCGCACGATGTGGTGCGCGTTGAACTCGCTGGGGTGCTGTAGCCCGGCAGCCTGCACCAGCTCTTGCAGGGCATGCAGCGTGCTGCGGTGAAAGTTGCGCACCCGCTCGGCTTTGTCTGGCACGACCAGGGCCTGCTGGCGCTGCGGGTCTTGCGTGGTCACGCCGGTGGGGCACTTGCCAGTGTGGCAGCTTTGGGCCTGAATGCAGCCCAGCGCCATCATGAAACCGCGCCCCGAATTGCACCAGTCTGCACCGAGGGCCATCAGGCGCACCAGGTCAAACGCGCTGACGACTTTGCCAGCCGCACCAATCGACACCCGGCTGCGCAGGTTCACGCCAATCAGCGTGTTGTGCACCAGTTGCAAACCCTCTTGCAAAGGCGCACCGACGTGGTCGCTGAACTCAACTGGTGCTGCGCCGGTGCCGCCTTCAGCCCCATCGACCACAATGAAGTCGGGCGTGATGTTGGTCGCCAGCATGGCTTTGACAATCGCAAACCACTCCCACGGGTGGCCAATGCAGAGCTTGAAGCCGACAGGCTTGCCGCCTGAGAGCTGGCGCAGTTGGGCGATGAAATGCATCATTTCAAGCGGCGTGGTGAACGCGCTGTGGCTGCTCGGTGATATGCAGTCTTTGCCAACGGGTACGCCGCGCGCAGCCGCAATTTCAGCGGTCACTTTGGGCCCCGGCAAAATGCCGCCATGGCCGGGTTTGGCACCCTGACTCATTTTGATTTCAATCAGCTTGACCTGCGGGTCACGCGCGTTGGCTGCAAAACGCTCGGCATTGAAAGTGCCGTCATCATTGCGGCAGCCAAAGTAGCCTGAGCCGATTTCCCAGATCAAGTCACCGCCGTTGGCGCGGTGGTGGGTGGAGATCGATCCCTCGCCGGTGTCATGTGCAAAGCCGCCCATTTGCGCGCCCTTGTTCAGGGCCAGAATCGCGTTGGCCGACAGCGAGCCAAAGCTCAGGGCCGAGATATTGAAGACGCTGGCCTGATACGGTTGTGTACAGGGCCGTTCTGGCGCAGCAGGTGATGCACCTGACGTGTCGGGCGTGCCGCCAATCCAGATCCGAAAGTCATGAGTGGCCAACTGGGTGGGAGACATCGAATGGTTGATCCACTCATAACCCTGCTTGCCCACATCCAGGTGGGTACCAAAGGGCTGGTTGTCGGGCTGGCCCTTGGCGCGCTGGTAGACAAGCGAGCGCTGGGCGCGTGAAAAAGGCGCGGCTTCAGAGTCACTTTCAATGAAGTATTGGCGGATTTCAGGCCGGATGAATTCAAACAAAAACCGAAGGTGCCCAATCACGGGGTAATTGCGCAAAATCGCGTGTCGGGTTTGCCTCAGGTCGTGCACGCCCACCCCCACCAGCGCGGCGCAAACCAGCAGCGCCAGCCAGCCGACCTCGAAAACAACCAGGCTTAACCAAGACAGCAGCACGCCCAAAGCGCACAAGGCCATAAAACTGTAACGGACCGGAAGTCGGGCATCAAGAACCTGGATTTTGGCGCGCATATTTTGCTTTCTTGCTAAAGGAGGCGGCTAAGCTTGAGGACGTGATCGATACACTTTGCATCATAAGGGCGTCCGGTGACGTTCATTGACGTGTATAAAACCCTGCCATGACGACCACAGCCCCCCTAGAAATCGAAGCTTTTGACGAACTGGACGCCATTCTTGACGACCTTCGCACCCGATATGACGAAACGCCGCAGTGGGAGTTTTGTGAAGGCTTTATGGCCGCGGTCATCTGCATGCGCAGGCCAGTCGAGGCCGACGAGGTTTTGGCAGCGTTGCTGGCCACGCCGATGGCTGGTGATGCGCCAGATGCCGATGGCGGCTCATTTACAGATTCGGCACAAAAGGAGCGGTTTTTAACGCTCTGGAACCAGCGCTGGCTGGAAGTGAGCACGGCGCTCGATTCAGAAGTCGACTCGCTGGAGGACGACCGCTGCTATCACCCCGAAGTCATGGACATTCGCGGTGCGGTGGCCGAGATGGCACCCAGCGAGCAGGCCACCTTTAGCGCCGACGAGTTGCCCGCCTTTGCGCAGGTCTGGGCGCTGGGCTTCATGTTTGTGGTGGAGTATTGGCCAGAAGAGTGGGCCGCACCCAAAGACAAGGACGCCGCCAAGTGGCTCAATGATGCGCTCGAGGCCGTCGTGGCCATGACCGAAGACGACCAGGCCCAGCCAGAAGTGTCACCCTTGAGCGAGGAGGGCGTGCCCAGCACCAGCATTGCGCGGCTTAACGCGTTTGGCGAAGCGATATGGGCCGTGTATGACCTGCGCGAGCTGTGGAAGACCATGGGCCCCCGGGTTGAAACGGTACGTGCCGTTGCGACGCCAGGACGCAATGACCTGTGTGACTGCGGCAGTGGTAAAAAATACAAGAAGTGCCATGGTGCGGGCTAGTCAGCCGCTCCATATGGATATGTGAACTGCTATTTAGTCGTCCCTGAGAAACTCGATTTTCAAACGGCCCACGATTTGAATGCAGCAAGCTCGATGTGGCAGACGCTCAAGAGCCGCTGCATTGAGATGCCCAATTGAGCGCAAAGAAGCCGCAGCGTCTTGAGGATCTTGCGCAGGTTGTACCCGGCACCACACAGCAGCGCATTCATCGCATCGCCCTCAACGCCTTTGAGAAAGTTTCG
>CANJWZ010000057.1 GCA_947478725.1 Comamonadaceae bacterium
GATTATCCCTGTGTATCCCTGGCGCTTACGGTTCTCAGGGACTTCAGGTTTGCAGGCCCAGCACCGCGATGTCGCCGCGCCCCAGACGCGTGACCAATGCCTCGCCGCCATCGCCCATGGCGGTCAGGTCAATCACCGTCGTGGGCTGCAGATGGCAGGCACCAGCGTCCACAATCGCGGCCAGCTCATGCGCCATCAGCTCGCGTATGTCGTTGGCGTCATTCAGGGGCTCGGCAGAGTCGCGCGGGATCAGTGTGGTGGCCAACAGCGGCGCGCCGTGCAGTTCCAGCAGCGCTTGCAGGGTTTTGTGCGCTGGCACGCGCAGGCCAATGGTTTTGCGCGATGGGTGGCTCAGGCGGCGCGGCACCTCCTTGCTGGCCTCCAGAATGAAGGTGTACGGCCCTGGTGTTGCGGCTTTCATCAGTCGGAACTGCCGGTTGTCAACGCGCGCATAGGCGCTGAGCTCTGACAGGTCGCGGCACAGCAGCGTCAGGTGGTGCTTGTCGTCAACGCCGCGGATGCGCCGCAATGCGTCGGCCGCGACTTTGTCGTCCAGGTGGCAAACCAGCGCGTAGCTTGAATCGGTGGGCACCGCTGCTATGCCGCCCTTGGCCAGTAACTGCACCGCTTGCTTGAGCAGTCGGGGCTGAGGATTGTCGGGGTGGACTTGTAGAAGCTGGGCCATGCTTTGTTTTATGAGTCGGCAGGTTCGATGGTCATCTTGCCTTCCCGTACCACCAGCCACGCACCTGCGGCGCCGCAAATGGCAATCAGGGTCATGCCCATTAAAGCAAACCCGTCGGGCACATGCGAGAAAACCAGCCAGCCGCCCATCATGGCAAAGCCAATTTGCGTGTACAGGTAAGGCGTGAGGGTTGCTGCTGGCGAGCGCTGGTAGGCCAAGATCAGCAAAAAATGGCCGACTGCGCTCAGCACCCCTAGCAGCGCCATCAGCCCCCATAACTTCAAAGAGGGCAGGCTTTGCCACACAAACGGCAAACCCAGCGCCGCTATCAGCGCGCCTACCCAGCCGGTGTACAGGTGCATGGTGGCCGGGTCTTCTGTTTTGGCTAGCTTGCTGGTCAGAGTTTGATACCAAGCCACTAAAAAAGCCAATGCGACGGGTAGCAGCGTGTGCCATTCAAAAACATCGTGCCCCGGCTGGATGATGATCAGCGTGCCCGTAAAACCACCCGTCACCAGCGCCCAGCGCAGAGGCGATACTTTCTCTCCTAGCATCGTTGCTGCCAGCAACGTGATGATCAAAGGTGCAATCATCACCAAAGCCGTAAACTCGCCCACCGGCATGAATTTCAGGCCCAAATAAGCCAGCAAACTGGTACTGAGCAACAGCACACCGCGCAGCACCTGAAATTTGGGGTGCGCCGTGCGCAGTGCTGCCCGGCCCCGCAGAGGCAGCACAACCGCCGTGGTTAAAACAGCCTGCACGGTGTAGCGAAACCAGATCGCCATGAACAACGGAACGCTGGCACTGACGTATTTGGTGATGGTGTCCAGCGCGGCAAAGCAGACCATGGCAATGACGGCCAAAGCAATACCGATCAGTGTGGTGCCGGACTTGCCCAAAGAGCGATTCACTGGATGCGGTCCGCCAGCAGTTCCCAGACTGGCGTCAGCCCACCGGGCAGAAAAGGCAGCGTACCCAGATCGGTACGGCTTTCTTCCGGACTGTGAAAGTCGCTGCCGCGTGAGGCGGCCAGGCCAAACTCTTTGGCGGTGTCGGCGTACTTGACGTATTCAGCCGCGGTGTGGCTGCCTGTCACCACTTCCACACCACGCCCGCCGTGGGCTTTGAACTCGGTGAACAGGGCGTACTCTTCATTGGCTGTGAACTTGTAGCGCGCCGGGTGCGCAATGATGGCCATGCCATTGGCGGCTGTGATCCAGTTCACCGCGTCTTTCAAGCTGGCCCAGCGGTGCGGCACATAGCCAGGTTTGCCTTCGGTCAGGTACTTGCGAAAGACCTCATTGGTCTCGCTGCAGACACCGCTTTCAACCAGAAAGCGCGCAAAGTGGGTGCGAGAAATCAATTCCGGGTTGCCCACAAACTTCAAGGCACCTTCAAAAGCGCCCTTGATGCCCGCCTTGGCCAGGCCGTCGGACATTTCCCTGGCGCGCTCGGTGCGGCCGCCACGCGTGTTCCTCAGTCCTTGCACCATGTGGGCATCGTCAGGGTCAAACCCGAGCCCGACGATGTGAACCGTTTCGCCTGCGAAGGTGACGGAGATTTCAGTGCCTGTCAGATACCGCATGCCTTGTGCTTTGGCTGCCGCAGCCGCGCGATGCTGGCCGCCAATCTCGTCATGGTCTGTCAGGGACCACAGCTCAACCCCGTTGGCCTTGGCGCGTCCGGCCAGCACTTCGGGTGTCAAAGTGCCGTCTGACACCACCGAATGGCAATGCAAGTCGGCGTTCAGGATGGCGTTTGCAGCCACTGGCTGCTGGGAGGTCTGTTGGGTCACGGCCTGATTTTAGGCCGTGCAGCTTTGCCATGCAGCCAGTCGTGTTACTTGAGATCTTATGCGCTATAAATATAGGAGCTGCTAGCCCATACATTTGTTGGGCTGCAGGCCGATTTGATAGCTAAAAAGGCCTGCTTGACGTGATGTCAGGCCTCAAACAGCATTGGCAGCGTGCAGCTGTTCCGGCTCAGGTGGGTTTGTCGCCCGTCAGCCGCACCAAATCCCCGTCTTTGGCCAGCGCCAGCAGCCCCGCCTTCGCGTACACCGCCAGCTTGTCCCGCGTGTCCACAATGTCCAGATTGCGCATCGTCAACTGGCCAATCCTGTCCAGCGGGCTGAACGGCGCGTCTTCGACCTTTTCCATGCTCAGGCGCTCGGGCTTGTAGGTCAGGTTGTGTGATTCGGTGCTCAAGATGGAATAGTCGTTGCCCCGGCGCAGCTCCAGCGTGACTTCACCCGTGATGGCACTGGCCACCCAGCGCTGGGCGGTTTCGCGCAGCATGATGGCCTGGCTGTCAAACCAGCGGCCCTGGTACAGCAGGCGGCCCAGTTTGCGGCCGTTGTCACGGTATTGCTCAATCGTGTCCTCGTTGTGGATGCCGGTGACCAGACGCTCGTAGGCGATGAACAGCAACGCCAGTCCAGGGGCTTCGTAAATGCCCCGGCTTTTGGCTTCAATGATGCGGTTTTCGATCTGGTCGCTCATGCCCAGGCCGTGACGGCCGCCGATGACGTTGGCCGCCAGAATCAAATCGACCAGGCTGTCAAAACGCTTGCCGTTCAGGGCCACCGGCTGGCCTTCTTCAAAGCGCACGCTGACTTCTTCGCGTTTGACGACAACCTCGTCCTTCCAGAAGGCCACGCCCATGATCGGGTTGACGATTTTCATGCCGCTCGACAGCAGTTCCAGGTCCTTGGCCTCGTGCGTGGCACCCAACATGTTGCTGTCGGTGGAATAGGCTTTTTCAGCCGACATCTTGTAGCCAAAGCCCGCTTGGGTCATGAAAGCCGACATCTCGGCCCGGCCACCCAGCTCGTCAATGAACAGCTGGTCCAGCCAGGGTTTGTAGATTTTCAAATCCGGGTTGGTCAACAGGCCGTAGCGGTAAAAGCGCTCGATGTCGTTGCCCTTGAAGGTGCTGCCGTCGCCCCAGATGTTGACGTCGTCTTCTTTCATTGCCGCCACCAGCATGGTGCCTGTCACGGCGCGGCCCAGCGGCGTGGTGTTGAAGTAAGTCACGCCTGCGGTGGTGATGTGAAACGCACCTGCTTGCAGCGCCGCAATGCCTTCGGTGGCCAGCTGTTTGCGGCAGTCGATCAGGCGCGCTTTTTCAGCGCCGTATTCCATCGCCTTGCGCGGAATCTCGTCGTAGTCGGGCTCGTCGGGCTGGCCAAGGTTGGCGGTGTAGGCGTAGGGGATTGCGCCCTTGAGCTTCATCCAGTGCAGGGCGGCGCTGGTGTCCAGCCCGCCTGAAAATGCGATGCCGACTTTTTGCCCGGTGGGCAGATGCTGGAGTATGGTGGCCATGAAAGGAGCGTTGCTTTGGGTTATTCGAAGTGGCAGATGTAGTGGTATGGCTCAGTGACGCGGATGTCAAACTTTGAGTTGCCGGGCACGCTGAATTTTTCACCGGCGCTCGACTTGACCCACACATCGCTGCCCGCCAGCTTGTAGTCGCAGCTACCCGCCACGCATTCCATGATTTCCGGTGCGCCAGTGTTGAAGGTCAGGCTGCTGGGCAAAATCACGCCGACTGATTTTTTGGTGCCGTCGGGGTAGGCGATGTTGTGGCTGACGCACTTGCCGTCAAAGTACACATTGGCTTGGGTGGTGACGGTGATGTTGGGGATGTGTAGGGTAGTCATCGCACGATTTTAAAGGACGGACTGTACCGGGGTTGAAACTGTTGGCCGCCCTCCGGCACAGACCGGAGTAAGGGACAATCCTGCGCATGGCATCTCCAAACTCTGACCGCAACTTGACGGCCGCGGTAGCGGGCGATTCACCCAAGCCCATCGACCTGGCCCAGGCCGAGCCGGGCGGCTGGTCGAGCAGCACCAATCTCTGGCGCGGCCTGACCAGCATGAGCGTGGGCGTCGCTGCGGTGGCCCTGATGGTGGGTTTCAAGCTGAACAGCAGCAATGTCAAACTGGGCAACGAGGTGGAAGAACTGAGCGCCAGACTGAGCGCCACGCCGGAGATTCAGTACGTGGCGGTGCTGGCCGATGACAAGGCCACTGCGTCCCTGCTGGTGACGTTTGACCCCAAAAGCAGGCAACTGACCCTCAAGCGCGTGGGCGGCTTTGTGACGCCAACTGACAAGTCCTTGCAGCTGTGGGCGCTGCCGCACACCGGTCGCCCGACGTCACTGGGCCTGCTGGGTACTGATGCGGTGACACGTTTGACGGCTGCGGCCAGCGATGTGAATGTTCCCGCGATGGGCATCAGCCTGGAGGCCAAAGGCGGCGTGCCGCCTGGCAGTGGGCCGATCGGGCCGCTGCTTTACAAGGGCGCGGTGATTGAAACGTCGCTGTAGGATGTTTCAGGCGTAAAAAAAGGGCGCATCAGACGCCCTTTTTAACGAGGTGGTTCAGCTCAGCGCCAGTGGCCGTAGCCCCGGTTGTAGCCAAAGCTCAAGGACGAGCCGTGATGAGGCCGGTAGAGGTTTTGTGGGTAGTAGGGCCGAGGGTAATAGGTGGAATAAGACTCCACCACCACAGGCGCGACATACACGGGCTGCTGCACCACATAGCCGGCCTGGCTAGGCTCTTGCTGGTAATAAGTTTGCGGCTGCCCAGGCTGAACTTGCTGTGCGGGAAAGCTTGGCTGCGGCGCAGCTGGCATACCGCCTACCGGCGTGACCTGCAAGCGCACATATTGTCCAGGGTCTTGCGCCATTTGCACGTTGTACTGCGTGCCCTGGTATTCATACACCACGTTGTAATGGCTGGCGCGGTTTTCGTAAAAGGTTTGCGTGGTGCACCTCTGCACGTTTTGCACCTGCTGGGTCGTGCCTTCGATGCTGTCGCCGACCAACGCGCCGCCCACCAGACCGATCACGGTTGCGGCGACTCGTCCATTGCCATTGCCAATCGCGTTACCGACAGCGCCACCCGCCACTGCGCCCAGGAGTGCACCGGCACCCGACTTGGGTGTTTGGGTCGCAACCTGCTGGGTATTGCACACTTGGCGCGGCACCGCCACTTGATTCACGACGGGGGTGCTGCTGATGACACGGGCCAAAATGTCAGCGGCTGATGCGTTGAGCGCCAGCAGGGTGGTGGCGAGCGTCGATAAAACAATGATTTTTTTCATAATGTGAGCTCCTAGTGCAGGTTAACGCATTTCAGACTGGGATGGTAAACACGGGTTCAGATCTTTACACAAGAGTTGCAATTGTCTAACTATTTTGCGGCCAGCTCAGCCCAGTGCGCAACATCAAAACCCACGGTCACCTCACCATGTGGCCACTGCACCACGGGTCTTTTGATCAGGCTGGGGTTAGCCAGCGCCAACTTTTGCGCACCCTGCGGCGTGGCAGCGCTGGCCTGGCTGGCGGCGTCCAGCTTGCGCCAGGTGCTGCCCTGACGGTTGATCAGCCTGTCCCAGCCGACGGCGCTGGCCCAGGCCGGCAACCTGTCTGCCGGCACGCCCAGCTTTTTGAAGTCATGAAACGCATAGGCCAAGCCTTGGTCGGTCAGCCAGGATCGGGCTTTTTTAACCGTGTCGCAGTTCGCAATGCCGTAAACGTCAATCATTGGGCAATTTTGGCATAAAAAGTCTGAAAAAGCCCCAAAAAAGCATCAAAACAGCCTGTAGCCCAACAAAAGCGGAGGTGAGCAGCTACTAAAGTAATAGCGTTCAAAAAGACTTGCCCGGCCAACGTCCATTCAGCTCGGGTGACAATACGCACCAGTATGAAAATCGACCCCACTGCTCACGACCTGCTCGCCGACTGGCTGGCCCATGCAGAGCGCCTGCACCCCAAAACCATTGACATGGGCCTGGCCCGGGTCAAAACGGTCGCCGACCGCATGGGGCTGACGTTTGACTGTCCCATCATCACCGTGGCAGGCACCAATGGCAAGGGTTCGACCTGCGCCATGCTGGAGGCCATCTTGCTGGAGGCAGGCTACCGCACCGGGGTGTACACATCGCCCCATCTGGTGGATTTTGAAGAGCGTTGCCGCGTGCGCGGCGACATTGTGGGCGCCGCTGATCTGGTGCGGGCTTTCGCGCGCGTCGAGGCGGCCAGAAGCCAAAACGACGACATATCGCTGACCTATTTCGAGTTCACCACCCTGGCCATCATGCAGCTGATGATGGACGCGAAACTCGATGTCGTGATTCTCGAAGTCGGCCTGGGCGGCAGGTTAGATGCGGTCAACATTTTTGACACCGACTGCGCCATCATCACCAGCATCGACCTGGACCACATGGAACTGCTGGGCAACACGCGGGAATTGATCGGTTTTGAAAAAGCCGGCATCATGCGGCCCGGCAAACCGGTGGTCGTGAGTGACCCCGTGCCGCCGCAAAGCGTGATAGCCCACGCTGCCAAAGTGGGCGCTGACGTGTGGACATTCGGCAAAGACTTCAATTTTTCGGGCGACAAGCAGCAGTGGGGTTGGGCGGGCAGGGGGCGGCGTTATGCGGGGCTGGCCTATCCGGCGCTGCGGGGTGCCAATCAGCTCATGAATGCCTCAGGCGTGCTGGCGGCGCTCACCGCGCTGCGCGACCTGCTGCCGGTCACGGCCCAAGCCGTTCGCGTCGGCCTGTCGATGGTCGAGCTGCCGGGCCGGTTTCAAATCCTTCCCGGTCAGCCCACACTGGTGCTGGACGTGGCTCACAACCCACATTCGGTGGCGGCCTTGGCCGAGAATCTAGACGCGATGGGCTTTTACCCCTGCACCCACGCCGTGTTTGGCGCCATGGCCGACAAGGACGTCGCCCCCATGCTGGCACGGGTTGGCCCCATGGTTGACAAGTGGTACTTCACAGGCCTGCCCACCGCGCGTGCCGCCACCGCTGAGGCTTTGCAATCCGCCTGGCAAGCGTCCAACAGCCGCCAAGATGCCGTGTCATCTGCTTACAAAACCCCTGAATTCGCGCTGCAGGCGGCCATCGCCGCCGCAGACCCCGCTGATAGAATTGTCGTGTTCGGATCTTTCTACACGGTGGGCGGCATTTTGAAGGGCGGTTTGCCGCGTTTGTTTGCCAAGCACCTGAACGCCTGAACGCGTGTTACCGCCGTTTCAACACGCCCCGCCGACCCAAGCCAAACGATAAGCTCACAAAGATCAAAGTCAGCACCATGCCGTTTTTCAACTTTCGCCGGGCTTCTTCAACATCCTCCAGCGCCGCCAGCGCGGCACCGCCTGAGAGCATGGACGTTGTTCGAAAGCGCGCCAAGCACCGCCTGATCGGCAGCGCCGTGCTGGTGCTGGCCGGCGTGGTGGTGTTTCCGTTGTTGTTTGACACCCAGCCCAGGCCGATCTCGGTGGATATTCCGATTCAAATTCCGGGCAAAAACACGGTCAGTCCTCTGGCCATGCCTGCCAAGCCTGAGCCAATGGGGGCCCAGCCCGAGAGCGATCCAGTTTCTGCCGCAGCGAGCCTGACGCCCAAAGAAGAAATCATGCCTGAAAAGCTTGCAGCACCGGCGGCTGCGGCCCCCGTCGTTGCCAAACCCGACATCAAACCGGTTGAAAAAGCGGAGGTCAAAGCCGAACCGAAAGCCGAACCGAAAGCCGAACTGAAAGTCGACCCCCAAGTGGCTCTCAAGGCAGACGACGGCGCACGCGCCAGTGCCTTGCTCAACGGCCAGCCCGCCAATGCTGCATCTGCCCCCGCCGAGAGCCGCTTGGTGGTGCAGGTGGGTTCGTTTGCCGATACTGACAAGGCCAGGGAAGTGCGCCAAAAACTCGAAAAAGCAGGCCTGAAGACCTACACGCAAATAGCAGATACCAAAGACGGCAAGCGCACTCGGGTACGCGTCGGCCCGTACACCACCAAGGCCGAGGCCGATAAAGCTGTCAGCAAGATCAAAGCGCTTGATTTGCCTGCGTCGGTCCTCATCTTGTAACCAACGTTCAACACTGTGTCTATCGCGGCTGTCGACTGGGCCTTGCTGGCTGTCCTGGTTTTTTCCATGCTGCTGGGCGCTTGGCGCGGTCTGGTTTATGAGGTCTTGTCGGTGCTGGGCTGGGCGTTGTCGTTTTACATTGCGCATTACTTTGCACCCGAGGTCTCGGGCTGGCTGCCGATGCAGTCGAGCGGTAACGCTGTGCGGTATGCGGCAGCATTTGTGCTGGTGTTTGTGGTGGCCGTGTTCACGGCGGGCCTGCTCGCTTCTTTGCTGAAAAAACTGACCCAAGCCATTGGCCTGCGGCCGATTGACCGAACCATGGGGGCGGCGTTTGGCCTGGTGCGCGGGGTGATTCTTTTACTGGCCGCTTCGGTCGTGATGGGCATGACAGATCTGAAACAAAGCAACTGGTGGCAAGACTCCAAAGGCGCCCCGGTGCTGACCGCCACCCTGAACGGCCTGAAGCCCGTGTTGCCTGAACAATTTGCAAAATATTTAAACTAGAAATATGACCCCCACGCTTGTCACTCCGCGACCTGCGCTGGCCTTCGAGAAGGCGCATTTTGGTCGGGAGCGGCCCAGCCAAAAATCTTTGAAAGAACCCAAACCCATGATCGAAACACCATGTGCGGCATAGTTGGCGTTGTCAGCCAGGCCCCCGTCAACCAGTTGATTTACGACGGCTTGCTGCTGCTGCAGCACCGCGGGCAGGACGCCGCCGGCATCGTCACCCAGCAAGGGCGCAAGTTTTTCATGCACAAGGCCAAGGGCATGGTGCGCGATGTGTTTCGCACGCGCAATATGCGCGCCTTGCCCGGCAACGTGGGTCTGGGCCAAGTGCGCTACCCCACCGCAGGCAATGCGTTCAGTGAAGACGAGGCGCAGCCTTTTTACGTCAATGCCCCGTTTGGCCTGGTGCTGTCGCACAACGGCAACCTGACCAACGCGGCGGCATTAAAGGCCGAGTTGTTCAACACCGACCACCGCCACATCAACACCGACAGCGACTCTGAAGTGCTGCTCAATGTGCTGGCCCATGAGCTCGAAAAAACCACACGCGGCCTGCCCCTGGCGCCGAAAGATGTTTTTGCAGCGGTGCGCGGCGTGCACCAGCGCGTCAGTGGGTCCTATGCCGTGGTGGCGCTGATTGCGGGACATGGCTTGCTGGCGTTTCGCGACCCGTTTGGCATTCGGCCTCTGTGCATCGGCCGCAACGAAGGCGACAAAGGAAGCGGAAGGACCGTGATGGTGGCCAGCGAATCCGTTGCGCTGGAAGGCACCGGGCATGTGTTTGACCGTGACATTGCCCCCGGCGAAGCCGTGTTTGTCGACATGGACGGCAATGTGCACGCGCAGCCCTGTGCTGACAATGCCACGCTCAACCCCTGCATTTTTGAATTTGTTTACCTGGCCCGACCGGACTCGGTGCTCGACGGTATTTCGGTCTACCAGGCGCGTTTGAACCTGGGCGAAACCCTGGCCAAGCGGGTGGTGTCCACCGTGCCGCCCAATGAGATTGACGTGATCATCCCCATTCCTGAATCCAGTCGGCCCAGCGCCACCCAACTGGCGCATTTGCTGGGAATCCCGTACCGCGAAGGCTTTGTCAAAAACCGCTATGTGGGCCGCACCTTCATCATGCCGGGGCAGGGCGTGCGCAAAAAATCTGTGCGTCAAAAGCTCAATGTGATTGCCAGCGAGTTCAAAGGTCGCAATGTGCTGCTGGTCGACGACTCGATCGTGCGCGGCACCACCAGCCGGGAGATTGTGCAGATGGCACGCGACGCGGGCGCCAGAAAAGTTTATCTGGCCAGCGCAGCGCCGCCTGTGCGCTTTCCCAATGTGTACGGCATTGACATGCCCACCCCCGACGAACTGGTGGCACACGACCGCACGGTGGAAGAGATTCGCCAGGTGATCGGCTGCGACGCGCTGATTTACCAAGACGTGGCAGGCATGAAGCGGGCGATTGGTTCCTTGAATCCCAAGCTCGATGGTTTTGATGCCTCGTGTTTTGATGGCGTTTATGTCACCGGCGACATCACCGCCGAGACGATTGCGGCCATGAATGCCGCGCGCATTGACGGCAGTGAAGAAGGTGGCGCAGACGTGTCGCGCCTGGCCTTGCCCAACCCCCAGGAGGCTTGAAACCCATGGCTAAAAAGCTACCCGACGGCCTGCACATCGACACGCTGGCCGTGCGCGCTGCGGTTGACAAAAGCCAGTTCGGCGAAAACTCTGAAGCGCTGTACCTGACCAGCAGCTTTGTGCAGCCCGATGCAGCCACAGCGGCGCGCCGCTTTGCGAATGAAGAAGAAGGCTACATCTATTCGCGCTTTACCAACCCCACTGTCACCAGCATGGAGCAGCGCCTGGCGGCCATGGAGGGCACCGAGGCCTGCATTGGCACATCCAGCGGCATGGCAGCCATCTTGCTGATGTGCATGGGCCTGCTTAAAAGCGGCGACCACGTGATCTGCTCGCAGTCCGTGTTTGGCTCCACCATCAAATTGATCGCGGGCGAATTTGGCAAGTTTGGTGTCGAAAGCACCTTTGTCTCACAAACCGACGTGGCCCAATGGCAAGCGGCCGTCAAGCCCAACACCAAGCTGCTGTTTGCCGAAACCCCCACCAACCCGCTGACCGAAGTGTGTGACGTGCGCGCGCTGGCAGACATTGCCCACGCTGCGGGCGCGCTGCTGGCGGTTGACAACTGCTTTTGCTCGCCCGCCCTGTCGCGCCCGGTCGAGATGGGTGCTGACCTCATCATCCATTCCGGCACCAAATACCTCGACGGCCAAGGGCGCGTGATAGCTGGCGCGATTTGCGGGCCCAAAAAACTGATCGACGACAAGTTTGTACCCGTCATGCGCAGCGCAGGCATGACGCTGTCGGCCTTCAATGCCTGGATCGTGCTCAAGGGGCTGGAGACACTGTCGATTCGCATGCAGGCGCAAAGCGCCAATGCGCTCGCGCTGGCCACCTGGCTGGAGGTACAGCCGCAGGTGGCGCGGGTGCATTACCCGGGCCTGGCGTCGCACCCGCAGCACGCGCTGGCCATGCGCCAGCAAACCATCAACGGCCAGGGCGGCGGCGGCGCGGTGCTGTCGTTTGATATCAAAAGCACAGACGTTCAAGACGCCAGGCGCAAGTCATTTCATGTGATTGACTGCACCCAAGTGATGAGCATCACCGCCAACCTGGGCGACACCAAAACCACCATCACCCATCCCGCCACCACATCACATGGCCGCCTGACAGAAGCGCAGCGCCAGGCCGCAGGCATCGGCCAGGGCTTGATCCGGGTGGCGGTGGGGCTTGAATTTATCGACGACCTCAAGGCTGACTTGCAGCGCGGTCTGGACAGCCTGACCTAACACTCTCATGACAACCCGCACACGATTTGCGCCATCACCCACCGGCTTCATCCACCTTGGCAACATCCGCTCGGCCCTGTACCCGTGGGCGTTTGCACGCTCAACCGGGGGCGACTTTATTTTGCGGATTGAAGACACCGACCTGGAGCGCTCCAACCAGGCCTCGGTTGATGTGATCATTGAAGGCATGCGCTGGCTGGGCTTGAACCACGACGAAGGCCCGTTCTACCAAATGCAGCGCATGGACCGCTACAAAGCGGTATTGGCCGAGCTGCAAGCCGCCGGGCATGTCTACCCCTGCTACATGAGCATGACCGAGCTTGACGCCCTTCGCGAGGCACAAACCCAAGCCAAGGAAAAGCCCCGCTACGACGGCACCTGGCGGCCCGCACCCGGCAAAACCTTGCCCCCCATTCCTGCAGGCGTGCAACCCGTGCTGCGGTTTAAAAACCCGCAAGGCGGCAGCGTGGTGTGGGACGACAAGGTCAAGGGCCGCATCGAGATCAGCAACGACGAACTCGACGACCTGGTCATTGCCCGACCCGCTCAAAACGGCGAAACCGTGGGCACACCCACCTATAACTTTTGTGTGGTGGTGGACGACATCGACATGGCCATCACCCACGTGATTCGCGGAGACGACCACGTCAACAACACCCCGCGCCAGATCAATATCTTTAAGGCGCTCGGCAAAGACGTGCCGGTGTACGCGCACCTGCCCACCGTTCTGAATGAGCTGGGCGAAAAAATGTCCAAGCGCAGCGGTGCCAAAGCCGTCACGCAATACGCGGCCGAAGGCTACCTGCCAGACGCCATGGTCAACTACCTCGCGCGCCTCGGCTGGAGCCACGGCGACGACGAAATTTTCAGCCGTGAGCAGTTTGTGGCCTGGTTCAATTTAGACCACCTGGGCAAAAGCGCCGCACAGTTTGACGAAGCCAAACTGCGCTGGGTCAACGCCCAACACTTGAAAGCCATGAGCGATGCCGCCCTGGCCGATGCGGTCAAACCGTTTCTTTCTACCGATGCAGCCGCTGGTCTTGATGACGCGCGTCTGGCGCGTGGCTGTGGTTTGTTCAAAGACCGCTGCAGCACGCTGGTCGAGTTGGCCCACTGGCTGCAAGTATTGGTCAAAGGTGCGCAAGCCAGTAGCGAAGACATCGCGCTGCACGTGACCGATGCCGTGCGCCCCGCATTGGCCCTGCTGGCCGATGCCTTGACCAGCTGCGAGTGGAACAAAGCCGGTATTGCCGCAGCCATCAAACAGGTCTTGGGCCAAAGCAGTTTGAAGATGCCGCAACTGGCCATGCCGGTGCGCGTGCTGGTGATGGGCACGCCACAAACGCCATCACTTGACGCGATTTTGGAGCTGATGGTGCGCGGCGATGTCATCGCACGATTGAAGTCTTGAGGCTCCGGCATTTTTCGGGCTATAATTCAAGGCTTGACGGAATTTGCAGCGATGTACATTCCAGAGGGGGTATAGCTCAGCTGGGAGAGCGCTTGCATGGCATGCAAGAGGTCATCGGTTCGATCCCGTTTACCTCCACCAATTTTTGGTGATCGTTGAGAGATTTTTAGAGAGTTTTTTGTCAGACCGATGTGTAAAAAGCAAAAGTTTGTCCGGAAAGTTCCAAGGCTTTGACCCCATCGTCTAGAGGCCTAGGACATCACCCTTTCACGGTGAGTACCGGGGTTCGAATCCCCGTGGGGTCGCCAAGTTTTCACTGCAAAGTGAGACGGCACAAGACGGTAGCGCTTGGCTCGCAAGAGTAAAAGCTACCTACCAGGAGTGGTAGTTCAGTTGGTTAGAATACCGGCCTGTCACGCCGGGGGTCGCGGGTTCGAGTCCCGTCCGCTCCGCCAGTCATCAAGCAAATTCGCCCCTTCTGGGGCGTTTTTCATTTCTACCCACCAATTTACCCGCCATCAATCTTGATAGCGTGATGCGTAGACATTGATTGAAGATAAATTTATGTCAAATTGCTTTGGTAAGACAGAATATTCATCATGACAAACTCTGCATCCAAGCGCACTCGGTTAGTCAAAATCTCAATTGGCGCGGCAGGTTGCAACCAGCTATGGAGTACGTTTTTCGGGGGTAAGGTCAAACTGCTAAATTCGACGGCTATGGCAAATGAACAACCGGATCGGCAAAGGAACACCGCAATCAAGCCGGGCTTGTGGATTCAACTTTGTTTTGTGATTCTTGGCCTTCTCAAAGTGGGTGCAGCGTCCGCCTGCAGCTGCAGCCAGGTCGGAGTGGAGAACCTGGTCCTTGATAAACGACTCTCGCTGGCAAAGATAGTCGTCATGCCGCCATCTTTCACGGAGCGTGTCGCATCCCTCCTCAATTTTTTCAAGGTGGATTCGCCGGAATCAAGGACCTATCCTGTAAAGGTCCTGGAGGTCATCGCCGGCAGTTATGACGCGACAGCCCTCAAAGCCCAATCCTCAGTCTGGAGTGATTGTGGTGTTGACCTTCGCCCTGGAGAAACCTATTACCACCGTGCCAGTCCTGCAGCTGCAGGGGGTGACATCTATGCTTCGGTCTGCAATCTGGTCAACGAGGAATATGTTCGGCAAGTTAATGCGTACAAGCAACGACCCAAGCCGGAGCTTTCACCTATCCCACCTGGTTCATGGACCGAGATTTTCAGGAGTGCCAAGCAGACTGTGCATGCTGATTACCGCAGCGTCACAAGCGATTCGTACAGCCATTACATCTGGATTGTCAGAAATTTGGCCGACGATGGTCGCGTCAAGTCGGCAAAGGAGCAGCTACAGATCGCCTGCAAGGAACGTCAGTACAACGTCGTGTCCCGCCATGAGTTCAGCGGGATGGATGCCAGTGGCGATGCAATCTCTTCGGTCAACCTGAGCGAACGCGGCCACTACCAATGGCTCTCAATGAAGCCTGACATAGACGGGTTATTCCCGGTCGTCTGTATAGGCCAGTTAAAACGTCCGACGTCATCGGCTCCAAAGGCACGTAGTCCTGGGATGACCTCTGGCGTGGCCGGCAATAGCGATACTCGCCTCCCAATCCCATCGGGTTGGAGGTGACCGATGCATCCGGGACGGTTCACGATTGCGTAGCACACACGTGCCCCAGCCACGGAAGGAAAGGGCCCCTTCCCGGGGGGGGCTAAAAAAAGGGCCGGGTCTGTTTGGATTTCACCTCTAGCCCTGAATAATGCAAGAAGAGACTATCAAAAAAGTTATGGAGCTCTAATCACAATGAACCTCAGCTTCAATGCGATCACCAATACGCCCGATGAAATTGCGATGGGTCATAAGATTTGGTTTGAGCCTATCCCCAGGTGTGATGTTATTTCCGCAACGGCCAATGCCCCCGGTTTTACACCGTTAATCGCTATTGCGCGCCATTACGGTTGGGATTACGACTTGATTGCCCGTGCTTCGGCTGCTTGCAACGAGAATCGCGCAGTTGCCATTGTGCAATCAGTTACGCCCACGCTGATGCTCGTTCCTGCCACAAAGGGACGTGGCAAAACTGATGCCATCATGTTTGATTACCTAGGTGCATTGCACGAGATAAAACCTAAGTGCCTGCACTTCACACACTATGGGTTTTTACAAGGTCGATTTCCAGCGAAAGAAATTGCGATTGTGCTTGATATCCTTTTGAGTGAATACATTCCACGTTCTATTCATTCGCTCATCTTTGATGTCGATATTCGCCGGTCTCGTGAGTGCTACTGCTTGATGCGTCCAACTCTGCAGGAGGCCGAAAGCGATGATCCATGGATTTGATCAAGGCACTAGAAGAAGACGTCTGAAATCTTCAAGAAAATTAGTTGACTCGTGATGATTAAATGTGAGCATCATCCACCCGGTTAGTTGATTTCTAGCAACGATCTCGGGCCGTGCACCAATGCGCAGCGGGATAATTGAGGTTCCCACGCCTCTTGAGACGTACAAATCACCCCAGGCTGTCGGGTACCAACCAGCGACATACCGGCCACTGCCCCGGGGAGTAAAAATGACCTTGCCACCAATCGCAAGTTGCCCCCATGGGTATGGCCTGCAAGGTTGAAAGCAATATTTCCAAATTCTGGCGAGGGTGTGACCTGCCCCCAATCCCCGTACCAATCTAAATTCCAGAAGTCCAAGGTTTGCAAGATTAACTGATTCCTTTGTCGATCTTGCTGTGTTGCATTGAATCGCCAGTTAACTGGCGATTCAATGCGGCGAAAGTCGCGGGCGGCACACGC
>CANJWZ010000058.1 GCA_947478725.1 Comamonadaceae bacterium
CGGTAATGGGTCGAAAGGGCAAAGTGGATCAACCTATCAGGTTCGAATCCCCGACCCTACCAAAAAAGGGGGTCTGGAAACTCACGTAAAAAGCGGCTGTCTCAACATTTAGAAAGATGAACTGGACACCAAGTGCTTGATTTGCTTGCTCATCAAAATCTTAGGCGGTTTGTGATGAGGTATGTTCTGGGCCCCCATAGCGCGGACAGGCCCCCTAGCTGCAGAAAATGCTTTGCCCTCATGAGCGCGGACCGTGTCTGTCAAAAAATATTGCGCATAAAGGGTAGCATTTTGTTATCGCCTGCACAGTGCGAAATGACAGTTCCATGAGCTCGGATAGCGCGGGGTTCTCAGCAATGCGATTTGCCTCACACAATTGATGCAGCGAACGAAACCGGCTTAATGGCATTGCGATAACTTCGCAATCTCAGCCTCAGAATATCCCAGCTCTGCCAACAATTCATCGGTGTGTTCACCTAGGCGTGGGGGTGGTAAACGAACTCCTGGCCGGTGTCCGTCCATCGTAATGGGCAACAACGCTGCTTGTGTTTCACGACCATCTGGCAACTGCATGGGCGCCAAACCGCCCGTGGCTTTTAGATGCGGGTCATCGAGAAGATCTTGCGGTCGCGTTATGGGTGCAAATGGCAGTCCGTGCTTCTCAAAAGTCGCGGCCAATTCTCCCGCCGAGTAGCGTCCAAGTCGCTCGCGCAACTGTGGAATCAACCAAGTACGCTCCTTAACCCGGTCATTGTTGGCAGCGACTCTAGGGTCATCCAGTAGGTCAACAAAGCCGAAAGCTTCACAAAACAATTTCCAAGCTGTGTCACTCACTACTGCCAGAAAGATCTGTTCGTCATCCTTGACTTTGAATACATCATAGACACCCCATGCTGAAATTCTTGCGGGCATAGGCGATGCTGGCTTGCCTGTGACTGAAAACTGCATGATGTGTTGGGCTACCAGAAAGACATTGTTCTCAAACAAAGCACTCTGAATTTCCTGCCCTCGCCCCGTCTTCTCACGTGCAGCCAAAGCTGCCATGGCTCCCATGGCGCCGAACATGCCCCCCATGATGTCGTTCACGCTCGTTCCCGCTCGAAGCGGATCGCCTGGGCGACCGGTCATATAGGCTAGGCCACCCATCATCTGAACCACTTCATCCAGCGCGGTTCGGTTCTCATACGGCCCTGGCAGAAACCCCTTGTGGCTTACATAGATCAAACGTGGATTGAGTGACTTAAGGCTGGCATAGTTCAGGCCAAGCTTTTCCATCGTCCCGGGCTTAAAGTTCTCACTGACAATGTCGGCCGTTGCAATCAAGCGAAGCACGGCTTCCTTGCCTTCTGGTGTCTGTAAGTCCAACGCCAAGCTCTTCTTATTGCGATTGAATGCTGGAAAAAACCCGGCACCTGATCCCAACAAAGTACGGGTCGTATCGCCGTGCCTTCCATGCCCAACCGCCTCCACTTTTATGACTTCTGCGCCAAGGTCACCCAGCACCATTCCGCAAGTCGGTCCCATCACCATGTGGGTGAATTCGACCACGCGGATGCCCAAGTATGGAAGTGCGTTCTCAGTCATGTTGCCCTCTATTTGACAGCCATCCCTTTGGCAGACCAGCTTCGAGCGTCATGCCGTACAGGGGTTCGTTAGGTAACCCGTCCTGCAAGGCCTTTCGGGCTTCTATCAAGACTGCAATGTCAATGCCAGTTGATATCCCCATGGACTCAAACATGAAGACAAGGTCCTCAGTCACGACATTGCCGGATGCGCCTGGCGCGTAGGGGCATCCGCCGAGTCCCCCCAGTGAACTGTCAAACGTTCGTACACCAACGTCGTAGGCTGCGAGGCAATTGGCCAAACCCAATCCGCGGGTATTGTGCATATGCGCTGCTCCCGTTTTGTCTCCAATGGAAGTGCGAACGAGATTAAATAGGCGCCTAACCTGTGCCGGGTTGGCCATGCCAGTGGTGTCCGACAGCCCGCATTCGTCTACGCCAGCTGCAACGACCTGCTCGGCCAGCGACACGACATCACTTTCAGGGACATTACCCTGCAATGTGCAACCAAAGGCGGTTGAAATGCCAGCTTCGACTTTCACACCCAGATGGAAGTCTCGACAAAGTTGAACAATCGACCGCACCTCCTCGACCATCTCTTCACGGGTCTTGCGTACATTTGCCATCGAATGCGCAGCGCTGGCGGACACCGGAATCGTGATCTTATGCACACCTGCTTCCAAAGCCGCCGTTGCGCCACGAGAATTGGGAACCAGTGCCATGACGGTGACTCCCGGGTGTGTTAGCGCATGGCGCACGACTACATGCGCATCCGCCATTTGCGGCAGAATTCGAGCCGGCACAAACGATGCAACCTCAATTTCACGAATGCCGCTGGCCACCAAAGCATCAATCCAACGCAGCTTCGCGGCAGTCGGCATGATTGCGGAAACCGCCTGTAGTCCGTCACGGGGTCCCACCTCGCTAATCACTACCGCAGGAAAGTCTTTACCCATTCTTGGGCTCATAGCTTGCATAGATCTTCTTGGTAGCCTCAAGAACCTCCCAAGTACCTGTGTAGCCCTTCGGGATCACAAATTTGTCTCCTTGGGCGACTGTGACACTAGTGCCATTGCGGTCTGTCAAAACGCTCCTGCCTTCGAGAATTTCGCAATACTCATCTTTCTTGTAGGCAATATTCCATGTACCGACCTCCCCACGCCATACCCCAACCGAGAAGTTGTCGGTGGCATCTACAAAAGACTCCCACAGTGTCAGTTGCGGGTTGCCCGAGACCAAGCGCTCAGGAGCGAGAAAGTAATCTTTGCGGACTGTCGACTTCTCACTAATTGGAATGATTGTTGGCGTACTCATTGAATTTCCTTTTCGACATCATTTCATTGGAAGATAGTTAATGACATCTGCCGGCGCCTCAAGAACGGGACGCCAACCAATGTCTTCATGCCGATGGTCGAAAGTATTTGTGTAAAAGAATTGGGCAGATGCATAGCCTCTGCAACAGCGCGCGGTTTCCCGCACCGCATGGGGATCGCGAACCCAACTGTTGACACCCATCCAATTCCAGAATCGGTTGTGGGCCGACGTGATGTCTTGCGCCTTTAGGGTCTGGTCAGTGTCTGAATCAGAAGGTGTAGGTAACCCTTCGATGACGTCTTCATTGACGACATAACGGTCCCACTCATTGTCAACGGGCATTCCTCGGGAGTAGCCATCACTTTCATATCGGGGACGCTGGCCTCCGGTCAGTAGCCTGCAGGTCCATGGGCGTCCGTCGATCTGAACTGCAGTTCCATTGACAAAGCCAGCCTGGTTCAAGTCGTGCCAGCTCACCTTGACAAGTATGACCCGGTCACAAATCAGGAAGCCCCGATCACCGTCTTTCAAAACATGCCAACGCAAACGCAACGATTCTTGCGCTGGGGTGTCGCCGAGGACCCAATCGGTCCAGCTCGGGTTCTCACTGAAATCCGCTATATTTCCAGGCGTGAGTTCATCAAATGGCTTGAGGACCGACAGGTCAATCAACCAGGGTTGGTCGGGCCTAAGTACCGCGATGCCGGTTCGGTAGAGCCCACCAAGTTCAACTGTTCCTATGTAGGTAGTCATGGCCTTACTCCTCATGTCCATTGTTGGTGAACTACCTTGATGGCGGTATAGAAATCACGGGCATAAGTGCCTTTCTCAGGGGGGCCGAAGCTGGAGCGTTTGCGACCAGTCATTGGCGCATGAAAATCCATTCCAGCCGTTGGCAGATTGACACTTAGCATGCCAGCTTCACAGCCACGCTTGAACTCGGCTGCGGTATGGGGATTGGTTGTGATAATGCCAGCGGAGAGACCGAAGTCCGAGTCATTGGCAACAGCAAGTGCCTCGTCAAGATCAGCCACACGAATAACGCTGGCCACCGGGCCGAAAATTTCTTCGCGGTTGATGCGCATTGCGTTGTTGGTCTCAACAAATAGCGCCGGGGAAAAGTAGTAGCCGCGGGTTGCGCGTTCCAATCGGCTGCCGCCAGCCAGCAACTCTGCCCCCTCCGATTGACCAATCTCAACATACTTGACCGAGTTGGCCAGTTGAAACTCGCTGGCCATCGGCCCGAGATCGACACCTGCTTCCAGTGCATTACCAATCTTCAGGCTCCGGATGCGGTTGGTCAATCCCTCTACGAACGCATCGTGAATGCCTGAACTGACAATCAGGCGCGACGAAGCTGTACAACGTTGCCCACAAGACATAAAGGAGCCATTGAGCGCAGCCTCCACTGCGACGTCTAGCCGGGCGTCGTCCATTACCAGCAGTGCGTTCTTACCACCCAGTTCAAGTTGCAGTGAAACGCCACGCCCCATCACGGCTTGGGCAATCTTCTCGCCGACATGCACTGATCCAGTGAAACTGACAGCATTGAGACGAGGGTGCGTTGTCAGAGCAACGCCCACATCCGGGCCGCCGACAACCATATTGAATACACCGGCTGGGATTCCACTGCGATGAATGATTTCTGCCAATGCCCATGCGCTGGCCGGTACCAACTCTGCAGGCTTGAATACTACGGAATTTCCGAACGCCAGCGCCGGTGCGATCTTCCACGCTGGTATGCCTAGTGGGAAATTCCAGGGTGTGATCAACCCAACCACCCCTACCGGAGTACGCAGAACCTCGACATCCACGCCTTCGCGCAGTGGAGCCAGAGATTCACCAGTCAAACGCAAGGCTTCGCCAGCAAAGAATTTGAAGAGCTGACCCGCTCGCTGTGCTTCGGCCTGTGCCTCCTTGAGCGTCTTGCCTTCCTCCCGAGCCAACATTCGACCCAACTCTTCAGAGCGCTGAATCAACTCGATTCCAATGCGTTCCAGTACATCAGCTCGCAAACCCGCTCCTGCGCGCGCCCACTTCGACTGGGCAACCGATGCAGCCTGCACGGCCTGGTCGACTTGAGCTACTCCGGCATGGACGTATTCGCCAATAACGTCGCTCAGATCAGAGGGATTGATGTTGGGCCGGATGTCCCCGGACTGAATCCACTCACCATTGACCAAATTGCCATGTATCTTGTTCATGATATGTCCCGACAGCGTCCTACAGGGCCTTCATAAGATAGGGGCGCAGTAACGTAGAGAGCATCCTCGCAACAATGCGTTCAGATCGACCGGAAGGGTCCAGCGTAGGGGCTGTCTCGGCGATGTCCATGCCGTCGATGGGTGCGCCGGAAAGAACGTCCAGCATTTGGTTGTATTGGCGTGGAGTGATTCCACTTTGGACAATCGACCCAGTTCCTGGCAGATAGGCGGCATCCATTGCATCGATGTCGATGGTCACGTACAAGTGATGAATACCCCGGCAGGCATGTTCGATTGCCCGGCGCATGACTTGAACCGCACCGAACTGGTGAACATCAGCGCAAGAAAATACTTTGCCGCCCATGGCCTCAATCTGCGCGACTTCACGGCTGTCCACCCAGCCTGCGGTTCCCACCCACACCATGTTGGCACGTTCTATATTGGTCAATTCTGAAATGCGCCGAGCGTTGGTTGCGTGGTTCTTGTCACCCCAAGCTCCAAGAGAATCGGTGAAGTCCAAATGCCCGTCGATGTGGATATAACCGAATTGCGCCTCGGGATCCAACTCCTGCAATCCTTCCGAATAACCCAGGCAGGCTGGATAGCTGTTGTAGTGGTCTCCTGCAAGAACAAGCGGAACCCCCCCCGCCAGTGTGATCGCGCGGGTTCCATCAGCGATGGATCGTGTACTTCGGGTAACGTCAGTAGGATCAATGCTGGCGTCCCCACAATCGACTATTCTGGCTGCGGGTAGCACTTCCCATACCTGATGGGTACCGGCATCGATCCAGCCCCCGGTAGGTTCACCCCGCATGGATGCCATCAGCCTGGAGGTCTCCTCACGCAACGCGCGCGGTCCGAAGCGGGCACCGATACGGCTGGAATGTGTCCAGTCTGAAGGTGCTCCCCAGACACCAATTTCTCGGTTTCGCAGACTATTGGGCAACCCAGTCTTGCAGCCAAAGAGTGTGCGTTGCACAGCGTCGAATTCAAATGGTCTTTGATTGGCATTCATGGCATAGGTACAGGAAGTTGGCTTGGTTGACATGGCGCGCTTGTTCTAGACTGAATGAATCCCAACAGGCAGCTCACAATCAATCGTTGCCCGGTCTTCACAACACTCAGCTGATTCAGCGCTGGATTTAACCCAACGACGTCAAGTGCCACCACGGGTCCATCGCCAAGGATCGACAGTGCTTTGGCAGTTGTGGCACCATCAAGAGCGTCGAATGCGGGGCGGTTCGTCATGCCGTGCCAGTCTGACGAGACGACCGACAAATCAAAGCTGGCATAAATTCCTTGTCCACCATTCCCGGCGAGTTCGAGAGCCGACCGAATGACAGAGTCAACACCGTTGCACTCAATATCGTGCGCGGTAAAGATGGTTCCGCCTAGCTCTTTGAAGGTCTGCACAAAGCTATAGTCGGCGTCTGGATTTGGGCAAACATAAACCGTGTTGGAAGGTTCCACAAGATCGGAAGTTGCCAGCGGAAGTTGGCCACCAAGCTGTATGTAACCCACTCTGCCGGCGGGAGTGGGCCGCTGATTCATACCCTTCAAGACTCCACTGAATGATGGCGCAGTGATGCTCCTGTCACCTCCCAGCAGAAGAGGAATTGCTCCGCGCGAAACCACTTTCATTACAGCGTCCCGCAGCGTCTGACTGACCAGGTGGCTGGCGACCGTGTCAACGGGAACATCCCCAAGGTCCAGCAGTCGTTGATGAATTGTGCTCGCACCAAAAGGCTTGCGCGTTGCTATGTCCATGGGCTGCGCAAGCTGGGGATTTGCATGCCAGCCGAAGTACACAGAAGTCTCCCGCAACGCCAACGGTCCAAAGCGGCAACCACAACGACTCCCGAAGTTGGCCTCGATGGGCACCCCCATCACCGCAATCGTGCCGAAGGACAAATCCCCCAACCCAGCCTGCGGCGAACGCATGAAGGTTAGACGCCCCGCCATTCGAGGCAGAGGACCGCTTCGCAATGCCGTCACTTGGAATCCTTCTGAATCGCCTTCACCATAGCCTCTAGCAGACTGGAAACGACTGCAGACCCCTGGCGTTCCGTCGCACCCAAAGCGGGAACAAAGCCTGTGAGATCACCCGCTACAAGTGGAAGCGCAGCAATCCTCGCAATGATTCTCGATAGCGCATCCAGTTCAATTCCCTCGTAACACCGGGCGCGGCTTGACCCGACGAAACCCGAAGAGAGTGCATCAACATCGACGCTGAGAAACACGGCATCGCATTTCTCAGCCATCGAGTCCACGGCAGCCTGAAACCGTGATCCAGATTCACCGCCAGTGTCGGTGAGGTCAATTACATGGTCCATGCATCCACGTAGAGCCTGCATATCCTGCTCTGGCTGACTACTGGAGGTCAGTAGCAGCAGCCATGGGTTGAGCGCAGGAAGTTCCCCAGCAATTGCCTGCGTAGCACAGGAGCGTGGCTGAAGTAAGGCACTGGATACCGGAGCGCACATATCAGCGGATCTTGAGATTCTTATGAATCCGCGCCGGCCCTGGGGTACTGCAACCATAGATCCACTAAACAGTGGCGGAGTGTTGCTGTAATCACCACTGACGAACAGGCACTTCGCACCCGTATCGCGAATGGCGTGCGCCTGCCTTAGTAGGGACTCTGCCGTCTTGCGTGCGTCAAGAGGATAGACATTGAGATCACCAACATCTACCAAGTCTTGGCTGGAATTGCTGGAGGCGCCAAGTGCGGGCCACTGAGCGTATCTAACCTGGCGCGCGGAAAATCGGCCGCCTGGTGC
Source organism: Comamonadaceae bacterium (assembly GCA_947478725.1). Taxonomy (GTDB): domain Bacteria; phylum Pseudomonadota; class Gammaproteobacteria; order Burkholderiales; family Burkholderiaceae_C; genus Polaromonas. Next base: position 7,861 of record CANJWZ010000058.1, read on the forward strand.
ACCGCTACCAAAGTGGTCACAAAATACACCTGCCAAGGCAATCGAACCGGGTCCAATGTCTGGCAAATCACCCGCACGTGCACTGAGCATTGAAGGCACAGGCCTGAATAGCATCTTCTCAATCGATGGTTGATCGAATACTGTTTTGGTCATGTGATTGACCTATCAAAAATGACACCGCGCATGATGCTCAAAAGTGCTTGTGCTGCGAGGTGCTCCGTATGCCCCCGAGCGTCTAAAGTGGGGGCGCAATTTACGACGGCTACGCCCGCTACGTTCTTTATGGAACTTAGAAGTTCTACTATTCCGTTGAAAACCTTGGGTGTCAGACCACCGATATCAATCCCGGGAGTTCCGGATGCATATCCGGAGTCCACCACCTCCATATCTATAAGAAGACATACGTCACAGCCCAGGCCGTTGATACGCTGCACACTTTTCTCAATGTGGACGATTCCCTTCTCATGGATCGTTTCGGCCGAAACAATTTCAGTGCCAGCTGCGGCAAGCGTCTTCCACAGACTCGCACTCTGTAGCCCGCAAGTTCCCATGATCAGGGACCCCGCAAGAGCGGCGTAGGGATCGACTCCACCGATGGACGAATCGAGACCGGCGATCAAAGTGTTGGACAGCAGCACATACACCAGCTCTCGTTCTTGAGAGGCCAGCCCAGCCACGAAAGGCGCAAGCAATGCGGAGTCGCCTCCCAGCATGACAGGTACTGAGCTTTTGTTCCGGATACCAGAGGCCACCGCTCTGACTTGCGCTAAGGTCGACGTGTCCGGTGTCCGAGCGTTATGAAGATCCCCTAGATCAATTACGCGGGGCTTCACCTTGAGCATGGTTACCTCACCGGTATGCAGGTTCACCAAAGCGTCTGCGCCACCACGTTTGTAGGAAGAGATCTGCTCTGCTGTCGCCTCTCGTATCGCAGTTGGCCCGGATGCGGTCCCGGATCGACGGTCTGACGATGAATCTGCAGGCACACCAAATACAACATGGGAAGCAGGTTGAATCGACTCAAAGTCGCCCGAAGGTACTTCCGCAAAGGTATCAAATCCCAGCCTGTATCGATAAGTCAAGTTGGCAGACATAGTTTTTTGATTCCGTTAAACCGAGTAGCTTGTGGAGAGCGTTTGCAGCACAATTGGGACAAGATCAACCATAGGTTTGCGATGGCAACAAAGACAAGTACGACGCCCAGAAAAAGCACTCGAGCCAGCGGTAAGGGAGCAGACGACTTGCGAGTTAGACCTGCTCCAGCACCGGGATTTGACGGAGTGGAAGCAGTCGAACGAGCTTTCAAGTTGCTCGATGCTTTTGACGAGCAAAAGGCCGGATTGGCGCTTAAGGATCTTGCTCTGCGAAGCGGATTGACCAAGTCCACTATCCTGCGCCTTAGCGTATCGCTGGAGCGCTACGGCTACCTGATTCGGGATAGTGAAAACCTCTATCACCTGGGCCCAACTCTGTGGCGACTTGGTTCCCTTTTCCGTCAGAATATGGATCTCGGTGCGGTCATTCGCCCTGTTCTGCGAAGTCTTGTCGAGAGCACCAATGAGAGCGCTTCTTTTTACGTTTCTCGAAACAACTCTGGCGTTTGTCTCTATCGCGTCAACTCTTCCCGCCTTGCGCGAGATCATGTTGAGGAAGGCGATTTGCTTCCACTGGATACGGGATCCACCGGTCATGTACTCAGCGCGTTCACAGGCAAGGTGGGTGCGATGTTCGATACTATTCGCGCGGAGAAGTGTTACGTCAGCCTCGGGGAGCGGGACCCGGACGTTGCAGGAATTGCTGTTCCCGTCCTCAACCCAGAGCATCTCGCCATCGGCGTCATAACGCTTTCTGGGTTGGTATCGCGCTTTCAACCTTCGCAGGTGACACACTTCAAAACGTTGCTCTGGAACGCCGCGAGCGACATCGAAAAACGCCTTGGTGGCCGCTAGGCGGCGAGCACTGACCTCTCCGCAGTGGAGACAAGGAGGCTTTGCATGCATGTTTCAGCTTTCGATCTGCCGTTTTTTGGATGCGCCGGTCTGCACAACCGCCAAAATCGCGATAGATACAGCAATCAGGCAGGTTGAAATGGCAGCAATGGTCGGGTCGATCTGATCACGCAGAGCAGCGAACATCCGTTTGGTCAGCGTGGAGTTCTCGCCTCCGGAAACCAGCATCGACGCCACCACTTCGTCCAATGAGGTGATAAACGCCATGAAGGCGCCGGTTTGAACGGAAATCCGTATTTGGGGAAGCGTCACTGTGAGGAACGCAACAATAGGCGATGCACCCAAGCTGATGGCTGCCCGCTCTTGGTCAAAGTCAAAACTCTTCAAGCCTGACAGAACGGTTACAACAACAAAGGGCAGAGCTAGCGCCACGTGTGCTACAACGACTCCCGTCAATGTCGAGTTCAGCCCCACCATCGCAAAGATGTGAAATGCACCAATGCCGACGAGAATGATCGGGACGATCAATGGTATGAGCACTACCAATTGCAGGGCACTCTTCAAGCCCCCGGTGATTTTGTGCAGTCCGTACGCGGCGGCAGTACCAAACGGAGTTGCAAATAGGGTGGTGATCAGGGCGGCTTTAAGTGAGGTCCATGTGGCGTCCCGCCAGGCATCGGAATTCCAGTACTCTTGGTACCACCGCAGCGACCATTCCCGTGGCGGGAACTCTAAATAGCTGGACGCTGAGAACGACATCGGGATGACGATCAGCGTAGGCAGCACTAAGTAGAACAACACCAGAATGCTGAGTGCTAGTACAAATGGGTTTACGCCGAATCTGGGAAGGTACCTGGGAGTCTTTGTCATGGTGTTCACTTCACAAAGAGGCGATCTAGGCCGAACACTTTGTTCAGAAGCGCAATGCACGCAAACGCAATCACGATGAGTACGACACCCAATGCGCTGGCGGCGCCCCAATTTGCGTACAGCGTGACAGAGCTTTCGATACGTTGCGCCAACATTTGGACACGCCCGCCACCAAGCAATGCTGGAGTAGTAAAGAAGCCTAATGACAGTACAAACACCATGACCACCCCGGCGAACAGGCCCGGCAGCGACATCGGGAAGAACACCCGCCAAAATGATTCAGTCGGGCTGGCTCCCATGCTTTGCGAGGCCCTCAATAGATCCTGGTCGATGGACTTCATCGTTGCGTAGACCGGCAGCACAAGAAATGGCAACATCACGTGCACCATGCCGATGATGCTGCCTGTCATGTTGTGTGCCAATTGCAGCGGTTCCTCGATCAGGCCTGACTGAAGAAGGATGCTATTAATAACGCCCTTGCGCTGCAGCAATACAAGCCAAGCGTAGGTCCGAACCAGTATCGCGGTCCAAAAGGGAATCAGCACGCAAATCATGCCAATGGCTGCAGCAGTAGAGGGCAGTCGCGTCAGCGTGTAGGCCAGTGGATATCCCAGCAGTGCGCAGAGAACAGTAACGGTCAAGCTGATTTTGAAAGTAATGATGAAGGTCTCTAGATAGAGATCGCTTTCCCATATCCGCGCATAGTTTTCGGTGGTCAGCTGCCCAGCCGCATTGAAAAATGACATCCAGCCCAACCATAAAATTGGCAGGAAGACCACTACTGCAATAGTAAGAATTGCCGGCGTGGATAGAGCCAAGTTGACCCATCGGTCGCTTTGCTCACGCATTGTTGCGATGTTTGGACCCGAGTCAGAAGCGGTTGCTGTTGTCGTCATGATCAACGCCTCCCCACCGTCACAATGTCGCTAAAGTGCACCGCCAGCCTAATCGATGAACCCTGATTCGGAATAAAGCCATGACTGCCTCGGGTACTTGATACACGTGCGGAAACCAGCTGCTTCCCAGCAACTTCTGAGCAGACCAGAACACTATCGCCTTGGAATATGACCTCCCTCACAGTCGCGGGGAAGGTGATGAAGTCTTTTTCGGGTCGTACTCCTTCCTGCAGGATCTGAAATATCTCCGGGCGTGCGACCAGTGAGCAATCGCCAGTCATAAGTTGCAAGGCGAGAGGTAGATCAGCATGGACGTTCTCAATCGAAAGTCTTCCCGGCTGAACGTGCACAGGAATCAGTGTTGACTCGCCAATGAACTCGGCCACAAATGCCGATTGGGGCGTTCGGTATATTTGCTCAGGAGTCCCTATTTGCTCGATTCGGCCTTGACTGAAAACGGCGATGCGATCCGACATCGTGAGGGCTTCACGCTGATCGTGGGTCACATAAACCGTAGTTGCGCCAATTTCGTGGTGAAGGTGCTTGATCTCCAGTTGCATCTGTTCGCGCAGTTGTTTGTCCAGCGCTGACAACGGTTCATCCATCAAGATTACCCGTGGCTGAAATACGATGGCACGCGCCAGTGCAACTCGCTGCCGTTGTCCACCAGACAACTGACCTATTCCCCTTTGCGCCAAAGGTCCTAGTCGAACCAATTCCAACGCCTGCCCAACGCGCCGCTCGATGTCGCCTTTGCTGACGCCACGAATGCGCAGGGGATATCCCACGTTCTGCGCAACCGTCATAAACGGAAACAAGGCATAACTCTGGAAAACGATTCCGATGCCCCTTTTATGGGGAGGTAGTACCGTGATCTCTTCGCCTCCAACCTTGATACTGCCAGACTCAGGAGCAACGAATCCGGCGATTGCCATCAGCAAAGTTGTTTTGCCTGAGCCAGACGGCCCCAGCAACGTCATGAACTCGCCACTTCTAATGTCCAGAGAAATATCGTTGAGGACCTTGTTTGAACCATAGCTCTTTACAAGACTGTGAACCGAGATCGGCAAAGAGTTCTCTCTGGACTGCATGTAGTTCTCTCGTTGAACGCTTACTTGTTGCGCTGGATCAGTGCGTCATACCGCTCTTGTAGCTTGTCCAAACGGCCAGCATAAAAAGCTGGATCAACCAGCAATTGCAATTTGTAGTTCGCCGGAGCTGTGTTGTTGGCAGCAATCTCCTGCTCGGTAAGAATGCCTGTCTTGAACGCATTGGTGTTCACGGGGCCAATAGGTATCAGCTTCGCAATCTGCGCCTGATTTTTGGCATCCACAAATTCGTTGATGACCTTCATGGCCAGTTGCTTGTTGGGTGCGCCACGGGGTACCAATACACAGTCCACATCCATGGTGCCCTGGTTGAACGTGTACGCAACTTTGGCCCCATCACCCTTTACTGCTTCCACACGGTTAACACCCATATGAATAATGTCCACTTCACCGTCTTTTAGAAGTTGTGCAGACTGTGATCCACCCCTGTACCAGACAGTAATGTGAGGCGCAATTTCTTCCATCTTTTTGAAGGCTTTCTCCACACCGGCAGGCGTTGAAAGCGCCTGGTACACCTTTTCCGGTGGAACGCCGTCAGCCATAGTAGCGGCTTCCAGCGCGTAGTTCACTTTGGCATACATTGATCGCTTGCCAGGAAACTTCTTTACATCCCAGAAGTCCGCAAAGTTCTTGGGACCGTTAGGACCAAATTTTTCGGTGCGCCAAGCAATGACCTTAGTGAAGTTGACGAACCCGATCCAGTGACTGTTGACCAACTCGGGCGGAATGCCCGTGGTGTTGATTTGTGAATAGTCCAATGGCTCAAGACTGCCCTCACTTTTCAGTTGGGCGCATACATCCAGCGAGTCCTCCTTGATGTCCCAAGTCACAGCCTTTGCATTGATCTGCGAACGAATGTCAGCAATCCCATTGGTCGTGTCCTCCTTGATCTTGATCTTCAGTTTCTCCTCCGCAGGCTTGATGAAGGCCTTGCGAAGCGAATCCTGGAATGCACCGCCCCACGAGGCAAATGTGACTGTGCCCTGCTGTGCAAGAGCAGAACTTGCGACAGCGGAAAGTCCAAATACCAAAGCGACGGCTGACAAAGTCGAATGCCTTTGAAAATGCAGGGGAAGTTTCATGATTTCGCGCACCTTTATGCAAAAAGAGAGTTGCTTGACGACGTGACGTGGATGTCAATACACGTCATTGATGACGTTTCGATTGTCGAAATCACGTTTCGACATAAAAAGTATAAATCAGAAGACCGTGCCAGGCATCAGTGATAACCCTATGCCTGAATATGGATTAGCAAAGGGGCTTGAACGAGCACGACCATTCGGCTGGGAAGAAGCCACCGACCAATCGCAGCATTGCATGCCTCGGTGGGTTGTGAAGGAAAACAGTTTTCACGTAAAAGTATGCCGACC
>CANJWZ010000059.1 GCA_947478725.1 Comamonadaceae bacterium
CTTAGCTTTTTATTTGCCTTGGTGATATCTGGCGTCAGCCCACTCAACGCAGGCACCGTGGGCGGCCCGGTACTGTGGTTCCTGGCGGTTCTGATCACACCGTTCGGTCTGCCAGCATGGCGTAGGGCCTCAAATTGATGCCGACCAATTCCCATCATCTCCAACGTCAAATCGAAGGAACCCAGCCATGACACAACCAAATTCCGACAATTCACAAACCAACTTGGCCAAAGGTTATTGGATCGTCCTAGCCGAAATCAACCAAGCTTCGAGGTTTGGTCAATACACTTCGATGGCGGGTCCGCTGATTGCCTCCTTTGGTGGCCGTGTGCTCGCCAGGGGCGATGTGGCGGTGGTGGTTGAGGGGGCGGTGACAGGTCGGCCCTATCTCATCGAGTTCCCAAGTTACAAGGTGGCGCAGGACTGCTTTAACTCACCAGGCTACCAGGAGGCCATTGCTCTGCGAGCTGGGGTGGCGAAGTTTCAGATCGTTATTGTCCAAGGGTTTATGCCGCCGGTACTTGATTGAGGCCAAGTCCAACTCGGGTCCTTTCACGTTTTGTCGAACTGGCTGTCCCCACATTTAGAATGATTAACTGAACCCCAAGTACTTGATTTGCTTGCCCATCAAAATCTTAGGCGGTTTGCGATGCGGTGTGTTCTGCCCCGCCAAGCACCTAGTAAAAACGCCCCGTGAGGGGCGTTTTTCATTTCTAGGGTCTTGGCTTTAAATTTTTGACCAATCCGTTTTGAATTGCTGTGGCGTAAAGGGCGCCGTTCGCATTCTCAAGCCACAGGCGTCAAATACGGCATTGGCTAAGGCGGCAGGAATCGGTGTGGCTGCAGCTTCTCCGGCACCCAATGGAGGTTCATACGGGCGATTGATTAAATCAATCAATAGTTCTGGAACCTCAGGAAAAGTCAGAATGGGGTAGCTGCCCCAATGAGAACTCGTTACTTGTGATAGATCAAATTTGACTTCTTCGTGCAAAGTGCGCGATAAAGTTTGCAATAAATTTCCTTCAACTTGCGCTTTGGTTCCATCGGGATTGATGATGAGCCCGCAATCATGCGCACAGGCCAATCGCTTGACTTGAATCACACCTGTTTGGGTGTTGACCACCACGTCCATCGCAACACCAACATAAGTTTCGTTGCCTTTGTAATGCATGTAAGCCATTCCACGGCCTTTGAGTTGCGTCCCTGATCTCTTGGCAACCGGCGTGTTTCGTTTTTTCCAATCAATTAATTTCGCCGTACGTTGAATAATTTCAATGCCTCGCGCGTCTGACAATCCTTGTAGGCGAAATTCAAGAGGATCAACACCTGCCAAATGACTTAACTCATCGGTGAAACTCTCGACCGCAAAACAATTAGCGACTTTGCCTGGCGCACGAATATTCGATGGTCGCAAGGGGGCGTCCTTGAGCCAATTGGCGGACACTTCGACGTGAGCCGTTGAGTAGGGTGGATTTCCGTTTTGACTGATTAACCCCGTTGAAATACCGATCGGTTGATTGATCCCTGCAGACTGCGGACCCAGCAAAGGAATATTTGGAAGCTGTGCTGTTGCCTTTGGAATAAACATGACAGTTTTCCATGCGGCAATTTTCCCTTCTGCCGAAATTCCACCTTCGATATCGATCAATTGTGGTGGACCTTTGGGATCCCATTGATGCTCATCTTGCCTGGTCCATTGGACACGCACAGGCTTGCCGATTGCTTTAGAAATCAAAGCAGCATCAAGTGATGCATCGTCATGACCATTCATGCCATAACAACCTGCTCCATCCATATAAATCACGCGTACTTTTTCATTGGGTATGCCCATTAAACGCGCAATGATGCCGCGCAAACGATGCGTGGCCTGCGATGCGCTCCAAACTATGGCTTGTTGACCGTCGCTCAAATCTGCAACTGAACAAGAGGGCCCCATCGATGCATGCGATTGCACGGGCCAATAGTAGGTGGCTTGAATTCTTTGCGTCGATTGGCTAAATCCTTGCTGGATATCGCCTTTTTTCATCAAGGTTTCTGTTGACTCAAAGGGACCTTTCCGCATCCAATCTCTTACACCTGCATTACCCACTAAGTTTTTTTCTTTTGACCATTGTGTTTTTAACGCTACTGATGCTCTTTGTGCATCCCATTCATCATCAGCAACCACGGCCAAAAAATCTTCAATTCGAACCACTCGAGCGTTGCCGAATCCTTTAATCGACGATTCATCAACGCTAAGTAAACGCGAGCCGACACTTTGAGGACGAATCACGCGCGCATGCAACATACCGGGCAAAGAAAAATCTTGCATATAAACGTGAGAACCCGTGACTTTGGCGGGCACATCGGGGCGCGGCAAACCTTGTCCGACATAGCGGTAGGTATTGGGGTTACGCAATTTGGCTTTGTTATCGATCTTGAGTTTGAATTGCTGATTTCCAATGAGATCTTGGAATGAAATACCTTTACCGCCACCGATGGGTCTGACTTCACCATCGATTGCATCTAAAGAGTCAATTGGCAAATTCAATTGAGCGGCAGCCATAGCAATCAGTGCTTGTCTTGCCGTAGCAGCGGCTTGTCTGATTTGAACGCCGCCGCGCATAATTCCCGAACTTCCTGCAGTTGGACCTTGATTAGGCGTGAGGGCCGTATCCCCATCGATCATTTGAATCTTGGCCACATCAATCCCGAGTTCTTCGGCGGCCATTTGAGGAATCGCAATTCGTATCCCTTGACCTAAATCGACTTTGCCGCAATAAAGCGTGATGCGACCATCGGCATGAATGGAAAAATAACCATCGACTTCATTGACATCAAGCGAAGTTCGCGTTGCTGCAGGTGTTTGCCCAAGAACGTTGCTTGGCAAGTAAAACCCAATCGTTAATACACCTGCCGATTGAAGGCTATGAGCTAAAAAATCACGTCGAGTGGAAAAAAGTAGGGCGCTCATGCTGACCTCCTCGTTTTTATTTCATCTTTGGCTCGCATCACGGCTCTTTCGATGCGGTGATGCGTGCCGCAACGGCATAAATTATTTTTCAATGCGGACTTGGTATCCTCAAGGCTTGCATTGGGTTTTTGCGATAACAATGCCGCGCATGTCATGACCATGCCGTTAGCGCAATAACCACATTGCGCCGCTTGCTCAGCAATAAATGCCGCTTGTATCGGATGTGGTTTTTCTGGTGTGCCCAGACCTTCAATGGTGGTAATTTTTTTGTTGACTGCTTGAGAAACAGAAACAACACAGGATCTAGAAGCACGTCCATTAATATGAACTGTGCAAGCTCCGCATTGACCCAGGCCACAACCGTATTTTGCGCCCGTTAAACCCAGTGAATTTCTGAGTGCATAAAGCAAGGGTTGCTGAGGGTCAGAGACTTGAACGGTTTTGATCTGACCATTGACACTGAGTTGGTAAGAAGGCATGACTAAAAATCCTGACTATTGGATATAAATCGAAACGACGACATTATTCACCATGATCGGAAATGTTTATTGAAGGGATTGCCGGTGTCAGCATGGCTTAAGAGGCATCGTCAAGTTAACCCCCATTCATTTTTCCAAGAAGTCTATGGATGGCAGCGAGGCCAAACGGTTTCTGATGGGTGATCTTCCGGCTTTTTCTGACTGGGTGCGACCTCATAGGATAGAGTCAGGTACCCCCTACTTTTTTGTCAAATCATCCAGTCATGACAACCCAGATGTCCGCCTCAACTGACCAGACCCGCCCCCAGCGCAGCTACGCCTACTACGACCTGATCATGGTGGCATTTGTGTGTGTGCTGATTTGCTCCAACTTCATTGGCGCGGCCAAGCAGGCGGTGATCGATGTGCCGCTGCTCGGGCCGATCCCGTTCAGTGCCGGCATTTTGTTTTTCCCGATCAGCTATATTTTTGGCGACATCCTGACCGAGGTCTATGGCTATGGCCGCGACCGGCGGGTGGTGTGGGCGGGCTTTGCCGCGCTGGCGTTTGCGTCCTTCATGGCGTGGGTGGTGGTTAGTCTGCCGCCTGGGCCCAGTGGCTACATGAAAACCTACCAGCCCGCGCTTGAAACAGTGTTTGGCAACGCCTGGCGCATTGCCGCAGGCTCGATGATCGCGTTCTGGATGGGCAGCTTTGCCAACAGCTACGTGATGGCCAAAATGAAAATCATGACCCAGGGCAAATGGCTGTGGAGCCGCACCATCGGCTCAACCCTGGTGGGCGAGGCGGTGGACTCGTCGCTGTTTTACTTTATTGCGTTTTACGGCATCTGGCAGCTTGACGACCTGATCAAGGTGGCGCTGGCCCAGTACGCTTTAAAAACCGCTTGGGAAGTGCTGATGACCCCGGCCACCTACAAAATCGTTAACTTTTTAAAGCGCAAAGAAAACGAAGACTACTACGACCGCAACACCAACTTCAATCCGTTTCATACCAAGGCATAAAAGCAGTTGCCGCAGCGCGCCGTCATGTGAAGCAGGCCTTGCCCACGCTTTCCCAGCGGATGCCAAAGGACAGCCAGCTTTAGCATGGGCCTCATACTCGCCAGGGTCCTACCGCAAGCAGGCAAAATCTCCTAATTAGGAAACACCGGGACCATCGAGCCCGGTTTCATCACATCAAAAACGGAGACACCCTTGAGATCTGCTACCTTTCGATCGCTGCTTTCGGGCGACGGCTTCACGGAAGTCACCTTGAATTGCCGCACCTTAAAGCGCCGCACCTTGCTCGGCGCGGCATCCGCAGGTGTGGCCGCAGCGGTTCTGCCTGGTGCCTTGCGCGCGCAGGCCACCTATCCGTCCAAGGCCATCACGCTGATTGTTCCCAACCCGCCCGGTGGCAACACGGACATCCTGGCCCGCATTTTTTCTGTTCCGCTGGCCAAGGCACTTGGCCAGCCTGTGGTGGTAGACAACCGGGCAGGCGCCGGTGGCGTGATCGGCATGACGGCCACGGCACGCGCACCCGCCGATGGCCACACGGTCGGGCTGGGCAACCTGAGCGACCTGGTTGTCAGCCGATACGCGCAGCCCAACGTGCCCTACGATCCCGCGAAAGACTTTGCCCCGGTGTCAACCTTGGCCAAAGTCTCTATCGTCGTTACTGCTCTGCCGTCCTTTGCGGCCAAGTCGTTCCAGGAGTTCCTGGCGCTGGCCAAAGCCAACCCTGGAAAATACAAGTGCGGCACCGCCGGTAATGGCACCATGGGTCACCTGTGCCTGGAAGCGTTGCAGGCGGCGTCGGGTGTCGATATCCTCCACGTGCCTTACCGCGGTGGTGCGCCAGCACTCAATGACTTGCTCGGTGGGCACATCGACGTGTTGATCGACGGCACTGCGTTGTCGCAGGTCAAGGCTGGCAAGCTCAAAGCGCTGGCCGTGACGGCTGAACGCATGTCGGTGCTGCCGAACGTGCCGACGATCGCAGAATCTGGCGTGCCGGGTTTTTCGTTTGGCAACTACTGGGGCTTGCTGATGCCGGTCGGCTCGCCAGCAGCGGCTGTGACCCGGATCAACGCCGAAGTCAAGCGACTCCTGGAGCAGCCCGACATCCGCCAGCAGCTGGAAAACGCTGGATTCTCCCCACTGACATCGACACCGACGGAATACGGCCAAGCGCTGCAAAAGTCTTACGACCAGATCGGTCAACTCGTCAAGAACGCGAAGATCACGTTCAACTGATCCTGGTCGTCAGGCGCCCACTCAACCCAAGAACCATGCAAAGCAAACCCAACGTACTCCTGATCGTGGCCGACGACATGGGGTTCTCAGACATCGGTTGCTATGGCGGCGAGATTGCGACCCCTCACATTGACCGGCTGGCGGCCAGCGGCGTGCGTTTCTCCCACTTCTACAACACGGCCCGGTGCAGCCCGTCGAGGGCTTCTTTGTTGACGGGCCTGCATCCGCACCAAACCGGGATTGGCATCCTCACCAAGGACGACCGCCCGCATGGCTACCCCGGCTCACTCAATGACCGCTGCGTCACTGTTGCAGAGATTTTGTCGGCCGCTGGGTATGCGACATCCCTGGTTGGCAAGTGGCATCTGGCGTCAAACATCCGGCAGGCCAACGAGGCGTGGCCAACAAGACGCGGCTTCGATCACTTTTACGGAACACTCGCCGGGTCGTGCTCTTACTTTCAGCCGGCTACGCTCACCCGTGGCGAGCGCAATGTGGAGTCCGAAGCCACTGGGCAAGCAGACTACTACTACACCGACGCCATCACCAACGAGGCTTGCGCCTTTTTGCGTGAACAGTCACAGGGCAAGCAGCCGTTTTTTATGTACGCTGCGTTCACCGCCCCGCACTGGCCGCTGCAGGCGCGCGAGGAAGATATCGCCAAACACCGGGGCCTTTACGACGAAGGCTGGGACGTGCTGCGTGAACGGCGCATGCAGCGGCTGCGTGAATCCGGCATGCTGGCAGATGCGGTGCAGGAATGCGAGCGCGATCCCGCAGAGCCGGCATGGGAAGATGCACAACACAAAGCCTGGGAGGCCCGCCGCATGGAGGTTTATGCGGCGCAAGTGCACCAGATGGACCAGGGCATTGGCAATATCCTGGCCGTGCTCGAGGAAACGGGGCAACTTGACAACACCCTGGCGTTTTTCCTGTCGGACAACGGGGCCTGTGCCGAGGTTCTTCCGCTGGACGGCAGCGCCGAGGCTTTCAAGCAGCGCAGGCCGGACCTGAACCGCCTGAGGCCACGCAATGGCCGCGAGCTGCAGGTCGGCAACCAACCCGCCATCGTCCCGGGACCGGAAGACACCTATGCAAGCTATGGCCGCGCCTGGGCCAACTTGTCCAACACGCCTTTTCGGCTGTACAAGCGCTGGACGCATGAGGGCGGGATTTCCACGCCATTGATCGTGCATTGGCCCGCAGGAGGGCTGGCCAATGGCGCCATTGTCCGGGCGCCGTTTCAGCTCACCGACGTGTTGCCGACGATCCTGCAGGCAGCGCAGGTCCCGTACCCCGCAAACGCGAGGGGCCAGGATATTGCGCCATGCGAAGGCGCCAGCTTCCTGACGGATCTGCGCGGCGGCCAGGCGACTGACCATACCCTGTACTGGGAGCACACCGGCAACGCCGCCATACGGCGCGGGCGCTGGAAACTGGTGCGCGAGTACCCCAAGCCCTGGGAGCTCTACAACATGGACACCGATCGGGCCGAGATGACCGACCTGGCGGCGCAGCAGCCTGACATCGTTCACAAACTGGCCCGGCAGTGGGATGCATGGGCTGACCGCGTGGGCGTCGTGCCGTGGGACGACGTGCTGGCCGGTTACCGCGCCGCTGGTCAGGACGAGGCTGAGGCTGCTGGTTGACTGAACCGCAGGACTGAAATATCTGCTGTTGACGCTTGCCGACTGTGCTGGCAATGCCTTGACACACCACAATCTGCAGCTGAAAGCAGGGCGCCTCAATCGCCCAGCACCACGCCCTCGCGCCTTGGGTCGGCGCCGCCAAAAAAGCCCGTGCCTGTTTTTTCAATCGCCTGCAGGCCGCTGGTCATGTTGATCTCGCGCAGGGGTGCGCCGCGCGCGCGCAGGGCGTTGACTGTGGCGGTATCAAAACGCTTTTCTTCCAGCAGGCTGGGGCCGTTCAATGATGCGAAGTTGGGCAGGTCAATCGCCTGCTGGGCGTTCAGGCCCCAGTTCAGCGTGCCGTACAGCAGCTTGGCGGTGTAGTGAATGATCAGCGCCCCACCGGGGCTGCCGCCGCTCATCACAATTTGGCCGGTGGTTTTGTCAAACACCAGCGTGGGGGCCATCGACGAGCGGGGGCGTTTGCCGGGCTGCACGCGGTTGGCAATCGGCTTGCCATCTGCATCTGTTGGTGCAAAGCTGAAGTCGGTCAGCTCGTTGTTCAGCAAAAAGCCGCCTGCTTTGCCGGTGCCCCCGTCGGTCAGCTGCCGCGCGCCAAAGGCGTCTTCAATCGTCGTGGTCATGGCAATCGCGTTGCCGTAGCCGTCCATGATGCTGATGTGGGAGGTGCCGTATTCAGGTTGCTCAGGCATGGGCGCGTAAGCGGTTTTGGCTGGGCCGGGCAGGCCGGGTTTGGCGGTCTTCATGCTTTGGCCGCCGGGCTGCTGGGCAATCAGTGCGGCGCGGTCTTTCAGGTAGGCGGGGGCCAGCAGGCTCATCCAGCTGCCGCCGGGCGCAGTCACAAAATCAGGGTCGCCCAGGTACTGGGCGCGGTCGGCAAAGGCCAGGCGCGATGCTTCGGTGTACAGATGCAGCCAGTCGGCGGACGGGCTTGGTGCTGTGGTGCCGGGCAAGCCGCCCGGGCCACTTGCCAGCGGCATGTTGGGCGCGTTGGTGTTGGCCAATATGCCCAGGATTTGCCCCACAGCAATCGCGCCCGAGCTCGGTGGCGGCATGCCGCAAATTTTGTAGGTACGTTGTGCGGCGGCGTAATCAGTGCAAATCGGCTCGCGCTTTTTGACCTGGTAGCTGGCCAGGTCGCTCATGGCCAGCTTGCCGGGGTTGGTTGGGTGGCGCTGCACCTTGGTCACCATGGCTTGGGCGATGGTGCCTTCATGCATGGCGCTGGCGCCTTTGGTGGCGATCTGCCGCAGGACATCGGCCAAGGCGGGGTTTTTAAGCAGCGCGCCTGCTGGCAGCGCCTTGCCATCGGCTTGGTAATAAAACGCGGCAGCAACCGGGTCTTTTTTCAAATGCAGGTCGCTGGCCAACAACAAGGCCAAGCGCGGGCTGACCTTAAAGCCGCCGTCGGCCAGTGTGATGGCCGGTACAAACAGTTGCGCCCAGGGCAGCTTGCCATATTGTTGGTGCGCCGCTTCCAGCATCTTGACGGTGCCGGGTACGCCGACTGAGCGGCCGCCGACCACGGCATCGTCAAACGCCATGGCTTGGCCATCCGCAGCGATGAACAGTTTGTCATCGACGCCCGCAGGCGCGGTTTCGCGGCCATCAAAGGCGTCCACCTTGCCGCCAGATGAATGCAGCATGAAAGCGCCGCCGCCAATGCCGCTCGATTGCGGCTCAACCAGCGTCAGCACCATTTGCACCGCCACCGCCGCATCAATGGCCGAGCCGCCTGCGCGCAGCATCTGCAGGCCGGCGTCGGTGGCCAGCGGGTTGGCGGCAGCCACAGCAAATCGGGTACTGGCCCAGCCAGGTTTGGCGGTGTAGCCAGACGAGCCCTCTGGCTGCGCTGGCGTGCTGTCAGCAACGGGAGCTGTGGCTGTGGCGCAGGCCGCCAGCAGGGCGGCGACAGCAAAGGACGTGAAGAGGCGTTTCATGAGGCATCTGGTCAAGCAGCAAAAACAAGCTGACATATTACGCCGGGGTATGACGCCACCGTTTGATGCCGCCGTATGACGCCTAAATAAAAAACCATCAACAAGCCAGAAAGCAGGCTTGATGATGGTTTTTGAGTCTTTTATGGCCGCAGGCCAATGAATACTTAGGCCGCTAGCTCCTGAATCAATAGCAAGCCAATATCAGCGTGGTGCCAGTCGAATCGCGCCATCCAGCCGAATCACCTCGCCATTGAGCATGTCGTTTTCAAAAATGTGCTTGGCCAGTTTGGCGTAGTCCTCAGGCGTGCCCAAGCGGCTAGGAAAGGGCACGGCGGCTGCCAGCGAGTCTTGAACTTCTTTGGGCATACCAAACATCATTGGTGTGCCAAAAATGCCCGGTGCAATCGTCATGTTGCGAATGCCGTTGCGCGCCAAATCTCTGGCAATCGGCAGCGTCATGCCAACCACGCCGCCTTTGGACGCGCTGTAGGCGGCCTGGCCCATCTGGCCGTCATAGGCTGCCACCGATGCGGTTGAAATCAGCACCCCGCGCTCGCCGGTGGATTCGGGCTCGTTTTTGCTCATCGCATCAGACGCCAGACGAATCATGTTGAAACTGCCCACCAAATTGACGGTGATGGTTTTGCTGAACACAGCCAGGCTGTGGGCGCCGTTTTTGCCGATGGTTTTTTCGGCTGGGGCAATGCCGGCACAGTTCACCAAGCCCATCAGCTTGCCCATGCTGACGGCTTTGGCCACCACGGCCTGGCCATCGGCCTCGTTGCTCACATCGCATTTGACGAATGCGCCGCCAATGTCTTTGGCGATGGCTTCGCCTTTTTCAACCTGCATGTCAGCAATCACCACCGTGCCGCCGTTGGCCGCCAGCATGCGCGCCGTGCCTTCACCCAGGCCCGATGCGCCACCGGTCACGATAAAAACTTTGCCTGCGATGTCCATGATGTTGTTCCTGTAAAAACGATGAAATTTGGATTGACGTTAACGTCAACGTCAACTCAAATTATGGCCCAATCAGCG
This sequence comes from Comamonadaceae bacterium, assembly GCA_947478725.1. Taxonomy (GTDB): domain Bacteria; phylum Pseudomonadota; class Gammaproteobacteria; order Burkholderiales; family Burkholderiaceae_C; genus Polaromonas. The sequence goes on from CANJWZ010000059.1 coordinate 10,300, forward strand.
TCCAGAAATTCAGATTTTCAGGATGAAGTGCAAGGCACCCGGAGCGCAGGACACCGGAATGCACTTGCGTGCATGAGGATTCCGAGTACCGCGTAACGACGCAATTCGCCTGAAAAATGAATTTATGGATGCTGATTACTTGTAGCCAACCCGGTCCAGCATTTGCTGCACCTTGGTCTGGTTGCCGCCTATGGCTGCCAGTGGAATGGTTTCGCTCTTGAACGGTCCGCCGCTCATGGCTGTTAAAGCCGGGTTGTTTGACTTCACGCCAGCGACCACCGGGTACTCGTTGTTGCCATTGGCAAAGTAGTCTTGCGCCGCAGGGCTGGCCAGGTATTCCATGAACCGAACAGCATTGGCGCTGTTTTTGGCGTTTTTGGCCACGGCTGCCCCGGCAATGTTGACGTGCGTGCCCCAAGTGGCCTGGTTCGGAAACACGATGTCGAGCTTGTCCATCACGGCTTTGTCTGCTGGTGCGGTCGAGCGCATCATGCGGGCAATGTAGTAGGTGTTGCTCAGGGCGATGCCGCATTCGCCGCTGGCCACCGCTTTTAATTGGTCACTGTCGCCGCCCTGTGGGTTGCGCGCCATATTGGCCACCAGGCCTTTGAGCCAGGCTTCTGTGCCTGCTTCGCCCAGGTGCTCTGTGACCGCGCCAAACAGCGACAGGTTGTACGGGTGCGAGCCCGAACGCGTGCAGAGCAAACCCTTGTTTTTCGGGTCAGCCAGCTTTTCGTAGGTGTCCACATCCGCCTTTTTCACGCGGGTCTTGTCGTAGGCCACCACACGGGCTCGGGTAGAAAAGCCAAACCAGGTGGTGCCATCAACACTGGCTTTGGCGCGCAGCGGGGCCGGGATGGCGGCTTCTAGCAGCGGCGACTTGATGGGCAAGAACAGGCCCTCGGCGTCGCCCTTGACCAGGCGCGCGGCATCGACCAGCAAAATCACGTCGGCAGGCGAGGCCGTGCCTTCGGCCTTCAAGCGGGCCAAAATACCGGCATCGTCTGCATCCACGCGGTTGATCTTGATGCCCGTGGCTTTGCTGAAGTTGCTGTAAAGCGCCTCGTCGGTCTGGTAGTGGCGGGCAGAATACAGGTTCAGCACCTTGTCTTGAGCCGTGGCAACGCCCACTGTGCCCAAGCTTGTAACAGCGGCAAAAGCGATAGCGGCCCATACTGGCGCTTTTTTAGGTGCTTTTTTAGGAGCTTTTTTAAACATGCGAATGGACACCTTGAAAATGAATGATGGACCTATCTTAATACAAACGCGAATAGTTCTCATTTGTTTTGGGTTGATGGCCTTGCTGTTTTTAGGCGGCTGCGCCAGCACGCCAGCGCCACCGGCCACAGTCGCATCGCCCACCGTGCAAAAGCCCTTGAAGTTGGGCCTGGCGCTGGGCGGCGGCGCGGCGCGCGGCTTTGCCCATGTGGGCGTGATCGCCGTGCTCGAAGAAGCGGGCATCAGGCCGCAACTGGTGGTTGGCACGTCGGCAGGCAGCCTGGTGGCGGCCCTTTACGCCAGCGGCAAAACCAGCGCCCAATTGCAGCAAACCGCCCTGAACATGGAAGAAGTGGCGATCACCGACTGGATGCTGCCGATCTTTGGGCGCGGCATGTTCAGGGGTGACGCGCTGGCCAAATACGTCAATGAGCTGGTGGCAGGGCGCCAGATGGAGAACATGGTCATCCCGCTGGGCATAGTCGCCACTGACTTGGGCAACGGCAACGCGGTGCTGTTTCAAAAAGGCGATACCGGCACCGCGGTGCGTGCGTCCAGCGCCGTGCCTGCCGTTTTTGTACCCGTCAAGATCAATGGCCGCGAGTATGTCGATGGCGGGCTGGTGTCACCCGTGCCGGTGCGCTTTGCCCGGCAAATGGGCGCCGACCTGGTGATCGCCGTCGACATCTCCAACCCGCCCGAAGGCAACGCCGCAGACGGCAGCCTGCAAATCCTGCTGCAAACCTTTGCCATCATGGGCAAAAGCATCAACGACTTTGAACTCAAGGGCGCAGACCTGGTGGTGCGGCCATCGCAAGCAGGCTTGAGAAGCGCAGACTTCACGTCCCGCCAGCGCGCCATCGACGCGGGCAGGGCGGCGATGCTGGCGGCATTGCCCGCGCTGAAGGCGCGGCTGGCGGGGGATGTGGCGCTGGGGCGATGAATGGGTGCTCTTAAATCAGGAGCGGATGGCCTATGTTTTTATTGGGCTGTAGGCCTAAAATATTGAAAAGAAAAAGAGATGAAATTGGCCGTCACGAACAATGGTAGGTGCCAGTTGTTACTGAAACCAACTTGCTTTGTAGCAGGCTAAGGTTGGCGATCCGCTTGGGCGAGGGGTTTGGCTTCGGTTTGGGCATGATCTATCTGCGAGTCTTCTTGATCCGACGAAAGAGCTCGCCAACATTGAATTTCATTCCCGTCCAACCTGCTTGCTTCACGTCGAAAAGCGCTTCCTTGAACGCTTGTTGCTCTTCCTCAGAAAAATTTTCCGCAGCTAAAACTGCAAGCGCTGGGTCTGAGAGTTGGATCACCACGCGTGTCAGACCTGTAAAGCCATGCTGAATCAGGTAACCACGTTTCTGAAGGAAGTAGAGACTGTCTTCAATCTGGCTCTTGGTATGACGCAGTACAAGTCTTCGCTCAACCTCGAAGAGGGGCATCGCATGCACTCCAATCTGGCTGGGAGAAAGCGCCTTGGTGCTGGCGTTAAGCCCTAAGCAAAAGGTTGAATCAAAGTTCACCGCAGCATCAGTACCACCACAACCTATCTTTACAGCAGCCCAAGCTAGTTGAAAGCAGCGGTTGAATTGGTTTGATTGAGAGTTTGAATCTCTTTCGCCCCGCCAGCACCTAGACCTCCAACCCGCTCAGGCGGCGTTTAAACCGCGAACCGTGTGGGGCGCAGCGCCAAAAGCTCCTGACTGCGGTTGCAGCATTTCACCGCAAAACCCGTCTCAAACCCCGTTTATCTCAAAACCTC
>CANJWZ010000060.1 GCA_947478725.1 Comamonadaceae bacterium
CGATTTGGCAGGTGACGTGGTCAAAACCGAGGGGGTCATCGGTCGCCACATCAACTACGGCGTGCGCGAATTCGGTATGGCCGCCATCATGAACGGCGTCGCGTTACATGGCGGTTATATCCCCTACGGTGGCACTTTCCTGACCTTCAGCGACTACAGCCGCAACGCCATCCGCATGGCTGCGCTCATGAAACAACGGGTCATCCATGTGTTCACCCACGACTCCATCGGCTTGGGCGAAGACGGCCCGACCCACCAGTCGATCGAGCACGCTGCCAGCCTGCGCCTGATCCCTGGCCTGGACGTGTGGCGTCCGGGCGACACGGCCGAGACCACCGTGGCCTGGGCCGTGGCTTTGCAAAACGCGCACCGCCCCTCGGCCCTGCTGCTCAGCCGCCAGAACCTGACTTACTCGCCCAAGAGCGATCTGGGCGACATCAGCCGCGGCGCTTATGTGCTGGCAGAGCCGAGCGAAGTGGGCATGAAGAAGACCCACGGCGTGATCATCGCCACCGGCTCTGAGGTGCAACTGGCCATGGCCGCACAAAAGCTGCTGGCCGAACGCAAAATCGGTGTGCGCGTGGTCTCCATGCCCAGTACCAACGTGTTCGACCGCCAAGACAGCGACTACAAACAAAGCGTGCTGCCCGCAGGCATCCCCCGCGTGGCCGTAGAAATGGGCACGACTGACGGCTGGTGGAAATACGGCTGCGCTGCCGTGGTCGGCATAGACACCTACGGCGAGTCGGCTCCGGCACCTGTTTTGTTCAAACACTTCGGGTTCACGGCCGAGAACGTGGCTGACACGGTCCACGCTGCGCTCTTGCGCAAGGCCTGAGATTCTTGACCCAACCCGGGAAGGCCTTTGAAGGCCATCCCCGCATCAGGATCCTGCAAGGGTTTTGATTTCAAATTCGGTTATGTAACGGTTTTGTAAATTTCACATCGACATCCCTCATTGCCATCAAGGCTGGCATCAACGGCTTTGGCCGTATTGGCCGTTTAGCCCTTCGCGTGCCCACCTCCGATGTGTCGGTGATCGACCTGACGGTGGAGCTCAACAACGACGCCAGCTACGCCGAGATCTGCGCCGAAATGAAAGCGCAAAGCGAAGGCGCGCTCAAAGGCGTGCTGGGTTACACCGATGAGAAAGTGGTGTCCACCGACTTCCGGGGTGAGTCCTGCGCCAGCGTTTTTGACGCCACCGCCGGCATCGCCCTGGACAAACGCTTCGTCAAAATCATCGCCTGGTACGACAACGAATGGGGCTATGCCCGTCAGTGCTTGGAGATGATCCGGGTGGTGGCGAAGAAGAAATAATGCTGGCTTGGGCTTGTCCGCATGGCGCAGCCATGCGGATGGGCCGCAGCAACGACTTTGACAAAGCGCCTACGGGCGATTTTTTCATGGACGTTTGAGGAGAGGGTGCTTAGAGCTTATACGCAAGCGCTTTTGAGCGTGCCCTGATTGATGTGCATCGTTAAATCACCAGTTGTCCGAGGCCTGCGCACCAGCCGAAACTCCAACTTGCAACCCAAGGCATCGGCGTACTAGCGTCACCAGCGATGGCGAGTGCTTGCCACTGCCAGATTCCATTCATGCCACGGCAGATTGGGTGGTTCCGATTTTTTTTCGGCCACCTGCGCTTATGTGAGACCTTGCGCCGTGCGGGCTTTCAAGAACTCATCCAAAAGAGAAAATTCGTTGATCAGCTTGTCGAATTCTTCTTTGACAGCCGCATCGGCCATTGCATGGGTACGTAGTTGTTTATGCGTCAACATGTTTCCACTCCTTCCTTCCTTCATTCGCTTGCGTGCAAGCGCCAATTATTTGGACGGTGTTTTGTCGGTCTTCTTCACGAACTGATGGAGCATGACAATCACGTCCTATCGATTGATAGGGTTAGACGGAATACGCTTGCATGTGCATCCGAATTGCCCTCGCAAGGCCATCTAAGTCGCCGTAGAGGCTCTTGCTTGTGATGTTCATCTTCCGAAGGAGTGCAAATACACCGGTATAAAGGCACGCCGGAACAATGAACTTCGACATCAGAACGTCCTTGTATTGCGTAGAGGCTAAAACGTCTGCAATGCGCACGCCACGGTCTCCAGATAGCAAGAATGATCCGGCTTGACGGTCAAGCCTGGCATTCAATTTTCTTGGTTCTGTGATCCAGGCGATGTCATACGCGAAGCGGTCAACGATTGTTTCGAAGATCTCGTCTTGCTTTTTGTAGACAGAGCGTCGAGTCTCTTTGAACTCGACGTCTTTCGATGCGATGAAGGCGATTGACCGATCCATGATTGCAGAGTAGTCAAGGGCAAATACTGCAAGGTCGGCACCTGACTGAGGGTTGTACGCTTCGAGTGCGAAATAGAGTGCTACGTATGGGCTCTCTGTGAAGTCAAGCAATCGAGTTGGCACGCCGTAATGTTGCATGATCGAAAGCCATGCAAGTTTTGAGTCAGGCTCAATGTTCTCTTTGTCGTAAAGATGAAACTTTGACTGAAACCGGTTGATTGAATCTTCTTCTAATAGTTGCGCCTGTTCGCTAGACCATGCGGCTCCAAGGATTCTCTCAAGCGATGACTGAAGCGCCCAATTTGCGTCAGCATGACCGCGATAGAAGAAGTAGTTTGGCAAATCATTGATGCGCCGAATCAGCTCTTCGACGGACTCGATCCGAACTTCATTCATCATGGCGAACCTGGTTGTATAGGTTGGTTAGGTCAGCTAAGACAACTTCCGGACGGTGATAGTCTTCCTCGTATTTGCGTTTCACCGGATCGCCCTTTAGGTTGATCGTGATCGACTTCTGTGACCATTGGCGTTGAATTCGAGCCGAGGCTTCGTTTCCTGTCGCGGCCGTGCTACGAGTCACCTGTTGCAACACTTGTCGGTTGAGGTCGTCGCCTGAGATCTGCGCCTTGCCTTTGTTCCCGTTTGCAGCAGAGAGGTACACGGATAGCGGCTTCTGAAAGTGCTCATCCGAATCGAAAGGATTCGGACCCCGAAATGAAGCTGAGAAGCTGTAGACGCGAAAGGCAGTGTCGAGCGCCTTTATGAATCCCTCTGGATCTGGAATCGGTCGTATGTCAACTGTGATTGCGTTGACTACGACTACTTCTGTGCCGGTAAGGAGTTCTGCGACTCTTCCGGCGATGCCTTTCGTTGTTTGGGAGAGGTTTGGCTTCTTGGCTATGCCGACAAATCCAATTTTTGCATCGAAGACGCAGTGGGTATACGGACTTTCTTCGAGTACCTCTTCGACGAAGTCTCCTGTTACTTCGTCGAATTTTTCTATTGTTGACGTCGTAGTTCGGCCAATGGCGAAATAGCCCGAATACTCAGAAAACATGCTTAAGTTTCCGATGTGCCAGTGGTAGCCCTTCCGCAGTTCAGAGGATGGTCGCTGGGCTATCGCTTTCAGCATGATGTCTCTGGGAGTCAGATCGTCGTGCAAAAAAGAGGTCTGCTGAGAGCGAATGAATTTCGCGCGGAAGAGGCTGTATTCGATGGAGGCCATTGGTTCCTATTCCGTCTAACGCAATGTAGACCGCAAAAACCCGGTTGATACACCCGATTCATGCGATACATCTTTTTGTTGAAATCGTTACAAGCGGCTTGTGCCATGGGGTTCAGACCAAGCGATGTGTATCCAGATATAAACCCGACACCAATCCTCTTGCAAACTCCCCACCACACCAGCCAGCGCAGCAGGCTTGAATCGCTCAACTATACCCAAATAAATACGAAAAATTAGCTACAAAATGCCTTTGCATGTAAACCCGCATGAACATCCCAAGCCCACCCCCAACACAACCCAAAGCTGGGCATAATCATTCACGCCCTCGCTGGACACCCAGCTCAAACAACCCCCTGGCAAACCGCCAAAACCAGCAATTCAGCCCCGCCTAAATGACCGCCAACGCCTTCCACAACATCGCGCAAATTGAAACCAGCCTGTGGGAAGCCGCCGATCAGCTTCGGGCCAACTCCAACCTCACGGCCACGGAATATTCCATGCCAGTGCTGGGCGTGATCTTTTTGCGGCACGCCACCAACCGTTACCAAACCGCACTGCAAGCCATTGAAGCCGACCAAGCGGCAGGCACCATGCCCAAACGGCCGCTGTCCAAGGCTGACTTCATCAAGCGTCGCGCTTTGTTGCTGCCCGAAGCAGCGCGTTATGACACGCTGCTCAACTTGCCTTCGGGTGCCAGTTTGGGCGGTGCGCTGGTGGCCGCCATGAATGCGATCGAGGCGGACTTTGCGCCGCTGCAAGGCAGCTTGCCCAAAGACTACGACCGCTTTGACAACAAGCTTCTTGAAAACCTGCTGCGCTGCTTTGACAGCCAAGCCCTGCGCAAGGCCACGGGCGATGTGTTTGGCCGCATCTACGAATATTTCTTGATGAAGTTCGCCATGCAGGGCGCACAAGACAACGGCGAATTTTTCACGCCGCCGTCACTGGTGCAAACGCTGGTCAACGTCATCGAACCCAGCCACGGCGTGGTGGCCGACCTGGCCTGCGGCTCGGGCGGCATGTTCGTGCAAAGCAGCCACTTCATCGAACAGTCTGGCCAAGAGACCATGAAAAAGGTCACCTTTTACGGCCAAGAAAAACCCCCACCACCATTCGCTTGGCCAAGATGAACCTGGCCGTGCACGGGCTCGAAGGCGACATCCAGGAAGCCAACACCTTCTACGAAGACAAGCACCGCCTGCAAGACGGCAAGCCGCTGTGGGGCAACGTCGACTTCATGATGGCCAACCCGCCCTTCAACGTCGACAAGGTCGATGCCGAAGCCATCAAGACCGACCGCCGCCTGCCCTTTGGCCTGCCCGGCGTCAACAAAGACAAACACGTCTCCAACGGCAACTACCTGTGGATCTCGTACTTTCACAGCTACTTGTCGCCCACAGGCCGCGCAGGGTTTGTCATGTCGTCACAAGCCAGCAGCGCAGGCCATGGCGAAAAAGAAGTACGCCGCAAACTGGTCGAAACCGGCGACGTGGACGTGATGGTCGCCATCCGCTCCAACTTCTTCTACACCCGCACCGTGCCCTGCGAGCTGTGGCACTTTGACCGGTCCAAACCCGCAGCGCTCAAAGACAAAGTGCTCATGCTCGACGCCCGCAACGTCTACCGCAAAGTCACCCGCAAGATTTACGACTTCTCGCCCGAGCAACAAGCGCACCTGGCCGCCATTGTGTGGCTGTACCGGGGCCAGCAAAGCCGCTACCTGGGGCTGGTGCACAGCTACATCACCCGCCTGAACGCCGAGGCCCAAGGCGCGGACGCCACGCTGGCCCCGCTGCTCGACCAGCTGACCCAATCGCAAGTGGCGCTGCAAACCTTCAGCAAGTCCATCAGCGCTTTGACAGACGCACCGCAGCCCGTGCAAGAAAACTTGACGGTCCTGCAAGCCGCGCTGGCCGAGCAAAGCCAAGCCGCCCAAGCCTTCATGACCGACCGCTCCGGCCTCGTCACCGGCCTGCAAGCGTTTGGCCAAACGGTGGCGGCCAGCGGCGCCCAAGCCAGCACCGACAACGCGACTCAAATCCAACTGCGCCAAAGCTTTGACAAACAAGCCGAAGCCGCCAAGGGCTTGGTCAAGCAAATCGACCTGCTCTACAAACTGGCAAGCCGCAGCGCGCAACAGGCGCAAGCCCTTGCCGCACAGCTGAGCCAACACGAAGGCAAGTCAGACAATGACGCCGCCACCCGAGCCGCAGCCGACCTGCTCGACCGCCGCGCCGTCAACAAAAGCCTCAAGCAACTGGACGACGCCCGCCACACCGCCGTGGAGCAACTCAAGGCCTGCGCCTACACCCACCGCCAGATGGTGTGGCTGCAAGAGCGCTTTCCCAAAGCCGAAATGCAAGACGTGGCCGGCCTGTGCAAAGTCGTCAACCGCGCCGACATCGAAGCCGCCGACTGGAGCCTGACCCCCGGCCGTTACGTGGGCGTGGCCCCAGCCGAAGTGGACGAAGACTTCGACTTTGAACAAACCCTGCGCGACATCCATGTGGAGCTGGCAGATTTGAACCGGGAGGCGGTGGAACTGGCGGCGAAGATTGCGGCCAACTTTGAGGGGTTGGGGGTATGAGCCTCAAGTGGCCAAAAATTGAGCTGTCGGAATTGACGGAGAAAGATAGGGCTATTACCTACGGTGTTGTGAAGCCAGGGGAAGAAGTTGACAACGGTGTTGCCTTCATCCGAGGCGGAGACGTATCGCAAGGGCGCATCGCCATCGATGCGCTGAGAACCATCAGCCCCCAACTTTCACAAACGTACAAACGGACTTTGCTGCGTGGTGGCGAGTTGTTGATTTCATTGGTGGGAAATCCTGGCGAAGTTGCGATTGCGCCCTCCAGCCTTCAGGGTGCGAATATCGCAAGACAAGTTGGATTGATCGCTCTTAAGCCCGAAGTCGATACGAAATACGTGATGTATTTTTTGATGTCGCCTGTAGGCCGTGCCGAATTATTTACGAGGACTGGAGGCGCGGTTCAGCAAGTTATCAATCTTGCAGAGTTGAAAACAGTTGCCGTGCCTTTGCCAAGTCTGGCGGTGCAACAACGAATCTCGGAAATCCTCTCCGCCTACGACGACCTGATCGACAACAACCGCCGCCGCATGGCCCTGCTCGAAGACTCCGCCCGGCAGCTCTACCGCGAATGGTTTGTGCGCCTGCGCTTTCCCGGCCATGAGCACACCCCCATCGTGGACGGCGTGCCGCAGGGGTGGGAGCGCAAGACTTTGGGTGACTTGTGCCGCGAGGTACGCGACATGGTTTTGCCCGAAGCGCTGGAACCAGACACGCCCTATATTGGTCTTGAGCACATCCCCAGACGGTCCATATCACTGAACGATTGGGGAACTGTTGAAGAGGTGACCAGCAGCAAATGCCGGTTTAAAACAGGCGAGATCATTTTTGGCAAGATTCGTCCTTACTTTCACAAAGTAGGCGTTGCGTTTGTTGATGGTGTGACCTCGTCCGATGCCATCGTTGTTCGACCAGTTGATGAAACGCTGCATGGTTTGGTTTTAATGACCATGTCGAGCGACGAATTTGTAGCCGTGACATCCCAGCAAATGAAAGAAGGCTCAAAAATGCCTCGGGCTGATTGGAAGCAGATGAAAGCTTTCTCGCTTCCAGTGCCGCCACCAGGCCTGCTCAAGAGCTTTGACGACTTGATTCAACCCACAGTCGAGCAATTGCGATCACTCAGCTTCGCAAACCAAAAACTCCGCCAAGCCCGCGACCTGTTGCTGCCTCGCCTGATGAGTGGAGAATTGGCCGTATGACCCGCGAAGACCAGCACACCGACCTGAAATCCCTGCGCACCGTCACAGGCAAGTCGGCGGACTGGGCTGCGCTGGCGCAAGACTGTGTGTGCTTTGCCAACGGGGCGGGTGGGCGGCTGTTGATCGGCATCGAAGACGGGCAGACGCTGCCGCCTTCCGACCAGGTGGTGCCGCCCGAGTTGTTGGACCGTTTGCGCAAGCGCATCGGCGAGTTGACGGTGAATGTGCAGGCGCTGCCCAGTGTGCAGCAGGCCGCCAACGGCGGGCAGTTCATCGAGCTGGTGATTGAGCGATCGGCCGCAGTGGCTTCGACCCGCGACGGGCGCTATTTTTTGAGGGTGGGCGACACCTGCCAGCCGGTGCTGGGCGACGATGTGCTTCGCCTGGCCAATGAGCGCCCGGGCAGGCCTTGGGAGGCCATGGACAGCGGCGTGCCGCGCAGTGCGGTAGACGCCGACAAGCTGGCGGCGTTTGTTCAAGGCATTGCAGCGTCGGGTCGGGTCAAAGACTCGGTGAAAGAAAAAGGGGCCGATGCGCTGTTGACGCATTACGGCCTGGCGGCCGATACGCCTAAAGGCCCGTGCCTGACCCGCCTGGGCGTGCTGCTGCTGGGCCGCACCCAAGACCGCCGCGCCTTGGGCACCGCACCTTTGGTGCAGGCCATCAAATACGACGAGCTGGGCCAGAAGATCAACAAGTGGGTGTGGGACGACTGCACCTTGTCGCCCGTTGAATTGGTTGATGCCGTCTGGCGCGAGGTGCCCGACTTTCGCGAGAGTTACGAAGTGGCCGAGGGGCTTTACCGCCGCCAAGTGCCCGCGTACGACGAAAAGGTGGTGCGCGAGTTGCTGGTCAACGCGCTGGTGCACCGGCCTTACACGCAGCAGGGCGACATTTACCTGAACCTGCACCCGCAGCGCCTGGCAGTGGTCAATCCCGGCAGGCTGCCGCTGGGCGTGACGCCGCGCAACCTGCTGCACGCCAGCCGCCGCCGCAACGAGGGCTTGGCCCGGGTGTTCCACGATTTGGGCCTGATGGAGCGCGAGGGCAGCGGTTTTGACCTGATGTACGACCGCCTGCTGTCACAAGGCAGACCAGCGCCGCTGCCTGAAGAAGGCGCGGATTGGTTCAAGGTGACGATTGAGCGGCGCATCGCCAAGCCCGAGGTCATGCGGCTGCTCACGCAGGCTGATGAACGCTTTCAGCTCACGCAGCGCGAGCGCATCACGCTGGGCATCTTGGCGCAAAGCGAAGGCATGACGGCGCGTGAACTGAAGGCAGTGCTGGAAACCGAGGGCGGTGACGATGTGGCGGTGTGGCTGGGGCGTTTGCCTTCGCTGGCTTTGGTGCAAACCGTGGGCCGTACACAAGGCACCCGTTATTTCGTAGACCCTGCTTTGTTGCAGGGTGCCCAGCTGATACAGCCCACCACACTGGCACGCATTGAGCCGTATCGTTTGAAAGAGTTGATTCGGGAAGACTTGCGGCGTTACCCGGACTCTTCCAGCGCAGACATCAACCAACGCATTGGCGCTGAAATTCCACTCAAGTCGTTTAAACGCGCTTTGGACGACTTGATCATTGCGGGGCAAGTGAGTTACGCCGGTGAGCGTCGTTGGCGGCGCTACCGCCTGTCAGGCCCTTCTGCATAAAGGACAAAATGCGTCCAATCGACATGAGGAATCGTCAGTTTGAGCCAATAGAAATCAGTAAGTTATTGATTTGTATGAGTTTTTATAAAATCCAATCGAGGCATTTGTCCTTTATAACGAGTCAATAAAGCATGGCCTACACCGACATCAACAGTGAAGACCGACTGGTACAGGCCACGTTTGCCGAGCACCTGGAGCGGGTGCTTGGCTGGGACAGCGTCTATGCGTACAACCAAGAGAGCTTTGGCCCCACCGGCACGCTGGGGCGCAGCAGTGAGCGCGATGCTGTGTTGGTGCGCGACTTGCGCGAGGCGCTGACTCGGCTCAACCCGCAGCTGCCGCCGCCTGCCATCGAAGATGCAGTGGCGCAGCTGACACACCACGATTTTTCGCGCTCGCTGTTGCAGCACAACCAGGCCTTTCACAAGCTGGTGCGCGATGGCGTGCCGGTGAGCTTCAGAAATGCGCAGGGTCAGCTGAGCCACACGCAGGCCAAGGTGATCGACTTTCAAGAGTCCGCCAACAACCGCTTTCTGGTGGTGCGCGAACTCAAGCTCACGGGTTTGCGCACGCCCAACTACAACCGCCGGGCCGACTTGGTGTGTTTCGTCAACGGCTTGCCTCTGGTGTTCATTGAGCTGAAGGCGGTTTACAAAAACATCCGCGCCGGGTTTGACGGCAATTTGCGCGACTACATGGACGAGAACGTGGTGGCGCACGTCTTTCACCACAACGCATTTTTGGTGGTGAGCAACGGGCACAACGCCCGGTTTGGTTCCATCACCAGCACTTGGGAACACTTTGGCGAGTGGAAGCGCCTGAGCGAAAACGATGTGGGCAATGTGGCGGCCGAGGTCTTGCTGAATGGCATGCTGGCCAAACACCGCTTGCTCGACATTCTGGAAAACTTCATTTTGTTTGACGCCAGCAAGGCAGGCCACACCCGCAAGGTGGTGGCCCGCAACCACCAGCTGCTGGGGGTGAACCAGGCGGTGGATTCGGTGCTGCGGCAAGAGGCCTTGAAGCGCGAGTTCCCCACACGGCTGACGCAACGCACCGTTGAGCTGCCTATCGGCTTGAGCACGGCGGCCAATGAGCCGCAAGTGCTTTACCCCATGGCTGCAGAGCCGTTGCCGCAGTATTTGCAAATCATCGAACGGGCGCACCCAGACCTGGGCCGCCTGGGCGTAGTGTGGCACACGCAGGGCAGCGGCAAGTCGTATTCGATGGCGTTTTTTGCCGAGAAGGTGCGCCGCACGGTGCCGGGCAATTTCACCTTTGTGTTCATGACCGACCGGGATGATTTGGACAGCCAAATTTACAAGACTTTCATCGGTTGCGGCGTGGCCGACGAGCAAACGCCGCGTGCCAGCTCGGGGCGCGAGTTGCAGCGCCTGCTGTCTGAAAACCACCGCTTTGTGTTCAGCCTGATCCACAAGTTCAACCAAGAGGTGAAACCCGACGCGCCCTACAGCGAGCGGGACGACATCATCGTGGTGTCGGACGAGGCGCACCGCACGCAGTCGGGCAAGCTGGCCCGCAACATGCGCATGGCGCTGCCCAATGCGGCGTTCATCGGTTTTACTGGCACGCCATTGTTCAAACACGACCAACTGACCAAGCGCATTTTTGGCGACTACGTGTCGCGCTACGACTTCAAGCGCAGCGAAGAAGACGGTGCCACCGTCAAGCTGGTGTACGAGAACCGGGGCGAAAAGCTGGGCCTGGCCAAACTGGATTTGAACGACAAAATTGCCGAGGCGGTGGATGCCGCCGATCTGGACACCGACCAAACGGCCTTGCTGGAAAAGCTGCTGGGCAAGGATTATGAAGTAGTGACCGCCGATGAGCGGCTGGCGCGCATCGCCGCTGACTTTGTTGACCATTGCAGCACCCGTTGGGAAGCGGGCAAGGCCATGCTGGTGTGCATCGACAAAATCACCTGCGCCCGCATGCTGCAGGTGATTGGCCTTCTCTGGAAAACCAAAGCTGCCGCTGTTCGCGCCGAAGCGCAGCACAAGCTCGAAGCCATCCATGCCGCCACTGATGAAGAGACGCGTCAAGTGCTGCACGCACAGCGTGACCGCCTGCTGGCCAAAGCCACTTGGATGGACGAGACGCTGATCGAGCTGATCATCAGCGAGGCGCAAAACGAGGTGGCCGATTTCAAGGCATGGGGTTTCGACATCATTCCCCACCGCGAGGTGATGAAGTTGGGTTTTGAAACCGCAGACGGCCAGCGCGTGGATGTGGAAACCGCCTTTAAAAACCCCAAGCACCCGTTCCGTGTAGCGGTGGTGTGTGCCATGTGGCTCACGGGTTTTGACGTGGAATGTTTGTCCACGCTCTACATCGACAAACCCATGCGGGCGCACACCCTGATGCAGGCCATTGCCCGCGCCAACCGGGTGTATCCGGGCAAAGACTTTGGTTTGATCGTGGATTACAACGGCATGCTCAAAAGCCTGCGCGAAGCCTTGGCGCAATACGCGCTGGGCGACGATGGCGGCGAGGCCGAGATCGTCGCCCCCATCGAAGAACGCGTGGCGGCTCTTGCCGATGCCATTGCCTTGACCGAGGCGCATTTGATGGGCCTGGGCTTTGACGCCAGCCGCCTGCTGGGCAGCAAAGGTTTTGCACGCATTGGCTTGTTGGCCGATGCGGTGAACGTGGTCTACACCAGCGACGAGACCAAGCGCCGTTATGAGATTTTGTCGCGTGTGGTGTTCAGCCGCTTCAAGGCTTTGTTGGTGGATCCCTCAGCTCTGGTCTATGCCGAGCGGCACGACAACATTGAAGCGATTTACAAAAAGCTGAGCGAGCGGCGCGACACCGCCGATGTGAGCGAGTTGCTCAAAGAGCTGCGCCGCATCGTCAACGAAGCCATAGCCACCCATGCATCCGGGGCGGATCAGGCCAATGGCCTGACGGTGGACTTGTCGCAGATCAACATGGAAAAGCTGCGCGACGAATTTGCCAACAAGGTGCAGCGCAAGGCCACGGCCATTGAAGACATTCGCCAGATCGTGGAAGACAAGCTGGCGCAGATGTTGGCGCAAAACCCGCTGCGCATGAACTACGAGAAGAAGTATCAAGAGATCATCGCCGCCTACAACCAGGACAAAGACCGCGCCACGATCGAAGACACCTTTGCCAAGCTGCTGGATGTGATGGCCGCGCTGGATGTGGAGCAGCAACGCGCCGTGCAAGAGGGCTTGAGCGAAGACCAGCTGGCGTTGTTTGATTTGGTGCAACGCGGCGACTTGAACAAGACCGAGCACGAACGCATCAAACAAGCCAGCCGCGATTTGCTGGCGGGCGTGCTGGCGGTCATTGCACCGCTCGACCGCTGGACCGAAAAAGAACAGACTCAAGCCGAGGTGGAAACCTTCATCATGGATCAGGTGTATCTGTCACTGCCCGAGCCACCCTACACATCACAAGACAAATCGGACGTGGCGCAATTGGTTTACCGACACATTTGGCAGCAGAGCATTCGCGATCAACTGTGATTACGAGTCATCAATCTATGAGGTTTTTCGCTAGCTTGCGCGAATCACATCCGCCGCCTTCTCGGCCAACATGATGGTCGGCGCGTTGGTGTTGCCACTGGTCACGGCGGGCATGATGGAGGCATCCACCACACGCAGCCCCTGAACACCGCGCACGCGCAATTGCGGATCGACCACAGCCATGTC
>CANJWZ010000061.1 GCA_947478725.1 Comamonadaceae bacterium
TTGAAGTTTAAAACGGCAGGGTCTGCAAGCAGCTTGGCGTTGCAGGCTGCCATCATGTCGCTGCCAACCAGAAAGTCGCGGTTGCCGTGCATAAAAAATGTCGGCACGCGAGCTGCTGTTTGCTGAATAACCTGGCTGCATCGGTGCTCAAAACCGTGCTCTTTCAGCACGTCATCTCCGACCCACACTTCAAACAGATCGCCCAGGATAAACAGGGCATCTGCGGGCGTGGTTTGCATGTAGCTTTGCCATGCCTGGAAGGTTGCAGGCTCGCTGGCCTGCAGGTGCAGGTCAGAAATAAAGTCGATCGCACGCCACGATAACCCGGCAATCAACGCCTGCGAAGCCACGACTACAGTGCCACTGCCTTTTCGATCACCACATCATTGACCGGTACATCGCCGTGGCCCATTTTGTTGCCGGTCTTGACGGCTTCAATCTTGTCAACCACGTCCATGCCGCTCACGACCTTTCCGAACACGGCGTAGCCCCAGCCCGAACCGTTGGGTGCCGTGTGGTTTAGAAACCCGTTGTTCGATGCGTTGATGAAAAACTGTGAGCTCGCCGAATGCGGCTCGCTGGTGCGCGCCATGGCCACGGTGTATTTGTCGTTTTTCAAACCGTTCGTCGCTTCATTTTCAATGTTGGCGTCGGTGTCTTTTTGCTTCATACCAACAGCAAAGCCGCCGCCCTGAATCATGAAACCGGGGATCACGCGGTGAAACACGGTGCCGGTGTAGTGTTCTTTGGCCACGTAGCTCAAAAAGTTGGCGACTGTCTTGGGTGCTTTGTCTGCGTCAAGCTCCAGTGTGATGACGCCGTGATCAGCGATATGTAGTTCTACCTGGGGGTTGCTCATGGTGCGTCTTTCGAGAGGGTGATAAAAAATTCAATTGAGAAGGGTTGCCGACTTGATCAACACTGCTTTTTTAGGCACATCCGTTGGGAAGGGTCCGCCAGCACCGGTGGGTAGGGCTTTGATTTTGTTGACCACATCCATGCCGGAGGTGACCTTTCCGAACACGGTGTAACCGAACAATTGCGAAGCACCCAGCAACTGTGCGCGTGGCGTGTTTTCATAAACCCGCCCGCCGTACTCAAAGCGCGGTACCGGGTCGCCCGGCGGAATGATGGTGGGGTCCAGGAAAGCATTGTCCTTGACGTTGATGAAGAACTGCGACGAGGCTGAATTGGGGTCGTTGGTTCGCGCCATGGCAAGCGTGCCCTCAACGTTACGCGGTCCGCCCTTGGCCAGTGCATCCTGGCCTTCATGAACGACAGGTGGTCGGGTTACCTTTTGCTTGTAGTCCGCATCAAAGCCGCCGCCTTGCACCATGAAGTTGCTGATCACGCGGTGAAAAATCGTGCCGTCGTAATGCTTGTCCTTGGCATACTGCAAAAAGTTGGCGACGGTTTTGGGCGCTTTGTCTGGATAGACCTCGACCACGAACTCACCTTCAGTGGTGATGAAACGGACCTTGGGTGCAAGCTCTGCAAAGGCAGCGTTAGCGTACAAGTTGGCTGCAAAAAAAGTAGCCAAGACAGCGGCACGACGCGATGTCAAAAAAGCATTGCTCACCGGATATTTCCTTCAAAAAATATTTTCCACTGGCCCGCCTGGCGCGTCCAGTACTGGCGTTTGGTCTGGCCTGAGCGTGCTCCCTGGGCCACCTCGCCGAAGGTGACCACCATGGTGTCGCTGCTGTCCGTCCAGCGCATGTAGGACAAATCTTTGAGCTGCAGGCTTCGCCCGCCGAGTTTTTTGACCTCGGCCTGAACAGCAGGCGCATAGTCTGTGAGCTTTTTACCGTAGCTGATGAAGTCACTGGAATACCAAGCCATCAGTTTGGCCATGTTGCCGCTTGATTTGGCACTGCTCCAGCCGTTGAGTGCTTCTTCAAAACTCTTACCGTCAGCTTTGGCGGTCAAGGTATCCACCCATTTCAGGCTTTGGGTAATCACGACGGGCGTTGTGCGAATCTCCACGGTTTTGATGATGCGTTCCAGGTCGGGATTGGCCAGCACCACGCAGCCATCGGTGGCCAGTGGCGCGCGCGAAAACTGCTCCGAAGGCGTGCCATGCAGCCAGATGCCGCCGCCGGTTTTACCGCGTTTGACGTCTAGCTGATTGGGGTAATTGATGGGCAGGGCACCCGAGCCGTAAAAATCCTTCAGTGATTTACGGTTCAGATTGCTGGTGATGAAGTAGATGCCTAGCGGCGTGCGCGAGTCGCCTTCGATGGCCTTCTCCGTACCCGATTTCCCAACAGAGATGTAGTAGTCCGCCACCAGTTTCAGGCCAGCGGGTGAATTTTTAAACAGGTATAGCCGTGATTTGGCAGCATCTACCGCAATCGCGTGTTTGTTTTGTGCTGACAGCGCGATGAATTGCGAAGGAATCAGTCCGTCAGCTGGACGCGAGCGCAACGCTTGCAGACGCAACTGCGATTCCCTGCGCAGCTCTTGTAGTCGTGGGGCTGCAGCCTTGGCTGCGGTGTCGGGTACGTCGCCGAGTTCGCGCACCGGCCGCAACTGGGCAGTCAACAAGTCACCGTACACCAGCTGCGCGAGTTGAAAATTCGGATTGTCACGCACCAGACTTTCGGCAAGCGGCACGGCGTCTCGAATTTTGGCCTGGCCGATCAGCTTGTAGATATCAATCAACCGCGCCTCGGCCTGCCCGTCACGGTTCTCAGCGTTGGCTGCTACGGTGCGTGCCTTGCGCGATGATTTTTTGGGTCTGTCTACACTTGATTCCGAAGCTGCATCCGACTTTTCGCGTTTCTTTTTTTCAGCGCGCGCAGATGACGTAGCCGTGGCCAGTAACATCGCCACGAAAGTGACCAGCACAATAAAAAAGATGGGTGCCCGCTTCATGCGTGGTTTTTCAGGATTAAAAAACTGTGTAAAGGTATGCCAGCGCTGCAAGGCCTGAAGCCTGGACCGTGAACCGCCAGCGATCAACCTGTCGATTCCTTGACGATCACCCAGCGGTCACCGGCCTTGAGCAGGTCCAGGGTCTTGCGGCTGGAGACGTTCAGTGCGTCCGCACTGTAGACTTGCTTGAATTTGGCGCTGGCTTTGCTGCCGTTAACGGTCACCGTGAGGTCGCTCAGCTTGACGCTGATGCGCGACTTGCCCATGATGCGGCGGCTGCGGTCTTCTTCCCAGGTTTTTCGGTCAACGCTGCCCGGTGGGTCAAACTCTTTGCCGTAGCTGGCCAGATAGCTGGCCATGTCTTTGGCTGACCATGCAGCAGCCCAATTGCGAATGACGCTTTCAATTTCTTTTTCGGCCCCGCTGCGGGCGGTAGGCGATGTGGCTGGTGCGGGTGTTGGTGCAGCAGCGGGTGCTGCGGATGGTGCGGGTGTTGGTGCAGCAGCGGGTGCTGCGGCTGGTACGGGTGTTGGTGCAGCAGCTGTTGCGGGGGCTCGTCCGGCAGCCGGTGGTGCAGCAACAACAGCTGGCGGCGGTACAGCGGCCACGGCTGGGACTTTGTTCGCCGTCGGTCCGGCAGTCCCAGAAGGCTGCGCGGCTGCGCTTGGCCGCTGACCTTTTGCATCTGGCGCAAACAGTGTGCGAATCAACGCCAGCTTGGGCTGTACACCGGCGTTCCCGCCGTCCAGCTGCAGCGCCTTGCTGTAGGCCTGACTGGCCAGCTTGGCATACACATCGCCCAGATTTTCGTGCGCTGTCGCGTAGCTGGGGTTGGTGCGAATGGCCATTTCAAGCGCGGCACGCGCCTTGTCAAACTGGCTTTGATTGGCGTACAGAACCGCCAGGTTGTTGTACGGCTCGGGAAGCTCGGGGTAGTCTTGCGTAATTTGCGTAAAGGTCGCAATGGCGTCTGCTGGTTTACCGGCTTCGGTTTGAATCACACCCTTGATGAAGCGCATTTGCGGACCGCGTGGCTTACCTGCCAAATACTGGTCGGCCTTGGCCAAAGCCTCTGCCAGCTTGCCTGCGCGCACCAATGCATTGACGTCGTCGTATTCATCTGCGTGCGCGGATGTTAGGGCGACTAGAGCAGCAACGCAAACGGTCTGAAAAGCGGTGACGATATGTAGTCGGCTGGACTTTTTCGAGATGGATGCTGGTATGACCATGAGACCTCTTGAATGGATGATGCTTTCAAGCCCGGTTTGGGGCCTGTTTTGGCCACACACTTGGGCTGGCTATACTGGTAGATTGTAGCCTAGGGGTAGAACTCTTTTGCACCCAGCCGACCCGGTTCAGCTTAGTCACCAGCCCCAACCAACCATTCCATGAGCCTTCGCATTTACAGCACGCTGAGCCGCCGCGTGGAAGACTTTGTTCCCCTGATTCCAGGCCAGGTTCGCTTGTACGTCTGCGGGATCACCGTGTATGACCTGTGCCACATTGGCCATGCACGGGCCAATGTGGCTTTTGACTTTATCCAGCGCTGGCTGCGCAGTACCGGCTATGCGGTCACGTTTGTGCGCAATATCACCGACATTGACGACAAAATCATCGCCCGCGCGGTCAAAAACAATGAGTCCATCAAGGCCCTGACCGAGCGCATGGTGCAGGAGATGTACCGAGACTTTGACGCCCTTGGCATTGCCCGGCCAGACCAAGACCCGCGCGCGACCGACTACGTGCCGCAGATGCTCGACATCACCGAAAAGCTTGTGGGCAAAGGCTTGGCTTACCAGGCCAGCAACGGCGACGTGAACTTTGCGGTACGTAAATTTCCCGGCTACGGCAAGCTGTCGGGCAAATCTCTGGACGAGTTGCAGGCCGGTGAGCGGGTGGCTGTGGATGACGGCAAGGATGATCCGCTGGACTTTGTGCTGTGGAAGTCCGCCAAACCCAGCGAGCCTGACGATGCCAAGTGGCCCGGCGCCTACGGTGCGGGGCGTCCCGGATGGCATATTGAATGTTCTGCCATGGCCTGCGCGCTTCTGGGCGAGAGCTTTGACATTCACGGTGGCGGCGCAGACCTGCAGTTCCCGCACCATGAAAACGAAATAGCCCAAAGTGAAGGCGCTTTTGGCAAGCCAATGGCCAGGTACTGGATGCACAACGGCTTTGTCAACATCGACAACGAAAAAATGTCCAAAAGCCTGGGCAATTTCTTCACCGTTCGCGACGTCCTCAAAAAATACGATCCCGAGACGATTCGGTTCTTTCTAGTCCGGGCGCATTACCGCAGCGCCTTGAACTACAGCGACGTGCATCTGGACGATGCGCGGGTGGCTTTGAAGCGTCTCTACACCGCGCTTGACGCAGTCAAGCCAGGTGATGCGGCCATTGATTGGGCGAACCCGTTTGCCGCCCGCTTCAAAGCGGCGATGGACGATGACTTTGCCACGCCCGAAGCAGTGGCGGTCCTGTTTGACCTGGCCAGCACGATCAATAAAACCCGGTCTGTAGCCGATGCCGGCTTGCTCAAAAGCCTGGGCGCTTGTCTTGGGTTGCTTCAGGGTGATCCAACGGCCTATTTACAGGCGGGCTCGGTGTTGGATGAAGCAAGTATTGAGCAGCTGATTGCCCAACGGACTGCTGCCAAAACCGCCAAAAATTTTGCACAGGCAGACAGCATCCGGCAGCACCTGCTGGCCCAAGGCATTGAGCTCAAAGATTCCCCCAACGGCACGATCTGGACCGTTAAAACATGATTTTTACCTGTCTTTTTGGCCTTGAAGCCTATAAATACATGAGCGAAAAGCTATGAAAAAAATAGCACCTGCAGAGGCTGTGGAAGTCGTCAACACCACCCCTGATTACTGGCTGGAGGCCTGCAAACATCTGGTTAAAAAAGACCGGGTGATGAAGCGGCTGATTCCGCAGTACCCTGACACCACGCTGCAATCGCGCGGCGACGCCTTCAGCACGCTGGCGCGCAGCATTGTGGGCCAGCAAATCTCTGTGAAGGCGGCACAAACCGTGTGGCACCGGTTTGAAGCGCTGCCTAAACAAATGACACCCGCCAGCGTGCTCAAGCTCAAAGTGGACGACATGCGGGCCGCAGGCTTGAGCGCCCGAAAAGTTGAATACCTGGTTGATTTGTCGATTCACTTTGATGCCGGTACCGTGCACGTGAAGGACTGGCAGGCCATGGATGACGAAGCCATCATTGCCGAACTGGTGGCCATTCGCGGTATTGGCCGCTGGACAGCCGAGATGTTCCTGATGTTCTATCTGCGCCGACCCAATGTGTTGCCGCTGGACGATGTGGGTCTGATCAACGGTATCGCCAAGAATTATTTTTCAGGTGAATCCGTCAGTCGCAGCGATGCGCGCGAGGTGGCTGCGGCCTGGGCGCCATACTGCAGCGTCGCAACTTGGTATATTTGGCGCTCGCTTGATACTGTTCCAGTTCTTAAGGAATGATTCATGACTAAAAAGACTTTCCTTGACTTTGAGCGGCCGATTGCCGATCTCGAAGAAAAAATCGAAGAGCTGCGCTACGTGCAAACCGAGTCAGCGGTTGATATTTCAGAGGAAATTGACCAGCTCGCCAAAAAAAGCCAGCAGCTCACCAAAGACATTTACAGCGAGTTAACGCCCTGGCAAATCACCAAAATTGCCCGCCACGCGGAGCGGCCTTACACACTTGATTACGTGCGCGAAATCTTCACTGACTTTATTGAACTGCACGGCGACCGGCATTTTTCAGACGACCTGTCCATCGTCGGCGGCTTGGCGAGGTTCAATGGCACGGCCTGCATGGTGCTGGGCCACCAAAAAGGCCGCGACACCAAAGAGCGGGGTTTGCGCAACTTCGGCATGAGCAAGCCCGAGGGCTACCGCAAAGCCCTGCGCCTGATGAAAACGGCTGAAAAGTTCAATCTGCCCGTCTTCACGTTTGTGGACACGCCGGGCGCTTACCCCGGTATTGACGCCGAAGAACGGGGCCAGTCCGAAGCTATTGGCCGCAATATTTTTGAAATGGCGCAGCTCGAAGTGCCGATCATCACCACCATCATCGGTGAAGGCGGCTCGGGCGGGGCGCTGGCCATTTCGGTGGCTGACCAGGTGGTGATGCTGCAATATTCGATCTACTCTGTCATCAGCCCTGAAGGCTGCGCATCCATTCTGTGGAAAACCTCTGACAAAGCCGAGGTCGCCGCTGAGGCGCTGGGCATCACCGCGCACCGGCTCAAAGCGCTAGGCGTGATCGACAAGATCGTCAATGAACCGGTCGGTGGGGCACACCGCGACCACAAGCAGATGGCGGCGTTTTTAAAGCGGGCCTTGAACGATGCGTTCAGGCAGGTCAGTGACCTGAAGCTCAAGGAACTGCTGGACAGGCGCTACGAGCGGCTTCAAAGCTATGGCCGATTTACCGACACCAAAGCCGACAACAAATAGTTTGTTGCAGCTGGATATTGGCAGCCAGACACCCGTAGCTGTTGCCTACAGCGGCGGCGCAGACTCTACGGCTTTGCTGTTGATGCTGGCCCGCCAGTGCCCTGGCCAGGTGCAGGCAATTCACATCCACCACGGGCTGCAGGCAGCGGCTGATGACTTTGCGGCGCATTGCGCGGCGTTTTGCGCGGCGGTCGGTGTGCCGCTGCATGTGGTGCATGTGAACGCCACACCGGTCAGCGGTCAAAGCCCGGAAGACGCGGCGCGCAAGGCGCGCTATGCAGCACTTTCAGGCAAGGTCAGAGCGCTTAATGAGGCCCCAGACCAACAAAATCATGGGCGAGCGGCTATTAAAAAAGTAGCGATTGCCCAGCATGCCGACGACCAGATCGAAACACTGCTGTTGGCCCTCAGCCGGGGTGCAGGGCTACCAGGCTTGTCTGCGATGCCGCTCAGCTGGTTGCGCGAGGGGATTGAATTTACACGGCCGCTGTTGGGCATGACATCACGCGATATCCGCGCCTGGCTCGCCGATCAGGGGTTGACCGCGCGGCTCCCGGGCGGCACCAACCCAGGCCAGGGTTGGGTCGAAGATCCGACCAACCTGGACACGCAATTTACCCGCAACCGGATTCGTCATGAGCTGATCCCCGCACTCGACAAGGCATTTCCCCAGTTCAGGCAAACCTTTGCCCGTTCAGCGGCGCACGCGGCCGAGGCGCAATCTATTTTGGTGCAAGTTGCCATCGAAGACATGGCCCAGACAGGTAACCCGCCGCGCATCGCAGCTTTGCAAGGTTTGAGCCCGGCACGTCAGGGCAACCTGCTGCGTCATTGGCTGAAAAGCAGTCATCAGTCCAGCCCCAGCACCGCCCAGCTGGCCGAACTACAAAGCCAGATTGCCAACTGCACCGACAGGGGCAAGCAACTGCACATCAAAGTTGCCAGCGGCCATGTAGAACGGCGCGGCAATGTCCTTGCGTATTTACCCTAGTGAGTTGATGGCTGCTGGCTATAATTTAGGGCTTTGCCAAACATTGGCAAGGTCTTTTCATTCAACAAAAAAATGGCTTTAATCGTTCATAAATACGGCGGCACGTCGATGGGTTCCACCGAGCGCATCCGCAATGTCGCCAAGCGCGTGGCCAAGTGGGCACGTGCAGGTCACCAGATGGTGGTGGTGCCAAGTGCCATGTCGGGCGAGACCAATCGCCTGCTGGGGCTGGCCAAGGAGCTGGCGCCTGCCAAGCCAGGCGACGCCTACGGCCGCGAACTCGATGCCTTAGCCGCGACGGGCGAGCAGGCATCAAGCGCCTTGCTGGCGATTGCGTTGCAGGCCGAAGGCATGGACTCAGTCAGCTACGCAGGCTGGCAAGTCGCCATCAAGACCAATTCAGCCTACACCAAGGCGCGCATCGAGTCGATTGACGACAAGAAAGTGCGCGCTGATTTGAATGCAGGCAAGGTTGTCATCATCACTGGCTTTCAGGGGGTGGACGATGGCGGCAACGTCACCACGCTGGGGCGCGGCGGTTCTGACACATCGGCCGTGGCCGTTGCTGCCGCCTTGAAAGCCCATGAGTGCCTGATCTACACCGACGTCGACGGCGTGTACACCACCGACCCGCGCGTGGTGCCGGAAGCGCGCCGCCTGGCCACCGTGAGCTTTGAAGAGATGCTGGAAATGGCGTCGATGGGCTCGAAGGTTCTGCAAATCCGTTCGGTTGAATTTGCCGGCAAATACAAGGTACCTTTGCGGGTGCTGTCCAGTTTCACCGACTGGGATATCGATATCCATGAAGAGGCCAAGTCTGGCACGCTGATCAGTTTTGAGGAAGACGAAAAAATGGAACAAGCCATCGTATCGGGCATCGCATTTAACCGCGACGAAGCCAAAATCTCCGTGCTCGGCGTTCCCGACACACCAGGCATTGCCTACCAAATCCTTGGCGCGATCGCCGACGCCAATATTGAAGTCGATGTGATCATTCAAAACATCAGCAAAGAAGGTAAAACCGACTTCAGCTTTACCGTGCACCGCAACGACTTCGCCAAGGCGATGGACTTGCTCAAAGCCAAGGTGCTGCCAGCGCTCAATGCCACGGAGGTGGTTGGCGATGCCAAGATCTGCAAGGTCAGCATCGTCGGGATTGGCATGCGCAGCCACGTGGGCATTGCCAGCAAAATGTTCCGCTGCCTGGCAGAAGAGCGCATCAACATCCAGATGATCTCCACCAGCGAGATCAAAACCTCTGTCGTGATTGACGAAAAGTACATGGAGCTGGCCGTGCGCGCGCTGCACAAGGCGTTTGATCTCGATCAGGCCACGGCCTGATTGATGGAAAGTGCCTTGCGCTGATTTGTTGTGAGATAATTGCAAGAGCTGGAAACGTGACCGAGTGGCCGAAGGTGCTCCCCTGCTAAGGGAGTATGGGGTGTAGAGCCTCATCGAGGGTTCGAATCCCTCCGTTTCCGCCAGCTAACCGCCTCCCTTCGGGGTTTGCGCGGTTTTCCTTATTCAGACAACCTAAGTTTGTACCTAAAACTTTAGCGGTTTCTTCTGTTGCTCAAAGTTAAAAGCCATTTCGGCTAGGCTCGTTCACTAACCTGCGAACGTTCTCGTTTTAACTACTGATGACTTACTTGGCAAAATACTTAGCGAGGGGTACCCCTTCTATTCCTAGCCTAGCCAAACCCCACCGTAACCCCACACCCCTGTTTTAGGAATGGTTCCATCCAGCAGGTATGCATTCTGCGTTGCTCAATCGATTAGTATCTGCGGCGGGTATTTTGTTCGCCAAAAATACTCCGCGAGGCACAAGCTTATCCGAACAGCACCGACGTTATGCAGTTTGGTGACACCGTCCGCATAGTAATCAAAGGCAAAGGTGGTCAAAGCGTGTTTGGCGCGATTGACCAAGCCATCGCGCCACTTAAAGCAGTCTAGGGTCGCCGGCCATCTTGTCGAACTTCACAAAGTACTTGCGCGCCAAAGCAATCAGCTGAGGGTTGGTGGGGTGGTCGCTGGGCAGGTTCTCGATGATGGTGTGGGCACAGGCTTTGGCGTGGGTGTCGCACCAGGTTTTGAATTCGGTACGTGCAGTGCCGGCACCCGTTAACAACACTTCATGGCTACCTTCCAAGGCCTGCACGATCTCGGTATAAAACGCTTTGTTGTCAGGGTGCTTGCCTTGGTGGTTGTGATTGCTGTGGGAATGGACGCGCTCACCGTGTACGTGTTCGTTGTCAAACATCAACACATGGGCTTCGGCCTGGTCCATCCAAACAACGGCGTGAAAAGTAGACATGGTTTTCCTTTTAAATAATCAAACAGGTTTTTGTTGTTCAAAGCTGGTTTGACAAGCTACGCAGCGCATGGTGTGGGGTGCGGCATCGATCCTGGGCGATGGAATGTGGCTGCCGCAGTCCACGCATAAGCCATAAACACCTTCCTTGATGCGCAGCAGGGCAGCGTCGATGGCCAGCAACTCTGCAGTTTCATGTTCGTTGATGGCAAAAGCTATGTCTCGACCGGTTTGTATTTGCGCGTTGTCGTCTTCACTTTTGTCCAAAGCACCGCTGGCGGCTTCAGCGCGGCTGATGGATCCGCCGCGCTGGCCGTCGATTCGCGCCAGCAAGGCTTCGCGTTCTACTCTAAGACGGTGTTTGTATTTCTGAGCGGTAACGGCATCCATGAAGCATCCTGTGAATTCAACAGGGTCAATGGTGAACCTACCCATGTCGCTGCGCCTTGACGTTGGTCAATAAAGTGCCAGGTTGGGCAAAGGCCGTGGGCACAATTCGGTTTTTCTTCTGATTTAAAGAAACGCATGAAAACCATTGACTACAGCGCTTACACCACACTGTCCATCACCCGCCCCCCAGGTGGAGTTGCCGTCCTCCAAGGCCGTTTACCTACATAATCCTCTGATAGAGAACTCACCCATGATCAAGCGCTTAGGTGAGCAGGGACGGGGGGGTGGTGAAGGTGTTAATCGGCGAAGATGGTCATTCTCAAAAGGTGTTCTAGCAAACTCAAATGCCTGTCCAACTGAATCGCCCCGGGGCGATTCAGGTCTACGCAAAAGTAGTCTCTACCGGAAAGCCCCTAGCTATCGCGGGTATCAATGCTTCGAATGCCTGGCATACCGTAGCCGTGCCGAACAGTCTGTGAACTAATCTACAGATGTGGCTTTGGCTTTCGGTACCGATATCGCCCATTGGTTGTCCTCACACACAAAAATAATTGGCAACTTTCACAGCGCCGCTAAATTCATGGATTCATGGAATGAACCTTGGTTGGCAGCGCCCTCACCAAAGAAAGCCACCGTTAAGGTGAGATAAATGTGGGAGAGTTATGTGCTTTGCAATTGATCTGTATCAATCAAAGCATGATGATGACAGTTATGAAGTTTGTTGATGCAGATCAATTGCATCACATAGATGCTATCTATGCTGAACCGCACAACAACCATAGACAGAGTCAGCGTATGAATTTCATCAGGTGGCTACACGGTACCGCAATCTGTGTGTTCGTCACGCTGATGCAATTTTCGCCAAATGCATGGGCGATAGACAAAATCACCTTGTGGCCCACGATTCCCTTCGTCCGTGGCCAGGACCTGTGCCAGTTTCAAGACGCCTACGGGCAAAGCCGGAGCGAACAGGCCCAAGAGATGACTAGTCGGCTGAAAGATTTGCTGAGCTATGGCGCTGAAGCAGCAGATGCTTTGGACAGCCTGTTGGCCATAGATGCCCTGATCAATAAAAACCGCCGCTTGGCAGCTACCGGCCAGGCCATGGACCTGACGCTGGAGGCTAGCTTGCGCGCTGCGCTGGACGGCTTGTACCGCGAGCTCAAGCCCAAAGAGAGAAAGCTCACTTTCCTCAACCCGACCCCCTTGCTCGATATGTTGCGCGAGCTGCGTAGCTCGCAGCGCCAAAGTACGCTCAACCAGCAGCAGCTGTTCAAGATTTCAGGCTTTGCCTGGGGCACTTATGCCTACGGGCCTGCCTGCCGCGGTGATCTGCTCGTCACGCTTCACATCGAGCTTGGCAGCGGCGCTTCGCACAGCTTTCAGGCCCAGGGCCGGCCGGAGTCTGTCATGACGGCGGTGGCGGCCCAAATGTTCAAGCAAGTGCAGCGAACGGTGTTTCCTTCGGTGGTGAACATGGGCAAAAA
>CANJWZ010000062.1 GCA_947478725.1 Comamonadaceae bacterium
ATTCGTCTGGCGACGCGGTGGGCAAGGACGGGAAAGTTTTAAAGGTGCGGGTGGGCGACGCGGTCTTGCGCGCCACATCGGGGGCGCTGTGGACGCTGCCCTTGAAAGAGGGTGCATCTGGCGAAGCTGAGGTTGAGCGGGAAGGCGTGCAACCACGATCGGTCGGCAACCTCAGTTGGAAAGCGGTTGCTGTTGCCGGCGGCAAGTTCAGGATAGATGCCAAAGTTTCGTATTCCGGTGCATCGGTTAATCTCGTTCGCTTCTCTCTTTTTGGAAACTGGACGGGAACCTATGGCAACCAGGGCGAGTTGCCTGAGTCATCATCAGCGGTATTGAGGGGTGGGTGGGCAGTCGGAAATAACAACATGGTGTCCGCGGAGTTCAAGCCGCGATAGCTTGTAAATCTACAGCCCCATCAGCCCACAACTGGCCCTGAACAACTCGCTTTGCGGGTTTGCCCATTCGAGTACCGCGTCAAAGTGATGCCGGCCCGGCAGTTCAAACAGTTCGCCGTCGTTGCCTTGGGCGCGCCAGTGGTCGGCCACATCGCGGCTTTGGCGGCGGTAGTCTTCTGTCTCGTTTTGGCCCACCGCCACCAGCAGGGGGCAGACGCGGCCCGGCTGGTGTTTGAGCAGGGACACCTGTGCAGCAACGCCTGCGGACAGGTTCAGTTTTTCATTGCGAAACGACAGGCGCACCGGCTCCAGGTCGCCCAGGCCGCTGACGAACACCGCGCTTTTGATCAGGCCCGCCGGTGCGTTCATCAACAGCTGGCCGACCAAGTTGGCCCCCGACGAATGCCCGGCGATGTGGAGGCGCTGCGGGTCGCCGCCATGGGCAGCAACATGGGCTTGCAGCCACAGCAGCGCACGCAGCACCTGCGCGCCCATGGCCGGCAGCGTGGTGTGCGGCACCAGGGTGAAGTCGAGCACGACAAACATCGCACCCTTGGCCACAAAGGCGGGCGCTGCAAAGCCGCTGTCTTCTTTGTTCAGCGCGCGCCAGTCGCCGCCGTGCAGGTAAACCATGACTGGCGCGCTGGGCTGGGTGGCGGGGTACATGTCGAGCAACTCGTTCGCCCCATCGCCATAGCGCAGGTTTTCAAGGCAGCGCAGTTGCGCCTTGGCTTGGCTGGTACGGGCGGCGTAGTCGGCCAGGTACACCGACACATCGGGCACAGTGCCGCGGCTGTTGTATTGAATGTCTAACGCGGCCTGGGTGTAGCCGCGCCAGAGGAGGGGGTCGCTCAAAACTGTTCGACCTTATTCAGCTTTTGCGCCAGAAATTTTCACGGCGCGCGCATTGCGCACGCTGTCGGCCGCTAAAAACGTGGCGAACTCTTCAGGCGTGCTGGCCACCAGCTCGTAGCCTTTGGCGGTGATCTCTTTTTGCATGAACTCCGGGTCTTTCAAGATGCGGGTGACTTCAGCATGCAGCTTGAGCACGATGTCGCGCGGCGTTGCGGCTGGCACAAACAGGCCAAACCAGGCGTTCGACGGCACATCGGGAAAGCCTGACTCGGTGAAGGTGGGCACATCGGGCAACAGGGCCAGACGGGTTTTGCCGCCCACGGCCAGTGCTTTCAGCTTGCCAGCCTTGATGTGCACCTGCGACGAGGCCACGCCTGAAAACGTCAGCTGCACCTCGCCTGCCAGCGCGGCTGGCACGGCTTGCGGAATGCCTTTGTAGGGCACATGCACGATGTCGATCCCGGACTGGCTTTTGAGCATTTCCATCGCCAGGTGCGGCTGGCTGCCGCTGCCGTAAGACGCGTAGTTCAGCTTGCCCGGATTGGCCTTGGCGTAGGTGACCAGTTCTTTTAAATTATTGGCGGGCAGGGCCGGGTTGGCCAGCAGCAACTGGTTGAGCAGCACCAGCTGCGTGACCGGCGCAAAGTCTTTGACCGGGTCATACGGCAGCTTGGCATACAGGTGCTGGTTGATGGTGACGGTCGAATCGGTGGTCACCATCAGCGTGTAGCCATCAGCGGGGGCCTTGGCCACGATTTCAGCCGCCAGCACCGTGCCCGCGCCGGGCCGGTTGTCAATCACCACAGCTTGGCCCAGGCGCTGGCTGAGCTGCTGGCCAACCAAGCGCGACATCACGTCAATGCCGCCGCCCGCCGGGTAGGGCACCACGATGCGCAGCGGTTTGCTGGGCCAGGTTTGGGCGTGGGCCGTCAGCATGCCGCAGGCGGCCAGCAAACCCGCTGCAACAGCCAGGGCCAGGTGATGACGACGACCGATAAAAGCAAATGACATGGGCTGTTCCTTGATGCGAAGTCTAAAAAAGTAGTTTAAGTATGGAGCAAAGGTTCTATAAGCGCGGCGCGGCCCTTTGCTGCGCTCGCCTGAAAGCGCTCATTTAAGCGATAAACTCGGTCAATATACCAACAAATATTTGGGCGTGCAGCTATGTTTTTAGTAGCTTAGTCGCTTTGCACTTCTGCCCTGACACCCCAGACCCTGCCTTGACCGCCCGCATTTACACCGACCAGCAGCTCGTGCCCGGCATCCGCATCAGCCTGCCGCCCGTGGCTGCCCGGCATGTGCAGGTGCTGCGCTTTCAGCCCGGCCAGTCCGTGATGTTGTTCAATGGTTTGGGGCCTGAAGAAGGCGAATTTACCGCCACGATTGACAGCATGGGCCGCAGCGATGTGCAGGTCACGGTGGGCGCCTTCAACCCCACCCAGCGCGAAGCCCCGCGCGCCGTGCACCTGGCCATCGGCATGCCGGCCAACGAGCGCATGGACTGGCTGGTTGAAAAAGCCACTGAACTTGGCGTGGCCAGCATCCAGCCGCTGATGACTGAACGCAGCGTACTGCGCTTGAGCGGCGAGCGGGCCGACAAAAAGCGCGCGCACTGGCAAGGTATTGCGGTGGCGGCCTGCGAGCAATGTGGCCGCAACCGCGTGCCGCTGATCCACGCGCCCGCCACCTTGAGCGACTGGCTCAAAACACGGGGCCAAGCTGAAGACTTGGGCCTGCTGCTGTCGCTGCAAGGCGGCTCGCAGCCGCTGGTTAAAAGCACGGGCACAGCCGCTGCCATGACATTTTTAAGCGGGCCAGAAGGCGGCTTGAGCGCGGCCGAAGAAGCGGCCGCTTTGGGCCACGGTTTCAATGCTGTCACACTCGGCCCACGGGTGCTGCGCTCTGAAACCGCACCGCTGGCCTGCCTGGCCTTGGTCACACTCACTGGACATTCATGAACCGAAATCTGTGGCTCCTCACGATCTGCCAAGGTCTTTTCATGACCAACAACGTGGTCTTTATCGCCATCAACGGGCTGGTCGGCTTGAGTCTGGCGCCCTTTGGCTGGATGGCCACGCTGCCGCTGATGGCCTATGTGGTGGGCGGGGCGATGTCGACAGTGCTGGTGTCGCGAACGCAAAGCCGCTATGGCCGAAAGGTGTCATTTCAATTGGGGTTGTGCACGGCGGTCCTGTCGGCGCTGCTGTGTTGCTATGCCGCTTACAGCAAAAACTTTTGGCTGCTGGTGGTGGCAACGGTGGTGGCGGGCTACTACAACGCCAACGCGCAGCTGTACCGGTTTGCGGCGGCTGAGCTGGCCGCGCCCGGCTTTAAAGAAAAAGCCATTTCTCTGGTGATGGCGGGCGGCTTGCTGGGTGCGATCATCGGGCCCAACCTGGCATCCAAAACCCGCAGCCTGCTAGACGCCCCGTTTGCCGGGGCTTACCTGGCGCTGGCCGGGGTGGCGTTGCTGGCGATGGCCTTGCTGGCATTCATCAAGTTTGCGCCCGCGCCCGCCAAAAGCACCGCCAAAAACGGCAGCGACAGCGGCAGACCCTTGGGCGAGATCATGCGGCAGCCGGTTTTTATCGTGGCAGCGGCTGCTGGCGCGCTGGGTTACGGCGTGATGAACCTGCTGATGGCCGCCACGCCAATTGCCATGCAAATCTGCGGGCTGTCATTTTCTGACACCGCCTGGGTGCTGGAATGGCATGTGATTGGCATGTTTGCACCGGGCTTTTTTACCGGGCATCTGATCAAGCGCTTTGGCACGCTGCCCATCATGGCGACCGGCCTGGCATTGAACATCACCTGCGTCATCATTGCGCTGTCGGGCATTGCGTTCAGTCAATTTTTGGCGGCGCTGTTTTTGCTGGGCCTGGGCTGGAACTTTTTATTCACCGGCGCCACCGCCTTGGCATTGACCGCCTACACGCCGGAAGAAAAAGACAAAGCTCAAGGCGCTTTGAACTTTTGCGTGTTTGCCGTGCTGGCGCTGTCGTCGCTTTCATCGGGCGTGCTGGTCACCACCCAAGGCTGGACGCTGCTGAACCTGGGCTCAATGCTGCCGCTGGGCCTGACCGGGCTATTGTTGGGCTGGCTTGCAGTGCAGCAGCGCAAGCAACCCATTCATTAATGTCAGGTCGCCACGTCTAAAAACGGGTTAGCGATGCGCAAGGTGCCGCGTATGAGCTGCCAGTGCTGCAAGTCTTCGGTGTACAGCGTGTCAGCACCCGACTGCAAAGCGGCGGCAATCATCAGGCAGTCATAAAAGCTGTAACGCAGCTCGTCTTGTAAATCTAGCGCGGTGTGCACAATGCCGGTGCTGCTGGCAACCCGGTTCAAAGGCTGCATCGCGGCGTCAATGAAAGCCTTGCACTCGCTGGCGCTCAAGGTGGTGGCAAATTTCTTGCGCGCCACATTGGCAAACTCTTGCACCACCTGGTAGCTGACGCAGCCCCGCCCCGAGCCCAGGCAGGCCTCGATCAGCTCAATGGCTATGGCACGTTTGCGCGGCTCGCTGGACAGGAAGGCGTAGACAAAAATGTTGGAGTCTAAAAACACCGTGCCGTCAGTCGTCATGTTGAACCGCTGACTTAGCATTGATGTATCGGCCATTCAGCGCTCATTCATCTCGTCGCGGCTAAAGCTGCGGCCCGCGTCTGCATGGGGCAGCGCCTGCATCACCCCGCGAAAGCGGTTGACAGCGGTTTGTCCGTCTGCCGCCTGCACATAGCTGGCCAGCCATTTACGAAACTCGTCATTCAGCGTCACGCCCTGCGCGCGCGCCTTGTCACGGGCTTGGTCGATGAGCTCGTCAGCGGCGGATAAGGTGATGTTTCGCATACATGTAGTGTACGCGCAGTGTGCACTAGCTGGTGATTTGCTGACAGCTTGGTTAAAGCCCGAAGCTTAGGCGGCGAGTACGGCCAGCGACTTGAGAATCGCCATTTAATTGATAGCTGGTTGTGTAGATTTCTGGATGGATAGAGGCCAATTTAGCACCCGAAATCGCGGTTTTAGAGCAAGCCTAGCACCCAGACAGGCCGAAATATCGGCGATGGCCGCGACGGGAGCACAACCCGCCAGCGCCGGCAATCTGAATATTTCTGTAGACCTTGCTACGGTTTAACGGCATGATTCGCGAACAACTGCTTACATATGGCAGCTTACAAGTGGCGACGACATGACCCGTAGAACAACGTGAACGAGACAACACACCCGCTGGTGCCCGCACCTGCCGATAGCCTGCACGCTGAACTGCGTGCGCTGATTGCCAGCAGCCGCCAGCGGCTCGCGGGGGCGGTGAATGCAGAGCTGACGCGCTTGTATTGGGCCGTAGGCCAAAGGTTGCGCACCGAGGTGCTGGGCGATGGGCGTGCCGGTTACGGTGCCAAACTGCTGGACCAGTTGGGTCAACAGTTGGCAAATGAGTTTGGGCGCGGTTTTGAGTCGCGCAACCTGCGCCGCATGGTGAAATTTGCCGAGAGCTTTCCCGATGCGGCAATTGTGTCAACACTGTCGACACAATTGAGCTGGAGCCACATGGTCACCATCGTGGCGCTGAAAACCCCGCAAGCCCGGCAGTACTACGCAAGCCGCGCATCACAAGACGCCTGGAGCGTACGCCAGCTGGCACACCAGATCGACCGAAAGGCCTTCGAGCGCACAGAGCTTGCCACTTTGCTGGCACCTTCCGCTACGCAAGCTCCCGCCGCCGCCGAAGTCTTCAAAGATCCGTACTTCCTCGACTTTTTGGGCCTGCGCCAAGGCCATGACGAAGGCGATCTAGAGGCCGCCATCCTGCACCAGCTAGAAGCCTTCATCCTGGAACTGGGCCGGGGCTTTGCGTTTGTAGAGCGGCAAAAGCGCATGGTGATTGACGGTGACGACTTTTATTTGGACTTGCTCTTCTTTCACCGCCGCCTGCATCGCCTGGTGGCCATCGAACTCAAGCTGGGCCGCTTCAAAGCCGCGCACAAAGGCCAGATGGAGCTGTACCTGAAATGGCTGGACAAACACGAGCGTCAGCCGGGCGAGGAAGCGCCCATTGGCCTCATCCTCTGCGCCGAATCCAGCCGCGAACAGGTGGAGCTGCTGCAAATGCACAAAGACGGCATCACCGTGGCCGAGTACTGGACGGAACTGCCACCCAAAGCGGCGCTGGAGCAAAAGCTGCATGCGGCCTTGCTGGAGGCGCGTGAGCGACTGGCACGGCGCGGGGTGTTGCTGGGGAGCTTGGGTGATGAGTGATGACATGAAGGTCAGCAAAGGCCTGGTGTTACCCGTAGTGGAAATGCTCGGTGTTGGCCACATGCCCCCCCAAGGGCAATTACGAAAAAGAGACTGCGCGGGTTATACGTTGCGGCGACAAGGGCTACTCATAGGCTGGTTGTCAAGGCCGGTAGTGGCAGCGGATTTGGGAAGAGGTTGCAGTCATAGGGGACGACTCAACTTTATTTGCTCAATTGAAAAACACATCGTTCATCGGACACAAAAGAGGCTTTCATGGAAATGATTCGGGTTAACTCATCGGCCATCGTAGCGATCGGATATGACGAAAAAAGCATGCAAATGAAGATTACTTTTCAGCAGGGACGCACATACGACTTTTGTCGAGTCCCAAAACACATCTTTGAAGGATTCCAGCGCGCTTCGTCCAAAGGTACGTACTACAACTCGCACATTAGGGACAGATACCAGTGCTAGCAAATGCGCAATCACTCCTCAGCCCTCAATTACTGGTATTTGCCTCAATTCATTGAAAGTGCGTCATGAATGTCAATGTCAATCTCGAAAACTGCTACGGAATAAGGGCGGGATCGGGGTCAGGAGCCCTTCGCATCCCTGCCGGATCTGGGGCATATGCCGGCCATGGGCGAAGACGTGCGCGCGGCTACGCGGGTGTTTTATGTGGTGGCAATGCGGGCTACGCAGAGGCAGGTGATTGGGGTTAGAGGTGATGGTGGGTTGAAAGCGGCTGAGATGGCAATAAACCCACAAATCAATCGCCCCCAACGTTTCCCGCGATAAATACCCAAAGTTTCAAAGTGCCACGCAATTCATAGAATTTTTCATTGAACATTCAAAGGGATAGATATGAGACTAGCCAAAGCCAGAATCCAAAACTACCGCAGCATTGTTGACACGGGGCTTTTTGAAATAGAGCATTTCAAAACAATACTAGTCGGGCCGAACGAAGCTGGTAAGACTGCAGTTTTACAGGCGCTACAACATATCAATCCGCCAGACAGTGCTACCAAGCTCGATGCGCTCCGCGACTATCCTCGGTCGAAATACAACGACATTTCAACTGGAAAAATCAAACCCAGCGACATAACCGTCGTCGAGGCCCATTTCGAACTTGAACAAGAGGATGTCACGTTATTGCCGCCTGGATACGGTAGTTGCACTTATCAGCGCGGACGAAAGCTTGATAACTCTGCATGGCATAAGTTGTTGAATGCCCCCCCAACACCCAAATATCTTGCTATCAAAAAAGACCTTACCCGACTTACTGCTCACGTGGATCAACGTCTTACTGCCGCCCAGGATGCGGTGGAAACGCTTCCACTGCCAAGCGTCGCACTTGCCACGATCACGAAAACTTGGACTGACGACACCCTGATCGACGCCGAGACCGCAAACGCGCTTAGCTCGTGGCTTACACAAATCCTCCCACACATTGATGAGTCCAACGAAATCGAAGAAAAGAGGTACGACAGTCTCAGCTCCGCTTGTCAAGTATTTAAACAGCGAGCCAGTGCATTGGAAACGCTAAATAAGAGAGTTCCCAAGTTTGTGCTGTTCAACAACTATTTTCGCGTTCGACCTTTGATTCAGTTGGACCACTTGGCCCAGCGCACAGAAACGAAGGTGCTTGACGACGACGAATATGACTATGGGAACCTGTGCTTACTTAAACTTCTCGGCTTCACCCCACGCGAGCTTTCAACGCTCGCAATGTCACCAGAGCCAGATGCAGGTGATGTCGTTGGCCTGAAGACATATCGAGATCAACTTGATAAGCGGCATTACCAGCTAAACGCGGCAAGCGTAAAGCTCACACAAGAGATCAATCGAATTTGGGCGCCTGATAGCACTCGCGCTGAGGCGGATCGATTGAAGGTGATGGCCGACAGACAGTACCTTAAAGTGGTGGTAGAAGACGCTCTTGGCGTCGATATAGAACTAAACCAGCGATCCGAGGGGTTTCAATGGCTGGTGTCGTTTTTTGTTGTTTTCTTCGCTGAAGCGGCTGGTGATCACAAAAATGCCATTCTTCTATTGGATGAGCCGGGATTAAACCTTCACGGCCTAAAGCAACGAGAGTTCAGAAAAACTCTTTCACGCCTTTCCGAAGTAAATCAAACGCTTTACAGCACCCATTCCCCGTTCCTGGTTGGGCCGGACGAGTTGGATCTGGTGCGGGTCGTCGAGATGACTAATCGCGCGATTGGTACCAAGGTGCTTACCTCTGTGACGTCAAGTGATCCTGCAGGCCTGCTTCCTCTTCAAGAAGCCCTTGGATACGATATGGCGCAGAGTTTGTTTTCGCAGCAGAGAAATCTCGTTGTTGAAGGTCTTACTGACTACTGGTACGTCGATGCCATGTCTCATTTACTCCGTGATTCGGCGGCTAACTCTTTAGGCGAAAAGATCGCGCTGGTTCCTGCCGGAAGTGCGAGCAAGGTCGTCTACTTTGCAACCATACTGCATGCGCAGAAGTTGAAAGTTGTAGCGCTGCTCGATTCGGACGCGGCTGGTGATCAAGCTGCCCGTCAAGAGACTCTTGTGCACGCACTTGGGCAAAAAGCGATCTTGCGAACAAAAGATACCTATACAGGGGCGGTTCTAATGCCTGAAGTCGAAGACTTACTTCGGGACACTTTGGTAGCAGTAGCAAAGACCGAGTTATCGTGGGACATTTCATCAGCGGCATCGGCAAATCCGCAAGAACCAATTGTGAAAATATTCAGCAGAACAATCATGGACTTCTCGAAGTACCGATTGGCCAAGGCTTTCTTGCGTTGGTCTCGTTCACATTCAAGTGCAGATCTTGCAACCGGTGAGCTAGCGCAGTGGTCCGCGCTTTTTGAGAAGATCAATAAAACACTCAAATAGCAAAACCTGCTGCGGACACACAAGCATGCTGCGTCAGGCGACCGAGTATTTGTTACTTCATTTGGTCGGCTAGCCAGCTTCCTTTCTTCACTGAACGTGCATTCAAACTATGAACAATAGACCAATTGGCGATTCACTAACGCGTCATCCACTTCGCTTTGGCGTCGGAGCCATTGTTGTACTGCTGCTTGCATTCTTCTTGAATTTTCGAAAGGAGGATATTTCACAAACAACGGCGGAATGGGGGCAATTCGGCGACTACATCGGAGGACTGTTGAACCCAATATTCGGCTTAATCTCTGTTGTGCTAGTAGCTGCAACATTACGGAGTCAAACGCAAGCAGCAGCGCGACAAGCATTCGAAAATCAGTTATTCGCACTGCTTCAGTTACATGCCTCAGTGTTGGAGTCAATTGACCGAAAACTCACCGACAAGTCCATTAAGAAGGGGCGCGATTGCTTTCAGCTGTTTTACAAAAAAATTGTATCTATCTCTCAGCATGAAAGAGTGTCAATGGGTACCGCCTATCAGCGTTTTTTGGAGAAAGACGGATGGGAAATTGAACACTACTTCCGAACGGTTTACCACCTCTTCAAGCATGTCAAGGATGGACATCACAAGATTGAGGCGTCAGATATCGAGCAAAAACGGTATTACGACCTTATCAAGTCACAGCTCTCGCAATATGAGCTCGTACTTCTATGGCTTAACGTGCAGAGCATAAATCGTGGCAACTGGGAAACTATTCTTGGCGAACCGCACGCCAAGCCGTTTGAACACCTAAACAAGGCCAACCTTATTGAAAATCCACCGCCAATTTCGCCATCGGAGGCTGAGGAGTAGTGAGCCCCTGAGGTCAAATTCCCTTAAGGCAGCGGTGCTGCGGGCAACTCTTGCAATCGAGTTAATCCATGCTCCAAAGTCAGGTTACAGGGTTTGAACACCTGGAGTCGACAAAGATTAAATGGAGCAGGTTTGAAATACCGCCAAGAAAAATGGGCTGAACTCGATTTGCCAAGCAAGCTTGTTTGACCAAATGACCGATTGGACGACAACCAATAAAAAACAGGACCCACCACCATGCACGAAATCATCTGCCCCCACTGCAGCAAAGCCTTCAAAATCGACGAGGCTGGCTACGCCGATATCCTGAAGCAAGTTCGCGACGGCGCTTTTGAGCAGCAGTTGCATGAGCGGCTTGAATTGGCCGAGCAAAACAAGCGCAATGCCGTCGAGCTTGCCCAGGCGCAGGTTGCCAACCAAATGCAGAAGTCTGCGGTAGCCAAGGATTCTGAGATCCAGGCGCTGAAGGCCAAGCTGGATGCGGGTGAGGTGGCGCGCAAGCTGGCCGTGACAGAAGCGCTGAGCGATGTGCAAAAAGAGCGTGACGCGCTCGCCAATGAACTTGCGCAGGCCAGGCGCGACAAGCTGGCCGCTTCTGAGCTGGCCGAGGCAAAGCTTGCGAGCGGGCTGCAGCATGCAGCCGCAAACAAAGACGCAGAAATCCAAGGGCTGAAGGCCAAACTAGACGCCACTGAGGTGATGCAAAAGCTGGCGATTACCGAGGCTTTGAATGGGGTCGAGCGGGAACGCGACGAGCTGAAGAATGGCCTGGCGCGGGCGGAGCTTGAAAAGCAACTCGCAGAGCAGTCACTCAAAGACAAGTACCAAACGCAGATCAAAGACCGTGACGACCAGATTGAGCGCCTGCGTGACTTGAAGGCGCGCCTATCGACCAAGATGGTGGGCGAGACGCTGGAGCAGCACTGCGAGATCGAGTTCAACCGCATTCGTGCTGCCGCCTTTCAGCGCGCGCATTTTGAAAAAGACAACGACGCCCGCACCGGCAGCAAGGGCGACTACATTTTTCGTGACTCGGACGAGTCGGGCGCCGAGATCGTGTCCATCATGTTTGAGATGAAAAACGAGAGCGATCAAACGGCGACCAAAAAGAGGAACGACGATTTTCTGAAAGAGCTGGACAAGGACCGCACTGAGAAGGGTTGCGAGTACGCGGTGCTGGTGTCCCTGATTGAGCCGGAGAGCGAGTTGTACAACAGCGGCATCGTCGATGTGTCGCACCGCTACCCGAAGATGTATGTG
>CANJWZ010000063.1 GCA_947478725.1 Comamonadaceae bacterium
AATGTCTGGACGAGAACTGGTTTGAGTCTTTGGAGCAAGCCCGCCTGGCCATTGCTACGTGGAGACTCGATTACAACGAGACCAGACCGCACAGCAGCTGTGGGCGTGTGCCGCCCGCGACTTTCGCCGCATTGAATCGCCAGTTAACTCGCGATTCAATGCAACACAGCAAGATCGACAAAGGAATCAGTTAATCTTGCAAACTTTGGACTTCTGGAATTTAGATTGGTACGGGAATTGGGGGCAGGTCATTTACCCCTTACTTTGACGTCCAGTCTGCTACTTAAGGATGGTCTGCAAAACCTCCACCAAAGCGAGAGTTGATTGATAAAAGCCCAGCAAATGAAAACGATTTTGAGTAAACACCCGTTTTTCTGGCGGCAAGGTCAAAATAGCTGCACAAAAAAGCCCGACTGAATTTAATCAATCGGGCCGGACCGTCACCACAGGAGGATGACAGTCGCTAGTGCCAAGCGCAAGAGAATGAAGTTGCACCTGCACGAAGCGTAGGAATACGCTTCAAGAAAAAGGCTTACGCCCATGCTGGTGAGCGATCCTTGAGATCGAACACCTGCATGCTGATTCTGCGCTTGATATTTGAGCTTGGCAATTTATATTATTTTGCTGCCACAGGTAAACCCTTGAAGCATCTTAAGTAAGCAGACTATTTTTGTGGACTTAAAGCAAGTTCTTAACAGCAACAGTTACTGTCATGTAATTGCAGAGAATTCAGGTCGTTGCACACCTTGTGTGGTCCTGCGATAATTTCACGATATGAAACTTCATGGATCAAAGCAATGAACAACATGACTAAAGCACGGGCAGTGCTGGCTGCACTTCCACGTTGCGCTGCG
Organism: Comamonadaceae bacterium; assembly: GCA_947478725.1. Taxonomy (GTDB): domain Bacteria; phylum Pseudomonadota; class Gammaproteobacteria; order Burkholderiales; family Burkholderiaceae_C; genus Polaromonas. The sequence goes on from CANJWZ010000063.1 coordinate 855, forward strand.
AAGTCAAGGCAGTCTGGCGTGCAGTGTAAAAACCCTGGCCTCGGAGCAGGTGGCAAATGTCGTTTCCATGGAGGAGCATCAACTGGCCGCCCACCCACTCATGGACGACTGACCAAGGCAAACCTGCTCAACCGCGATTGGGTTCGATTGCTTCTTGGTGTGCTCGCGCTTGAGCATCCAGGGTTCAAGGTCTCTTGGTTCAACCCTGGATCTATGACCATGGAGCGATCTCAGCAGGTCTTAGCAATAAAAATAGCAGAGGTTAATAAAAACCAATAAGCCCACGCTATTTGGCTTTTGGGCACACCCCCTGAATACTTCACCCAACTAACTCCTCACTCAACCTGTAAATGAAATGCGTATGTGCCCCTTACAAGCGGCAAGTGACTAAAAATTAGGGTACGAGTCTTACATTTCCCCTTACATCGAGCCAGAAATAAAAACGCCCTAGAAGCCAAAAAGGTCGCTAGGGCGCATAAACACTGGGGTGGCTGATGGGGCTCGAACCCACGACAACAGGAATCACAATCCTGGACTCTACCAACTGAGCTACAGCCACCGCAGATTGAGATTATAGCGCCCTACTGTGTCGTGGTGGCCTCGGCGTTGGGCAGTTGGTCAGCTTTTGTGCGCTCAGGCTTGGTAACCTTTATTTCTGCCTTGAAACGATCTTTGAGCAGGTTGTAATACGCTAGGCTTTCGGCGGATGTCCACAACTGGGTGTATTGGTTGCGCTCCTGTTTGGTGGCGGCATCAAGCGATGCTTCGCGTGGCAAGACTTTCAACACGTTAACAATCGCATAGCCCTGCGCTCCCAGGTCGATGCCGGTCAAGGCTGGCAAGGCGGCTGCGTCTGTGCGCAGTGCGGCATCTATGACTTGCAAGGGCTGCTTTTGTGGCTGGTCGCGTGATACAGACAGGGTTTCTGGTAGCAAGGCGGTTGCCGGGTTGGCCTTCCATGCGGCCAGTTTGGCAATACCGTCCTTGCGGGCTTCTTCAGCGCCGCGCTGGGCCAGCCAGCGCTGGCGCACGATGTCTTTGACTTCCGCCAGCGGCCTTGTTCGGGCGGGTGTGTACTGGGTAATGCGGCCCGACACCAACTGCTTGGACGCCACTTCAACCGCCTCTGTGTTGCGTTTTTTCTCAATCGCATCGGGCGCAAAAATGGCATTTAAAAACTTGGCGTTAGCCAGGGCACCCGTAACACCGGGCTGGGGCTTGCGGGTGATACCAGTGGCTGTTTTGATCTCCAGCCCCAAGCGGTCAGCGGCGGGTTTCAGGCTGTCGGCTTGCTCATATACAGCGTTGGTAAAGACTTCCACTGTTTCGGTAAACTTTTTTTGTGCCTGCTGGTTTTTGACGTCGGCTTCCAGCTCGGGTTTCATCTCTTCATAAGTAGGCTGCTTGGGCACCTTGACGTCGGTCAGCTTGATGATGTGGTAGCCAAACTCGGACTCCACCACATCGCTGATGTCGCCCTTTTTCATGGCAAAAGCAGCGTCTGAAAAAGGTTTGACCATCGCATCGCGCGAGAAAAAGTCAAGGTCGCCACCAGCGGGGGCAGAGCCCGGGTCTTGCGAATTTTTGCGTGCTACGTCTGCGAATGTGTCAGGGGATTTTTTAACCAGCGCAGCCAGCTCTGCTGCCTTGGCTTTGGCCTTCTGGCGGTCTGCGTCAGGCGCGCTTTTTGGCGACGTGATCAGAATGTGGCTGGCGCGGCGCTCTTCCTTGGCGCTCAGGCGCTGAGCATTTTGGTCAAAATAGGTTTTCAGGTCAGCCTCGGCGACCTTGATGCCTTTTTTGACGGTTTCAAGATCGAACAAGACATACTCGATGTTGGCCTGCTCGGGTGCCTGGAACAAATTGGCATTGGCTTTGTAAAACGCATCCAGGTCAGCATCGGTCGGGTTCAGTTTGGCGGCGTAGTCGGCGGTTAAAAATCGGGCGATCTGAATCTGGCGTTTTTCAAAATAGGCATTCAGCGCGGTGTCAGCGGCGGCGTTGCTGGCAAAGCCGCTGCCTACAACGCCAGCCAGGACTTGACGACTTGAGAGATCTGAAATAACGCTGGCCTCGTACGCTTCAGGCGTCATTCCTGCCTGAGTTATAAAACCGGCTCTGTCAAATTTCCCATCGGGCAACCTAAACGCTTTCAATACTTGATCACCAGCATAAATGTCTTCAAGCCTACGTTCAGAAATGGTTAACTTTGATTTACCGGCCGCTGCAAGCAGTACGCGGTCGCGCACCAGGCGCTCGAGTGTGGCGTAACGGGCTTCTGGCGAATCAAACAGCTTGGCATCGAGCGAGGGCATGGAAGCCCTGAGCTTGTCGACTTCGCGCAGATGTGCCCGGTCCCATTCGGTTTGAAGAATCTCCTGGCCATCGACCCTGGCGACCACCGGGCTTTTGTCTTGCGACTTGGTATAGCCGTCAATGCCGAACAAGATAAAAGACGGCACGATGAGCAAGAACAGAAAACCCATCGTGATCTTGGTGTGCTTGCGAATGAAATCAAACATCAGAAAAGTCCTGTGCGGCTGTCAAAAAGACCAATAGCAAAAATGAAAAAGGCGAACAAGATGTTCGCCTTCGGTCATGGTGTGTGAAAAATTTGTGGTGGGTGCTGACGGGCTCGAACCGCCGACCTACGTCGTGTAAGGGCGCTGCTCTACCAACTGAGCTAAGCACCCCGCCATAAACTTTTTACATCCCGGGTAGCTGTTTCTTATCAGTTCAAAGCGTCTTTGAGCGCTTTGCCCGGACGGAACTTGGGTACCTTGGCAGCCTTGATTTTAATCGCATCCCCGGTGCGTGGGTTGCGGCCTACGCGTGCAGCGCGTTTGCCTACCGCAAAAGTACCAAAACCCACCAGAGACACAGAGCCTCCTTTTTTCAGGGTGGTTTTGACAGCACCGATCGTGGACTCCAGGGCACGCGTTGCAGCGGCTTTGGAAATATCGGCGTGCTTGGCAATGTGCTCAATCAATTCTGTTTTGTTCACAAGCTGTTCCTCGTATGAATGGAAGTTAATCTGGCTAAATCTGGCGGTTGACAAAAACAGCTCCGGGGACGTCAACTCAGGACATCAACAAGAAGCAGCAGTTGCAGTTTATCTGCTGAACATCATTTAAACCACAGACTCTTGTTGTGTCAATACGGCATTGAGTCAGTCGTCTCGCGAGACAAATTCTAGTCGTTTTTTTCTGTGTTTTCGCTTGAACGACGGCCTGTCGGTCTGGTTTATTTTTAGCCAGACGAACAGATGACTGCGTCAACCCAGGGCGGCGGCAATGGCCTTGCCGACATCGGCGGTTGACGCTGTACCGCCCAAGTCAGGGGTACGGGGCGCCCCGCTTTGGGGAGCCAAAACTTTTTCAATCGCTGCAAGCACCGCATCATGCGCGTCCTTGTGGCCCAAAAACTCCAGCATCATCGCGCCACACCAGATCTGTCCTATCGGGTTGGCCAGTTGCCTGCCCGCAATGTCGGGGGCCGAGCCATGAACCGGCTCAAACAGCGACGGGAATTTACGCTCGGGGTTCAGATTGGCGCTCGGCGCAATGCCGATGGTGCCGGTGCAGGCGGGGCCGAGGTCGCTCAAGATGTCGCCAAACAGATTGCTGGCCACCACCACATCAAAAAAGTCTGGTCTCTGTACAAAATGCGCGGTCAGGATATCGATGTGAAATTTATCGAGCCTGATGTCTGCATAATTTTTGGCCATCTCTGCAACACGCTCGTCCCAATAAGGCATGGAGATTGAAATGCCGTTGGACTTGGTGGCACTGGTCAAATGTTTTTTGGGCCGCGACTGGGCCAGCTCAAAGGCGAACTTGAGCACGCGGTCGACGCCAATGCGGGTAAAGACAGACTCTTGCAACACAAATTCACGATCGGTCCCCGGGAAGGCCTTACCGCCTATGCTGGAATATTCACCCTCGGTGTTTTCGCGCACGATGTAAAAGTCAATCTCACCGGGTGCCCGGGGGCTGCCGTCACGTCGCACCACGGGCGCAATGATGCCGGGCATCAAGCGTGCGGGGCGCAGGTTGATGTACTGGTCGAACTCACGGCGGAACAACAACAGTGAGCCCCACAGCGACACATGGTCTGCAATCTTGTCAGGCCAGCCCACGGCGCCAAAATAAATCGCGTCGTGACCACCAATCTGGTCTTTCCAGTTGTCGGGCAGCATTTTGCCGTGCTTTTCAAAGTAGTCCCAGCTTGAAAAGTCGAAGTGATCGAACTGCAGGTCAATACCAAACTTGCTGGCGGCGGCTTCCATCACGCGAAGGCCTTCTGGCATGACTTCTTTGCCAATGCCGTCGCCAGCAATCACGGCGATGCGTTTTTTACTCATGATGACTTCTTTCTTAAAAGACTGATTAGTGAATGGGTTGATCAAAAAAATCCAGGGCCTGGGGAATCAAAAGCTCGGGCACCTCTTCGGCAATATAGTGACCGCAAGGCAAACTGTTGCCAGTCACTTGGGTGGCCCGCTCACGCCACAGCGGCAGCACGTCAAAGCATTGGCCGACCGCGCCATGTTCGCCCCACAAGACCTTCAGGGGTTGCTCAAGTTTTCGGCCCGAGGCCATATCAGCACGGTCGTGCATCAGGTCAATGCTGCTGGACGCGCGGTAGTCTTCGCAAATGGCATGCGCCGTACCTGCGATTTGTGCACAGCGCTCATACTCAGCCAGGGCTTCGGGGGCAAACGCCGCCAGGCCAGCGTGCCGCTTGCCCATCACGCTGCGGATGTAGCGTACCGGGTCAGACTCAATCAGCGCTTCAGGCAATGGCGGTGGCTGGATCAGAAAAAACCAGTGCCAATAGGCGGTGGCAAAAGCTTGCGTGGTGTTGTCGTACATCGCCACCGTAGGGGCGATGTCCAGCAGCATCAGGCGTTCAACCGCAGTGGCGTGGTCAAGCGCCAGCCGGTGCGCAACTCGCGCGCCCCGGTCATGTGCCAGCACGCCAAAGCGCTCAAAGCCGTGATGTTTCATGACGGTCAGGGCATCGTTGGCCATGGCGCGTTTGGAATACACCGCATGCTCGGCGTCACTTGAAGGCCGGGCTGAGTCACCGTAGCCGCGCAAGTCCATCATCACCACCGTGAAACGTTGGGCTAATGCGGGCGCCACCAAATGCCACATGGCATGCGTTTGTGGGTGGCCATGCAAAAGCAGCAAGGGTGGGCCGTTGCCGCCAAACCGAGTTTGGACATGCCCGGCCGGGCCGGTGACGGTGCGCGCTGTGAACCCTGCAAACACAAGTTTTTCCTGCTACTGATGTTGATCTGTTGGCTTGACCACCCGCACCACCAGACTGACGCCTAAAGCAGTGATGGCAGTGCCCAAAACCGTGACTGCGGTGATCGTTTCGGCAAACAGCAGCCAGGCCATCAGGGCCGTACAAGGCGGCACCAGGTACAGCAGGCTGGTCACGGCAGTGGCTGCACCCCGCTGAATCAGCATGTACAAAAGCGATGAGCCGCCCAGCGTCAGCCCCAGTACGGACCAGGCCAGCGCGCCGACAAACTGCGGCGTCCAGCTGACTGCCTCGGTTTCAAACAACGCCAGCGGCAGCGTGACGATGAACGCAGCTGCAATCTGAACCGCATTGGCACCACGCACATCGGCAGCTTGCACAAAACGTTTTTGGTAGAGGGTGCCGGCCGTGATGCTGAGCAAGGCAACGGTGACGGCCGCCAGCGTGAAAGCCGTGACCTCTTGTGTGCTGCCGATTTTGCGCGACACCACCAGCACCAGCCCCCCCAAACCCAGCGCCAGCCCCAGCCACTGGCGCTGGGTCACTTTTTCTGCGCCTTCGCTGGACGCCAGCCTGGACACCCACAGCGCCGTCAAGATAGGCTGCAAACCCACCATCAGCGCCGCCAGCCCAGAACCCATGCCCGCCTTGATGGCCATCCACACACCGCCCAGGTAGCCCGCATGCATCAACACGCCACTGACCGACAGGTGCAGCCATTGTTGCCTGCCGCGCGGCCAGGATACGCGTGCCAGCGCAATCCAGACCACAAAGCAAAGCATCGACAGCGCGTAGCGAATCGTCAAAAAGCTCAAGGGGGGGGCGTAGGGCAAACCGTATTTGGCGACCACAAAGCCGGTGCTCCAGATCAGCACAAACACAGCAGGCATGGCGCGTAGCAACGCGCCTTCAACAGAAGATTTCAAAACAACAGACTCACTGTTTGCATTATTTTGTGCGTTTGCGGATCTCGGGGATCGCTTTTTGCAGGTAATAGACCATGGACCAGACTGTCAAAACAGCAGAGATCCAGATCAGCCAGGTACCCCAGACATGGGTGTCAACGATGCCCAGCAAAAACCCGTCGTAGAGCAAAAACGGAATCGCAGTCATTTGCACCGCCGTTTTAACCTTGCCCAGAACGTGCACGGCCACGCTTTTGGTGGCACCGATCATGGCCATCCATTCGCGCAGGGCTGAAATGGCGATCTCGCGGCCAATGATGATGAGCGCCACAAAAACATCGGTACGCTGCAAATGCACCAACACCAGCAGCGCCGCACACACCAAAAATTTGTCGGCGACCGGATCCAGAAAAGCGCCAAAGGACGAGGTCTGATTCAGTTTGCGGGCCAGATAGCCGTCCAGCCAGTCGGTGGCGGCAAACACCATGAACATCGCCGCAGCAATGAGGTTGCGCTTTTCTTCGGGAATATCGAGGTAAAAAACACCGACGATGAGGGGAATCGCAATGATGCGCGTCCAAGTCATGATGGTGGGAATAGTCCAAAACTTCATGAGATATTTTGGCATGCTCGCCAGAGACATTCGATTGCTATTATTTGAGTAGCATATAGGCTTTATACCCATTGGCTTAGAGGCATATTTGATAGAAAATTGACTTTTCAAACAAGTTTCTAGACTTTTCAGGCCGCCTTCAATGCAAAGCCCGATAAATTTCATCCGCCAACTCTTTGGAGATGCCATCGACGGTGGCAATGTCTTCAGCACTGGCTGAAGCGATAGCACGGATACCGCCAAACCGCTGCAACAGGCTGGCGCGCTTTTTGGGGCCAATGCCTTCAATGTCTTCCAGCTTGCTGGCACCGGTGCGTACCGATGCCCTCTTGGCTCGCATCCCGGTGATGGCAAATCGGTGCGCCTCGTCGCGGATTTGTGCGATCAGCATCAGCGCGGCAGAGTCACGCCCCAGATAAACCTTCTCGCGACCATCGGCAAACACCAGCTCTTCCAAGCCCACTTTTCGGCCCTCGCCTTTTTCAACGCCGGCGATCAAACCCAGGTCCAGGCCGAGCTCGGTGAACACCTCACGGGCCATCGACACCTGACCTTTGCCGCCGTCCACCAGCACCAGGTCGGGCAGTCTGCCATCGTTGTTTTTCACAGCTTCGGCCAGCTTGCTGTAGCGCCGCGTCAGCACCTGGCGCATGGCGGCGTAGTCGTCGCCCGGCGTGATGCCTTCGATGTTGTAACGACGGTATTGCGCGCTTTGCATTTTGTGTTCATGAAACACCACGCACGATGCCTGGGTGGCTTCGCCAGCCGTGTGCGAGATGTCAAAGCACTCGATGCGCAGACTGGCCAAATCATCAAGCGATAAATCCATGGCTTCAGCCAGCGCGCGGGTGCGGGCCTGCTGGCTGCCCTGCTCTGCCAGAAGCCGTGCCAGTTGCAGCTCGGCATTTTTCATCGCCATGTCCAGCCAGATGCGGCGCTGCTCGCGCGGCTGGTGGATGGCGGCGAACTTCACGCCACTTTGGGCGATCAGCGCGGCAATCAGTTCTTTGTCCATCGGCTCGCTGCACACCAGCATGGGGGGCACCGGTACGCCAATGTAGTGCTGGGCAATGAACGCTTCCAGCACCAGAGCTTCAAGTGACTTGGCCTTGATGGCCAGCGTATCTTCGGCATCAACTTGAGCGTCCATCTCGGCCACATCGACCGCGTTTTCAATGTGGGTCGGAAAGTACGGCCTGTCGCCCAAGTGCCGCCCACCGCGCACCATCGCCAGGTTCACGCAAGCCTTGCCGCCCTGCACTTTCACAGCCAGGATGTCGACGTCCACATTGTCATTTTTACCGCCAATTTCCATCGACTGTTGATGCAGCACCTTGGACAGCGCCGACATTCGGTTTCGCAGCTCGGCGGCCTGTTCAAACTCCAGCTTGTCGGCATGCGCCAGCATTTGCTGCTCCAGGCCGGTCAATATCTCTTGCGTTTGGCCCTGTAAAAACTTTTCCGCATTTGCCACGTCTTGTGCGTAGGCCTCAGCCGTGATGTGCCCCACACATGGCGCGGAGCAGCGTTTGATCTGGTACAGCAAACACGGTCTGCTGCGGTTGTTGAACACCGTGTCTTCACAGGTGCGCAACTTGAACACCTTTTGCAGCAGCAGGATGCTTTCTTTGACGGCCCAGGCACTGGGGTACGGGCCAAAGTATTTGTGCTTCTTTTCAACCGCGCCGCGGTAGTAGGCCACCCGTGCGAACTGATGGGTGGCCAGCTTCAGATACGGGTAGCTCTTGTCGTCCCGAAACAGGATGTTAAAACGCGGGTTCAGCGTTTTGATCAGGTTGTTTTCCAGCAGCAGCGCCTCGGCTTCCGAGCGGACGACCGTGGTTTCCATGCGCGATATTTTGGTAACCATGTGGCCAATGCGGGTGCCGCCATGGTTCTTCTGAAAGTAGTTGGCGACACGCTTTTTCAGATTGCGTGCCTTGCCCACGTAAAGCACGCCACCTTCGGCATCAAAGTAACGATAAACGCCGGGCAGCGCAGGCAGGGCAGCAACTTCTACCAACAGTTCAGGAGCAAATTCAAAATCTTTGGGCATACCGTATTGTGGACAATCTGGTGATGGCAAACCTGCAATGGGACATTTTCTGCAAAGTCATTGATAACTTTGGCGACATCGGTGTTTGCTGGAGACTGGCCGCCGACCTCGCGGCAAGAGGCGAGCGCGTGCGGCTGTGGGTCGACGACGGCTCGGCGCTGGCTTGGATGGCCCCTCGAGGCCAGCAAGGCGTGCAGGTGTTGCCATGGACTGAAACGCTGGATGTATCTTGTCTGGACACCACCTCCTCGGACGTGCTGATAGAGGCCTTTGGTTGCGACGCCGCTCCTGAATTTATAGCTGCTCGCGCACGAATTAGCGCTTCTTTAGCCCAAAAAGACGCTGCAAAACCACTTTGGATCAACCTTGAATACTTGTCCGCAGAATCTTATGTCGCCAGAAGCCACGGTTTGACCAGTCTGGTCAGCAACGGCCCAGGCGTGGGCTCGCACAAGGTGTTTTTCTACCCTGGCTTCACCTGCGGCACCGGAGGCTTGCTGCGCGAACCCGACTTGCCACCAAGGCAAGCCGCTTTTGACCGCGCGGCATGGCTGAAGCAACAGGGCATCGAATGGCAGGGTGAAAGGCTGGTGTCCCTTTTTTGCTATGAGCCGCCGGCTTTGGCCCAACTGCTTGATGATTTGACTCACCACGGCATCCAGGCCCAGCCGGTACGTCTGCTGGTGGCGGCTGGACGCGCCACGCAAGCCGTGAAGTCGCTTTTAGCATTAAAAAAAACGGATGATAACGATCAAATCGGCCTCAAGGCCACGAAATACTTGCACGGGAAGCTATCCATTTCATATCTTCCTCTGCTGACCCAGATTGACTTTGACCACCTGCTCTGGGCCAGTGACATCAACTTTGTCCGTGGCGAAGATTCGATGGTTCGAGCCATCTGGGCGGGCAAGCCTTTTGTCTGGCAGATCTACCCGCAAGACGATGGCGCGCATGGCCCAAAGCTGGAGGCTTTTCTGGACATGCTGGCTGCGCCACCGGAATGGCGGGCTTTTCACAGGGTATGGAATGGTCTGTCAGACCAGAAACTGCCACCCTTGACCCATGCAAGCGGCTGGCAGCAAACAGCCGCCAAAAACAGCGCGCGGCTGGCTTCGCAGCCCGACCTGACCAGTCGCCTGCTCGGATACGCAGCAAAAAACCGCTAAAATCAAAGGCTTTGCACTGATCAGCACTGCATTTCATCAATCACCTGAAGACAAGTTATGAAAATCGCTCAAGAAATTCGCGCCGGCAACGTCATCATGCACGGCAAAGACCCGATGGTGGTGCTCAAGACCGAATACAGCCGGGGCGGCCGCAATTCAGCCACCGTTCGCATGAAGCTCAAAAGCCTGATTGGCAGCTTCGGCACAGAAAACGTCTTCAAGGCCGACGACAAGATTGACCAGGTCATTCTGGACAAAAAAGA
>CANJWZ010000064.1 GCA_947478725.1 Comamonadaceae bacterium
GCATGGAACAGCTGCCCAAAGACAAGTTGTACGACGTGATTGTGCTGGACGCTTTCACAGGCGGATCGGTGCCCATCCATTTGTTGACACGTGAGGCATTTCAGATTTACCGCGACCATCTGAAGCCCGATGGTCACATCGCGATCAACATCACCAATGCCTATTTGAACCTGTACCCCATTGTGAAAGCCCAAGCCGATGTTTCGGGCATGGCCTACCGACACAAATACCAAGCTGTGGATGAGGTGCGCAATGTGAGAAGGAATTTACACTTCATCATGACGCACGACAGGGCCTACCTGAAGGCGAACCCCTCCGTCAATCGCGAAGTCCATGACGATCAGGGTCTTTTGCTCAGACCCGAGCCTTACGACCAGCCGGGGTTGAGATTGTGGACGGACCAGTTCAGCAGCATTGCGCCGATTGTCCGGTGAGCGTTGATTAGCGAGTCAAACTGAAGTCGTGTTTGCCTTCAATAATGAGCAACGTAGGCCCAAAACCGAAAGCATAACCAAGGCTTTTCGATAAGCCGCAGTCGGCAATATTTAGGATTTGAAATATGGATCTAACTTTTCATCGCGCAGTGAATTGACGAGACACGAAATGCTGAGAATTTCGAATTACCGACGATCATTGGTTGGCCTCGAAGCTGCGACAAAATTCACCGATCAGAATGGCGAGTATGTCGCCGGACTGCCCGGCGGCGCGGGGTGCAGCTGCGAGTTAGTTGTTAAGAAACGGCGGCGGTCAAGCCTGTCGGGGCTCCTCATTTCTGAAGAGAAATTCTTGCTGCGTCTGGCGTTCAAAATCCAACACGCGCTGCGACATGCGCTCGAAATGACCCAGGCCGTGCTGGAAACGGCTGAGGTCCAGCCCAAATAAAGTGGCACGGCGAAAGCACCAGTAAAAATAGATGTCCACCGTAGAGAACGCAGTCAAAAACCAGGTGCGCCCGGCAAGCCGCTCCTCACACACCGCAAAATCTTGAAAGAGTTGGGCGCTTGCCAATCGCTTGACACTTTCCTCAGACCCCGGCAGGTCGCAGTAGCGCTGTGGGCGGTTGTGGGGGGGTCAGGTGTGGGTGCACGCCAGATGCGAACCATGCCAGCCATTCGATGGCCTGAAACTCCTCTGTACCCGACGGCATCAGGCCGGCATGCGGAAAATGGCGGGCGATCCAGATCTGAATGGCCACGTTTTCGGTCAGTGGGCGACCGTCGATCACCAGCATTGGCAATTTGGCTTTGGGGTTGAGTGCAAGGAACTCATCGCGAAAGTGCTCCGCGCGCGTGTGGTCAATGGCCTGCACCTCGAAAGCAGCGCCTGCCTCGGTCAGGGCAACATAGGGAACCAGCGCGCAAGACACCGGTGCATACATCAGGGTGAGTTTCATGGCGGTGCAGAGGGAGTTGGTGATAAGCAAGAAGGGTAAGGATTCACTGATCTGTCTTGGTTATATTGAATATGCTGTTTCGGTCAATGAAGACTTCTATCACTCCCAACAGGTCCACGGAAAGCCTCAAACCCAGTAATTTCACGTCCATGGATCAAGGAAAGAATTTCGTTAGTTCCATCGCCCACAGCAATCATGTTGACGTCACGGAACCAGCCTTCTATCTTCGCTTCAACAGAAAGCCCCATTGCCCCGAATAAATTCATGGACTTCCAGATGGCTTCGCGACATGCATTCTGCGTATAGCGTTTTGCCATAGCAGAATTTCCTTCGGTTCCTGTCCCATCGTCAATTGCAGACAATGCTTGATAGCAAAGCAAGCGACTGGTTGCGATAGCAATTGCGATGTCGGACAATTCTTTTTGTACCAACTGCCGAGAAGCGATAGGTTGACCAAACTGCTTTCTTATACATGCATATTCGACAGCCAGGTTGTAGGCATTTTGCGCAAGGTGAACTGCCGAAAGACTAAAGAGAGGGCGATTGACGCTCCAACTGGACTTGAGGACCGCCGTGCCGCCCCTGTCTGATTCAATGACATTCTCAGGAAATACCTGACAGCTATCGAATACAGCCTCTCCAAACCATCCTTGGCGATAACCAATCGTATCAATGCTTGCTGAATGAAAGGGTGAGTGGTCCCGCTCCACGACTACTTTGACAACACGCTGCCCGTCTTTGTCATTTCTGCGATCTAGGCAGGTTACAAGAATTGCATCACATACCGTAACATTGGAAATCCACATCTTTCTGCCATCCAGAACTAACTTTCCATCCTTAAAGTAAAGTTGCGTTCGAACACCACGTGGGTCAGAGCCGGTATCAGGTTCAGTAGAGCCGGTACAGAAAACGCGTTTGCCTGAAACAAAGTCAGGCAAAAAGCGCTTTCGTTGTTCGCTATTGCCGTCTGCATAAAGGCGCGCTGTAGATCCCTCATGTGCCATTAACGCAAGTGCGATTACGGGTGGGATCTGTTCAAAACCAATGCCATATTCAAGCATGCTAATGCCTGAGCCACCCGAATCTGTTGGCAGACGTGCACCAGTAAAACCAAGCTCTGCAAGTTTTTGCAAAAGTGAAATAAGCGATTGTTTAGGAAGCGGCAGCGTTTTGTCACTGCCGCTCAGCATAGGATTGATCAAGCGCTCGGTTAAATTGCGTGACGAATCGCGCATTACTTCCTGTTCGTGTGTCAATGTGAAATTCATCTTGGTGTTTCACGCAGGTTAATTGTTTAAAGCACCTGTTCGACAGCCTCACCCACGAGTACGACTTCGCCACGCTGATTCGTTGAAGTAACTTCAAAACGCAAGCGCTGACGAGACTCAATTTTTTCGACCAAACAAAGCCTGGTGGTGATGGTGTCGCCAGCCACCACAGCGCGCACATACTTGGATGTTGTTGAAATCAATAAGGTGTTCAGTTTGAATCTCTGAATGAAATTCACAATTGGCCTAGAAACCAAAGCCGAAGTCATCAAACCGTGAGCCACGCGATTGTCAAATTTAGAATTTGCTTTTGCCCACTCAGCGTCCATGTGCAATGGATGGAAGCTTTGAACGGCTTGCGCAAATTGATCTATGGAGCTGGGGTCTACAGACCTTACAAAAGACTCCTCGGCACCAAGAGGGACCTCATCGTATGTACCAGTGAGTTCGAATTGAGTAAGCATACTGTCCCTTTGAATCTAGTCCTGATATTATGCACAATATTGTCAACAATTCGGACTTTATATGCTTTTGCCGCTATCTGGAATCAAGGTGCTGGACCTCACACATGCTTTGGCTGGACCCTATGCCTCAATGATCCTTGGGGACTTCGGCGCGGAAGTGGTCAAGGTGGAAGCCAGTCCTAAGGGTGACCTGCTTCGCGGTTGGGGCATCAAGTTGGGAGAATCTTCTACTTACAGCATGAGTGCTAATCGCAATAAGAAGGGGATACTTTTAAACTACAGGGCACCAGGAGCCCTAGAATTACTGAAGGAGTTGGCGGTTGGTAGCGATGTAATTCTTGAAAATTTTCGTCCCGGCGTAATGGATGATCTCGGACTGTCCTACGAGACATTGAAAAAACTTAATCCTCGTTTAATTTACGGAAAGATTTCTGGTTACGGGGAATCAGGTCCCAAATCCAACGAGCCAGGCTTTGACATCGTCGCTCAGGCCTGCTCAGGGCTTATGAGCATTAACGGATCGGAAGAAAGTGGACCTTTGAGGGTGGGCGTGCCTATTGGTGATTTAGGCGCGGGTATGTGGCTTGCTATGGGTGTCTTTGCTGCACTTCGCCAAAGGGACATGACGGGTGAGGGTCAGAAAGTGGAGACATCCCTGCTATCTACACTCATCAATATGTTGGGCGACCATTCCCAAACTTGGTTATCAAAAGGGCGCGTTTCGGGATTGACCGGAAACACACACCCCGCTATGTCACCTTACGGGGCATACCGCGCTAGTGATGCGACCATGATCATCGCCCCTGGATCCCAGTCGCTTTGGCTTGCATTCTGCGACGTTATAGGTTTGCATTTTCCGGCGAATGACAACGACTTCTCTACCCCCCAAGCCCGAACACAAAACTCGGCTCAACTTAAATTGTTGATTGAAGAGCGCCTTGCCTCCGATACCGCAGTCAACTGGACTCGCAAGCTTGTCAAGGCTGGCGTGCCAGCTGGTCCAATATATGATGTTTCGCAGGCACTGGAAGACGAGCAGGTTCAATCCTGTGGTTTAGTCGAATCGGTAGCCCATCCAGAACTGGGCCTCTGGAAGGTCACAGCCAACCCAGTTAGGCTTTCTGCAAATGGGAATGCTCTTGCCACTCGATTGGTCCCACCTCGCCCAGGTGAGCATACAGTGCAGTGCCTGAGTGATTATGGTTTGAGTAGAGAAAAAATCCAAGAATTGCTGTCAGCGGGCATCATTGTTCAGGCTTCCAACTAGCAAGGAAAAGTTGGGAGCGAATTCACTGAAAAAAGTGATCGGCCAATCTATTGAGTTGCTGGTAATTGTGCACAATGTGAATGCGCATTGCAGTTTCAGCCCCTTCAGCGTCGCCGGCAAGTATTGCAGCAGTGATGGCGCGGTGCTCTTCCAATGCATCCTTCATGACATCTGAGGTGTAGAAAAGGCGACTCTCCAAACGATGAACTGTGACCTGAACTGTATTCAAGGTCCGTGCAACATGCTTGTTCTGGGCGCATTCGACGATGAGATCATGAAGAGCATCATTCGTTTCAATGAAAGCCGGAATATCACCTTTGGAAACGGCAGCATCCATCTTTTGCTGGGAATTGATTAGCGCATTGCGCATAAGCGGCAGAATTGGACTAAGGGTGCATAGCTTGGCCGAAAGTCCTTCCAAAACTTCGCGGACTTGGTACATCTGGTGCACATCTGAACGCTCCAGTCGCTTCACAGTCGCGCCCTTGAACTCTTGAAGTTCGACAATGCCTTCAAATGCAAGTCCCTTGAGTGCCTCGCGAAGCTTTGAGCGTGTTGATCCTGTTATCAAGATCAGATCGTTTTCCACCAGACGTTGCCCCGGGACGAGGCTGCCAGAACGAACACGACTGCGAATCATCTCCATGACATCTGCTGTAGTCAAACTGCCACGATTTCCCTGACTGCTCATATATTTCCTGTTATTGACCGAAACTCAGTCGGTGCCATTTCCCGGCTCTATAAAACTATACCTCACGCTGCCTGAGGTCAGAGTAATTGTTAAGGGGAAAACACCTAGTTGAATATTGTTGACGATTTTGTCAATGATTGGATAATTATTCAAATAGCCTGGAGATTTTTATGAAACGTAGAATGCTTTTGAAGTCCGGTATCGCAGGCGCAACCTCTGTGCTTGGCACTGGACGGGCGCTTTCACAAGACAGAGCAGTGAGGCTCATAGTTCCGTTTGCTGTTGGGGGCTCCACGGATATTCTTGCGCGTGCCTTGGCTGAGCAATTGCGCAGGCTAACGGGGCAAACCTACATCATTGACAACAAGCCAGGGGGGGCGGGTAAGGTGGCCAATGAGCTTGCATTAGCCGCTAAGCCAGACGGGCGTACCTTGTTGGTCAACGTGGCATCTAATTACACTCTAGTTCCGCATACTCAAAAGGAACCTTCACAGCGCAGCTTTACGACCTTTATGCCTGCAAGTGCTCTCAGCGTGCTTGATTTCGCTCTCTATGTGCGCCCAAACATTCCAGCTAACACTCTTCAAGAATATATACAACTTGTCCGAAAAGATCCCCAAATCGGTTTTTACAGCACTTCTGCTTTGGGCAACATCACGCATTTCTGCGGATTGATGCTGGCCTCAGCGACCAAACTGCAGTTACAGGATGTTCCGTTCCAGGGGGGGGGCCTGCTCTGCTGGGAGTTATCAGTGGACACGTGCCTGCTGGAATAGGTTCAGTGAGTACGCCGCTCATTCAGGCACACAACGATGGTCGGGTCCGAATATTGGCAATGATGAGCTCCAAAAGGAGTCGATTTCTGCCTAATGTACCGACCATGACTGAATCTGGTTTGCCAGAGATGACCCTTTCTGATTGGATCGGTGTTTTTGCACCGCCCGGCACACCTGCACCTGTAATCGATTCCATCAATCAGTTAGTTACAGAAGTTCATAAACAACCAGCATTTGCCTCTGCACTGACCCAGATCATGCTAGAGGAGATGATGGCTGGCCCCGCTGAATGTGCAGTTCGCCTCCAGAGGGACTATGCGGTTTGGCAACCTATTGCCAAAGCTTCAGGTTTCATATCAGGCTAGTAAGGCCCCAAAGCTCTCATTCAGTATTTGATCCGAGTGCTCTAAAACTGGCGTTTAATCTGTTGTGATTTTTACGTCACAGTGGTCTCAAAGCGCAATGTGGGTCGCACACGAATCAGTTTCCCCAGCGCTTAAACAACGTCAGGACGCGGACACGTCCAGGCGCCGATTGTTGGGTGGAATGAACGACTCGAGGTAGTAGAGCGGTTCACGGCCCGCGAAGGCCGCGCTTTGCAGCAACATGCCACCCGTGCCTGACTTGACGCCCGCAGCGCCCGCAGCTTCCTGGGAGAACTTGACAAAGGAGATGCGCTGACGCATCTCGGTCACCAGCGTGTTGCTTTCCCCACCGAGCAACTGCTTGAGGTTGGCACCGTCGAGCGTCTCTAGGGGGGCCGCTGCGATGCCCGGGAAGGCATCCGCGCGGAAGTAAAAGCGATTGAAGAGGTTGAACTCCGCGTTGACGCTGATCCGCCTCGCGATGCACACAACCGCGCCGCCAGACGGATGCAGCCATTCCGACCAAGGGCCACGCTCGTCTATGCGCACGCGGGTCAGCACTTTGGGGAACAGGGGCAGAAACTGAGGCTCTCCTTCCTCGCCCAGGAAACGCAGGTAGATTGGCGCATCGATCGCAGCGCGACCCTCGGCGACATAGGTACCGCTTCCCTGGGTGCGAACGAGGAGACCTTCGTCGGCCAAGTCGCGCAGCGCACGCTGCACGGTGCCAAGGCTGAAGCGCGTGAGGCGCGCCAGTTCACGCTCGGGAGGCAACTGGCTGCCGGGTTTCCAGTGGCCGCCGCGGATGGCGGACGACAGCGTTTCCCGCAGCTGTGCGTACTTCGCCAAGCCGGGTACAACTGCACGGGCGTATTGGTCGATCAATTGATTGGAATCGCTGTTCTGGTTCATCTCAGGCCGCCATCGAAAAGTATGGTACCACGGTAGCCCGCTTGACATGTGCTCTATAGCACTGTAGTATTTCAGTATCGACGCCGTTAACAGCTCACCAAAGGAAGCCCTCATGACAGTGAAGAATCTTATCTTTTCGATCGTCGCCACGTCGGCCGCGTTCACCGCCCTTGCCGCTGATCCAGTGCAGTGGCCTGCGAAACAGGTGAAGATCACCTTTGGCTTCCCGGCGGCAAGCGCCACGGACGTGGTCGCCCGTGCCGTCGGCCAGAAGCTGTCGGAGAAGTGGGGCCAGTCCGTGGTGATCGAGAACAGGCCCGGAGCCGGTGGCAATCTCGGCACTGAAGCCGCGGCGCGGGCCCCGAACGACGGCTATACCATCTTCTTCGGAACCGTGGCCAATGCGATCAGCACAACCCTTTATACCAAGCTGAACTACGACTACCTGAAGGATTTCACACCGATCACCCTGGTGGCTACTACACCGTTGGTGCTGGTGGCGAACCCTTCGCTGCCGGCGAAGAACGTCAAGGAGCTGACCGACTACGCGAAGGCGAATCCCGACAAGCTCAACTTCGGCTCGGGAGGTATAGGAACGTCCAACCACCTGGCTGGTGAGATGTTCAAGGCCGAGACCCGCACCCAGTTGACCCATGTGGCGTACAAGGGCACGCCGGCCGCATACACCGACCTGTTCAGCGGTCAGGTCTCACTGATGTGGGATAACATCGTGGCCGTGACCAACCACGTCAAAGCAGGGCGACTCAAGCCCCTGGCGGTCACCAGCGCGAAGCGCTCAGCCTCGCTGCCGGACGTGCCCACCATGGCTGAATCCGGGTTGCCAGGATTCGAGGCCGTGTCCTGGATCGGCGCCCTGGTGCCGGTCGGCACGCCCCAACCCATCGTCGACAAGATTCACACCGACCTGGTCGCCGTGCTGCGCATGCCGGAGATCAAGGAGAAGCTCGGTGCACTGGGCGCCGAGGTGGTCGGTAATACGCCGGAGCAGTTCGCGGCGTGGAACCGCAACGAGATCGCTAAATGGGCCAAAGCCATCAAAGAATCCGGCGCGCGCGCTGAGTGAGCCCGGGCGGAACATTAAAGTAGGAAACACAATGACCAGAACAACAATCAATGAGCCAGCGCGTGAGATCCCGGTGCTGATGGAAGCCGACCTCGTCGTCGTCGGAGGCGGCACGACCGGGCCCATCGCAGCCATCGCTGCGGCTCGGCGCGGCAGCAAAGTGGTGCTCATCGAGCGCTTTGGCTCGCTCGGCGGTATCCTCACGCTGGGGCTGAACACCAAGCCCTCAGGCGCCATCATCGGCGGCATACCGCTGGAGATCTGGAACCTCGCTCGCAGCGTCGGCGGCGCCGGCGCCGACTACATGGCGACGACCAAGACCGGTGGCGTCAAAATTGCGTCGCCAACCGACCCGGAGATCATGAAGATGCTGCTGACGCGCCTGTGCGTGGAAGCCGGCGTCCAGATCCTTTTCGAGACCTTCGTTTCAGCGCCGGTTGTCGAGGATGGCGCAGTGACCGGCGTGATCATCGAAGGCAAAGGGGGACGCCAGTTTGTCGGCGCTAAGGTGCTGATCGACTGCTCTGCCGACGCCGACATTGCGGCCAAGGCCAAGGCCCCCTTCGTGATGGGCTCCGGCGGGGCCGATGCGAAGATGCAACCTGTGTCGATGTACTTCATCATGAAGAACGTCGACCTGAACCGGCTGGCCGAATGGGCTCGTACCTGCGATGACATTCCGGCGCGCGCCATTCCTCCTGACGAGGCCGGCCTCTCTTATGGACTTTGGCTGACGGGCTTCAACGGTATGTTGCGTCGCTTCCAGGAAGAGACCGGCGTGAAGCTGCAACGCGACAACATCACCCTCAAGACCGCCGACGGCCAGATGTACGTGAATGCCACCCGGGTGCTCGGCGTGGATGTATTTTCTCCCAAGGAGTTCACTGGCGCCATTCTGGAGTGTTACCGCCAGATCGAGGGCGTATGCCGCTTCCTGAAGGAACGCGTCCCGGGCTTCGAGGCGGCCCGTCTCGGGCAGGTATCGCCCATTCTCGGCGTGCGCGAGACGCGCCACATCCTGGGGGAATACACGCTGACCGGTCCGGACTCGCGCGGCGAGACCCGCTTCGAAGACACCATCGCCGCAGACAATTCGGCGCTGGATATCCATGACCCGAAGGGCGGCGACGTCGACTTCCAGAGCATGCCGCCGTACGAGATTCCGTACCGTTGCCTGCTGCCGCAAGGTGTCGAGCAACTCCTGGTTGCGGGCCGCTGCATTTCGGCTGACCACGAGGCGCATGCACGTTCACGCAACATGCCGGCCTGCATGGCCACCGGCCAGGCCGCTGGTGTCGCAGCGGCCATCGCGGTGGAAGAGGGCGTTTCGGTGCGCCAGGTTTCGATCGCAAAGGTGCAGGCGGCGCTGCGCGAACTGGGCATGCCACTGCATGCCGAAGAAGTACCTGCATGAGCGCGCGCTGCGGTTGATGCCAATAAGGATAACCAATGAACTCTGACGTGCTGTATGGTCAGGAGCTTCTGCCGAAAGGCATTCGTTCCCGGCTTATCGACAACAACAACGGCTGCACCATGCACGTGCTCGAGGCAGGTTTCGAGCAGCCCGGCCGGCCGTGCGTGCTTCTGCTGCATGGCTTTCCGGAGTGCGCTTTCAGTTGGCGCAAGCAGATCCCCTTCCTGGTTGCGGCCGGCTACCACGTTGTCGCACCCGACTTGCGCGGCTACGGTCGCAGCAGCAGTGCTGTCGTCGGGTACGACGACGACCTGATGCCCTACACCCTGATCAACCGGGTGAGCGATACCGTGGGACTGGTCAAGGCTTTGGGCTATGACAGCGTGGCCGCTGTGATGGGACACGACTTCGGCTCGGTAGTTGCAGCCTGGTGTGCGCTGCTGCGCCCCGATGTCTTCCAGTCAGTTGTGCTTATGAGCGCCCCATTCCCCGGGGCACCCGTGCTGCCCAAGGGCACCAGTGAGAGCCCGCCGAAAGGCACATTGCCCCTCACGGGTCTGCCTGAGGCGCTGGCCGTCCTGTCCACGCCACGCCAACACTACCGGTGGTATTTCTCGACACGCAAAGCCAATGCGGACATGTGGAACTGCCCGCAAGGCGTCCACGACTTCCTGCGGGCATATTTCCACTTCAAAAGCGGCGACTGGCCTGGCAACGATCCGTATCCGCTGGATTCTTGGTCCGCCAGCGAAATGGCCCGAATGCCGACGTACTACGTCATGGCGCTGGGGCGGGACATGGCGCAAACCGTCGCCCTCGAAATGCCTTCAGCCGATGAGATCGCCGGATGCGCGTGGCTGAGCGACGAAGAACTGGCTGTTTATTCGGCTGAATACCGACGCACCGGTTTCCAGGGCGGTCTGCAGGGCTATCGCATCGGTACCGACCCGCGTTTCAGCGGTGAGCTGAAGGCCTTTTCGGAGCTAACCCTCGACGTTCCTGCGATGTTCATCTCTGGCGCGCGAGATTGGGGAACCTACCAATCTCCCGGTGCGCTGGAGCGCATGAGCGAGATCTGCACTCAGCACCGAGGCATTCACTTGGTTGAAGGCGCCGGTCACTGGGTGCAGCAGGAGCGCGATGCGCAAGTCAACGCGCTGCTCGCAGAGTTCCTTGCTCAGCGCAAAGATCGGTGACATAGACACCTTGGGGCTGCATTGGTTTTGACGTCGCTTGGCATCGTGGCGGTGCATGTCGAGGTTCAGTCACTTCGTTAATCAACTGATAATTAGCCTATTTCCGGCAGTTGACAGGATCTAACTCGCCCGCAAGCTAGACTTCAAGCCGGTTTCAACGGATTTACAGAGGTCACCAAATGGGTGAAGCAAAAAGGCGTGAACTGGC
>CANJWZ010000065.1 GCA_947478725.1 Comamonadaceae bacterium
ATCGTTATTGAAAAAGCAGAAGGAAATTACTCGGCGTATGCGCCTGATTTGCCCGGGTGCGTGGCTACCGGGGCAACCATTGCAGAAGTCGAGCTCGAAATGCGTGAAGCCATAGCCTTTCACCTTGAAGGGTTGCGCGAGGACGGCTTGCCAGTGCCTGAAGGTGCAAGCCAAGTTGAGTACGTTGAAGTTACCGCATAAGGGGCATTTCATCGGACGGCTGCGCCGCTCGCTGAATTTGACGTTCAGGCCCGCCAACCCGCCCTACATCGCCGCTCAACCATGAAGACCACCCAATCACTCTTCGCGTAAAACTACTGGGCGAACAACGAGTTGTTCAACGGAGCTAATGGGGGGCAGATTGACCCTAGCCTCTGTATTCCAAAAGCCGCCGTGCAAATCGCTGGCAACTGCATCAACTTGTTCTTGAAATCTCAGCTGTCTAAATTCCCCTGTCAGCTCGCGACCAATTACGTCCAGCCCTTTGCTTAGGAGCGCTTGACCTAACCCAGTTTCGAGTCTTCCGCCCATGCCTGTGAGGTAGTAAATAGTTCTTTTCAAGCTAGTCTAGATTCGTTTATGTAAATTCTTCATTCTTCCTTATGTGAATGTGAATCTTTAATTTTTTGTCGATCCGCTTCTAGGCGTAAAAAAGCATCCCTGTATTTTTCCGGCATATGTTTATCGTAGTACTCAAAATGTTCGCGGAATCTGAAGAATGGTATCAAATCCTTGGCGCATTTGACAAAGTCTGCCATTTTCGGTTTTTTTATTCCTTTTAAATGGAGCCAATCATCAACTTCTATTTCAGTAATTCTATTTGCTTTATGCATTGCAATTTCAGAACCAAGGACGTGGATTTCCAAATTGATTTTCGAATTAAGTTCATTTACCCGTTTATTTTCTTCAATAAAAATATTCAAAGCCTTCACTGCATCATGCCAAGAAAGTCTTTTTGCGTTTGAGAGTGCAGCTTCAATTTTTTCAGGAGAAGATCTAAACGCTTCTGATAGAAATCCAAAGATATCTTTCTTAGGATCTTCGCCATACTTGAAGTGGCTGAATATTTGATTGTCATCGTCACTAAGATAAAAACCTAGAACTCTATTTTCAGGATTGCTTTTTTGATTATTTGATTTTGTTGGATTTTCTTGAGATTTATTTTGCCTATCAACCTCTGAATTGCTTTGCTGAAATTCAGAAACGCCATAGTCATTTTCTTCAATTACAGATTCGTGCGCATAGTCATAAGCTGCACTGATGGCGCTATTTCGCTCAGAGTACCATTTATTATCATGTTCAATAGAGCTAACTACCCAAACGCCCCCTACGCCATGAACTGTTACGTACCAAGGGCCGCTTTCAGAACCACCTTCATCGTCTGAAAGAAGTTGAAAAGTTAAAAATTTATCTTCAATATTGATATTGCCAACTGTATCTTCAAGAGTTGGAATAATATCTAGTACATCCGTTAATGAAGTTTCGCTCAAATCAGGAAATTTTTTCTTTAATTTATTGAAAACACTTTTTCCGACGAGCTTGTTAAAAAATAACTCTTTGAAATAATTTCAACAGCTTGTTCAAAAGTCAATTCATTTGCATTCATTTATATCTCGATTGTTTTCTAAAAAATTAATGAAGAATGGATCACTCGATTTTATTAAAAAATAAGACCTATTACGCTAATATGGACATTAACCTAATTTATCATATGGTATTTTAGAGGACGATGTCCTTCTTTGTGCAAACCATTCTTGCGAGTAATAGGTGTCAGATTCCCATTAAACACAAGAATCTCTCATACGTCACCACGTACAGCAAGCTGACTCCAAGGCGTAATGAGTGCAATCACTTTGCCCGCCGCATCTTCGGCGCATTTCACGTCGTAATTGCTTTGCAGGTTTAACCAGAACTGATGCGAGGTGTTGAAAAACCGTGCCAGTCGCAAAGCGGTGTCAGCGCTGATGCCGCGCCTTTCCCGCACAATTTCGTTGATACGGGCTGGGGTTACATTCAATGCCCGCGCCAAGGCGTTGCTTGACAACCCCAATGGCAGCATGAATTCTTCACGCAGTTGCTCACCTGGGTGGATGGGGGGTAATTTTTTCATCGCTCATCCCTTCAGTGGTAATCAACAATCTCAACATTTTCAGGGCCATTAGTTGTCCAGACAAAGCACACGCGGAACTGATCATTGATGCGGATGCTGTGCTGCCCTTTTCTATTGCCGCTCAAGGCCTCCAATCGGTTGCCCGGCGGTGAACCAAGATCATTGAGTTCGCCAGCAGCATCAAGCTGATCTAATTTTCGCCGCGCCACTGCTTCGATGTTCGCCCAGCGAGCGACTCGTCTGCGCTGATGCAGAGCCGATGTGTCATTGTTGGCAAACGACAGAATCATCTTTGTATTTTATATCGGTCTTCGATATGAGTTGATTCAATGTTAAGGCAGATGGCTTCTAGGCAATCAGCCGCAAGGGCTCAAATGGAGGTCAGATAGCAACTCAAATAGCAAATCCGGGCAAAACCCAACTTAACTAAACCAACAAATACAGGGGCGAGAGGCTCTTAAATCAATATCATCCGGCCATCCCCAAAAAACTCGCACCCCGCCTATCCCATCGCCCCCAACGGCGACACGCCAATCAGCAGCCGGTGCAGCCAAAACGCAAAGACGGCCCAAAAAGCCAAGCCAGCCATCACGGTGACGATGGTCATGCTGGCGGTGCCAGCTGGGTACACAGTTTGCTCGCGGCAGTCGCGCTTGCGCGATGCGGCAAACAGCACCACCGCCCACAGAAAAAAGCTGCCAAACAGCACGGTGTCGGCCAGCAAATGCGCCAGTGCCCATTCGGGGTGAGACTCCTATTCACAGTCAAAATGACAGATCAAAATTGCTGTCTCATAAGCCGAATAGAATTTATTCAAATAAAAAATGTTATCAACATCAAGCGGGCGCTTTAAGGCAGATGAATCATTTAACGAGCAAATTTTTTCAATATCTTGTAATGCTTGGGGCAGCTTTGTTCGCTTCGTCGGCAATGGCATGGTTCTTTTTTATACCGGGATCGTTGTCCGGTGCCATAGCAGACGCTATCACGGGTGAAGAGGGTTTTCATTGCGTGGCACGTTCCGTTAAAGTGGGCGACCGCATCAAAACAGGAACAGGCCCTGGAATCGTCAAATCCTTGTCTGGCGAGTCGAGTCGTTGTTCAACCAACCTGAACAAGCCTGTTCGCGCTTTACTGATTCCAGCCGAAGACCTGCCGCTCCCAGCTGGCAAAACCATCGAATCGAAAGACCCTGGCGTCAAGGCAAAAGCCACTTCGAGTGCCCAGCTTGAACTTTCGGACGACTGGCAGCAACGTCCTTTAGTGGCCGGACAAGATCCAAAAGTAATTGTGCTTTACGTTGTCAACAAAACAACCAACACGGCTTTGACATTGGGCTCAATCCAAAGATCTGAACTGGGTCAAATATCCGTTTTTGCCCAGACGCGACAAGCCACGCTAGCGGCAAATCTCACGGACGCTAAATTAAGCCCTGTTGAAACTCTTAAAGTCGGTCAATTGCCCGCATGGCGTTACACGGTGACGGGTAATTCCAAGCGCGGCAAGCAGACATCATGGACTTACATGGTGACTATTTATGAGGGAAGAGATGAAGTCATCATCGTCAACTCTTGGGCCAATTCTTTGAACTTTGAATTGCAGCAAGCGGAGATGCACAAAATCGAAGATGGTCTCTCAGGTGTAGTCCCCCCATAAGTTATTCAGAACATCTTTATGGCGTAAGTCCCGCGAAGTCCAAAAGCTCCAGGCCTAAACACTTTTGCATGCAATATTCTTATGAATATTGATGGTATCGGCAATAGTAGTTATTTGAGTGGACGCTGATACTTTAGATGGTCAAAGATGTCTAAGACTTATAAATGGAGACAGTCATGCCTTCAAGTTTCGATCTGAAGCGGAAAGCTGTGCGCGCGCTGACAGCCCTGCTTGCCACGGCCGCTTTCACCGCTGCGGCCATTGCTGCTTATCCCGACAGGCCCATCAAGATGATTGTTCCCTGGCCGCCGGGAGGGGGGTCTGATTCCGTTGCGCGAATCATCTCCAAGCGTCTTTCAGAGCGCCTTGGGCAGCCGGTGGTCATCGATAACCGTGCCGGTGCTACAGGGCTGATCGGCACCGATGCTGCCGTGAAGGCGGTGCCAGACGGGTATACGCTGGTTTTTATTGCCGACTCCTACCTGGTCAGTCCGCATGCATCACCCAAAGTTGCTAAATACGATCCGAGAAAAGACTTCACCGATATCAGCATCGTGGGTTATGTGCCTTTCGTGTTGGTCGTGAATGCCGAAAAACACCCTGGTGGGTTGGCACAGTTCATTGAAGAAGCCAAAAAACCAAGCTCCAACCTGAGCTTCTCTTCATGGGGGGTGGGCAGCTCAGGCCAAATGGCGATGGAGATGTTCAAAGCCGAAACTGGCGCACGGCTGACCCATATTCCGTTTCAGGGGGCGGCCCCTGCTATGACCGCAGTGCTTGGCGCGCAGGTTGATGCGCTTTTTGTGCCGCTGGTTGTCGCCTTGCCGCATCATCGCTCTGGCAAGGCAAAGATTCTGGGCGTCGCCGCCAAGCAGCGCTTTTCGGGTGCCCCCGACCTGCCCACAATGACTGAGCAGGGCGTCGGCTCCTGGCTCTCATGGATGGGTGTCCTTGGCCCCGCCAAGATGCCGGCGGATATTGCAGCCCGGCTCAATGCAGAACTCAAGGCCATGAGCGAGGAGCCGCAGTTCCGCGAGGCCCTGATCAAGGCGGGCGTTGATCCTTCCTACACCACCCAGCAGGAGCTCAGTCGTTTCGTGGGCTCTGAATACGACCGCCTGGGCAAGGTGGTTCGCGACGCCAAAATCACGGTCGACTGAATTCGCCGGGGCACTCCCCCGGCCACCATTGCTATACACACGTGCCTGCATGCCGGGCCGGACAGCAACAGCTACAAGGACGGCAACATGACAATTCATACAGACGTGCTCGTGATCGGTGGGGGAATGGCGGGCTTTTGCGCCGCGCTTGAACTGGCAGAAGCAGGCCGCGAGGTGCTGCTGCTTGAGAAGATGCACTACACGGGTGGCTCCTCCGCCATGAGCGGCGGTTGTTTGGCGTTGGCCGGCACCAGCCTGCAGAAAAAAAACGGCATCAAGGATTCCGACGAACTGCTGACCCAAGACCTGCGTGAGGTGGGCCAGCAGGAGGGCGATGAAAGCCTGATCAAGGCCTATGTCGACAACCAGCTTGAAACCTACGATTGGTTGTGCGCGCATGGCGTGGAATTCAGCCCCTTGGTGTCGACGCTTTCGGGCCAGTCGGTGCCGCGCGCCCATGCGCTGGACCCGGCGGACACCATCCGCCTGCTGGAGGCGCGATGCAAGGCGACGGGCAAGGTCACCGTCATGTTGTCGGCCCGCGCCGAGCGCTTTGTCTACAACGAATCTACCGCGCGGGTTGAGGCCGTGCGCGTACAAATGCCCTCGGGCACGCAAACGGTGACGGTATCGGGCAAAGTCATCCTTGCAAGCGGTGGTTTCTGCCAGGACAAGGAAATGGTGCGCCGCTTTGCGCCGCTCTATGCCGAGGCCGTGTTTGTCGGCGGTGCCGGCAACGTCGGCGACGGCTTGCGCATGGCCTGGAAGCTCGGTGCCGACGTGCGCGACATGGCCCACATCAAAGGCACCTACGGCAAGCATCCCGTGGACATGACCAATGACCACAGTTTACTGGCCGCCTACAAGGGCGCGGTCATCGTCAACCAGGAAGGCAGCCGCTATGTCGATGAATCGCTCTCGTACAAGCTGCTGGGCGATGCCTGCATGGCGCAGAGCGATCACACCAGCTACCAGGTGTTTGACCAGCCCATCTTCGACAGCGGCGATGACCGCGTGCCGATTCTCGATTTCAACCGCCGGCTTGAACAAGGCACCCTGCTCAAGGCAGATACGCTGCAGGAGCTGGCGCAGATGATAGACATCCCCTACGGCATCCTCAAAGGCACGCTGGACACCTATAACAGCTATGTGGACGCCGGCCACGACCCCGACTTCGGCCGCAAGGCGCTGGTCCACCACCATGGCGAGCTGGTGCGCGTCGAAACCGGCCCGTTTTACGCCTACCCGTCTACCGCCGTTGTGTTTGGCACCTACTGCGGCCTGCGCATAGACGCACAGATGCATGTGCTGGACGTTTTCGGCGACCGCATCGGCGGGCTGCTTGCTGCGGGTGAAGTGGTGGGCGGCTTTCACGGTGGTGCCTACATGACCGGCACGTCACTGGGCAAGGCCGCGATCTTCGGACGCATCGCGGCAAAAACGGCGTTGGCCGAATCCACCGCCCAGCACCAAAAACAGGCTGCCCACCCCGCCGGGGCCGCTGGCGTAGCCGTCTGAGACGCCAGCGTGGGCCTTCGAATTGCTGTGCTGGTGGCCGGCATCGCCGATGTCAAATGGCGCGCGATGGAACTCGGCGTGGCGTTGGATGGCGCGGCACATGATCCCGCGGTGGCCAGAAAGCTCAGTCCCTTTGATGAAGCGGCCATGGAATGCGCCCTGAAGCTGCGCGACGCTGATGCATCAGTCCATCTGCGATGCATCGTCGCCAGTGACAGTGTTGATGCGGGGCTGCTGCGCTCCGTGTCTGCATACCGCCCCTCCAGCCTGCAAGGCGTGCTGATTTCACAGAACATCTTTTGGGATGCTCAGGCCCTGGCCATTGAACTGGCCCCCACGACAGTTTGCGAGTCCGGCCCGGCGGACTTGGTGCTGGTTGGCCGCGAGTTCGGCGATTTTGATGACGGTGTGTTCGCACCATCGCTGGCGCAGGCACTGGGCCACCCTTTTGTGGCGCTGGCCCAGGAAATTCGCTGCGCAGGAAACGACCTTGTGTTCGTGCGGGAGCTTTCAAATGCGCGCGAGTGCATACAGACACAAGCTCCGGTAGTGGCCAGTATGACCAATGCCAAGTCCAACCGCCTGCGTTACCCCTTGATGAAAAACGTGATGGCTGCCAAACGTGAGCCGGCGGTGATGTCACCACTCGCCGAATCACAACAGATGCGCACCCGCCGTGCGGTGTCAGTGACGGCGGTCATCGCGAAAGCGCGCAATGACGCACCTTGCCGGATGGTGTCGGGCACAGAAGACGAACAGGCCAGGGCGGTGGCCGACTTTCTGGGTCGGCTGCTCAATGCCGAGGTCTGAGCGCAAAGGCCGCCTTTGATATGAGTGATGTGAACGTCTTTGTTGTCATCATTCCCGGCGACGAGCAGGCCGGCGGCGCGACGGGCCTGCTGGCTTCGGCGCGGCGAATCGCCACTGCGGGTATGCCTGGGATGGTGCACGCCATCGTGCTTGGTTCGCCGGATGAAGCCGCCATGCCGCAAAAGCTCCTTGCAGCGGGCGCATCGTCGGTCTGCCTCGTCTCACATGAATCCCTGGTCCAGCCTGTGCAAGGCGGACAACTGCTGGAGCTGTTGCTGGCAGCGCTGCCTGGTGCCACGCGGGATTGTGCAAAAGACAAACCGTCATTGTTCCTGTTTGCAGCCTCGTCGCTGGCCGATGAAATTGCCGCCGGCGCGGCATTTCGCACCGGTGCCACTGCATTGGGCCGGTGCGCAAATATTCAGATACAAGACGAGCGGATCGTGGCGAGCCGCGTGGCATTTGGCGGGCGCATCAAAGTCGTCTTGAGCGCGCTGGCGACGCAATGCTTTGCGTGCATACGGCCGACTGACGCAGGCGCGTCGGTGCTGGCAGGTGATGCAGTTGTCGGGCAAGTACGCGAGATCACATGCACTGGTGCCCTGACGGCTCCATTGACCGCAACGTTTGAAGCGCAACCTGCAAGCGGGCGGCGCGTGGACCTTGCGAAGGTTGTTGTTTCCGGGGGCCGCGGCATCGGTGGCCCCGAAGGTTTTGAGCAGCTTGGAGCACTGGCCAGCGCGCTGGACGGCGCCCTGGCAGGCAGCCTGCCAGCCGTTGATGCCGGCTGGGTGCCGGTGACCTCGCAGGTCGGCCAGTCCGGCAATTACGTCACACCGCTGGTGTACGTGGCTGTGGGCATTTCAGGCACGCTGCAGCACCTGGCCGGCATAGGTCCCAACGTCCGCATCGTGGCCATCAACAACGACCCTGAAGCCCATATCTTCCAGGAAGCGCAACTCGGTGTTGTCGCCGATTGGCGCGCCGTCGTTCCGCTCATCACGGCGCACTTGCAAGCAGAAGCGGTCAACTGACCGAAATTGGTAATACAACGCAAAGGACATGCTATGAAGATCTGGTACCAGAGTTCCAGCAGCTACGGTTTTGAACCTGTCTGGGACGAATACGGCAAGACGCTTGAAGACCAGTGCCGCGCCGTGCTTCGGCCCGACACCGAGGTGCATGTCGAGGGCATCCCGGTCATGCTGCGCGACGTTGAAAACTGGAAAGCGCTGCAGTATTACCAGAACGTGCAGTCCATGAAAAACATGATGCGCGCCCAGGAAGAAGGCTATGACGCCTTCGTCATAGGCTGCACGCTGGACGTCGCGCTGGCCGAAGGCAAAAGCATGCTCGATATTCCCGTGGTCGGCATCAGCGAGGCGGCGTATCACATGGCCATGACCATGGGCAGACTGTTCGCGGTGGTCACCAGCTCGCCGGCTTTGTGGGAGGTCTACGGCGAGCAGGTCGAGCGCTACGGTGTCGCCAGCCGCTACATGCGCGGCCCCTATATCGTTCATGCGTCTGAAGAAGAAATCGCCACTGCACTTGTTTCGCCAGAGGCCTTGATGACCAAGTTTGCCGCCGAAGCGCGCCGCGCGGTGGCCGACGGTGCGTCCGTCATCATCCCCAGTCCAGCGTTTATCGCGACCCTTGCACACCGTTCGGGCATCACACAGCTAGAAGGCGCGCTGGTTCTGGACACGGTGTCGGTTGCTGTCAAACGCGCGGAGATGCTGGTTGACCTGCGAAAAGCCGGCGTGCAGCCTTCGCGCCGCATCGGTGTCTATTGCCAGCCCGAGGCGGCCATGCGCGACGATGCGCTCAGGCGGTTTGGAAAAGTTTTCACCATCCGTTAGGGGCAGGACCCAAGGGCGCCATGACGCGCAGTACTTCGCCCTCCGGACTGTCTGGGCGCAGCGTGCGCTGAATCGAACAAACAGGAGATTGATCATGAAACGAAAAGCATGGCAACTTTTCATCGGCGCTTTTGCAGCTGCGGCATTGACGGCGCCTGCTTAAGCTGGACGAATCATCATTCACCGATCCGCAAGTGCTGGCCATGGCACAGCGGGTGGACATCGTCAATACCGGCCACGACGAGCCCGGCATGCTGCATGCCAATATCACGATGACGATGCGGGATGGCGGCGCGAGCCACACGTTCGATCATGCTTTTGTAGAACAGCAAGACGACGGGCGACTGCAGGCCAAGTTTTTGTCCTGCCTGCAATATGCAGGAAAGGACTTGCTGGAAACGGATGCTTTGTGGGCAGTCCTTCAACAGCCTGACGCCCTGAAAGCGAGTGCTGTGCCTGCAACGATTCAGGCATGCGCCGCTTGGTCGCGGCTTTGATCTTCTTCGCGGTAACCGGCTTGCGTCATCCGGCACCAGCAACCGTTGGCGCCGCATCCTTCGCCTTCTACCTCGCTGACGACCCTTCCGCGGTCAATGATGGCCGGCATGTCGTGGCTGGGGAAAAGTTTGAACCGCGGTGCTATGGCCAGCAGGCGCTTCAAGGCCGCTTTTTCTGCTCGTCGTGATACGACAGCGTTGGCGCTGACGGCGGGGTCAAAATCCAGGATGCGGGGCATTTGCAACTGGTGCTTCACACTGTAGATGAGGTCGCCACAAAAAACGGCCGGGCCGTCCGCCGTATCCACCGTGATCACCATGGAGCCCTCGGTGTGCCCGCCTGCAGCGACGCAGTGGATGCCATCGAGCACATCTTCGCCGCCAGTCAGTTCAAGGTCCAGCAGCCGCAACGCGCCCGGGGTGTGCATACGGTCGATCATGTGCTTGATGTCTTCAGGTGGATAGGACGGACCCGACAGTCCGGAAGCCGCATATTCCAGTTCGCGCCGATTGACGACGGCGGTTGTGGTATCTGGAAACACATCAGTCTGGCCAGCGTGGTCTATGTGCAAATGGGTATGCAATACATAGCGGACGTCGGCTGGCTTGAGCCCGTGCAAAGCCAACTGTTCCTTGACTCGCTGCACAGGTGTCTCGACACCCTGCGCGCGGTCACCCAGGCGCTTCAGGATATCGGGGTGCCGAAAACCGGTGTCGATCAGCACATTGTGTTTCGGGCCAATCAACAGCCATCCTTGTACGGGCGCGTGCATCAGCTTGCCTGGCTCCGAGCCGTAGAGCATCCGGCTTTCGTTGAGCAGCACCAGGCCCAGATCAAGCGTTTTTATTTCCCACATGGCGATGCTCCTTTTATCAGGGTGTGCCGAGTCCGAGCACGCCTGGATTGAGTGTGTGGCCGGGATCGGTGATGTCCTTGAGCTGCTCCAGGAAGTCCCAGGTCGTGCCGCCCTCAAGCGCGTCCTTGTACGGGTAGGACTTGGCCCACTGCACGTGCAGCGATCCCATTTCACGGAACATGCGCGTAACGCGGTGCCGGAAATCAATGGCGGCTGCCGTGCGTTCGCTGTCTTCCGTCACCAGCTTTGACCTTTCACGGCGGTCTTGCGTAGCGTAATGCATGCGGTATGGCCCGAGCGGACGGCGCCAGAGGATCACCGGCTCGATGCCCCAGAAGTGGCCGTGAAGCAGTGAGTTGCAGCCAACCCGTATGCCGTGC
>CANJWZ010000066.1 GCA_947478725.1 Comamonadaceae bacterium
CATGATCGCGGCTAGGGCTTTGGCTCGGTTGCTCAAGGAAGACGCCCACGTTTTGGCCGAGGCCAACCAAACGCCAACTGAAGCATAAGGCGAGCGGATTCAGCATTGCCATTCCTAGCGCACTCCATGAGAGCCGAGTTAACACGCAGTTGGGCCTGTGCTCGGCCCTTTGCAATTGCAAGTTGGACCTCGGGGTCCAGAAGCAGGGTGGTCCATTCCTCATCGGTAAAGCCGAGCTGTCGCCCGATTTCACGGATCGGGACGCAAGCGAAGGCCTTCTCCGTTATGCTAGCGAGTGCGCCGGTTTCCAGCTTCATAGCACCGGCCTGTTCTCTTGTTCTCGGTTGTTCTCGAGAACAAAAAAGGCCCGGAAAACCGGTAGTTTTATATCTGTTTTCTTTATTGTTCTCCTACCCACACAAGACTTCATTTTATGTCTCCCCCTGCTTGTGTGGGGGGTAACCGGGAACACGGCGAAAAACGGGCCTAACCACCTGAAATACAATCACTTTACTTGTTCTCCAGCTTTGGAGAACAACGGAGAACAATCCACCTCTGCAGTCGAGCCATTCATCCTTCCTCGAGTGGAAAGGAGATGACTTTGATACGACGCCCTCCTTGACTGTACGCCCCCCCTGCAAGCTCCCCGCAGGCAACCGCATGTTGGACCCCGAGCTCGAATTCCTTGCTGTCTAGCCCGGACCGCTTCAACGCCAAAGACCACGGAGCATAGCCTGCATTTATCGCTTCCCGCTCGGCGACCCGGTCAGTCTTGTAAGAGCCAATCAGTATTTTTTTGACTATTGTGCGAATAGCAGCAGCATCAGCCTGAACCTTTCCGCTATGGATATGATCGCCAACGAACTTCCTAATCGCCGTATTACTAGCGCGAACAAAGCTGAGGGCCCATTCAACGTGGGGCAATTTAATTTCCGGCTGTGACGGGGCGCACCACACCGCAAGGACGCCAGCGATGCGTTCGACCTTTTCCATTGATCGCACTAGCACCGCCTTTTCGACTTCGGATACAGTGGCTCGGCCCTCCTCTTCGAATTCCTCGTTCACCCTATTCAAGAAGGCAGTTGCCTCTGGTGTTTCGGAAACAACAAACCTGTCCACACCACTACTCGGCTTATTTATGTGAACGCCAGTCCGATGTAGTGCGAAGCTCGTTACCGATTCTGGCAGGCTAAATGCCCCTGCTTGTCGCATACTATTAACAGTGCCGTCCGCCGATGCCATCAGCATGCGCCCCACCAGTCCATCCGCGATGCTCCCATACTTGAGCGCGTCTCCCAGCTTCTCCGGTGTGGCAAAGCCAAGCAGATTTACGCATGGCTTTTCCACTACAATTGGTTTCTTCCCGGCCAGGGCTCGCCCGATGTATCGACTTTTTCCGGCGGAGAATAATTTGAGATAGTTCTGTCCCACCACCTTCAAGTGAGGTGGCGCAGAGGGATTGCTGAAAGCTGCTATGGTGTGAGCGACTTCGTCCAACACGCACAATAGTGCGCGCCCCTGCTCAAGGGCATCTTCAAGTCCTTGGCCCGAACCTGCTTCCGCCAACAGGATTGCGCCAACTTCTTTACCGATGCATTCTGCGACATGCTTAGCATGGTCTTTCCCAGTCCCGGTAGAACCGACGCCAAGACCGTAGAGGTTCAATGCTCCTCCGGACCCTAAGCTGTAGGCCCCATCGCATGCCGCAGCCATGCCGATGAGGGCCGCCAAGACTGTCAGTGCCGGTTGGGGTTTGTGCGCGCTTTTAAGAGCAGCATCGACGATGTCCGTCATAACGCCGGGAAATGGGCCTGGTATTTCGTGGCTCAGATATTCGGGATCTTTCGGAATCGGACCCGGCTTGGGGACCGCAGGTGAAATGATGGTCCCTTCCCACCCCCACTTGCGTGCTTCAGCGAATATTGCCTCGTAACCAGTTCTGCTTGGCTTGAATGAGGCCCAAGTCTTTTCGGCATCTTCAGGCCCGTACTTGTCCGATTTTGCGGACCATTCATGCCAAAGGGGTTTCGCCACGTCTCCTAGCGTACAAAGTGCATGACCCATCCGGACCCAGAGATCGCGATCATCTGCCGGG
This sequence comes from Comamonadaceae bacterium, assembly GCA_947478725.1. Taxonomy (GTDB): domain Bacteria; phylum Pseudomonadota; class Gammaproteobacteria; order Burkholderiales; family Burkholderiaceae_C; genus Polaromonas. The sequence goes on from CANJWZ010000066.1 coordinate 2,096, forward strand.
ATGAATTCCAGCGCCGTCGATACCTCCTTCAAAATTGAGGGTGCAAAAACAGCGGGTACACCGGCTCTTGGTTGGAGTTCCTTTTTAGCGGGAGAGCTTTTGGGCAAAAGTTCATCCAAGCGTGAACTTAAAGCGACTGACAGCTCAGCTACCTCAGCGAGGTTAACGCATTCTCCTGTAACAGTTACGAAGCCTTTCGAATGGAAGACCTCAAATCCGCGAGGATGGTTCTTCCCATCGCGAGCAGAGCCAAGCCAGAAGGAACGCAAGCCTTTGCCAGAGGGGCTTATCTCAGAGTAGGTCCCGGATATTATCGATTTTACCTCATCATCGATGTCGATTTGGCCATCTTTTTCAGCAATCTTATTGTCTGCATCTAGGGCTGTGAAGCCAAACTCGGGCAGCATCGCAACCCCCACTCCCGCAAAGGAGGGGTCATTTGTGATGGCTTCCAAAGCTTCTTCCCACGAACCCAACTGGTTGAAGTCCCGCTCACATCCTTGGACCCCTCGTCTTGTCTGCTTCGTTCTGGGATAATGCGGGATCTTGTCAAATTTGCCCCGGTCTGGTTCGATTTTAGTTACTTTCCAAATCAACCAAGCCTTTTTCTCTTTTAAGGCGTTTGGAATGTTGTCCCTATTGGCGAGAAAAGCCGAGCGCAAAAATGCAGTTAGAGCGGGGATATCACCTGCGTCGATGGCAGTTTGTTTGGTGTTCATTTATCGAGCCCCCCAGCTAGGTAAGCTTGGAATAAGGCGGGCAACATCGACCGTGTTGAAACGATTGGTTTAGGTAGGATGGTGGCCATCTGTTGTTGTGCGTACCAAAATTCGTCGATCTCAACGGAGGGGGCGAAAACAATGAAGACGGGAATTCCGGCCTTTCCAGCCCATCCAAGTTCAAAAAGCGTTCCATAGCAATCGTTTGCCGCTATGTAAGCAAACACTCGGCTTGAGGATTCCAGGCTTGCTTGGTTCGCTTTGAAAACCTTATTCCTAGTTTCTTCGATGTCCGGCATGCAGCCAGCACCTAAAACCCCATGTGTAGCTTCACCGTGCCGACACTTGTGGTCACATGAGGCAAAGAAGGGCCCGGTATAGGTAAATGCGCCGCAATCGATGGGACCACTAGCTTGCTGCCAGCCCCGCAACTGGGGGACAAGATCGTGACGCCAGCAGTTAGCAGCTATCTTTCCGGCGAAATAAATTCGGGGCTTCATCATTTCAGCCCCCCAGCATTGGTATTTGATAGGCCTGCAAATACTGAAAGTGTAAGTACGTCCGAGCTCGGAGTTTGGGCGAGATGCATTGTGTCAGCCTTATCATTTGAAAGGCCGGCAAGAAGCGAGTATAGAGGGGGTGTTCAGCAACTGCGCCCTCGGTTCGCTCTTAGAGCCGGGGGTTCTTCTTTAGCGTTGGGCGCTTGTGGAGCGGATCAAACGGGTCTGAAGCCATTCGTCCAAATCGCATCGCCGATAGCGTACTGCCCCGCCCAGCTTGCAATACGTTGGACCTTCGCCTGTCAGGCGGAAGCGTTCAATCGTTGGTTTTCCAAGACGGACATATTGAGCCGCCTCGGCGGTTGTCAGAACATCAGATTTCATAGCAGCACATCTCCTGTTATTGGGAGTGCCGCACAAATACTAAAGGAAAACGCTCGCTTCCTCCCTATCTTGCGAGCGCCACCGTTTGAGGAGGCGACCAGCTCTGCTCCGGGCCTTGTGGCCCGGCATGTCCTTCCAGAAACCTATTGTCTGTAGAAACTTGACAATTTGCGGAGGACTAGGCTCTTCAAATGCTATTGCCATTATCTGACAGCCTGCCCGGTGGATTGACAGGTACTGGCAGACTTCGCGATATTCTCCATCGTTGTCGTCCGCTCGTCCGTTTAGTTTAATCGCATTAAGTGCGCGTTCTGGGCGGCTTTCTTGTTGGCTGCTATCGTTTATTACGTGTTCGACGACATCAGTGGCGACCAATTGCGCCCACCTTACAGTGTCTTCTGAGTTTAGAAGGCCTGCTGCAATTGCTCGCCAAATGGCATCTGCATCGGCACGCAATGGCATTCTTTTTGGAGACTCCTCTACTGTCTTCAATGCCTCAATGGCCCTGAATAAAATGAGCTCATCAACCTTTGAGATGTGCCATATTTTGGCGTGTACTTCGTCATCGGTTTTATCGCTCATGCCCGCGCCTCCGCCAGCTGAATGACGTTTGAATGATCCGCACCGGTGAGTATTTGTCCAACGTGAGCTGCCCAAGCGTCGAGCGCAGCGCGCTTCTCTGCTTTCCAGTCGTGGCGCTGGTACACACCAGCTACACCACTCTTCGCGCCTGAGATGTGGTTCACCACCGCTTCCGTAACCTCGAACCGGACACCAAGCCTTTGCAGGCCGGTGATGACGGTCCTCCGGAGGTCGTGGACACGCCATGGCTCGAGTGCGGCGCTCTCCTTGGCGACGACAGCGTCAATCTCTAGCTTAGCCTTGCTGAAGCCGTTGATTGGTCCAGTTCCTGTGGTCGTGAGTACATATCCGCTTGCGGGCCAATCGGTCCGCCCCGCCAGCGCGTCCAACTCGGCGACAACCGGCGGCGACAACGGGACAAGGTGCGGGATGCCGTTCTTGGTGCGCTCCGCCGGGATCGTCCAGGTGCGGGAGCGGCAATCAAGTTCCTGCCAACGCAGGGAAGCGATCTCCTCCCGGCGCTGGCCGGTTAGGATCGCCAGCCGGTAGAACGGTCCCATGGGGCCTCGCAGGCTGGTGGACGCTCGCCACAGCCGGATCAGCTCGTCATCGGCCAAGATCCGGTCTCTTGCCTTTGGCTCCGGCGGCTTGGGCAATGGTAGGAAGGGGTTGATGTCGATGTAGCCTCGTTTGACAGCCCAGCCGAATAGGCTGGAGCCGTAAGCGAAGACGTTTCGACGGGTCGCCCGCTTGGCTGCCGGGATCCTGTCGATCATAGCGAGGAGGTCAGTGCGGCCTATGTGGGGCAGGGGCCCGTCCCCCAGTGCGGGTTTCAGATGGGTCCGCACATAATTGGCCGCATCACGTGCGGTAGCCTTGCTACGGTCTTGCTCAAGCGTCTGTAGCCAAAGATCGGCTATCCGACTGAAGGCAAGCTCATTCTCCAACCGCAGGCGCCGTTCTGCCTCCCTGCTGGCCGCATCCTTGGCCTCCGTAGCCGCTGCGGCCAATTCCCGAGGGTCAGTCCCCTTGGCGACCAAGCCCGCAAGCTCCCGGGCCTGATGCCTGGCTTGGTCTGGTGTTAGGGGGCCATGGCGGCCAATCGTGATCTTCTGCGGCGCGGTTTTGTATGCCTGCCCGGAAGGGGCGATCCGATAGCGGTAGAGATAGACCTTCGCTCCCGCTGGCGTGACCTTCAGACCAAAGCCGGGGAGGCGATCATCCCAGTAGACCTCTTCGCGCAGGCTGGGCTGCACGGCATCGACAGTCGATTTGCTGATCTTGATTTTTGGCATTGCCTAAGCCCTCTAGGCATCATATAGGCATCAGATCAAATGATAGCAACGATAAAATGTGATGGTAGGGGATAAAAAAACTCCCGGTTATCCGGTCTTTCGGAGAAAAACCTCAATGAAATCAGAGCGCTTTCCGCTGATTTGTAATCAGTAGGTCGCGGGTTCGATTCCTGCAACCGGCACCAGCAAAATCAACGACTTGAAGTGACTTTAGTATCTCTCGTTGATCGCAGGTATCCGTCTAGGCATCATATAGGCATCAGGTCGTTGATTGCGCCTTGCTTTTTGCGAGCGAAATCTCCTTCCATGCCGTAATGCCTCTGGGTGTTACCGGACGATCCAAAGAAGCCGACAGGCTCCCAGTGACAGGGGGGTAGGGCCTGAGCCCGCCTGGCAACGGTCACGAAGGGGCTGCGGGAATTTTTTTCAAATTTGACGCCTGAGCCCTGCACCTCGGCGGCCTAGCCGGGCTAGATCATGCAAGCACGTCCAGCGTGGGCTATGCTTGGGTCGTGGACGTCTTGAGGGGTGAGGACCAGATTATGCCGCGCAGTGGGGCTGTAACGCTCGGTGAGTTAGCTCTGCAGGAGGGACGTACCCATCTGACCATTGCCTGCGAGCCATGCGGACGGCCGGGGCGCTACCTCGTCAGGCGTCTGCTGGACCGGCAAGGCAACCTGGGACTGCCCGATGTGCTGGCTCAGCTCACCCAAGACTGTCCTAAGCATCAGAATGTCGCCATCCATGACCGCTGTCGTGCGGTCTTTCAGTGGTAGCTAGGACTTTGCTGGCTTCGCCGCGTGTTCCGCCAGCATTTGCCGAATAGCTTCCGCTCTAGTGACGGGCTTAGGCTGAGCCTTAACCCATTCATCGACCAACGCCAGCATTGGTGGCTGAAGACGGACAACAACCTGCGTTCCCTTGCCGGTGGCCGGGCGTCCTAATCGTTTTTTGAGCGTTTCGGCCATCGCAACACTATTTATGCTAGCATAAAATACGAGCCGCCCAAGTGCGCGAACACCGGGACGGCTCTAACCACCGCACACAGGTTGGTGGAGCGTGCAATGGCTGAGCATACCAATACCACAGAACGAAGTGACCCAATATTCCGAGCCATTGAGGAGCAGCAAGCGGCCCGGGCGGAGCTTCTTGAAGCAAGCAGGGGGTTGGACAGTGCAGTTGTACCCGCGGCCACTCTTAGAGGCTGTCGGGAAGGACGCCCGGCAGGGCCGCGCAGCCGTCGAGGGAGCGGCCCTCCGCCATCAACTCGACGATACGGTAGCAGTACTCAACCCGGTACGAGTTGGGTCGTCTGGTGCGTCTCCTGCAAGGTGTTGATTGGGGATTTCGTTTCATATCCGAAATAGTACGAAAATATGGTTGTTAAAGAAATTCTTCTTCGAAAGGGCTGCGGTCAGTTAGGTAACCCCCAGAAGCGGATGAGGCGGCCAAGGCTTTCCTTAGGCTTGCAAATGCACGATAGGAGAATCGAGTATCGATTTCATTCTGTATCCGAAATAATATCAGAGTGTTTTCCGTCAGAAAAAATGTGATCTGGGGATTTTAAGCTAGTTGTCCTCACTGACGATGCTCAGATCGGAGCACTCGCTGATACTCCGCCTCGACGACAGCAGTCGCCTTGTAGCCAATATGCTGGCCACGGCCAGTCGGGCGGAGGGCCTAAATATTTCCATTAGGCAACTGTCCTAATGGCGATGACGGAAATCCCATCAAATCGATGCGGCACATCTGGCGATGGAGCCCTATCAAGGCCTATCTTTCTTCCGAGCAATAAACTCTAGATTTCCGCTTCCGTACCAAAGCTGAAGCGTTGAATTATCTGCTGTCGCGTAATGGAGCGGCGCTAGGTAACGTCGTATGTTGGCCCTCTTGACATACCGACGCAGTCGCGTTGGATCGTCGAAGTCTGCGCCGTACATGTTCCGGATCGTTGCCTCAGGAATGTCGAGGCGCACTGGAGCCTGAAGCACATTCTGCATAGTAACGCACAAGTCGGTGTCGAGCATATCCTTAAGACTGCTCAAGTCTGCGCTGACCCCCTCGTGCTCTTGAAAGCCCGCAGCGATCAGGTCTACTAGCGCGTGGAAGTCGGATGGTTTTACGTTGTCAATAAAGGCCTTGAATGCCGGGTTCGCCTTGTAGTGCGCACGCAGAGCCGGATAGACCGACTCCTCAAGGGCACCACCGGAGATGCCAAAGACGGTGTAAAGGTAGCCGCCCGGTTTAGTGATCCTAGCCAATTCCGAAAAACCCTTGCGAGCTTCCTCATCACTATTGAGATGGAGAAGGACGCCGTGACAGCAAACGAAATCGAAAGAAGCGTCATCATACGGAATGTCTAGTACAGAGGCGGAGCAAATAGTCACCTTGTCGAGTGGGACGTCATGACGCGCAAGGGAGCTCTCAGCAGTAGGAATGAAATCTGTGTCAAGATCAAAACCATGGATGTTGGTGGCTCCCATGCGGTGCAAGGCGATCAGAACCTTCGCCGTGGAACCACAGCCAGCATCCATGACAGATTTTTCCGCGAACCAATTCTTCGGTAAGCCAAAATATTCTTCAGAAAACATTCCTATGAAACGGGACATCGCTCGCTCATCTTCAGCAACGCGAGAGTGCTGCGCATGATAAATCGCACGCGTCTCGTGAGAGTAATCTTTGGTCATAGCAACCTTCCCCGCCAGGCTAAACTGAGATCGGTGGTAGGGCTAGCCTCGGTCGAAGTCAATTGGGGTTAATTTAAAACTGACCCCTTACTGCGGTGTTCCTGCTGATGAAGTCGCTGCTCTTCAAGCGCAGTGCAGGCGCCAAGGCGGCGGTGTCCAACTTCAGCAGGCAGGTTGGGTATCTGGCCACGGGGATCAGCACCTTTTTTATGGGGTGCAGCACTGTATCACTTCGCGATTGCTGGCTGCGGTAATAAGTTTCAGTTCAAGTTGTATGTTCGATGGTGCAATAATGATTAGACCAACATGTTGCCCCGAGGAGTTGTCACTATGCCCACCCCCGACTACCGAGAAGCTTCACCGACCGCGCTGGCTGCCATCCATCAGTTACGACAGCATTCCACTTTCGCTGGCCGATGAAGTCGATCAGTACAAAGTAATCGTTGCCTGGATGGTCAGTCGAATGTTTCTCTTGTCAAAAATCTTATCGGCATTCACCCAGCCTTTGTTCTGGTTGAGTCTTTGGTGGTTTGCAGGCTTGGTTATGATCACACGGTGGTTCCGCGCCGCATTGTTCATGCTCTGGAGCGGCCTGCTCGCTCTTGGAATCCTTGGATTCCAGATCATTCCCGATGCTTTATTGCGGTCGCTAGAGAACCGTTACGCCATTCCCTCAGAACAGACGATTGATCGGTTTGAAGGCATTATCGTACTCGGTGGAGCAACAGGGCATCCCGACATCTTCAAAATTCATGGTCAAGTACCATTAGGTGATGCAGCTGAGCGGATGACTGTGCCGGTTGGATTGATGCGCAAGCATCCAAAGTTAGAGCTAGTGTTTTCAGGAGGGGAGGGACTCCTTCTGGCAACCGGCTTTACAGAAGCCCAACTGGCGGCGGCGTTCTTCGAAGAGCAAGGCTTAGAATCAAGTCGCGTAAAGCTTGAAGCGAGATCCCGCAACACACGGGAAAATGCTCAGTACGTCGCGAATTTATTGGGTGACCGTTGCAAACAACCCTGGCTACTTGTCACGTCGGCTTGGCATATGCCCAGAGCTGCCGCAGAATTTAATGCGGTCAAGTGCAACATAACGCCTTTTCCGGTGGACTTTAAAACAGCAAGAACAACCTCGATAATCCAATATTCGTTAGTGGAAAGCTTAGGCAGATGGCAGATGGCGCTACATGAGTGGCTTGGGTTGTGCGTCTATGCCATCACCAGACCATAATCCGCCCGTGCATGAAGCTTGGCCCTCAACGGCTGGTATATTTTTATTTGTATCGGTCAAGTTTAATTGTGCGTCAAGATATAAGGTCAGCTGACAATCAGAGGTTGTGCGCAGCGTTCCTAGGTTGTAATACCTGATCCGTCACAATCAGACGGGGAGATCATCGATGAAGATGTCAATCGCGCTCGGACTCGCCATGGCGGCCCTTACAGTGCCCGCCTCGGCCCAATATAATAATTACGGATCGGGCTCCAATCAGAACAATCACTACGTGCAGCCCCACACTCAGTCCAACGGCGCCTACGTCGGCGGCCATTATCAGACCAATCCAAATGCCACTCAGCGCGACAACTACGGCGCGACTGGGAACACCAACCCCTACACCGGCCAAACGGGCTCCAGAAACCCACGGTGGTGACCTCGGCACGGGGCCTGACGGATTTCAGTTAGGCCCCCGCCATTGTGGCAATATCCATTTCATGCCGCTGCGCAAGGCGGTGGATTCAAATAAGAACCTGCTTGGTGCATACTCAGGCAGAAGGCTTGGGCTAAAATGCTGGGTGATTTACCCGCGAGCTCACAGCCGCAATAACTCGCGCCGTAAAGCAAAGTATGAGGCCACACCGTGCAACGATCCGCTGCATATCGTGCCCAGCGAGCTGAGATTATCCATGGCTGGAAGCCTTGGGAGAAGTCCTGCGGCCCCAAAACTGCCGAAGGCAAGGCTGTGGTCGCCCGCAATGCGTGGAAGGGGAACCCCCGGGGCACCATGATCGCGGCTAGGGCTTTGGCTCGGTTGCTCAAGGAAGACGCCCACGTTTTGGCCGAGGCCAACCAAACGCCAACTGAAGCATAAGGCGAGCGGATTCAGCATTGCCATTCCTAGCGCACTCCATGAGAGCCGAGTTAACACGCAG
>CANJWZ010000067.1 GCA_947478725.1 Comamonadaceae bacterium
TGCTTCAGACATAGGTTCTCCTTACCAAAGATAGAAAAACGCAAAAATAAAGACCCAGACCAAGTCGACAAAGTGCCAGTACAAACCGACGATTTCTATCGTTTCATAGCCACCCTTACGACCCGTCAGAAAACCAGGCCGTTCGTGTTCTAAATCGCCACGCCAGACCTTGAAGGCAAAGATCAATAACAAAATGACGCCTATGGAGACATGGGTACCGTGAAATCCAGTGACCATAAAAAAGACAGAACCAAATTGCGCAGCACCCAAAGGATTGCCCCAAGGCCGTATCCCCTCTTCGGTGATTAACTTCGTCCATTCGAATGCCTGCATGCCAACAAATGACGCTCCCAATAAGGCGGTGATCAGCAGAAGCACGAAAGTCGTTCGTCTGTCTTTGCGGTAGCCGTAATTCACCGCCATGGCCATGGTTCCACTGCTGGTAATGAGAATGAAGGTCATCAGCGCAATCAGGACCAAAGGGATCTCCTTGCCACCAAGCGTCAAGGCAAACACCTCACTCGAATTGGGCCAGAGATCGGGAGTGGACATTCGCACGGTCATGTACGAAATCAAGAAAATACTGAAGATAAAGGTGTCGCTGACCAAGAAAATCCACATCATGGTTTTGCCCCATGGGACCTTCTTGAACGACTGTTGATCGGCGGACCAGTCACTCACAAGGCCCTTCATACCAGGCTCCAAGACGGGCGAGTGAATGGGTATTGTCGAAACAGGGTGTGACATATCAGGTCCTTCCTTTTATTCCGCAGATAACCATCAATTCATCTAAGTTGTTCCCTGTGAACAACAGGCCAAAAAGTACAAGCCATACCAACAACAAAAAATGCCAGTAGAGCGTGCACAACTCAACACGGTGCCGCACTTTCTCTATCGCACAACCTCTCCACAAGCGGGTTAGCGCTTGACCCCAAACCACCAATCCACCTAGCAAATGCAAGCCATGCAAACCCGTGATGAGATAGAAAAAAGCAATGGCCGGATTGGTGACTTGAAAATAAACCAAGGAGCCGAGTTCACGCCAGGCTTGAGCCTGACCCATCAAGAACAGCAAGGTGCAAAGTCCTGCAGCCAAAAGACTTCTAAGCAATAGTTTTTTTTGACCGCGCCTAACAGCGTACTGGGCGAGCTCCAAACCTAAACTACCCAGAAACAGCACCAATGTGTTGGCCCACATTAATCTGATTTGTGGCGCAGGCCGCCAATCTTCATAGGCCATGCGTCCGGCATAAGCCACAATTAGCAACGTGAATACAACAGTGACAACGCCCAAAAATACTTTAAGCGCAGCTCGCTTATTCTGTTGATTGGAATGCTGCTGAAGCAACGGTAACTCGGCCGTGGCTTCCCAGGGCTTGGTGGTCAAGTGATGAATGAGGTTCATGGCTGTGCGCACCTAAACACGTTTGACGTCTTGCGGCGCCACGTTTTGCGGTATGAAGTCACTCACCACCCCAGGCACACTGAAGTCGTAAGCCCAGCGATAGACCTTCGGTAATTCAGGTCCAAAATTACCGTGTATCGGTGGCGTCTCAGAGGTTTGCCATTCAAGCGTGGTTGCATTCCAAGGGTTGGAGCCTGACGGCTTGCCATTGAAATAACTCCAAAATAAGTTATACAAAAAGAGCAGTTGAAACGCTCCCACAAACAAAGCAGCCAAGGTAATTCCGATGTTCAAATCGGTCGCTGAAGCTGGAATGAAACTTGTCCCCTCGACTGAAAAATACCGTCTTGGTACGCCTAAAAATCCCAAGTAGTGCATGGGCAGGTAAATTGCATAGGTGCCTAAAAAGGTGGTCCAGAAATGAATCTTGCCCATGCCCTCGTGCATCATGCGGCCTGTAATTTTGGGGTACCAGTGGTAAATCGCGCCAAGCACCACCATGACGGGAGCAACAGCCATGACCATGTGAAAGTGGGCCACCACAAACATGGTGTCCGACAGTGGCACGCTGACGCTGACGTTGCCCAAGAACAAGCCGGTCAAGCCGCCGTGCAGAAATGCAAAGATAAAACCGATGGCAAACAGCATGGGAACATTGAGATGAATGCTGCCCTGCCAAAGCGTCAGAACCCAGTTATAAACTTTCAAAGCAGTGGGAATGGCAATGATCAAGGTTGTGGTGGCAAAGAAGAATCCGAAATAAGGATTCATGCCACTGACATACATGTGGTGTGCCCAGACAAAGAAACTGAGAACGCCAATGGCGACAATGGCCCAAACCATCATGCGATAACCAAAAATATTCTTTCTGGCATGAACACTGAGCAGGTCCGAGACAATGCCGAATGCAGGCAAGGCAACAATATAGACCTCTGGGTGACCGAAAAACCAGAACAGATGCTGGAACAACAAGGGACTACCGCCGGTATAACTGGCTTGCTGTCCCATTGACACCAGTGCAGGCATAAAGAAGCTGGTGCCCAACAACAAGTCAAACAACATCATCACCGCGCTGACAAACAAAGCCGGAAAGGCAAGCAAGGCCAAAATGGTTGCAACAAAAATGCCCCATATGGTCAATGGCATGCGCATCAAAGTCATACCACGGGTGCGCGCTTGCAAAATAGTGACGACGTAATTCAGGCCGCCCATGGTAAAACCAATGATGAAAAAAATGAGGGAGACCAACATGAAAATAATGCCCCAGGTGGCCCCCGGGGTGCCTGGCAAAATCGCCTGCGGCGGGTAGAGGGTCCAGCCCGATCCGGTGGGCCCACCAGGAACAAAAAAACTGATCACCAAAAGAATGACGGCGAAAAGGTAAATCCAAAAACTCAACATATTGAGATACGGAAAAACCATGTCTCTAGCACCCACCATCAAAGGAATCAGGTAGTTGCCAAAACCACCCAGAAACAAGGCAGTTAACAAATAAACCACCATGATCATGCCGTGCATGGTGACGGCCTGAAGGTAGTTGCTGGGGTCTATGAACGAGAAACTGTTGGGAAAAGCCAGTTGAAGCCTCATCATCCAAGACAGGACCAAGGCTACCAGCCCAATAGAAATAGCGGTGACAGCGTATTGGATTGCAATCACCTTAGCGTCTTGGCTCCAGATGTACTTGCCTAAAAACGTTTTGGGATGGTAGAGCTCCATCTCCGCGACCTCTAATGGTCCAACGTCAGCGGACTCATCGTGTGTCATGTGTTCCATCAGATATCCTTTTTTTAGATTCGTCTACCTGTCCTGTCAAAGTCCGCTCAGGGGAGCACATTGATATAAGCTATCAAATCGTTAATGGCCTGTTCATCTTTCAAAATGGCCGCCATCAATGCCATTTGCGGTCCATAGTCATCCTTGGCGTGAGCGCCTCGAATACCCTGCTTAAAGTTTTTCAACTGAGTCGCCGCATACCAGTCGCTCATGCCCTTAAGTTTGGGAGCTTGCATCAGGCGTACGCCTTGACCGTTCTGGCCGTGGCAGGTTGAGCAGGTCGAGACAAACAAGGGTTTGCCAATGCTGGCGTTGCCCTTGACCGTATTGGGTGCAGCTTTATCTGGTAAGGATGTGATGAATGCACTGACATTGGCAATCGCAGCATCGTCAACCAGCAAAGATGCCATCGGCGCCATCACCTTGCCAAACACATCCCGCTCATTGCTCCCTCGGATACCGTGTTTGAAATAACTCAATTGCCGCTGCAGATACCATTCACCTTGGCCGGCCAATTTAGGCGCATGAAGCAAGAGATTGCCTTCTGCCTCAGCGCCGTGGCAAGCCGCACACGTTGCATAAAGGGCCTTACCAAGTGTTTTGTCACCACTGGGTTTAGATAAATTATCAGCAAACGTTTTCTGGTCACCCAGCCAAGACAGATAAGCCGCCTCTTCTTCCACCACAATGACCCCGCGCATGACAAAGTGACCGACACCGCACAATTCATTGCACAGCAGATCAAACTTACCTGTTCGGGTGGGTGTTAGCCAGAGATAGGTCATCATTCCCGGCACCAAATCCATCTTGGCGCGAAACTGGGGTACCGAGAAGTTGTGCAATACGTCAATCGAACGTAACAAGATCTTGACCGGCTTGCCGATTTGCAAATGCAACTCTTGGCTTGAGACCAAAATATCGTCGCGTCCATTTGCGTCCGACAGGTCCATTCCAAACGGATTAGCATCATTGATGTGCTTGGAATTAACGACACCAAGCTTGCCGTCTTTACCAGGTAGTCGGTATTGCCAGTGCCATTGCTGCCCAACGGCCTCGACCAGATGAGCCTCTGAAGGGACCGTGACAAAATTGGCCCAGATGATCAAGCCCGGAGCCAGCATTGCGGCTACGCCGACTGTTGTGATGCTGATGAGCCACCACTCTAACTTTTTGTTTTCAGGCTCGTAAGCAGCTCTGACACCCTGCTTGGCTCGGAACTTGACAATGCAATAGGCAACGAAAAGATTGACAGCGACAAAAGCCAGCCCGGTAATCCAAAATGTCAGTTGAATCGTATCGTCCATGCCCTTCCAGTTGGAAGCGATGGGTGTGAAATACCAAGGACTGAGGTAATGGAAGATCAGTGATCCAAGTACCAGCAACACCAATGCGATTGCGATTGTCATGTCGATTCTCACTCCAAGTTACTACTTGCCGAGGAAACACTAAGACGCTACTTAGGCTCACTTTGCTGGAATGAGACATCGATATAACTCATTGAGAACCTTATTAATGGTATGTATATAAGTACTTACCCAGTGAAGCATTGCTCTCAGTAAAGCGATTTTTCACTTCGTCGGCACTATTCTGAGGCTGCCGGCCATGCTGGCCCTTTGGTTATTTACTGGGGAAATCCTCAGCTAAACAATATTTCCGCTATGGAAAAAGTGATGTTTTTTCACAGCCACAAATTTCTCGTTGACATCTGGTCGGCTCGAGCGATCTCACTGCGCCTCTCATCGAATCAAGTTATCAGGCACCACCTGCGCATGAACTACATTCAAAAAAAACCAGCCGAAAAACCAGATAATGCAAGCTAGTCCACGCTGAACTCCTGATTGTCCATGACAGCGGCGCAGATTCTTCTTCACCCATCGCCCAGACCGGATCGCCCCGAGCACACCATGACCGAACACCTTTTGAACGCCAGCGTTGACACCTGCCATTGGGGCTTGTTCGACGCCAAAATACCACCTGTGCTGCGCGTGCAAAGCGGCGACCGCCTGACCGTGAACACCGTCAGCGGCGGACCCGACGTGCTGCCACCGGCGGGCCAGTTTCATATCCCGCCTGAGCTGGCGGACATCCATTTGCGCACACCGCGCCATGTGCCAGGCCACATCCTGACCGGCCCGGTTTTTGTGGCAGATGCCGCGCCCGGTGACACGCTGGAAGTGCGCATCCTTGATGTGAAGTTGCGGCAGGACTGGGGCTACAACTTCATCCGCCCATTGGCTGGCACCTTACCCGCCGAATTCGACGCCTACCGCCTGATGAACATTCCGCTGGATGGCCAGCGCATGGTGGCCCGGCTGCCCTGGGGACTGGACTTGCCGCTGCACCCCTTTTTTGGCGTGATGGGTGTCGCACCGCCCGCGCATTGGGGCCGTATCAGCACCATCATCCCGCGCGCGCACGGCGGCAATCTGGACAACAAGGAGCTGCGCCCCGGCAGTTCGCTGTTTTTGCCGGTGCATGTAGCAGGGGCGCTTTTCTCCTGCGGCGACGGCCATGCAGCCCAGGGCGATGGTGAGGTTTGCACCACAGCCATCGAAACCGCGCTGGAAGGGACATTCGAGCTGATTGTGCACAAGAACACGGCGCTGGCGTATCCACGTGCTGAAACACCCACCCACTACATCACCATGGGCATGGCCCCCACGCTGGACCAGTGCATGGACATGGCGCTGCGCGACATGCTTGTGCTGCTGACTGAGCGAGGCCTGTCGCGCGAAGACGCCTACACACTGTGCAGCCTGGGCGTTGACTTTCGCATCACGCAAACCGTCAACACCCACCGCGGCGTGCATGCCATGCTGCCCAAAGGGCTGGCACCGCCTGCAAAAGCGGCGTGACATGCCGACACATGAAAGTCGTCAACTGCATCACTGCATTCAGGCGACTTTCCGGCGAGTTGACTGACCGTTGGTTGAATACAAATCAACAACCGCATGAGCAGAACCTGAGCGGCTCTGTGGCGGTCAGTGCATGGGCCGGCCGAGCCGTTGGCTGGCCTTGGAGATGGCGTAGTTCACCAGGCAGTACAGCGCCGCGACAACCAGGTACACCGGCACCAGCGCCTGGTAGTTGGCAATCAGCACCTTGGCGTTCTGCATCAATTCGCCGTAGGTCACGACATAGCCAAAGGTGGTCTCCTTGACCACGATGACCATCTGCGCGACCAGAGCTGGGACGATGTAACGCAGGGCTTGGGGAAAGACCACCTGAAAGAAGACCTGGGCTTCAGTAAGCCCCAGGCTTCGTGCCGCATCGGTCTGGCCTCGGGGAACGGCCAGCACGCCCGCGCGGTAAACCTCGGCCACCACGGCAGCAGTGCTCAGCCCGACCGGCAGCGTCAACATCCAGTAGGTACTGAGCTTGATACCGACCGACGGAAGCACCAGAAAACACACGTAGATCAGCAGCAGCGTCGGCACACCGCGCAGGAATTCAATGACCGCAACGCTTGGCAAACGAGCGAGCCGCAGTCGCGACAAGCGGCCCAAGAGCAGCACCAGCCCGAGCACCAGCGCAATGACAGCAGCCATCGCCGCCGATGCAAGCGTGCCGAGCAGGCCCTTGGCCAGAAAGGCCCAGGTTGTTGTCCAGCCGAAGAATTCCCAAAGCCGCAACTCGAACTGGCCTGCGGCATGAAACCGGGCAACGATGGCGTAGGCCAGCAGGCCCGCGACGGCCGCGCTCAGGCCCCAGGTGACGACTCGGGCCCGGGGGCTCGGACCACCAAACAGAATGTCTTCAATAGCACGACTCATCGCAGTATCCGCACCTTTTTCTCCAGGGTCGCACCAGCCCAGGCAATCAAGAGCCCCGACGCCACATACAGCGCGGCAGCGACCGCAAACGCTGGCATGCCGGCGGCGGAGTCGTTGGCGAGCTTGGCGACGAGCGTGGTGAGTTCCTTGCCCGGAAACGGCACCTGCGAGGCCAGCGAGGTCGACAGCATCAGCGCCATGAGCAGCGAGGTCATGGGCTGCACAACCGCGCGCAGCGCCTGCGGCAACACCACCGCAAAAATGACGCTCATCGGACGCATGCCCAGGCTCAGTGCAGCTTCAACCTGACCACCACCGACGGTGTTGATGCCAGTGCGCAGGTAGTCCGCCGTGAAGGCGGAGCAAACCAGCGTCAAGGTCAGTATCACGCTGGGCTCGTAGTCAATCAGAACCTGCAGATCTGGCAGCGCGAACACGATGAAAATCAGCAGCACCGCGCTGGGAATGTTGCGGAAGATCTCGACATAGCCGGTTAGAAAGAAGCGCAGCGTTTGCAGCGGGAGAAGTCGCAGCACCGTCACAACCATGCCGAGTGCAAAGCCGGCCACAAACGATATGGCGGTGAGCTTCCAGGTCAGCAGCAGGGCCTGCCCGAAGGCTGGCCCATAAGCGCTCAGCAGCCCGGAGACACCTTGCATTGCTTAAGGCAGCGCGGGCGGCACAGGAACCGCCGTGCTGCCGGTGCGCTGCCCGATGGACACTGTCCATAGCTTGGCCCACGTACCGTCGGCTTGAATCTTCTTCAGGAAAGCATTGATAAAGGCCACGCCGTCTGAGCCCTTGGGAAGGCCAACGCCGTAGGGGTCTTGCGCGCCAAAGGGAGCGCCCGCCAACTGCGCGTCGCTGCCTCCGAGGCTTAAGGTGTTGAGCAGCAGTGTGTAGTCGGTCACGTAGGCGTCCACCCGTCCCTGGCGCAATGCGTCAAGGGCCTCTTGGTGGGTTTGAAACTCTTGCACGGTGGCTTTGGGCGCAAATTGCGCCAGGATGGCGGGCCCCGTTGATCCAGCCTGGGTGGCGGACTTCTTGCCAGCGAGATCGTTGTAGGACTGAATCGCCCGGTTGTTAGCCTTGACCAGCACGCCCGCCTGCGACGTGTAGTAAGGACCGGCAAACGAGATCTTCTCAGCCCGGGCCGGCGTGATGGAGTAAGTGGCAAACACCATGTCCACCTGGCCGTTGATGAGCACCTGTTCGCGTGTGGACGAGGTGACCTGCGTGAACTGGAACTTGGCCCCATCGCCCAGGATGTATCGGGTGATGAGCTGGGCCAGGCCAGCGTCGAAACCGCGTATCTTGCCGTCCTTCTCATTGAGCAGCGAGAAAAGATTCGAGGTTTGGGTGGCGCCCAGGCGCAATGCACCGGCCTGCTTGATCTTGCTGGCCCACGTACTCGACGCGATGGTCGCGCTATCGGCAACCGGGCCCTGAGCGACCAGCGCATCAAACGCCGCCGTATTGATGGGCGTGCCCTGTGCGAAAAGCGGCGCACCGGTGGCGATCGCCAGCGCGATCACAGTGGATTTCAGGACGGATTGGATCGACATGCATTCCTCTTTAGGTGGTCTGGGATGCGGATGAGTATATGGAAATTAATGGGGCCGGTTTTGAATACGCCTACAGCTTGCCGCAAGTAACCTCACCCTTCATCCTCCGCGCCTGATTAAAAAGCGGCCTTTTCAAACTGCGACAAAAGCATTGTGTTTTGTCCAGACCATTGTTCAAGTGCTGCTGCATCTTTGCCCTGAAACCAGGTCAAAAATGCCAACGCCAGTTGGCGCGTGGCCACCTTTACCTGCGGGTTAAGCGCAACGCCGCCCGTACCCATGCGGTCGGTAAAAATGCTGTGCGAGCCGCCCTTAAAAACCGCCAGTACTTTCGCCGCCTGCGTGCTGGCGCCGGTCGCTTTGTACAGTGCCAGGCGGTCGGCCACACCGGAGCTGTAGCCAGGAATCTGGATGTCGTCTGCCGTCGCGGTGATGTGCAGTGTGGGAACGTCTATATCAGAAACTATGTTGAGCGGATCGCCCAAGCCATAAAACGGCGGTGCAGAGATCAAAATAGCGGCAGAAAAGCGCGGGTCTTTGACCCACACGGTAGCGCCATTCATGTCAACCTTTGCGCCCACCAGCAGCATCGTGGTGTTGGCACCATAAGAATGACCCGCTGCGATGAGGCGTTTGACATCCATGACCTTGCCCACCGTATCGGCCAACAGGCTGTCGAGTGCGAACTTGACATCTTTTACGCGATCAAGCGCCTCGGTATGCTGGGCTGCATTGGACAAGCGCGAAGCCAGTGTCAACGGGTTGCCCCACCAGATTTGGCGGTCGCTGCCGACATGCTGCACGTGCAGGCTGGCAAAACCGTGTGCTGCAAAGTAGCGTCCCAGGTAGCTGTAGCCGTCCATTGAGCCACCAATGCCGTGTGAGAAAACAACCAGCGGCACCGCCCCTTCACCCAACTTGGGGCCCGCTGGCAGATAAAGCCTGGCCGGCACCGACCGGCCGCGAGCAACGTCTTTCCATTGAAAGGTTTGGGTGGTGAAAAGTGAAGGGTCTACCAATACCAATGCAGCAGCATCGGCGCTTGCTTGTGCGGTGCTCGCGGTCTCAACAGGTGCAGCAGTGGCCGGCTGGGCACAAAGTGCGGCCAGCCCGAGCAGAGCCCATACCGCCCAGCGGCGCTGGGAGGCGATGCCTCCGAAAGTGTTGAACTGGCTGCGTGGTAATAAATTCATGGGTCTTTTCCAGACGAGCGGATTATCCCCGCTGGATGACGCGGGCCAGCACGCTGGGCGCGAGGCGCAGCAGCACAGGAATGGCGCGAGTTTTTCCAACCCAGACCACAGAAAGACCTTTGTTCATGCCGGTGATCACTTCGCGGGCCGCTTGAGCGGGTGATATCTTTACTGCGCTGCTCGTTTGGGACATGGCAGTATCGACCATAGGCATGACCGCTTCTACCACTTGCACCGTGCTCCCTTGTAATTGGGCGCGCAGTGCCTCGCTGAACAAATGCAGGCCTGCCTTGGTGGCGCTGTAGACCGCCGAGGTGCGTTTGGGAGCAAAGCCCATGCCCGAGGTGATGTTGACCACACACGCCTGCTGCTTGCTTTGCAGGTGGGGCAGCAAGGCCTGGGTCAGCACCATGGGTGCCACCAGGTTGATGTCAACTTCTTGGCGTAATTGCCCAGCGCCGTAGCCGGCATCGTCCATGCGCACGATGTCTTGCACGCCTGCGTTATGAATCACACAGGCCAAGTCGGGGTAAAGCGCGACCCACTGCGCCGCATGGCCGGGCAAGGAGGCGACATCCGAAAGATCACACACAACCGTGGCGATCCGGGGGCTGCTGTCTTGAAGGGCCTGCAGACTTTGCACATTGCGACCCAGGGCCAACACCGGTACGCCCGCTTGGGCCA
>CANJWZ010000068.1 GCA_947478725.1 Comamonadaceae bacterium
ATTCCCTGGGGTGTGTTTGCCCGTTATGTTCTGGGTACCGGCGCACACTGGCCCGAGCCGGTGGCGGTGCTGCTGATGGTGAGTTTTACTTTTCTCGGTGCGGCCGCCGGTTACCGCGCGGGTGCACACATTGCGGTCGGCGTGCTGACTGACCGCTTGCCGCCTGCCGTGCGCAGGCAATGTGAATTGCTGGTCGACGTGTTCATGATCAGCATCTGTCTGTTTGTGATGGTCTGGGGCACGAAACTGGTGCTGGAAACCATGGGTCAAACCCTGGGCGACTTACCCTGGCTTCCCGTTGGGCTGACCTACCTGCCCTTGCCCGTGGGCAGTTTCATGACGCTGATTTTCGTGCTGGAAAAAGCCTTTTTGGGCTCTCAAAGTCATCGCGCCGTGGTCACCTTTGACCATGAGTCCAACATCCCCACCGTTACAGAGGTCTGATCATGGACGCACTTGTATTGATTGGCAGTTTTGCCGCGCTCATGTTGCTTGGCATGCCGGTGGCTTACGCGCTAGGCCTGGCGGCCTTGCTGGGAGGGCTCTGGATTGAGCTGCCGCTGGACGCCATCATGATCCAGATCGCCAGCGGCGTGAACAAGTTTTCACTGCTGGCCATCCCCTGTTTTGTGCTGGCCGGCGCCATCATGGCAGAAGGCGGTATGGCGCGCCGACTGGTTGCTTTTGCCGGTGTGCTGATCGGTTTTGTGCGCGGTGGTTTGTCGCTTGTGAATATTCTGTCCTCCACCTTTTTCGGCGCGATTTCCGGCTCGTCGGTGGCCGATACGGCTTCGATCGGGTCGGTGCTGATTCCCGAAATGGAAAAAAACGGTTACCCGCGCCCTTTCGCAACGGCGGTCACTGTCAGTGGTTCGGTTCAGGCCATCTTGATTCCACCCAGCCACAACGCGGTGATTTATTCCATGGCGGCCGGCGGCACGGTGTCGGTGGCAGCGCTGTTCATGGCCGGTGTTTTTCCGGGCCTGTTGCTGGGTTTGAGTTTGTCTATTTATTGCTTGTACGTGGCGCGCAAACGCAACTACCCCAAGGGTCGCGTGATCCCGATGTCTGAGGCGCTGAAAATTTGCCTGGACGCCATGTGGGGCTTGATGACCATGGTCATCATTCTGGGCGGCATCATGAGCGGGGTTTTTACCGCCACCGAGTCAGCCTCTATTGCGGTGGTGTGGGCCTTCTTTGTGACCATGTTCATTTACCGCGACTACCGCTGGAGTGATCTGCCCAAGCTGATGCACCGTACGGTCAAAACGGTGTCGATTGTCATGATCCTGATCGGCTTCGCAGCCAGCTTCGGCTACATCATGACGCTGATGCAGATTCCTTTGAAAATCACTGCGATCCTGACCACGCTGAGCGATAACCGCTACGTGATCCTGGCCTTGATCAACATCATGCTGCTGGTGCTGGGCTGTCTGATGGACATGGCGCCCCTGATTTTGATCCTCACGCCGGTGCTGCTGCCCGTGGCCAAGGCCATTGGCATTGACCCCGTGCATTTCGGCATGATCATGATGGTGAACCTGGGCATCGGGCTGATCACGCCGCCTGTGGGCGCGGTACTGTTCGTCGGCAGTGCGGTGGCCAAGCTTCGAATTGAAGAAGTGGTGCGCGCGATGGGCCCCTTCTTTGTAATTTTGCTGGCAGTGCTGATTATGGTGACTTATTTGCCAGCTATTTCGCTGTGGCTGCCGCGCAGCATGGGACTGTGATGCGCTCGAGTTTGCATTGCATCTGTCTATGGCCACTGTTTTAGTCACGCACCCGGCTGACCGCATGCGTGAGTACTTTGGCGACGAGGCGCTGGCGCGTTTGCGGCGCATCGCCCAGGTGCGGCTGAACCCCTCGAACGCCGACCTCTCAGGCCCGGCGCTGGTGCAAGCTGTGCAAGGCTGCCAGGTGATGATCGCTTACCGGCAGACCAGCCTGGATGCAAGCACTCTGCAGGCCATGCCTGAGCTGCTGGCCGTGGTGCGTTGCGCGGTGGACATCCGCACCATCGACGTGCCGGCAGCCAGCGGGCAGGGGATTCTGGTCACGCAGGCCAGTGCCGGCTTTATTGCCTCTGTGTCCGAATGGATTCTGGCGGTCATGATTGACCTGAGTCGCGGCATCAGCCGGGCTGCCGCCATCTACAGCGCGGGCCGGCAGCCGGTGCCGCAGATGGGCCGCGAACTGCGGGGCGCCACCCTGGGCGTGATCGGCTATGGCCAGATCAGCCGCTACCTGTGCCCGCTGGCGGCCGCTTTCGGTCTGCGCGTGCTGGTGAATGACCCGTTTTTACCCGCCCATGAAACCGCTGTGCGCAGCACAGACTTGGCCGATTTGCTGGCGCAGTCAGACTATGTGGTGTGTCTGGCCCCGGCCAATGCAGAGACTGAAAACCTGATGAACGCCGCAGCCTTTGCCCGCATGAAGCAGGGTGCTTTTTTCGTCAATGCATCGCGTGGCAACTTGGTCGACGATGCGGCCTTGCTCGACGCGCTCAACAGCGGCCACCTGGCGGGTGCTGCGCTGGATGTCGGCCGTGCGCCGGACCAGATGCCCAGCCTTGCGCTGGCTTCACATCCGCGGGTGCTGGCCTCGCCACACATCGGCGGTCTGACCCTGCCGGCCATTGAACACCAAGCCCTGGAAACCGTGGCGCAGACCGACAGCATTTTGCGCGGGCAAGTGCCCGTTGGCGCCGTGAACGCTGATGCAGCGTATCGGCTGGCCAATTTGAAAACCGCCGCGAGGGTCTGAAGCATGCAGCCACAAATGAACACAAGCGCAAAGCCCTCGAGTCCAGCGCGTTTACCGGCCGGCGCTTGCGACTGCCATATTCATATTTACGAGCCTGGCTACGCGCTGGCACCAACGGCCACCTTTGTGCCGCCGCCCGCGCCGGTCAAGGCCTACCATCAGGTTCAGCAGGCGCTGGGCTTGTCCCGCGTGATCGTGGTGCAGCCAACGGGTTATGGGTTTGACAATGCCTGTACCGTGGCCGCTTTGAAAACACTGGGCGATCAGGCGCGCGGCATTGCCGTGGTCAAACCTGACATCAGCGAGCCAGAGCTGCAGAACTTGCACCAGGCGGGTATGCGCGGCGTGCGCTTCATGATGTTGCCCGGCGGTGCACTGGGCTGGGACCATCTCGAGCCATTGGCTGCGCGCATCAAGCCTTTGGGCTGGCACATCAATTTTCAGATGGACGGCTGCGACTTCCCTTTGCACGCAGCGCGCTTGCGGGCGCTGCCCACGCCCTTGGTGATAGACCATATCGGCAAATTTCTCAGTCCTGTCACGACGGCGGATGCGGCTTACCGCGCCATGGGCACATTGCTCGACAGCGGGCGCGTCTGGATCAAGCTTTCTGCGCCTTATGAAAGCTCTCAAGTCGGCCCGCCCGCTTACGGCGATATAGCTGCGCTGGCGTCGGCGCTGGCGCGGGATTTTCCTGAGCGCTGCCTTTGGGCCAGCAACTGGCCGCACCCCAACCGTGTGCCCAGACCGGACGACCAGGCCATGCTGGACCTGCTGCCCGGCTGGGCACCTGACGCCGCCGTGCGCCAGCGAATTCTGGTAGACAACCCCAAGTCCCTGTACGGCTTTGAAGACTGAGCCTTCAAGTTTTTTGTTTTTTATTTTTTTGAGGTGATTTATGACACAGACCGTTTCTTACCAATCCTTTCCCAACAGCCTCAAGCAAAAACTTCTGTCAGGCGAGCGCCTGATTGGCTGCTGGTCGTCGCTGGCCAACGCCATCACCACGGAGGTGCTGGGTGTGGCCGGGTTTGACTGGATCTTGCTTGACGGCGAGCATTCACCCAACGACGTGAACACGTTCATACCGCAGTTGATGGCCCTTAAAGACAGCCCAAGCGCGCCCGTGGTCAGGCCCGCCAGCAACAACCCGGTAGAACTCAAGCGTTTGCTGGACGCCGGGTTTTATAACTTTCTGATTCCCTTCATTGAAAGCGAAGCTGAAGCACTGCAGGCCGTGCGCGCCACGCGCTACCCGCCTCAGGGCATACGCGGTGTGTCGGTGTCGCAGCGCAGCAACTGCTATGGTACGGTGCCCGACTACTTCAAGTCCATCAACGACCATATTTGCGTGATGCTGCAAATCGAAAGCCGTTTGGGCGTGCATGCCGCCAGAGCGATTGCGGCCGTCGAAGGGGTTGACTGTGTGTTTGTCGGCCCGTCTGATCTGGCTGCCGACATGGGTCACCTGGGTAATGCAAACCATCCCGAGGTTCAGGCTGCGATAGCCGCTGTGTTTGCCGATGCCAAGGCGTTCGGCAAGCCAACCGGCATTCTGGCCCCGGTGGAGGCTGATGCACGGCGCTACATGGCCATGGGCGCGACCTTTGTGGGCGTAGGCAGTGACCTGGGCGTTTTCAGGTCTGCCACGCAGGCGCTGCATGACCGTTATTCAATTTAATTTTTTCTGGAAATACTGCAATGAGCATACTTGGTTTAAAACTCGGCTTTGTGGGTCTTGGCATCATGGGTGCGCCCATGGCGGCGCATTTGATCAAGGCGGGACATGACGTTTTTTTAAGCACCCGCAGCAAAATACCGGCTGAACTGTTGGGTGACAAAGCACACGCCTGCACGTCAGCCAAAGAGGTGGCTCAAAAAGCCGACATCATTTTCATGATGCTGCCCGACACGCCTGATGTGGCCACCGTTTTGTTCGGTGACGCTGGTGTGGCCCAAGGTTTGAGCCCAGGCAAAACCGTGGTCGACATGAGTTCCGTCTCGCCGATGGACACCAAAGAATTCGCCCAAAAAATCAATGCCCTGGGCTGCGACTATCTGGACGCGCCGGTGTCTGGTGGTGAAGTCGGTGCCAAGGCGGCCAGCCTGACCATCATGGTCGGCGGGCCCGAGGCCGCGTTTGACAAAGTCAAACCCCTGTTTGAGCTGATGGGTAAAAACATCACGCTGGTTGGCGGCAACGGTGACGGCCAGACCTGCAAGGTGGCCAACCAGATCATTGTGGCTTTGAACATTGCAGCGGTGGGCGAGGCGCTGCTGTTTGCCAGCAAGGCAGGCGCAGACCCGGCCAAGGTGCGCCAGGCGCTGATGGGCGGCTTTGCTGCGTCGCGCATTTTGGAGGTGCATGGCGAACGCATGATCAAACGCACCTTTGCACCGGGCTTCAGGATTGGCCTGCATCAAAAGGATTTGAACCTGGCCCTGCAAGGCGCCAAAGCGATGGGCGTAGCCCTGCCGCAAACCGCCAGCGCCGCGCAATTGATGCAAGTCTGTGCCGCCAACGGCATGCAGGACCTGGACCATTCGGCACTGGTGCGCTCGCTGGAACTGATGGCCAACCACAGCGTCGCCTGAGGCTTCGTGACAGGCTCAACGCTGCTGCAGCCGGGGCGTTTCCAACGTGTTGTCGACGGCAAACCGGTAGACCTGTACACCCTGCGCAATGCCAGCGGGATGGTGTGCAGCATCACCAACTACGGCGCCAAAATAGCGCAATTGCTGGTACCTGACCGCGACGGCCACTTGGGCGACGTGGTGATGGGTTATGACAGCCTGGATGGTTTTTTGTCAGGTTCGCCCTCCATGGGCGCGTTCATTGGCCGCCATGCAGGGCGCATCGGCAACGCGGCCTTCATGCTTGATGGCGAACGTCACCAGCTGTCTGTCAACAACGGCCGGCATTGCCTGCACGGCGGCATCAAGGGTTCGCGTTACCAGGTGTTTGAGGCGGTGCAGAACAATCTGTCAAGCGTAGAGATGCGCTACGTGTTTGCTGATGGCGAAGAGGGGTTTCCCGGTACGCTGGCCCTGAGCCTGATGTACAGCCTCACCGACGCGAACGAACTGGTAGTGGATTACGAGGCGATCGCACTCGACAAGTCAACCGTCGCCAGCTTCACCACCCATGCGTTTTTCAACCTCAACGGCCACGCCAGTGGCCATCTGCTGGACCACCATGTCACTGTTTTTGCCGATCAGCAGTTTGGCATGACGGACGATTGGGTCGCCACTGGCGAACTGCTGCCAGTCGCAGGGTCCCGCTTTGACTTTCTTCAGCCACGAGCCATCAGCGCAGGGGAGCAGGGCGGTTACGACTGCTGCTATCTGGTGAACAAACCAGCGCCCCATCAACTGACGCTGGCCGCACAGGTCAGCGCCCAGGCCAGCGGCCGCGTCATGCAAGTCTGGTCCACCGAGCCCGCCCTGCAGTTCTACACCGGCCTATCGCCCAATGAGCCCCTGGCTGGCGGCCTCGGCAAGGGTGGCGCGCGTTACCTCCAGCAGCAAAGCCTGTGCTTTGAGCCGCAAGGCTATCCGAACGCGCCCAATCTGATGCACAGCTACCCCGATGTGGCCAGTGCTGTTTATGTGCCCGGCATCAGCCGCAGCGGTCGTACGGCTTACAAGTTCAGTCTTTGCTAGCTTGTTGTAGGCGCAGACCTGAAGGGGTGTCTTTTTGGGGCCAGTGGTTTGCCGGATGCTGCGCAAACAGGGGCATATCTTCTGTTTTATGTACCGCGTAGCTTTTAAGCTTTTAAGATCCCCCCATGAGCACACCTAACCAGACCCGCCTGCACGTCCTTTTTGATGCGCAATACAAAGCCAGCCGTGCCCAGATAGAGGTTCCGCTGGCCCAGCGCCAAAGCAGACTCTTGACCATGAAGGCCTTGCTTGACGATCACGGCACCGCGCTTGCGCAAGCGGTGCAAAAAGACTTTGGCGTGCGGTCTTTGCAGTTGACTGAAATCGCTGACCTGTTTGTCCTGCGTACCTTGCTGTCGCACACGCTCAAGTCATTGCCCAAATGGATCAAGCCGCAAAAAGTCAGCACCCCGCTGTACCTGCAGCCCGCCAGCGCTTACCTTCAGCGCCAGCCTCTGGGTGTGGTGGGCGTCGTGTCGCCGTGGAACTACCCGGTCCAGCTTGCCTTGGGCCCGGTCATCACGGCGCTTGCTGCGGGCAACCGCGTGATGCTCAAGCCCAGCGAATTGACGCCGCACACATCTGCGCTGATGGCTGAATTGATTGGAAAAGCGTTTGCACCTGATGAGCTGTGCGTGGTGCTGGGCGATGGCGAGCTTGCCGCTGAATTCTCAAGCCTGCCGTTTGACCACCTGTTCTTTACCGGCTCTACTGCTGTGGGCCGTATCGTTGCCAAAGCCGCCGCTGCCAACCTGACCCCCACCACCCTGGAGCTGGGCGGCAAATCGCCCTGCATCATTGACGCCAGCTGCGACCTGGACGCTGCCGCCATCAAAATTGCGCATGGCAAGCTGCTCAACGCCGGACAGACCTGCATTGCCCCCGACTATGTGCTGCTGCCCAAAGGCAAAGAGGCGGCCTTCGGCCATGCCTATGCGCAGGCGGTGGCCAAGCTGTTCCCTGCCATCGCAGGCAACCCCGACTACGCCGCCATCATCAGCCCACGCCACCATGAACGCCTGCAGGCGATGCTGGCCGCAGCGGAGGCGGGCGGTGCAAAACTGCAGGTCATCAACACGGGCGGCGACGCAAGCAAACACCGCCAGATGCTGCCGGTCCTGGCGTTCGACGTACCCGCCAGCGCCCAGCTGATGCAAGAAGAAATCTTCGGCCCCATCCTGCCCGTGTTGCCTTATGAGTCTTTGGCCGACGCCATTGACTACATCAACGCCCGGCCTCGCCCACTGGCGCTGTACTGGTTTGGCACCAACACCGCCGCGCGCGACACCGTGCTGGCCCGTACCGTCAGCGGCGGCGTGACGGTCAATGACACCTTGATGCACATTGCCCACGAGAACTTGCCGTTTGGCGGCATTGGCGCAAGCGGCTGGGGCAGCTATCACGGCGAGGCCGGGTTTTTAAGGCTGACGATGCAAAAGCCAGTGCTGGTGCAATCGAAGTGGGCACGCGGGGATCTGTTTTATCCGCCCTACGGTAAACGCTTTGACCAGGTCATGGGTCTGCTCAAGCGCTGGCTTTAGTTCTCACATGGGCAGACGCTATTTAATTGATAGCAGAATGAGCACATATCGATTTGCCGACAGCTACTTTCATCCGTTTTCTGGGCGATAAAACGCATCAAAAAGCGGTTGAAGGCTTGGAAAGTCAGCCTCAAACCGCGCTGGGTTCACAAAATACGCTTCCGATGTCACGGCGAAAAACTCTGCGGGTGAGGTAGCCGCATACGCGTCAAGCCAAGGCGGTGGCCCGCCAAACCGCTCGGCGATCACGACTTGTTCCCTGAAGGCTTCATAAGCCGTTTGCATGGTGGCTTGCCAGATCGTTTTGGCATGCCGTGAGGCCAGGGGCGGGCAGCCGTTGGCCGTGCCATCCCGCATGTCAATCTTGTGCACGAATTCGTGAATCACCACGTTGTAGCCGCGGGCCTGGTGCTCGCTGGATCCAGCGGCGTCCTGCCAGCTCAGGGTGACAGGCCCGCCTTCCATCGCTTCGCCAACCAGCTCTTCCTTGTAAAAGTGATGCACGCCTGCGGCATCAACCACGCTGCGCCGGGCCAGCATGGCACCCGGGTGCACCACAATGCCTTTGAAGTCGCTGTACAGCTGGAGGCCAAGGTGCAACACCGGCAGGCAGGCCTGGGCTGCAATCGCGACGGCCATCTCGTCAGTCACCACCAGGCCGTGCGCACCGCTGAATTGCTTTTGCGCTAGAAACTGCCCTGCCAATGCTCGCAGTTTGGCGGTATCTGCATCGCGCCTGCTTTCCAAAAAAGGGTGTTGTGCCAGTGTTTGCTGCCACAGGGCGTCGGGTATGCGCGTAGGTCGGGTGTCGCGAAATCGCAGCAGCGAAAGAAGCCAATTCGTCATGACTTGGGTTCTGTTAGGAAACGTCCGAACGCATTGCCTTGATAAATTGCGTCTGCAAGGATCTCGACAGACACGCCTGCTGACTTTGGCATGGCAAGTTGCGCGATTCAGACCAGCTGGATACGCTGCAAGCCACCAGCAGTCAAACGCAGCACTTCAGTCCGTGGCGGTGTTGCTGTTGCGTCCCAGTCGCTGAGCACCACGCGCTGCAAGCCGTTACCCAAATCGTGGGTGGCGGGTTTGTGGGTGTGACCGTGAATCAGCGTGCTGGCGTTGGCATCAAGAAGGAGTTGCCGGGCAGCTTGCGGGCAAACATCCGCATACTCTGCGCCTGTTTTTTTGCGCGCCTCGCTCTGCTGGCGCAAACCGCGTGCGATGGCCTGACGCTCAGCTAGCGGCTTGACTAAAAATGCCTGCTGCCATTCGGTGCTGCGCACCTGCTGGCGAAAAGCCATGTAGGCCGTGTCGTCCAAACACAGCGCGTCACCGTGCGACAACACCCAGCGTTGGTGTTTGAAGTTTAAAACGGCAGGGTCTGCAAGCAGCTTGGCGTTGCAGGCTGCCATCATGTCGCTGCCAACCAGAAAGTCGCGGTTGCCGTGCATAAAAAATGTCGGCACGCGAGCTGCTGTTTGCTGAATAACCTGGCTGCATCGGTGCTC
>CANJWZ010000069.1 GCA_947478725.1 Comamonadaceae bacterium
GCTGCTCAAGTCACTGATGGGGCTGGAAGTTGTCTCGCACGGAGACATCGTCTACCACGCTGCCAATGGTCCGCAAAGCCTTCAAAACTGGCCCAGCCACCGCCGCGCTCAGGCGGGACTGGGTTATGTGGCTGAAGATCGCAGGCTGTTTACTGGGCTCACCGTCCGCGAAAATCTGCACGTTGCCGCAGCGCCAGGGGCGCATGAGCAAGAAGCCCGGGTGCTGGACTTGTTCCCGGTTTTAAAAATCCTGCTCAAACGGCCTGCTGCCCACATGAGCGGCGGCGAGCAGCAAATGCTGGCCATTGCCCGCACCCTGATGACGCGGCCCAGGATGCTGTTGCTCGACGAGCCCTGTGAAGGCATTGCGCCTGTGCTGGTCGAATCGATACGCGATGCCCTGATGGCGCTCAAGGCCAGCGGCATGCCCATGCTGGTCGCCGAACAAAACCATTTGCTGGCTGCCAGCGCAGACCGCCAGGTCCTGCTGGTTGCGGGTAAAGTCAGTGGTTCCTGAAACTTCTCCTTTCTCTGTTTTTCCATTTATTACCCCACACCTATGACCATCACGACCACTCCTTCCGGCCTGCAATTCGAAGACACTGTTTTGGGCTCAGGCGCCATGGCCAAGGCTGGCCAAAACGTTCAGGTGCATTACACCGGCTGGCTGTATAACGATGGCGTGCAGGGTGCCAAGTTCGATTCCAGCAAAGACCGTGGCCAGCCTTTTGCTTTTTCTTTGGGCGCCGGGCAGGTCATCCAAGGCTGGGACGAAGGCGTGCAGGGCATGTCGGTCGGCGGCACCCGTCGCTTGATCATTCCGGCTGAACTGGGCTACGGTGCGCGCGGTGCGGGCGGGGTGATACCGCCAAACGCAACACTTTTGTTTGAAGTGGATTTTCTGGGTTAACAGACTTGAATATGAGCACCATGGGCACTTCTAGAAATTCAGATTTTTGGGATGAAGTGCAAGGCGCACGGAGCGCAGGACACCGGAATGCACTTGTATGAGGATTGCGAACACCGCTGAATGCCACGCGTTCGCTAACGCTCGGTGCCGCAGTTCGCCCAAAAAATGAATTTATAGAAGTGCCCATGATCATCACCAGCCTGCTTGATACTGATTTATATAAATTCACCATGATGCAGGTGGTGTTGCACCAGTTTCCGGGTGCCGAGGTGGAGTACCGCTTCAAATGCCGCAACGCGGCCAATCTCGCGCCGTATGTCAGCGAGATACGCGAAGAAATTCGCGGCTTGTGCGGCCTTCGCTTTCAGGACGCAGAACTGGCTTACCTCAAGGCCATGCGTTTCATCAAGCCTGACTTCATCGATTTCCTCGGTATCTTCAAACTCAATGAAAAATATGTGACGGTGACGGCCTTGCCGACAGGTGAAATTGACGTGTCGATCAAAGGCCCGTGGCTGCACACGATCCTGTTTGAGATACCGGTGCTGTCCATCATCAATGAGGTTTACTTTCGCAACACGCAAAAGCAGCCCGACCTGCTGGAAGGCCGGACCCGTCTGACCACCAAAATAGCCCAATTGCAGGCAGACGGCCTGCAGGATTTGAAAATCGCTGACTATGGCACACGCCGTCGTTTCGGCAAAACCTGGCATGAAGAAGTGTTGCGCACGCTGGCCAGCAAACTCAAAACCGTCTCCAGTCAGAGCGGAAATGCTGGCGTTTTGGGCCAGTTTGCTGGTACCAGCAATGTGCTGTTCGCGATGAAACTGGGTTTGACGCCTTTGGGCACCATGGCGCATGAATATTTGCAGGCCTGCCAGGCACTGGGTCCGCGCTTGCGCGACAGCCAGGTATTTGGCTTTGAATCCTGGGCTAAAGAATACAGAGGCGACCTGGGCATTGCCTTGTCCGATGTTTACGGCATGAGCGCCTTCTTGCGCGACTTTGACATGTATTTTTGCAAGCTGTTTGATGGTGCCCGGCACGACAGCGGCGACCCGTTTGAATGGGGCGAGCGCATGCTTGCGCATTACCTGAAAAACCGCGTGGACCCCAAAACCAAGACCCTGATATTCAGCGACGGCCTGACAGTGCCGAGCACCATTGAGCTTTACAAGCAGTTCAAGGGCCGTTGCCAGCTGGCCTTTGGCATTGGTACCAACTTGACAAACGATCTGGGCTACGAGCCCCTGCAAATTGTGATCAAGATGATCTGCTGCAACGGCCAACCCGTTGCCAAGCTGTCCGACACACCCTCGAAAAACATGTGCGACGATGAAAGATACCTGGCTTATCTGCGTCAGGTGTTTGACATTGCACAACCTTGAGATGTCTTCATTGATGCGATGGAAGCTTGCATGAATATTTTTCACCGCCTTTGCCTGATTTTTCTTGTCGCCATGTTGCCCGCTGCTGCAAATGCTGCTGACTTGGATGGTGCACGTTTGAATTTGCTTTGGGCTATTCCCTTTGCTGGTATTTTGTTGTCGATTGCACTGATGCCTTTGCTGGCCCCAGTTTTTTGGCATCATCACTTTGGCAAGATTTCAGCCGCTTGGACGCTAGCGTTTTTTCTGCCATTTGCCGTGGTTTTCGGCACAGGCGCGGCGAGTGCCAGTCTGGTTCATGCCATGTTGGCTGAATATATCCCGTTCATTGTTTTGCTGACGGCGCTGTACACCGTGGCGGGGGGCATCTACATCCGTGGCAATTTGCATGGCAGCCCGGCGCTGAACTGTATCCTGCTGCTGACGGGTGTGGTGCTGGCCAGCTTCATGGGTACCACGGGTGCATCCATGCTGATGATTCGCCCCCTGATTCGCGCCAACGACAATCGCCAGCACAAGGCGCATCTGGTGGTGTTCTTTATTTTCCTGGTCAGCAATGTAGGGGGTTCACTCACGCCATTGGGTGACCCTCCCTTGTTCCTCGGCTTTTTGAAGGGCGTTGATTTTTTCTGGACGGTGGGTCACATCCTTCCTGAAACGCTGTTCATGGTCGCCAGTCTTCTGGCTATCTTTTACGTCATCGACAGTTTCTACTTTAAAAAAGAAGGTGTGCTGCCTGTAGACCCCACGCCGGACTCGGGTCGTCTGGGCTTTGACGGTGCAGCCAACTTCGGGTTGCTGGCTGCGGCGGCAGGCTTGGTGTTGATGAGCGGCGTGTGGAAGTCGCCAGTGGTTTTTGACGTGGTCGGCACAGAGTTTGGTTTGCCAGGCATGGTGCGCGATCTGGGTTTGGTCATCATCACCCTGATGTCACTTCGCATCACCGCCAAAAGCGTTCACGACAGCAACCAGTTCTCCTGGGCACCGATGCAAGAAGTGGCCAAACTGTTTGTTGGTATCTTTCTGACCATGATCCCGGTGATCGCCATGCTCAAGGCGGGAGCCAATGGGCCGTTTGGCCTCATTGTGTCTGCCGTCACCCGGCCGGATGGCTCGCCAAACCCAGCGATGTATTTCTGGGCGGCAGGTTCGTTGAGTTCATTTTTGGACAACGCGCCGACTTACCTGGTGTTTTTCAATACCGCTGGCGGCGACCCCAAAGTATTGATGACAACACTGGCCCCCACGCTGGCGGCTATTTCAGCAGGTGCCGTCTTCATGGGGGCCAACTCCTATATTGGCAACGCCCCCAACTTGATGGTCAAGGCCGTAGCGGAAGACCGGGGCGTGAAGATGCCCAGCTTTTTTGGCTACATGGCCTGGTCATGTGGTGTTTTGATTCCGCTTTTCATCATCGTGACCCTGATCTGGTTCCGATAATTTCTCCAAGGTATCTCATGACTCAACCTAAAATTTTGGTGGCCCGGGCCGTGTTTCCTGAGGTCATTGCCCGGCTTGAACAACACTTCGTTGTAGAGTCCAACCAGCTGGACGATAACTGGACCAAGGCGCAGTTCATCCAGAAGCTTCAAGGCAAGCAGGGCGTGTTCACGACCGGCGGTGACCGGATTGATGCCGAGGTGCTGGCCGCTTGCCCCGGTCTGAAAATCTGCGCCAATATGTCGGTGGGATACAACAACTTTGACGTTGATGCCATGACCCAAGCAGGCGTGACAGCCACCAACGCGCCGGATGTTCTGACTGAAACCACGGCCGACTTTGGCTTTGCACTGCTGATGGCCACGGCACGGCGGATGACAGAGAGCGAGCATTACCTGCGTGCTGGCAAATGGAGCAAATGGAGCTTCGACATGTTTGCAGGTTCAGACATTCATGGCAGCACGCTGGGTATTTTGGGCATGGGCCGCATTGGTCAGGGTATTGCCAGGCGCGGCGCTCATGGCTTTGGCATGAAGGTGATTTATCACAACCGTTCACGGCTCAGTGCCGAGCTGGAAACCGATTGCAAGGCGACTTATGTTGGCAAGGAAGAATTGCTCAAGACCGCTGACCATGTGATGCTGGTGCTGCCCTATTCACCTGCGTCCCATCACACCATAGGCGCGGCTGAGCTGTCCCTGATGAAACCGACCGCCACCCTGGTCAATATCGCGCGCGGCGGCATTGTGGACGATGCCGCGCTGGCCTCGGCACTGGCGGCCAGGCGCATTGCGGCTGCCGGGCTCGATGTTTTCGAAGGTGAGCCCAAAGTTCATCCTGATTTGCTGACCATTCCCAACGTGGTGCTAACACCGCACATTGCCAGTGCCACCATCCCCACACGGCTGGCCATGGCCAATCTGGCCGCCGACAACCTGATTGCGGTGTTAACAGGTAAAAAGCCTCTGACGCCGTTAAACTAGCCTTTTGATAGCCTTCAATCAATCCTTAAATACGCCTTTAAGCCAATCATTACATGCGCAATCAGCTCCTGAAAAAATAGCATGACTGAATCTGGTTTTTATGCCGTGCTGGCGCTGGTGATGGTCGATGTGCTGTTGTTGCTGTGGCTGTTGTTCAGAACACAGCCAGACAACGGCAAAACAGAACTGCTGGCACTCATTCGCGAGGGCAACGACAAAATCGAACGCGAAGTGCGGCGCGAGATTGTTGACAACGGTCGGGATAACCGGCAAGAACTCAGCACCACCTTTGCGACCTTCCAGCAAACGTTGACGCAGCAAAGCGCCGAGGCGATTCGTATCCAAAACACGCAAATCGACGCTTTTGGCCAGCAACTGGCTTTGCTGCAAAAAACCTTGTCAGACACGCTGGTCATGCAACTGCAGTCGGTGAGCGAGTCGAACGCACGCCGCATGGGCGAGGTGCGCGAGACACTTGAAAAGCAGCTCGCACAGCTGCAAGCTACCAACTCAGCCAAGCTCGATGAGATGCGCAAGACGGTCGATGAAAAACTGCAAACCACGCTGGAGACGCGCCTGGGTGAAAGCTTCAAGCAGGTGGCTGACCGGCTGGAGCAGGTTCACAAGGGTCTGGGCGAAATGCAAACCCTCGCGCAAGGCGTGGGGGATTTGAAGCACCTGCTGACCAACGTCAAAACGCGCGGTATTTTCGGCGAGGCGCAACTGTCTGCCTTGCTGGAGCAGGTTTTCACGGTCGACCAGTACGCCGCACAAGTCCCAACCCGGCCCGGCAGTAAAAACACGGTCGATTTCGCTATCCGGCTACCGGGCAGGTCAGATTCCGGGGAGCCGCTGTGGCTGCCGATTGACGCCAAGTTTCCGAATGAAGACTACGAGCGTTTGCTCGATGCCCAGGCCCGCGCTGACGTGCAGGCTGCTGAAGCGGCGGGCAAGGCGCTTGAAATCCGTATCCGACTGGAGGCCCGGTCCATCAGTGAAAAATACATCGCACCGCCGCACACCACAGATTTTGCGATTTTGTTTTTGCCGACCGAAGGCCTGTACGCTGAAGTGCTGCGTCGCCCCGGCCTGATGGAAAGCCTGAGCCGCGACCACCGCATCACGCTGGCCGGGCCAACCACGCTGCTGGCGATGCTGAACTCGCTGCAGATGGGCTTCAGGACGCTGGCCCTGGAAAAACGCTCGAGCGAGGTATGGCAGGTGCTGGGCGCGGTCAAAACCGAGTTTGGCAAGTTTGGCGATGTGCTGGCCAAAATCAAATCGAATGCCGAAACCATGCTGAATTCGGTCAGCAGCGCCGAGCAGCGCAGCCGCGTGATGGGCAAGGCGCTGCGCAATGTGGAGGCGCTGCCCGAACTGGACTCTGCGCGTCTGCTTCCATTGGACAAAGAGCTTGACACCTGAGCTGGCACGCCTGATTTTTGCGCAAATCTGCCTTCATGCCTGCATGGCGGGTACCCGCATGGCTGCTCCTTTGCTGGCTTTGCAGCAAGGCTACAGTCCGTTGGCGGTGGGGGTGCTGCTGGCACTGTTTGCTCTGACGCAGGTTTTTTTGGCCTTGCCGGCAGGGCGTTTTGCAGACCGCAACGGCCTGAAGCGGCCTGTGAGTTTGAGCGTGCTGGCAGCCTGTACGGGGGCAGGTCTGGCCGTGGCTTTTCCGGTGTTTCCCGTCCTTTGCCTGTCAGCGCTTCTGACGGGCGGCGCAACCGGGGCGGCAGTGATTGCCGTACAACGCCATGTGGGCCGCGCTTCAAGCGGCGCCACACAACTGCGCAAGGTGTTCAGCTGGCTGTCAATTGGGCCCGCAGTGTCAAATTTTATCGGGCCCTTTTCTGCCGGCTTGCTGATCGATCATGCGGGTCCTGTCGCGGGCAGCGTTGATGGCTACCGTGCGGCTTTCCTGTTGATGTCAGTGCTGCCGCTGGCCAGCTGGTTTTTGGTGCAACGAACGCTTGAACTCGATCCGGTGGATGTCGTGGCGGACGGCAAGCCAAGCAACGCTTGGGACTTGCTGGGCGATGCGCAGTTTCGCCGCCTGATGATGGTGAACTGGTTTTTGTCGTCCTGTTGGGACGTGCACACCTTTGTGGTGCCGGTACTGGGGTTTGAGCGGGGTATCAGCGCGTCGGTGATTGGCTCCATTCTCGGTGCGTTTGCACTGGCTGCCGCGTCGATTCGGCTCGTCATGCCTGTGCTCGCCGCGCACCTGCGTGAATGGAAGGTGCTGATGGTAGCCATGCTGGCAACGGCGGTGTTGTTTGGCGCTTACCCTTTTGCGCGGTCGCCGCTGGAGATGGGTTTGTGCTCCGCCTTGCTGGGTTTTGCACTGGGCACCGTACAGCCCATGGTCATGAGCATGTTGCACCAACTCACCCCTGAGGCGCGACATGGTGAGGCTTTGGGTCTGCGCCTGATGGCTATCAATGCATCCAGCGTGCTGATGCCTTTGCTGTTTGGAACCGCAGGCGCAGCGGCGGGCGTGACGGTGGTGTTTTGGGCCTCAGGTGCAATAGTTGGCCTGGGCTCACGTGCGGCGTGGTTGCTCAAAAGCAGCCGTCATCCATAACACTAAAGAGCGTAGAACTTGCGGATGATGTTCCATGCGTCCTGCGGCTCATCAACATAGTGAAACAGCTTCAGGTCTTGAGGCGATATCGCACCTTCTTCAACCAGCAGGTCAAAGTTGACCAGCCGCTTCCAGTAATCAGACCCGAACAAAACGATAGGCAGCGGCTTGGCTTTTCCTGTTTGCACCAGGGTGATGACCTCAAACAGCTCATCGAGCGTGCCAAATCCGCCCGGAAACGCCACCAGCGCTTTGGCCCGCATCATGAAATGCATTTTTCGCAGCGCAAAGTAATGAAACTTGAAGTTCAGTGACGGGGTGATGTACTTGTTACCCGACTGCTCATGCGGCAGCACGATGTTCAAACCGACGGTGGGTGCACCCAGCTCATGCGCGCCCCGATTGGCAGCTTCCATGATGCCGGGGCCACCGCCGGTACAGATGAAGAGCTGCTTGTCGTGCGGCAAGGGCTGGCTGTGCGCGGCGACCAGCCGCGCAAACAGTCTTGCCTGGTCGTAGTAGTAGGCGTTTCGAAGCTGGCGTTCGGCCATCTTCAAGGCATCTTGCGCGTCGCGCAGTGCCTCGCTATGGTTGCTGTCGGCACTGATTTTTGCAAGGTTAGCTTGTGCCGCCAGCATCGATGCGTTGGCGGTTTCAGGTGCAGGAAAGCGGGCACTGCCGAACACCACGACGGTGCTTTGGATGCCTTGCTCATGCTGGATCAACTCCGGTTTAAGCATTTCCAGCTGCATGCGAATGCCGCGTGTCTCACGCCGCAGCAAAAATTCTGGGTCAGCAAACGCCAGGCGGTAAGCATCGGCATCGAGCGGCTGGTCGTCGCGTGCATGGGCTTGCAGCTCAGCCCAGGCGTTGCTCAGGCGGCTGGCGGAGAGGTCTTGTGTTTGTTGCATGCCCAATTGTTAACCGGATGCGTTAAGCCTGTGAAGTTAAAAATGAAAAGGGCTCCAACGGAGCCCTTTTTTTTGATCCAAGCAATACGGGTGTAATCCGTTTGTGGCAACGCGGCTGGTCAGACGCGTTTTCTGTATTCCCCGGTACGTGTGTCGATCTCGACCACGTCGCCTTGCGCGACAAAAATCGGCACGCCAATTTCAAAGCCGGTGGCAATCTTGGCTGGCTTGAGCACCTTGCCCGAGGTATCGCCTTTGACGGCTGGCTCGGTCCAGGTGATTTCACGTTCAACGTTGGTTGGCAGCTCGACAGAAATCGCCTTGCCTTCGTAAAAAACCACTTCCAGCTCCATGCCGTCTTGCAGGTAGTTGAGCGAGTCGCCCATGTTCTCGGCTTCGACTTCGTACTGGTTGTAGTCGCTGTCCATGCAGACGTACATGGGGTCGGCGAAGTACGAATAAGTGCAGTCCTTCTTCTCGAGGACGATCTGGTCCATCTTGTCATCGGCC
>CANJWZ010000070.1 GCA_947478725.1 Comamonadaceae bacterium
GCCAACTTTAGAGTTGATAACGACTTTTCCCTATTCGACTGATATGGCGGGTTGCCCACAGCTCTTTTGATATTTGCAATTCAGCCTCAAACCAACTTCACCCCAACCCATACCAAACCCCGCGCCCACTCCCCTGCTGCTGCAAATGCCCCCGCGCCACCAGATTCCGAAAATGCTGCTTCAGGGTATTCCGGTTGGCCTCGGTCAGCTTCACAGCATCAGCCATCGTCACGCGCCCATGCTCTCGCGCAAACTCGACGATCTGTAGTGACAGCTCGGGTAGCGTGGCCAGCACAATCTTTTCACGCTCCACTTTTTTCTCAAGCCTGCGCACCTGCTCGGCCAGTGACCGTAAAAAGAACACCAGCCACGGTTGCCAGTTGGGGGCTTGGGTGCGGATGGTGCCCTGCGTTTGGCGCAGGGCCAGGTAGTAACCTTCCTTGTTCAGTTCGATCACGCTTTCAAGCGAGCTGTAGGGCACGTAGGCGTAACCCGTTTGCATCAGCAGCAAGGTGGTCAGTGCGCGGCTGAGTCGGCCGTTACCGTCCTGGAAGGGGTGAACTTCAAGAAACACCACAACAAAAATCGCGATGATGAGCAGTGGGTGCAGCAGCGCTTTGGCTCGCTCTTGGTTGACCCAGTCCACCAGTTCAGTCATCAGCCTTGGTGTGTCAAAGGGCGACGCTGTTTCAAACACGATTCCGATTTCAACGCCGTTTTCATCAAACGCGGCCACGCTGTTGGAGTTGGTTTTGTACTGGCCGCGATGCCGCTCGTCCTTCTTGCTGTGGCGCAGTAGGGTCTGGTGCAGTTGCTTGATGTGGTTTTCATCAAACGGTATGTGCTGCCATGAGCTGAACACCAAGTCCATCAGCTCGGCATAGCCTGCTACCTCTTGTTCGTCTCGGGTGTCAAAGGTTTTGATATCCAGGTTAGAGAGGAGTTTCTCAACCTCTCGGTCTGAGAGTTTGCTGCCCTCAATGCGGGTGGATGAGCCAATGCTTTCAATCGTGGCGATACGGCGGAGCGAGTTGAGGCGCTCAGGCGCAAGCCTGCCCAAGGCGCGCCAGGTGCCTTTGAACTCGTCAATCCCGGCGATCAGGCTCAGGACTTCAGGGGTGATTTGCAGGGTGTCGGCTTGCAGCATCAAACCATCTTAACCCATTAAACAACCCAATTAAACCCAATTAAGCGTTTTAAACCCATTAATATACCTATTAACACCCATTTTGTACTTTGTTTTTATGCGCTGGCGCGTGGGCGGTGAACGGCACCACCGTGATTTGCAGGGCTGTGCCTTGAGGGCAAAATGAAGTCGCCCTCACAAAACCGCCTAGAATTGACGTTTACGTAAACGTCAATCAGGCCGTTCACGTCCAACTTCAAGCCAATCTTCGACATCAGAAAGACCTGCATGCCCGTTCTGGAGACAAAACTCAACGCCCGCACGGCTGACTTTCAGGCCAATGCGCTCGCCATGCAAACGCTGGTCGACCACTTGCGGGGCGAAGTCGCCAAGTCGGCTGCGGGGGGCGGTGAGGCGGCGCGGGCCAAGCATGTGGCGCGGGGCAAGTTGCCGCCGCGTGAGCGGGTGCAGATGCTGCTCGACCCTGGCACGCCGTTTTTAGAACTCTCGCCCCTGGCTGCACACGCCATGTACGACGGCGCGGCGCCTTGCGCAGGGCTGATCACCGGCATTGGCCGGGTCAGCGGTGTGGACTGCATGGTGGTGTGCAATGACGCCACCGTCAAGGGCGGCACCTACTACCCGATGACGGTCAAAAAGCATGTGCGCGCGCAAGAAATTGCACAGCAAAACAACTTGCCCTGCATCTATCTGGTCGATTCTGGCGGGGCCAACTTGCCGAACCAGGACGATGTTTTCCCGGACCGCGACCACTTTGGCCGCATCTTTTACAACCAGGCCACTATGAGCGCCGAGGGCATTGCGCAAATTGCGGTGGTGATGGGCAGTTGCACGGCAGGCGGCGCGTATATGCCCGCCATGAGCGATGAAAGCATCATCGTGGCCAACCAGGGCACCATCTTTTTGGGCGGGCCGCCGCTGGTCAAGGCCGCCACGGGCGAGGTCGTCACGGCTGAAGACCTGGGCGGTGGCGATGTGCACACGCGGCTGTCTGGTGTGGCCGACCATTTGGCACAAAACGACATGCACGCCTTGCAGCTGGCGCGCACAGCGGTTAAAAACCTCAACAAAAGCAAGCCTGCAGCCCAACGGATACGTGGGCTAGCAGCTCCTAATAATGTAGCGCCGCTGTACGAAGCCAGCGAGTTGTATGGCGTGATCCCCACGGACACCCGCAAACCGTTTGACGTGCGCGAGATCATTGCCCGGATTGTGGACGGCAGCGAGTTTGACGAGTTCAAGGCGCGCTACGGCACCACGCTGGTCTGCGGCTTTGCAGCGATTGAAGGCATGCCGGTGGGCATCATTGCGAACAACGGTATTTTGTTCAGTGAGTCGGCCCTGAAAGCCGCCCACTTCATTGAGCTGTGCTGCCAGCGCAAGATACCGCTGGTGTTTTTGCAAAACATCACCGGCTTTATGGTCGGCCGCAAATATGAAAACGAAGGCATCGCCCGCAACGGTGCCAAGATGGTCACCGCAGTGGCTACCGCTGGTGTTCCGAAGTTCACCATCATCATTGGCGGCAGCTACGGCGCGGGCAACTACGGCATGTGCGGCCGGGCGTTTTCGCCGCGTTTTTTATGGATGTGGCCGAACGCCCGCATTTGCGTCATGGGCGGCGAGCAGGCCGCGGGCGTGCTGGCCACCGTCAAGCGGGACGGCATTGAGGCGCGTGGCGGCCAGTGGTCGGCGCAAGAAGAAGCCGCCTTCAAGCAACCCATCCTTGACCAGTTTGCCCACCAGTCGCACCCCTACTATTCAAGCGCCCGCATCTGGGACGACGGTGTGATCGACCCGGCCGACACCCGCCGCGTGCTGGCTCTTGGCTTGTCGGCCACCCAAAATCGGCCCATACCCGACACCAAGTTTGGTGTTTTCAGGATGTGACGCAGCATGAGCCATCTCAAAACCAATATTTTCACCACACCCGAGCACGAGCTGCTGCGAAGCCAGGTCGACCGCTTCATCACGCGTGAAGTCGAACCCTATGCAGCAGCGTGGGAAGATGAAGGCTGTGTGCCGCGCGAGGTGCTGCGCAAAATGGGGGCTGCGGGCTTGTTTGGCCTGATGTATGACACCCAATACGGTGGCGCCCAAGCCGATGCCTTGACCAACCTGGTGTTTGCCGAGGCGCTGAGCCAGTCCACCTTTGGCGGCTTCATCATCACCGTGCTGGTGCATACCGACATGGCCAGCCCGCACCTGCACCATGCGGGCAGCGCGGCGCAAAAGGCCAAATATTTACCGGGTGTGATCAGCGGTGACTTGATCACGGCGGTTGGCATCAGCGAGCCCGGTGCTGGCTCTGACGTGGCTGGCATGCGCACCACCGCACGGCTTGAAAAGGGCAGTGATGGCGACGAGTGGGTCATCAACGGCACCAAGATGTACATCACCAACGGCGTGCATGCCAATGTGTATTTTGTCGCTGCCAAAACCGGTACGGCCCGGCACGACATGAGCATGTTCATTGTTGAAAACGGCACGCCCGGCTTTACCGTGGGCCGCGCACTTAAAAAGACCGGCTGGCTGTCGTCAGACACCGCAGAGCTGATTTTTGACAATGTGCGCATCCCGGCTGGCAACCTGCTTGGCGAGGAAGGCAAGGGCTTTTATTCGGTCATGAAGAACTTTCAGACCGAGCGCATTGCCCTGGGCGCGATGGCGGTCGGCCACTGCACCAGAGCCCTTGAATTGACGCTGGACCACGTGCGCCAGCGCCAGGCCTTTGGTGCCACGCTGTGGGACAAGCAAACCATACGCCACCGCATTGCCATGCTGGACGCCAAGACCCGCGCTGCACGGCACTTCATGTACCACTGCGCCTGGTCGGTCACCCAGGGGCATGACATTGTTCAAGAGGTGTCGATGCTCAAAGCGCTGACCGGCGAGCTGGTCAATGAGGTGCTGCAAACCTGCCAGCAATTCCACGGCGGCATGGGCTTTATCCGTGAAACACCGATTGAACGCCTGTGGCGCGACGCGCGCGTGCTGGGCATAGGCGGCGGCGCGACCGAAGTCATGCTGGAAGAAGTGGCCAAACGCTATTGATGAACGAGAATTTGACGATGAAGCATCTGCAACTGAATGTCGCCCAGCGGGTGGCCACCGTCACCTTGAATCGCCCTGACGTGCGCAACGCCTTCAATGACGAGGTGATTGCGGAGGTGACCGAGGTTTTTAACACCCTGGGTACGCGCGACGACGTGCGCTGCATTGTGCTGGCGGCCAATGGCAGCGCATTTTGTGCCGGCGCAGACCTGAACTGGATGCGCAGCATGGCGGACTACAGCCGCGCGCAAAACCTGGCCGATGCAGGTCGGCTGGCGGCCATGATGCGCACCGTGTTTGAATGCCCCAAACCGACGATTGCGCGCATTCAGGGCGATGTGTATGCAGGGGGCACCGGCCTGGTGGCAGCGTGCGACATGGCGGTGGCGGTGGACAGCGCCTATTTTTGCCTGAGCGAGGTCAAACTGGGCTTGCTGCCGTCAACCGTCAGCCCGTACGTGATTCGCGCCATGGGCGCGCGGGCTGCGCACCGCTACTTTTTAACGGCTGAGCGATTCAATGCGCTTGAGGCTTTGCGCATCGGTTTTGTGCATGAGGTGGTCTCCGTTGATGCGCTGGATGCCAAAGTCGCTGAGTTGTCGATGGCACTGGTCAATGCCGGGCCTGAAGCCATGAAGCTTTGCAAAAAACTGGTGCAAGACGTGGCGGGCCAAGACATCACGCCCGAGCTGGTCAACATGACGATTGCCAGCATTGCCGACGTGCGCGTCAGTGCTGAAGGGCGCGAAGGCTTGCAGTCGTTTTTACAAAAACGCAACCCCAACTGGTTGCCCCATGCCTAGCCTTGACACGGCCCAACTGATCGCCTTAGCTGGCGCGCTCGGCTGGGCCAGTGGCATTCGCCTGTATCTTGTGGTGTTGCTGACGGGGTTGGCGGGCTTGA
The DNA here is from genome assembly GCA_947478725.1 of Comamonadaceae bacterium. Lineage (GTDB taxonomy): Bacteria > Pseudomonadota > Gammaproteobacteria > Burkholderiales > Burkholderiaceae_C > Polaromonas. The sequence goes on from CANJWZ010000070.1 coordinate 5,106, forward strand.
TGGGCTGGGTCAGTTTGCCGCAGGGCTTGCAGGTGCTGGCCAACCCGGTGGTGCTGGCGGTCAGTGGTTTCATGGTATTCATTGAGTTTTTTGCCGACAAGATTCCAGGGCTGGATTCATTGTGGGACGTGGTGCACAGCGTCATTCGCATACCCGCCGGTGCGGCGCTGGCAGGCAGTGTTTTTAGTGCTGACGGCGGCGCGATGGCCCTGGTGGCGGCGCTGCTGGGCGGCACGCTGGCGGCCACCAGCTTTGCTGCCAAAGCCACCACCCGCGCGGCCATCAACACATCGCCAGAGCCCTTGACCAACATCGTCGCGTCCCTGCTTGAGGACGGCCTCGTGCCGCTCGGCCTGTGGGCGGCGGTGGCGCATCCGTTTGTTTTTGTGGCGGTGCTGGCTGTGCTGCTGGTGCTCAGCATCTGGCTGATCCGACTTTGCTGGCGGTTTTTGCGCCAGTTGTTCAGCCGCGTGGCCCGCATTTTCAGTGGCAAGCCAGACCCCGGCGTGTCGCCCGCCTTTCGCTTGAAGTCACCTTTTTCAAAGAATGAACATGTTTAAAAAGATCCTCATTGCCAATCGCGGTGACCAGCGGCAAAGCCGCGCAGCCGCGAAGCTACACAGCGTGGCACGCGCAGCGTGCGCAGGCTGTTTCACCGCGAAAGTGAACCATGTTTAAAAAGATACTCATTGCCAATCGCGGTGAAATAGCGTGCCGCGTGGCAGCAACTGCAAATCGCATGGCCATAAAAACCGTGGCGGTTTATTCAGATGCAGATGCGGATGCCAAGCATGTCAGTGTTTGCGATGAAGCCGTCTACATTGGCTCGCAGGGGTCCAGCGCCCCCAAAGACAGCTACCTTCGCTGGCAAGCCATCATCGAGGCAGCCAAGGCCACAGGCGCTGAAGCGATTCACCCCGGCTACGGTTTTTTAAGCGAGAACGAAGCCTTTGCGCAGGCCTGCGCGGACAACGCTCTGGTCTTTATTGGTCCGTCGCCATCTGCCATCAAGGCCATGGGTTTGAAGGCTGAATCAAAACAACTGATGGAAAAAGCCGGTGTGCCACTGGTGCCCGGCTACCACGGGGCTGACCAGTCGCCTGAATTGCTCAAGCGCGAGGCTGACCGCATTGGCTACCCGGTGCTGATCAAAGCCAGCGCTGGCGGCGGCGGCAAAGGCATGCGCGCCGTTGATAAGTCTGAAGACTTTGATGCGGCACTCGCATCGTGCAAGCGTGAAGCCACCACCAGCTTTGGCAATGACAACGTGCTGGTGGAAAAGTACGCGCAGCGGCCCCGGCATATTGAGATTCAGGTGTTTGGCGACACCCATGGCAACTATGTGTATTTGTTTGAGCGTGACTGTTCGGTGCAGCGACGCCATCAAAAGGTGCTGGAAGAAGCGCCCGCCCCCGGCCTGAGTGACGCGATGCGCCAGCAGATGGGCCAAGCGGCGGTGGCTGCTGCGCGAGCGGTGAATTACGTCGGTGCTGGCACAGTCGAGTTCATCGTCGAGCAACTGCCCGACGGCAGCATGAAGTTTTACTTTATGGAGATGAACACGCGTTTGCAGGTAGAGCACCCGGTGACCGAAGCCATCACGGGCCTTGACCTGGTTGAATGGCAATTGCTGGTCGCCAGTGGGCAAAAGCTGCCGCTGGCGCAAGACGAGCTGCGCATTGATGGCCATGCGATTGAAGCGCGCATTTGTGCTGAAAGCCCCGACAACAACTTTCTGCCTGCCACCGGCACGCTGCATGTTTACGCCAAACCCCATGCCGCGTCGTTCGAACGCGGTGCGGTGCGCATTGACGATGGTGTGCGGCAGGGTGATGCGATTTCACCGTTTTACGATTCGATGGTGGCCAAGCTCATCGTGCATGGCAAAACCCGGCAGGAAGCGCTGGCCCGTCTTGATGCAGCGCTGGCGCAAACGCACATTGTGGGATTGCAAACCAATGTGCAGTTTTTGCGCTACGTGCTGCAAAGTGAATCGTTTGCCAAAGCCAAGCTGGACACCGCCTTGATCCCGCGTGAAGAGGCGGTGCTGTTCAAACAAGAGCGGATTGGCTTGCCCATGGCCGTTGCATGCGCTGTGGCGCAAACGCTGTTGAAGGAAAA
>CANJWZ010000071.1 GCA_947478725.1 Comamonadaceae bacterium
GACTATCGCTTCGATGGCGTGGTGGCGAGCTACGGCACGAAGAAGGCGCTGGCGCTGCCCAGTTTGATCATCCGCCCCGGAGAAAAGGTCGGCGTGATGGGCCCGATTGGGGCGGGCAAGACCACGCTGCTGCGGTTGTTGTCGGGGATGTACAAGCCGCAAGAGGGGCGCATCCTGCTTGATGACATCGACCTCGGTCATCTCTCCAAGCCGGTGCTGGCCGAACACATGGGCTATGTGCAGCAAGAGGGGCGCCTGTTTGCCGGCACCCTGCGCGACAACCTGATCCTCGGTCAACTCGATCCGGGCGATGAACCGATTCTCGCCATGGCAAGGCAGACTGGCTTGCTGCAGGCGGTGATCGCGGTGCATCCCAAGGGCTTGCAGCAGGAAATCTTTGAAGGTGGCAACGGACTCTCGGGCGGGCAGCGGCAGCTGGTGAATCTGACGCGTGCATTTTTACGCCGGCCGACGTTGTGGCTGCTGGATGAGCCGACCGCCTCGATGGATCGTGGGTTGGAACTGCAAGTCACGCAGGCGCTCAGAGCGGCGATCCGCCCGAGCGATACGCTGGTGCTGGTGACGCACAAGGGCGAAATGCTCGAACTGGTGGAGCGCGTCATCGTGATCGCCAATCAGCAGGTGGTGCTCGACGGGCCAAGGGCGCAGGTCTTGCAGAAACTTCAAACCCCGCCGGCTGCCGCACCCAACACAAGGGCTGCATGATGCAGAACAAGGGCCACCTGACGCAGATACGAGTCGGTTTGCCGCAGCAATGCCGCGGCGCGATTTCCATGACGGTGGTATTGTTTGTCGGGCTTACGGCATTCTTGTTGTGGGCGGCCTTGTTTGATATCGATCAGACGGTTCGGGCGCAGGGGCAGGTTATTCCGATTGCGCGCACGCAGGTGATTCAATCGGCCGATGGCGGTGTGCTGGAGAAGCTGCTGGTGGAGGAAGGCCAGCGCGTCAAGGCCGGCCAGCAGCTGGCGGTGCTGGAGCGCGAACGCTCGACCGCAGGCTTTGATGAAAGCCGTGCCAAGGAGGCCGCGCTCACCGCCGCGCTGATACGGGCGCAGGCCGAGGCCACTGAGCGCACGCCGGAATTCGGTGCAAAGCTGCAACGCTTCCCAGAGTTTGTTGTGGTTCAGCAGGCGCTGTATGAGCAACGCAAGCGCGGCCTGCAGGAAGAACTGACGATGCTTAAAGAAGCACTCGCCATGGCTAAAGAAGAACTGCGCATGAACGAGGTGTTGCTGAAAACCGGCGACACCAGTCAGTTGGAGGTGATGCGCGCCAAGCGGCAGGTGAGTGAGCTTGACGGCAAGATCAACGCCACGCGCAATAAATATCTGCAAGACGCACGCGCTGAGGCGACCAAAGTATCGGAAGACCTTGCGTCGAACCGTTACAAACTCGATGAACGGCAGAGTATTCTGGGCAAGACGGTGCTGGTGGCGCCGATTGCCGGTGTCGTTAAATATCTGAAGCTCACCACCATTGGCGGCGTGCTGCGCGCCGGCGATGAGTTGATGCAAATCTCACCAACCGAAGGCGAGATGGTGTTCGAGGTGAAGATCAACCCGGCCGACATCGGTCAGTTGAGCACCGGCCTGCCGGTATCGATCAAGCTCGATGCATTTGATTACGCGATCTATGGCAGCCTTGAGGGTACGCTCACGTATCTGAGTTCCGATACGCTGGCCGAGCAAGGTGCGAGCGGACAAACCAGCACCTACTATCGCGCACAGGTGCGCATCGACGCCGAGCGCGCCAAAACGCATCCTAATCCCAAGCTCGTGAACGTCGCCTTGAAGCCTGGCATGACCGCGACGGTCGACGTCCGCACCGGCCATCGCTCAGTGCTCAAGTACCTGGCGAAACCGGTCTACAAGGCGTTTGGCGGGGCGATGAATGAGCGGTAAAATCAGGCGGTTCTGACTCAGGGTCGACGTAGGCCGCTCAACCTCTACCCGAGCGGGTGCTACGCAGCGCTCGACGGTGGCGGATTTGTTGAGTAAGACGTCACACGGATCATTGCCACGATGGGGCCATCGCGTGCCAGTAACAGTCGAAGCTGGGATTGCATCAACCGATTATCGTTTCCCTACCGCGCTTTAATCCGGCTCACTGAATCTCCAAGTCCACGCAGAGCTGGTAGCCCTTGCCGCGTACGGATTTGATGGGGTTGAGTTCGCCCGTGTGCGAGCTGAGCTTGGCGCGCAGGCGGCTGATCAAGACTTCCAGCCGCAGCTTGAACTTGGCGCTGTCTAGGTTCTCGTCGTGCAACAAGGCTTGCATCGTGTCGGTGTGAACACAGCCGTCTTTCAGCGCCAGTACTTTCAGCAGCTCGGTCTCCATGCCCGTCAGCGCGATGGACGTTGTTTTCTGGAAGCGAATATTCAACAGCTTGGTGTCCAAAATCCACTTGGTCGCCACCAGCTGTGGTGCCAGGCGATTCAACAAGTTCCTGATGGCTGCGGCCAGCTCGGCGGGTCTGGCGGGCTTGGTCATGTAGACGTCGGCACCGCTTTCATAGCCGGCCAGTCTGTCCGAACTCATGACGCGTGCGGTGAGCATCAATATGCGTACCGCGGGCAGGCTCTTGCGGATTCGCTTGGCGATGCTGATGCCATCCTCTTCGGCCATGTTGAGGTCAAGTATCAAGACGTCTGCGGGGCGCTGCAGCAGCGCTTGGTCCATGGCCTCGCCGCCGTCGGCGGAGCGCACATCGAAACCTTCTTCGCTGAGGTAGTGCCCTAGCTCTTGGCGCAGCACGTCATTGTCTTCAACCAATATCAAGGACGCCATCGCTTGGGTGTGTGGCATTAACTCAGCTCCAGGAAAAATTCAAAATGCACCAGATCAGCCTCAAAGCGGCAGCGCAGCTCGATACCGAGCTTGATGGCGATCGAGTGAGACAGCCAAAGGCCCAGGCCCGCGCCGACTTCTTTTTTGGCACCCTCGGCCCGGTAGTAGCGCGTAAAAACCTTGAGCGGATCAGGCCGTCCCGCGCTGCCAATGGTGTTGGAGACCTTGAAGTTCACCCCGGGCACCGCCCCTAACTGGATGGGTTCAACATTCAGCTGCACCAGACTCTCGGGCGGTGAGTATTTCAAGGCGTTGGTGATCAGGTTGATCAGGATGATGCGTGCGTACTGGTAGTCCGTGAAAACCTGGGCTGACATCTGGGCCTCTGCGATGCTCGACAAACTGATGCGCTCATGGCCCTTGATGTGAATGACCTCCGAGAGAAAAGTCTTCAAGGCAATAGGCGTCTTATTCAGCGGCTCATCGCGTTGATCCAACTGGTCGGCCTGCACGCAGCGGTCGATGATGAAGTTCAGGTCGTCCACCGCCCGCGCAATGTTGTCTAGCCGCTTGGCGTCCGGGTGGGTCAATGCCATGTGGCGGCTGAGCGAGGTGGCGGCTATCTGAATGATGTACAGCGGCGTCTTCAGCTCATGCATCAGCATCGCCATGAACTGCGACTGCGTTGCTAGGCGTAGCGCTTTTTTACGGCCCAAGGCATCAGACACAGCCAGATCAATTTGGGTAAGTTTTAAAACCTCTTTTTTTTCTGAATCTTGAATCCAAAGATAAATGATCAGGCCAATCGCCATAAAAAAATTACGTACTGTGGTGCTATCGGAAAATAATTGAGTCGACTCAAAGATGCCGACGAGTTGCAGCATTGCCAAGCCGACGGCAGCGACAAAAAATGAAAGTGCTGACACGAGCAGTACCAAGGATATCTTGACAACGGATGTACTAAGCAAAAATCTAAGGGCAAAAGTCAAGACGGTGGCCGAGCCTAGAAGTGTCGTCCATGCGCCGAATAAGACGAGAGCCCAAAGCAAGGGCTGTCGATCGATCACGAAGAGCATCAGCGATGACAGCGCAAAACCAGCCACTACGTAACGGGTCCAACGCTGCGCCCGCGGCATATTTAGATAGCCAAAAATGGACTGGGCCAGTAGCCAAAAACTTATAAAGTTGGCTACCCCGATCAACCGGGATGCATATTTATCGGCAATCCAATTCGAGGGTATCAACGGCCCTAAAAAACCAACAAATTCTGAATAATTCAGCATGCCAATGAGCAGGTGAATCAAAAAGAAAAAATGGAAAGTTTCATGGCGCAGTCGCATCAGAAACAGCACGATGAAAATCAGGAAAATATAGACGGTCAAAATGCCGCCCAGTTTGATGTGGTCATTGAGGTTCTGCGCGTCGGCGGCTTTCAGTGCCATAACTTTCACTTGGAAGAGAAAGCCGGTGGTTTCAACTCGCAAATAAAGGGTTTGCCGGCCTGGCTGAAGGTCAAGCAAGGTTTTTGCTTGTGCAGAGCGTTCGTTTAGATTCAAACCCAGCTCTTTTCCCTGCGAGCTGGCTTGTGGGGTAAACAAGGTCACCGTGTCCACCAGCGTTGGGCGAATGCTCAAGACCAGCGGCCCTGGGTCTGCGGGTACATCAACCTTTAGCCGAAGCCAAAACGGCGAGCTGTTAAAGCCCCGGGCCGTGATGTTGGGGGTTGGTTGAAATGCCGCGCCCTTGATTTGAGCCAAGCTCATGTCGCCTGTTGAATCGTTAAAAATCGCTTGCTCGACCACCAAGTCCTTGGCCATGGCCGTAGCGCAGCACAACCCCAGCACCAAGGCCAGCAAAAAGATTTTTAGCCTTCGCATCATGTTCGCGATCATAAATGGCGAGTTTGCAAGGCTTTGCAAGAAAAGAGTTAACTGTTTTTGCATAATTCTCAGATTTGGGCACTTTAATGGATTTGAGCACTTTAATTTAGGAATGAAATTTCATCGTCGTTTTGAATAAGACAACCTAACCCTCTTGCTAAAAGGCTCACTGTGTCGGATGCCGCTGTTCCAAGCTTGACCCCGTACCCATCGCTGGTACTGCATAACGGTAAGTCGGTGCAGACCATCACGGTGGGCAAAGCCAACGCATTCAAAGCTAAATCCGGCGAACACTACCGGGTGATCAAAGGCAATGAAGGTGAAGCGCAGCTACTTGACAATGTCGTCGCCAAACGCGCAGGCAATGATCTGTTGCTGGAATACGCAGGCGGCACGCAGGTGACCCTAGAAAACTACTATGTTGAGTGCCAAGCGGGCGCGTGCGATGTGACCCTGCCCGGCAAGGCTGGCGAAGACTACATAATCAATGCCGCCTCGAGCGGCGGTGCATCTCTGGGAGATGGCTCGACCTTGGTTTATGCCCACGGCGACTCTGCCGCTATGGCGGGCATGGCACAAGGTGATGCCGCCATGCAAACCGCCTTCGCTAATCTTGTCGGTGCCAAGATAACTTATGTGCCATCAGCGTTTGAGATTGGCTCCGCTTCCCTGGGACTCTTGGGCGGCGGAGTTGGCCTTGCTGCGGCCGCAGCAGGCGGTGGCGCCGTGGCAGTAGCCGTAGCAGCGGTCGCCGAGACTGCCAGCACCATCGTGGCGGGCACTATCATGGCAGGTCCGGTGATGACGGGGAACGGCCTGACGGTAAATCTCTATAAAGCCGATGGTGTAACGCTGCTGGGCACGCAAAAGCTCACCGCTAGTGGAAGCTACAGCATTGACATTGGTAGCTTTACAGGCGCCGTGATTGGCAAGCTCGTGGATAGCGATGCTGGCAACGACTTCATGGATGAGGCCACCGCTCAGGCTCGTGATATGAACGCCGACCTGATGGCGATCGGCGTGGTCGGATCGGGGGGCAACACAATCAACTTCAACGCATTAACGACTATTGTGGCGATGAAAGCTGGTGCTGTTTTCGCTGGCAACAGTGTTGGGGTCATTACCTCAACGCTCGTCATCCAAACCAACGCCGCCGTGGCGAGCTCGTTTGGTTTGACAGACCTCATCGGCAGCAGTGTGATCACCACAGTGGATAGCACCGGTGCCGCCAACGCGGCTTACACGCCAGCGGCGCTGAGCAACGCCGTGAAATATGGGGCCGTGCTGGCCGCCCTGTCAGCCATGGACTCCACCAACGCCGGTGACATGCAGGCAACCATTAATGAACTGGTGTCAGGCACCACAGTCGTCGGCAGCATCGCCACCTTGAGCAACCTGACAGTCGGGGCAGTCATGCTCGCCGCCAACTCGGCGCGGTCTCACACCAGTGGCTCTGGCGCAAGCAGCCTGACGGCAATTATTTCGAGCCTGACAACTTATCAAACCAGTGCTTCGGTATCGATTGACCAAATTGCGACCAATGGCGTGATCAACAACAGCGAAAAAAACTCGAGCATCAGCGGCACTACCGTTGCAGGCGCTAGCGTTAGTGTCACGTTGGGTGGCAATGTACGCGCGGCGACGGTCGACGGCACGGGCGCGGCCTGGGGTTACGCTTTAACGGATGCTGACATCACGGCGATGGGCCAAGGCGGCGCGGTCATAACCGCGACAGCCAGCCTCGCTGGAGGCGACACGGCAACCACAACGCGCGGTGTGGTGGTGGACACGGCCGTCCCAAGCGCAGCGGTCATCAGCACCGTTGCCACAGACAACATCATCAACGCCGCCGAAGTCGGCAGCGTCATTACCGGCAGCAACGAAGCCGGTGCCACAGTGGCCCTGAGCATTGGCGGCAATACCCGTACGGCCAGCGTCAGCGGCACCGGCTGGAGCTACACCCTGGTTAGCGCCGACATCACGGCCATGGGAGAAGGCGCAGAAACCCTCAGCGCCACCCAGACCGACGCAGCGGGCAACACCAGTGCTGCGGGCACACGCACCCTCACGGTGGACACGGCCGCCCCAAGCGCAGCGGTCATCAGCACC
>CANJWZ010000072.1 GCA_947478725.1 Comamonadaceae bacterium
CAAAGATGCGTGGTGCGGTTAAGCAGGTCGCTATAGGCTTTATTTTGGAGCGGTGCAGGGCGGATGGATTGCCTGCTGCAAGTGGTGCTTTATGGCCCATTATTGAGGATGCAATCAAAAAAGACCCAGTTGCATCACTCGAAGCCTTGAACATTGACCGACAAGCAATAAGCGATTTTTACAAGTCCCAAATAAATGAAAAAGCTAACCCTTTAGGGATTGAGTTAGGACCATCAACACCTATAGGGATTGAGCCTATGTATCCAAAAAAGCAAACCCTATCCAGTGTAGAGATTGTCCACCCACCCAATTCAGCCCAAGTTCAACATATTGGCAATCCAATAAACTTAAGTCGATTGCAGGTAGCTAGGTCGGAGCAACAAACTGCTGAGGTCAAACAATTGCGTAATTGCAGAGAGCAGCCGCAAGTAGTTGTAATGGAAGGTGAGCCTGAGGATTCTCTGACAAGGATTAAAGACGAATACGTTCATGACATAAGTGCGTGGGATGACTGAAACCTGATTCATCAAGAAAGTAACACTATGACCAACAAAACCCCTTCAAATCTATGGAAGCCCGGACAGTCTGGAAACCCTGCTGGCCGTCCACCGGGTCAAAGCGCCATCACACGCTTAAGAGCCCAGCTAGAACCCGATGCGCCCGAGATATTGCAGACCATGGTGGCCGCAGCCAAAGGTGGAGATGTACAAGCCGCCCGACTGATACTCGAACGCATCTTGCCGCCCGTGAAGGCTACAGAACAGATGGTAGGACTTCAAATGCCAGAAGGTGGAACTCTGACCGCCCAAGGCCGTTCAGTACTTTTTGCAGTTGCTTCTGGTCAGCTTGCACCCGGACAGGGGGCTTTGCTACTGAGTGCAATTGGTTCACTGGCCCGCGTCATTGAAATTAATGAAATGGAAGCCAGATTAACCATTCTGGAAGAGCGACAACATGCGACATCTTGAGAGGAGAATCTCCGCTTTGGAGAGTAAAGACAGGGAGTCAATCCGGTTTATTTGGCGTAACGCTGGCGAGACATCCGATGAAGCGATCTCTAGGGTCAGTGGAATATTGGTAAATTTTGTGACTGTGATTGGCTGGCTTGATCCAGTATTCACAAGACCGCTTAAGGATTTTTATGCCTAATTCGACATGCAATCCGCGTAATACTTTTGTGACATTTGTTGGTTGTATTGGGTTGTAAATATTTTTGGCTCTTGCCTAATTAGTAAACTAAGCATCCCTTTAAGTTTCGTTGTATGCATTAGCGGTAGAGATGAAGTCTCGATAAATTTGTCTGCTTGTGATACTTGAGATTTACTAAGAGCTGAGCCTATATTTTCAAGGACAAGTGAAGCGTTCACACAATTTTGTGTCCTAAGAGGTAATCCCTGACAAAACGCATGCCCAGCAATTAGACAAAGAACAGTTAATTTCATTTTTTTCATCATTGCCCCGATTTTATTTAATAAAATCGTGAAAATTTATTTGGCAATCATTTCTTATTGGCGAATGCAAAAGCATGGCTCAATTACACATTATCGAAGTGTCTCTTTGCAGATTTTTATGCCAGAGAGCTTGGAGCCGTCATCGCAGTTCTTACCGCATTCATAATCGCCATTGTCCAAAGCTTTTATTTCAGCCAAAAAACCAAGTGCCGACGCACGACACGTTTCGAGAGACTCAAATCTTCCTATATTGCGGTGTCTGGTTAAATCATTGCGGTTTGGGTAAACAAAGCCTTCCCAACTATCCGAGCAACCAGCTATAGCGACTATAGAAAGTGTAATCATTATTTGTTTGACTCTTCGCTGTTCCATGTGCATCCTATAAGTTGCCTACTCACTGTGAACTTCTAAGGCTATGGTGCGTTCTCCCGCCCCTCACGCTGCCTTCTTCGCTCTAGGGATTCAGCAAGAAAAATCTTGAAATCGGCATCTTTTTGCTCCTTTTCCAATCTGGCTACCTCTTTTCTTGCGTCCTCTTTTTTTGAATATTCATAAAACAGATAGGCAGAAAAAATCAATACAAACATTGCCAACTTTTCCAAAGGGTAATGAACGTTGTCCCATGCCCAAACACATGCCCAGATGAAGAGAAATAATCCAACCGCAAACGCCAAAGCCGTTAGGCCGTAGATAGATGCTTTAATCGGATTTCGGATCGTAACAAGAACCAAGGCCGCAAGAAGAATCCCGCCAGCAATTTCGAAGACTAACACCGCAGCCCAATCCGTTCAGCAAAACTGAAACAACGCTGAACGCCAAAAGGGATGCAAGTGAGTATGAATGTTGTCATTTTGGACTTCCGTACACAAGGGTTGATTTAAACACGTTCAGACAAATTTAGGCCGTAAGGACGATTTAAATAAACGCAATCATTGCGTAAGAACAAGCCAATAAGCTAAAAAAAGACGACCTATTGATAATATTGGTGGTTTAGTTTTGAAGCGCATGGGAAAGATTAAAAATTGGGGGAACAAATGGGGGAACAATATTATTTTTTAAAATATTAAATCATTTCAATCATGGGTTTACAGGCATCTTTCAATAGCCGCCAGCTCCACCATTTACAAGGGCTTGGAAAATCTCCGGGCCCTTTTTCTTTGACCTTTTCCCGGGGAAGCTCGGGATGTGCTGCGGGTGGCCGCCTGCCGCAGTGAGGTTTTGTGGGACAGACGGTTGAGAGGATGAGGGCAGCCTCTCTAGGCGACTCACCAGACATCCCGAACCCCACGGGGGGCGCTTCTGTTCGCGCTAGGCAAGCCGACAGCAGTTCGCAGGAAAAATGCCATAAAGCACGTACTTATTGACAACTACCGACATTTTCATAAAATGTCGGTATGGTCTCAACGCGCTCGAACCTTGCACTCGAACTTCTTCAGGAAAAGGGGATGGTTCGCGCGCATGAGCTCGCCCGGATCGGTGTTGCGGGTGAGACGCTCCACCAACTTCTGCGCAGTGGCGCCCTCGTCAGGATCAGTCGGGGCATCTATGCGGCGCCAGACAGGGCGCTGAATGAGCATGATCAGCTGGCACATCTGGCGATCAAATACCCCCACATGGTGTTTTGCCTGCTGACCGCGCTCCAGATCCATGGGCTGACCACGCAGGCTCCTCACGAAGTCTGGGTGGCGATCTCACCCAACGCCAGGGCGCCACAGGTGAGCTATCCGCCGCTTCACATCGTTCGGCTTTCTGATCCGGGCCTGCAGGTCGTGCCGATACCGCTCGACGGTGTTGTGCATATTCCTGTGACCTCGGTCGCAAAGACCATAGCTGACTGCTTCAAGTTCCGCAACAAGATCGGACTGGACATCCCGCTTGAGGCGCTCAGGGATGCCTGGCGGCAGAAGAAGGTCACCATGGATGAGCTGTGGGAGTCGGCCCAGCTTTGCCGGGTGGCCAACGTCATGCGCCCCTACCTGGAGAGCTTGGCATGACGACGCGCAATCCAGCCGCGTCCGTGCGTGCGCGACTGCTCAACAAGGCGCGGGCCGACGGTGTGGACTTTCAGTTGTTGCTCATTCGCTACGGTTTGGAGCGATTGCTGTACCGCCTCAGCGTCTCCCTCGAACGGGATAACTTCCTATTGAAGGGCGCATTGCTGTTTGACCTGTGGTACGACGTTCCACTACGCCCAACCCGGGACATCGATCTGCTGGGATTTGGACTGGCGGAAATTCCTCTCCTTGTCGCCGCCTTTGAAGGCATATGCGCGATTGAAGTCGACGACGGCATGGCATTTGATGCGGCGTCAATACGTGCGGACGAAATCCGAAAGGAGGCCAACTACGCGGGGATCAGATTGACGCTGACCGGCACGATTGATGGGGCCCGTTGCCCCGTTCAGATCGACGTCGGTTACGGCGATGCTGTCACCCCTGCGCCGGAGTCAGCGAGTTACCCGGTGCTGTTCGGTGACATGCCAGCACCGACCTTACGGGTCTATCCACGGTATACGGTGGTCGCCGAGAAGCTCGAGGCCATCATTTCCCTGGGTATGGCCAACAGTCGCATGAAGGATTACTTCGACTTGTGGGTCATTCTGCGAGACAACGCATTGGACCGGGACATTCTTGTACAGGCGATCGAGGCTACGCTGAATCGCCGCGGTACAAGAAAGCCCTCAGGGATACCGATTGGCCTGAGCGCAGAATTTTCGCGCGATCGACAGAAGCTCATGCAATGGGCAGCCTTCATTAATCGAAATCAACTGGCGGCCGCTTCTCTGGAAAAGACTGTGCAAGATCTGCGCACAGCCTTGATATTTCTTTTTCAAGAGACACCTGGCGGGTGAGGCACCATGCGATCGGTCGGGGATTCAATGGACGGCGCGTCTGAAGTTGCAAGGCTCCGAGCTGAAAACGACCGCCTGATCGCCTTGCTCGAATTGCACGGGATCGATTGGCATGCGTCGCCGTCGGCTACCCTCGAGGTTCGTGAGCCCGAACCATCTCGGCTGTCCACTGCCGAAAAAGTTTCACTATTCCGTCGCATGTTCCGCGGGCGCACCGATGTCTACCCGATCCGCTGGGAGGCCAAGACCTCGGGCAAGTCAGGTTATTCGCCGGCCTGCGCAAATGAATGGCGTACCGGTGTGTGCGAGAAGCCGCGCATCAAGTGCGGGGACTGCGGCAATCGTTTGTTGATCCCGCTGTCCGATGTGGTGATCTATGACCATCTTGCTGGTGAACACACGGTCGGCGTGTATCCGCTGCTGGAAGACGACAGCTGCTACTTCCTCGCGGTCGACTTCGACGAAGCGCAATGGAGAGCGGACGCACGGGCGTTCATGCAATCTTGCGAGGCGCTCAGCGTACCGGCCGCGTTGGAGATTTCGCGCTCCGGTAAGGGAGCTCACGTCTGGGTGTTCTTTGCTGGAAGCGTTTCGGCCCGTGATGCCCGGCGTCTCGGTACCGCCATCATCAGCGTTACCTGCTCGCGCACTCGGCAACTGAAGTTGGGATCCTATGACCGGCTGTTTCCGAATCAGGACACCATGCCCAAAGGCGGGTTCGGCAACCTGATTGCCCTGCCGCTGCAGAAGGGTCCGAGGGAACAGGGGTTCAGTGTTTTCGTCGATGCCGATTTTCGGCCGTATTCGGACCAATGGGCGTTCCTTGCGTCCATCCAGCAGATGGCTGCGCATGACATCGAGCCGACTATCCTCCGGGCCACCGGTGGCGTCCATCCGCTGGACGTCACCTTCATCGATGACGAGGACTTGGCCAAACCCTGGAAGCGCGAGAACGCATCGGCCAAGAAGCTGGCCGGTCCGATGCCGAAGTCACTGACCGTCACGCTGGCCAATCTTGTCTATTTTGAGCAGGCTCAACTGCCACAGGCTCTGGCCAACCGCCTGATCCGGCTGGCGGCGTTCCAGAACCCCGAGTTCTACAAGGCCCAGGCGATGCGGATGTCGGTGTGGGACAAGCCGCGCGTTATCGGATGCGCCGAGAGCTACCCCCAGCACATCGCCCTGCCGCGCGGGTGCCTCGATGCCGCAATGTCTTTGCTGCGAGAGAACGGCATCGCCTGTGACCTGCGAGACGAACGTTTCGGCGGGCAGCCACTGGACGTGTCTTTTGTCGGCAGTCTGCGCCTCGATCAGGAAGCCGCAGTTGCCGGACTGCTCCCCCACGACGCTGGCGTGCTGTGCGCGCCAACTGCCTTCGGCAAGACGGTCACCGCCGCCGCGATGATCGCCCGGCGGGGCGTCAATACCCTGGTGCTGGTGCATCGCACGGAGTTGCTCAAGCAATGGCAGGTGCGCCTGGAAGCCTTTCTGGGGGTCGCCAAGGGCGTGGTCGGCACCATCGGTGGCGGCAAGGCCAAACCCACTGGCAAGATCGACATCGCCGTGATGCAGTCCCTGTCCCGCCAGGGCGAGGTGAATCCGCTGGTCGAGGACTATGGGCAGGTAATCGTCGACGAGTGTCACCACGTCGGCGCAGTCTCCTTCGACGCGATCCTCAAGCGGGCCAAGGCGAAATACGTGCTGGGCCTCACAGCGACGCCGATCCGCCGCGACGGGCAGCAGCCGATCATCTTCATGCAGTGCGGGCCGATTCGTCACACGGCGTTGAAACCGTCCGGGGCGCCGCACGATCTGGAGGTGGTGCCGCACTCCCGCCATGCC
>CANJWZ010000073.1 GCA_947478725.1 Comamonadaceae bacterium
TGTGAAGACTCTGAAGCGGGACTACGCCAAGTTGGCTAACCGGCAAGATTCAAAAACCGTAATGGCCCAACTGAAAGATTGGTTCGATGACTACAATTCATACCACCCGCACAGCGCACTTGGTTACTTGCCACCAACGCTGTTCAGGGAGAAGCGATCGGTAACTTAAACATACCGGCGGTACTGGAATACAGGGTCAAGACCAGCGTATTAAACCAACTCAACAGCCGCTTTCAACATAGCAGGATGCAAGTCAATGTAAAGTTATAGCCGCTTTGGCGGCTCATGCGGGGTTAGCCTGCAATCACGGAGCTCTTTCGTCACTGCGAGGTCGGAGCCTCTGGCAGCTGACCGCCCGCCGCAGCCCCTCATCCACCGACACCGGAGGAACCCAGCCCAGCAGGCTGTACGCTTTTGAAATATCCACCTGCAAATTGCCGCACAGGCGCTGCACCACGTCCCTTTTGCCCAGCAAAGCTGCGCCGGCTTGTAGGGCCCAGACCGGCACCGGCATCAGGCGCGCTGGCACTCCTACCGCCCGTGCCAAGCCCCGCACCAGCTCCGTGATGGACAGGTCTTGCCCGTCACTCACCAGAAAAGTCTGGTTGGCGGCCTGCGGATGGGACAGGCAGGTGACGATGAAATCCACCAGATTGTCCAGCGCCACCAGGCTACGCTGGTTGTGTGCCGCCCCCAGCGGCACGGGCCAGCCCCGCTGCACGGCGCGCATCAGGGTGGCAAAATTAGCCTTTACACCGGGGCCGTAGACCAAGGGCGGACGTATGATAACCACCTCCATGCCGGTTTCCGCTGCCAGTTCGCGCAAACCCTTCTCGGCTTCCATCTTGGAAACACCGTAGGGGTCAAGTGGCGCGGGCATGTCATCGGCATAAAAAGGCATCCCCAACCTCGTGGCTTCGCCATTGACCTTGATGGAGCTGACGAAGACAAAGCGGCTTACAACAGCCGCCGCAGACTGCCGCGCCAGGTTCAAGGTGCCCTCCACATTGACGCGCCGGAATTCAGTCAAGGGATCAGCGGCTGTGTCATCCATCACATGCACCCGGGCTGCGGCGTGCACGACGACAGAGACGCCCGCCAAAGCACGGCTCCAGTCGGTATCGGCAGTCAACCCCCCCACCTGCAACGTGTGGACGCCATCTGGCATAGATGCGCCCTTGCGACGAACGCAGGCGCGCGTTTCAATTCCATCACGGGACAGCCTAGCGACCAGCGCCGCGCCCACAAAACCTGTAGCTCCAGTCACCAGAATCATGACTTTCCCCGGGATACCAAAGGCGATACGGCATCAGCGTGCAACTGTCCTAACCATTCCTCAAGTCGATCGATCAATGTGACACGATCAAATTCACGGACACTCACATCCAACCCATTTCTTCCCATTATTTCCCGCTATTCATTAGTCATTTCAGAAAGCTTTAACACCGTAGCGGCCAGCCCGGCATGATCGCTGGCGGCACAGGTCAGGCCCGAGCAAGAGTTCTCTACCACTTCGGCGCCCTCGCCGTTCATCATGGCCATGATCGGGATACCGGCCGCCAGGTAAAACTGAAGCTTACCCGGAATCGTTATTGAAAAAATGGGTTCGCTCGCCATTCACCTTGATCGAACTGGCTTAGACGAGGCGCTTACCTCGTCGTGCGCCGCTTGTCGCGCCAGATTTTCAGTACAGTGCAAATTGACCTTAAGAAATTCCGCCAGCGGATCGGCGAGGGCATACTTCATCACATGCACCCGCGCGGCGAGATGGATCACTACCTCCACATCGCACCATCAATCTAACCGACTGCCACCATTGCAATATTTTCAATTGGTAAAACCGCTACGCGTACTGCCGCACGAACGAATCGCTCCTGCAGAAGTAATTCAGCGCAGAGTGGTTTACCGACAAAAACATTAGCACCGGTAATCAAAAATTTCATATCTTCCCTGCCAACTTTTGCACATGATTCGCACGGCCAGCGCAAATCTGCCGGAATGCATCACTGACTCAATCATCCATCGCGCCTCTTTTCAAGAAACTATGACTACTGGGCTTCAACCGCTTTCGTAGACATTTTTCAGCCTCCCGTTTTGACCACCAACAGACTCAGAGGCTTGTCATACGGCGTAAATATGAGGAGAAACATCAAGGGCAGACCTACTTGAGCAGTCGGTTGACAGCCACGGGTACCCTCATTGCAGATTGCCTTGATCACTGCCGCAATAGATGCTTATATAAGAGGCCTATTATCGAGCGCGGCATCAAACGGACAATAATGCGGATTGAAGAACTTGCAATCCACCGGGGCGCGCTTAGAAAGCCGCTACGGCGCATACGCCCCAATAACGCCAGCTCGGCGCGAAGATAATGCATACCTCTTCTCCGGGTCAATACTGCGGTCCCGCAGCGCGCATACACCAAAATCTCCGGAATATTTGCAAACCTGACGCCTGAAACGAACATCCGGTGAAAAAGATCGAAATCTTCGACGCACCGAATAGGATGATACCCACCGACTTGCTCGTATGCGATCTTGCGAAACATAATAGTGACGTGGTTCATTGACTGACGCCAGCGACCGCGCTGCAGGATTTCTTTATGCGTTATAGGAACAACTCTAACTCTTGGGTTGTCGCCAGGAATATGGTCAAACTCTTCAATATAGCCCCCGACAACGTCCAGCCCGCCCTCGCCGAATCTCTTCAACTGCTGCTCAAATCGGTTCGGATCGCACAAATCGTCGGCATCCATAACCGCAACAAACTCATGCTTAGCCGCCAAGATTGACGCATGCCGAGATGCTCCCAAACCTTGATTTATCTCCAAACGCAATATTCGCACGGACGGCTGACCTTCAGTTATCACAAGAGCACGCTCCAAATCTGGTCCCACCGGGCCATCGACTGCGATAATCAATTCTGAGGGACGAGCCGTCTGACTCAATACACTATCGACGGATTCAAGAAAATAAGTTGGGTTGTCTGCCCAATAAACTGACATTACTACTGAGAAAGGCTGCATTTCATTTCCTATTAGTAAGAATATCTCGCAGGGTTCGATACATGCTATCTCCTGTTATTGCCCTGAAGGAGTTCTTGGTCACATCTTCGACCAGCCATTTAACTCTAGTTAGCGGTACAGCTTTTAAAATTTGCGACACTGATTCCCATGTCATCGAACCATTTATTGAATTTCTAGGCAATAAAGAACTCGGCAATTGAGTCACTCCGTGTAATGAGGTGCCGACCGTGTGGTATCCAGCATCCCAAGCAAGCCGGACAAGATCCATATCGAATCGCCCAAACGGGAACGAAAAGGCCGTAACGGCAGACCCAAGTTTGTCCTCAAGACAAAGCCGCGATGAGAGCAACTCTTCTCGCTGCCGAGACAAAGTCAAGCACCTCATATCTGGATGGGTACGGGAGTGCGATCCAATCGTCATTCCCGCATTGTGAAGCTCTCTAACCTGCGCCCACGAAACGAATCCGTTAGCGCCAACATTATCTGTAGTTAAAAAAAAGGTTGCGAGACAATCCATCTGCTGCAATAAAGGGAACACACTTTCGTAATCAGAGGAAAACCCGTCATCAAAAGTAAGCAAAAAACTTTTGCCTGGTAAGCGCTGACATATATTAACTTTATCCAAAGAAAGGCACCGCCCCTGACAGGTTTCAAGAATCTTTTGAAACATTGAAATTTCTATATCTTCAAATTGACGCCCGGCACCGTCCTGAACAATCTTATGAAGAACCAGTGGTATGGTACTGTGTCGAATCATATTTATTTATCCAAATATCCTTAAAATGCCCTTCTTTGCAAGCCATCCAGCAACTCGTGCGCCATGTTTAACTAACGGCGAGTAATACACCCACCTGTGATGTTGCACAGGTGCCCCGCCAAAGCTCTTCTTGAACCGATCTATCGAATCAACGCCAACGCCACCCAAATCGTAATGCCGGATTCCTCTCACAAACCCCTCACGCATCGCCTTCCACTGCACCAAACTACTCGCCGCCAAAGTCAACCCTTCTGGCGTAGAGCTCCCAGAATGGAATACCATGCGGTTGGCATCAACAATGAAAATGCCGCCAGACACCAAGCGACCTTCATGCCGTGCCGTGACAAACATCAAGCGATTAATCGGCTCAAGATTGCGAGCCAAGGCAACGTAAGCAGAAAATAGATGTGGCATGGCAAGGTCTTGGTGTCTAAAAGTAGCCTTGATGAGGGCAACATACTCGCCAAGCACCTGGGAACCAAGCGCTTCAATCCGCACTACAACCCCATTCTTTTCAGATTTGCGAATCATGTTACGCGCTCGACCTTCAAATGATCCCCATGCATATTCTAATCCCCTAGTTAAATCAACAACCAAACTGGGGCGCGGCTGGTACGCGAAATCATGGCCAAGCATGGAAGAAAAAATGCCGCCGCCCTCTTTCGTTCCATCAGCATTTGTGCCTATTTCAATATAGGAGTATCCCTTACTGAGGAGTGCCGATATCTGATTCTGAACCACGGCTGCACGATCATTTACCGGAAGCTGGTAAGCGAAGCGCGGGCCGGCAAACTCGGTAAAAAGCCCTTTCAGTGGAGAACCGCATAAGGAGAAGCCATATCGACGCTTTAAGAACAGAGGAGTTAGCGCAACAATCCGCCCATCCAGTTCGGTTACCAAATGACTCACCTCAACATTGAAACCTTCGGCAAGGACTTGATGCCACGGAGCCGAGTGGTAAAGGCTGCCCGGCTCAACCGTTGAGATGTTGACCGGCATAGTGGCGGCCGAAGCAAAATAGGTTTTCAGCATCATTAGCTCCCTGCAATCGACCATTCGTTGACCAAGGAAGCCATTTTTTCCAACTCCCACCGCTCCAGATCCTGGTGAAGTGGCAAACATGCAATCAGATCGTTCATTTCATTTGCCATAGGGAAGATTTCCGGAGACGCCCGGACTTTTGATGGCAATTCATTTCCAGGCCACCGCACAGCACCAACGCCATGCGATCTAAGGAATTTGACAAGTGAACTAGCATGGGGCGTCTTGAGCGGAAAAACCTGCGGGACATCGTGTTCTCCGAGGACAGGGAAAAGTGAACTCAATCCAGAAGGACGGAGCGCTTCCTGAAGGAATAGAAAATTTTCCCGCCGGGTGCGAGCGACCTTATGGAGCGCGCCCGCGTTGTTGAGCCATCGCACCAGGGATCTGGATGGACGAATCTCATCACACAGCTTTTCCGGCTCTGCCGAGGCAACGGCACTCGCGCGCCGGACGAAATCTAACACCGGATAGGGATTGATAATACCAACATGACCAAGAGCTCGCTCCAGTTTCCTGATTACCTCTCGCCGCACATCTCTGGCAAGTGAAGAATTTTGCATACTGCTTGGCGAACTGCCGCACCCGATCAAGGCACCACCATCCCATACAGGAAGCGTCTTTCGGAAACTGAATACCGTCAAGTCCGCTCGAATCTGTTCGGATTGCCAGGAAAGTGCGGAATGGCAACAGTCGCGAATAACCAGTATCTGTCTTTCCTTGGCAAGCTCGATTACCTTTTGCATGTTCTGAGAAGACCATCCAAAGAAGTCACTTACGACGACCGCCTCAATATTGCCGGAGTCGAGCCGCTCAGCAAGACGATCCAGCCCAAAACTTAAATCATCGCAAACATCCAACCACTCCACGTCAAACTCGTACGAGGTAAACAAATCAAGCGAGCGTGCACAGAAAAATGCAGGAAAAAGAACCCTCCCACCTTTTTTAATTTTGGCAGACAGCCCGAAAACTAATGCATCTCGTCCACGCGGGAAAAAGCGCAGTTTATCAAATTGCCAGCTCGCCCCGGAAATGTAATTGTCAGGCAGCCCGTTCGGCCGCGCAGGTATATAAGTCATAAATATTTATATTAATTCACTGCTGTCCGGTTTAATTGAATTGATTTTAGACGAAACCCAGTATTTATGAGCCTTTCTAGACAATTTATTTTGGTGCCGATTTGAATTTAAATTCCGCTTTTTCAGGTATTTTTAA
>CANJWZ010000074.1 GCA_947478725.1 Comamonadaceae bacterium
CACACCCGCAGCCACCGTGTTCCAGCCAGTTCCTTTGGTTTAGCGTGTTTAGGTCGTCCTGCGCCGTTGGTGGTCCGTAAGCTTAGGGATATTGATAGCGACTATACGGCCACAGCTTGAAGCAAACGCGCAACAAATACCCAGTTTCACAGCAGTACACGGGCAGGCCTGCCAATGATGCCGTAGCCAGCAAGCCGCAGATAATCCATCTACGCGATGGCGAAGTGGTGTTGTACAAGCGTGAGCGCAGCCGAAAATGGCAAGCCCGCTTCAAGCTGTTTTCGCGCCCATGGCGTCGCGTGGCACCTGGCCATATCAGTGTTGAGTATGCGATACGCGCCGCGTGCGAAGCCTACGATGAGGCGCGATTCAGGGAGCGATTAGGTTTGCCCCAGACCACGCGCCGCTTTGACGTAGTGGCCAGAGCCACAGTACCCCCCCCAGTGTGACGGCCTGACAGGCAGCAATGCCCACCTTGCCACAGATAAAGCACCGGACTTCGTTGCCATTTCACAATAATGCCAAACTGGTTCGCGTCTATTCATAGGCTATTCTGAGAATAGCCACCTAGATGCGACACGGCTGGGAGACGCACCAAGCGATTGAATCCGCAGCGGAGCGCCTCGGCCGGTTTAGCCCTGCATGCCTTTATTCCTTGCTGTGGGCCAGCAGGTTTTCAATGGCCGACCTGAGCATAAAGTCAAAACTGTCCACGTCAAGGTAGCCCATGTGCGGTGTCGCCAGCACATTCGGCAGAGTCAATACAGGGTCAGTCGCGGCTGTCGGCGGCTCATTCATATAAACGTCCACTGCCAGTACCTGCGGCCTGCCGCGCTGTGTGGTTTTGAAAAGTGCGTCCTGATCAATTACTTCTGCCCGCGAGGTGTTGACCAGCACCGAGCCAGCCTTCATGCATTGCAGGTCAGCGTCGCTAATCTGCTTTTCGGTCTCGGGCGTTAGCCGCAAGTGGACGGACACCGCATCGCAACTGCTGAAAAATTGTTCCCTGTCCTGCGTGCCTGTAAAGCCATCCGCATTGGCCTGCTTAACCGAGACCTCGCGGCCCAGCACGGAAATCTTCATGCCGAAAGCGGCAGCGAATTTGGCCACTTGTTTGCCTACATTGCCGTAGCCGACGATGCCTAGTCTGCGGCCTTTGAGCGTGCGGCCCAAAGCGATGCCGAACTTGCCGGCCTTCATGGCGTCGACTTCCGGTACTAGGTTCCGCATCGCGGCCATCATCATGAGGAAGGCCAGCTCCGCGGTGGCATAGGAAGTGCCCGCGCCGTTAAGCAGCGCAATGCCGCGCGCCTCACAGGCGGTGGTATCAATATGCCGACCTATCTTGCCTGTCTGGGAAATGCAGCGCAATAGGGGCATACGCGCGAGCAGTGCGTTGTCGATTTGAGTCCGTTCCCGCAGGGGTATCAGGGCTTCGGCATTTGCCAATGCTGTGGAATGCGCTTTTGACGAATCAATAGGTTTGTCCAAAACAGTGACTGAATGTCCCGCCAAAAGACCAAAGCTTTCCAAAGACGGGATGCCCTTCTGGTAGTCGTCCAAGATAAGAATATTCATTGCTCTATTCGTCTATTTTGAGGTTAGCGGATTTGACAAGGCTGGCCCAGCGGCTGCGCTCGTCACTGATGAAGGCATTAAAAGCTTCCGGTGAATTGCCGACCACGAACATCCCCTTGAGTTTGCCCAGCACTTCGGGCTCCTTCAGGATAAGCGCCACTTGCGCCGACAACTTGTTGATGATACTGGGCGGTGTACCGGCAGGGGCCACCAACCCGTACCACTCGGTTGTTTCGAGATCCTTCAGGCCCAGCTCGCCAAAGGTTGGCACATCGGGTAATACGTCGGACCGCAGCCGTGAGCTGACGGCAATGCCCTTAAGCTTGCCTGCAAGCACGTACGGCGCGACAGTCGTAGGCATGGCGAGCTGCAGCGGCACATCGCCGGCTAGCGACGCCTGCAGTGCCGGAGCGCCGCCGCGGTAGGGGATGTGCAGAAGCTGCGCGCTGGTTTTGTACTTGACCAGCTCACCGACGAGGTGGCTCATGCTGCCTATGCCGGAGGTCGAATAGCCCAGCCCATCTTTTTGCATTTTGGATTGCTGTAGCAAGTCCTGGAAGGAGTTGATGCTGGCGCTGGGGTGGGCCACGATGATCACAGGCATTTGCGATATCAGCGACACGCCTGTCAGGTCTTTGTCAAGGCTGAAGCCGTGCTTTTTGGCGTCGGGCGCTGCAGTTGCTAGCGTAGAAATTACAAGGCCAAGCGTGTACCCGTCGGGCAGACTTTTTGCTGTGGCTTGCATGCCAATCATGCCGCCCGCGCCGGTCTTGTTCTCAACCACGACCGGCTGCCCAAGGCGTTCGCTCAGGCGCTGGCCGACAACGCGGCCTATCAGGTCGGTTGCAGCACCTGCTGCGAACGGCACGATAAGCTTGATGGGGCGATTGGGGTAGGAGGTCTGTGCATACGAACCTGTAGCGCCAAAAGCGAGCAACGATGCGGCCAGAGCCAGGCTGCGGCGTCTTGAACCCTTGAAAGATGAAGTCACGTTGCCTCCTTGTTTACAACGCAAAGGTTGTCGATCTGCCCCAGACCCTCAATTTCACAGCGGACTATGTCGCCCGCCTTGAGGTACATCGGCGGTTTTTTGGTGAAGCCCACGCCTGAGGGCGTTCCGGTGAGGATGATGTCGCCCGGACTCAGCGTGATAAAGGTGCTGATGTAGGCAACAAGCCAGGCCGGGCTGAAAATCATGTCGGACGTGCTGCAGTCCTGGCGCAATTCGCCGTTGACGAAGGTGCGCATCTGAAGATCGCGTGCGTCACCCGACTCGTCAATCGTTGTGATGCAGGGGCCGGTCGGCGTCATTCCTTCCCACGCCTTGCCCTGCATGATTTCGCGCGTTCTGGCTTGCCATTCGCGCACGCTACTATCGTTGCCGACACAAAAGCCTGCAATCGCCTTTGCTGCCTGCTCTTCGGTAGCGCGCCGCACGCTGCGGCCGATAATAATCACCAGCTCGACTTCATAGTCGCCCGTTTCACTTTCAAAGGGCAGCTGTATGTCGTCGTGCGGGCCGATCATGGATGACGAAAACTTGGCCCAGAGGTTGGGATATTTGGGGATCGGCATTCCCAGCTCCACAGCGTGGGAGTGAAAGTTCATGCCGACGCAAAAAATCTTACCAGGTTCTGGAATGGGCGCTGCGAGCTCCGCTCGAGCAGCAGGCACAGGCGCTGCGTCCGCCATTTTCAGGTCTGCCTGCCGCGTCGTCAGGATGGAGATCACATCCGGCGCGTCGACCAGACGCCATTGATCGCCGTCAAGGACGGCGGGGCGAAGGCCGGAAGTTGTTTTCAAGGTAGCCAGTTTCATTTTTTATGTCTCCATTCATGCAGGCTTTGTTGCCTGATATCCGATGTCTTGTTTTTTACTTCTGATGATGGCTAGCTTTTCACGAAGGCCAAGTACATCGAGGGACTTCTTGCCGGCACGGTAGCTTGCGCGCTTGTCCTCTTCCCCGTCCGAGCGGCGTTTTGCATTGGCGAGCGCCTGCCCTATTTCTGCAGCTGGCAGAACCACCACGCCATCGGCGTCCATCACTATCCAGTCGCCGGAGCGTACGATAGTGCCTGTGATGCAAATGTCCTCGCCAATCGAGCCAAACGTATCTTTTTTCGGACCGGCCGGCCGTATCGAACGGCCCCACACAGCAAGGCCCAGTTCGCGCAGCGCATTGACGTCACGAATTGGGCCGTCAACCAGCGCGCCTGCAGCGCCATGGGCAACCAGTTGCGTGCCAATGAGGTCGCCCAGCAATGCGATGGCGGAGCGTTCACGCTCTGATACCACCAGTACGTCGCCGGGCCGAAGGTCGTCAAAGCAGGCGTGGATGGAAAGGTTGTCGCCTGGGGGGCAAAGCACTGTCAACACCGGGCCGGCCACCGCTTTTTGCGGCAACAACGCAATCCAATCAAAATTAAGTGCCGACGCCGCCGGGCAGGACTCCAGCACGGTAGCCGAGCCGAATGCCGCCAACGCTGCGGCAATGGCCTTGCCTTCATCACTTTGCGAGATATTCATCCACCTGCCTCTTCATCTAAAAATGCGCGGGCATCAGTGCGACATCGCGTCGACTGTTGTAGTGGGGTCTTGTCGCGCCTCCATGCCCATAGCCTCAGGGGAGGGCACACCCATGCGTGCGGTACCGGGCCCGAAGCGCTCGGAAAACTCAGGCGCCAGCGGCCGGTAGTCGGTGCGCAGCCACAATCGTAGTAGGTGACGCTTTCGGTCTTCCTCTTCAAAATCCTCGAAAGCTGTACGCGAATGCATAATTACGTGGTTATTCAGGAGTTGCATGTCGCCCGGCTCCAGCGCCATCTCGAAGCAGAATTCGCCACTGTCGGCCAGTGCATCAATCATGTCCATAGCCGCTAATTCGTCAGGTGTCGGTTGCAAATTCTTCTTGGGAAATGCCGGCATGATGGCATTCCGTAAGTATCTGCAGCTCAGCTTTCCACCCGAAAAGCTGTAGACCGGGATTTTGTGATCGGAAACCGGAGGCCGACCCGGTAAATGCTCGCCCTTGAGGTCGTAGTAAAAACCGTCAAGCAATGGGGTGATGAGTTCGGGGCGGCGGGCCAGTATTTCGTTAAAGATGGCAGTGGAACTTGAAATTCGGCTTAGACCGCCCGTCTTTGAGGTGCGCAGGCACAAGAGACCCACGACATCGCAATTGTCGGTATGGAAGTTGAGTTTAGCCAGCGTGTTGTAGCCGCGGGTCTGGTGACTGTAGCTAACGCCCTCGTTCTTGACGTGACCCAGTAGGTGGGCGCGAGAATTTTGCGTTACCGCACGCCCCAGATACTGGCCGATGCCCCAGTAAATGCGTGATGCATCGTCCTTGGAATAGTTCATTACCGGCAAGCCGCGCAGTACCGCCATGCCGATGCCGTTTTCAATCTGATTGAGCACGCGTTCCAGTACTTTGGCAAGTTTTTTGAGCGGAAAGTCCTCTCGCCGGATTACGGTGATCGCAAGGTCCCTGACTTTTTGCAACGCATCGTCCAGCTCCCGGATGTCGGCCTCATTAAAGTGGTAAACCCAGGATTCGTCCTGCTGCAGTTGTGCGACTCTCCATGCACTGGCGTCGGTAACTGGCGCAATCGTATCGATCATTCCCTGGCTCCATTGAAATGCCTGACGGCAACTGATGTGCTCAATCATAACAAAAGGCTTATTTAGCGAATGATGTTGTTGAACTCATGCTTAATAGATATTTACATCTAAGGAATCACTGAACAAGTGATAGTTGAGACGAGAAACGTTGGAATCAAAGTCAATTTGATGATAAATCGGGCGAAAATGTGGAAGAAAGGGGGCTATGCCCCCGCTAGTTCCTCACGCAGGGCGCACCTC
>CANJWZ010000075.1 GCA_947478725.1 Comamonadaceae bacterium
ATTCGTCTGGCGACGCGGTGGGCAAGGACGGGAAAGTTTTAAAGGTGCGGGTGGGCGACGCGGTCTTGCGCGCCACATCGGGGGCGCTGTGGACGCTGCCCTTGAAAGAGGGTGCATCTGGCGAAGCTGAGGTTGAGCGGGAAGGCGTGAATCCAAGAGTGGTTGGCAAGATCACATGGAAAGCAGCTGCCGCTGCAGGCGGCAAGTTCCGGGTAGATGCCAAGGTGGTTTATGGCGGCTCCAATGCGGCAGGCGCCAGATATTCTGTTTTCGGTAACTGGACGGCCACCTACGCAAGCCAGGGCGAACTCCCTGAGTCCTCCTCAGCCGTGTTGAGAGGCCCGGGCAGCCATGTGGGATTGCAAGAAAACCACACCAACATGGTCTCGATCGAGTTCAAGCCGCGATAGCTTGTAGATCTACAGCCCCATCAGCGCACAACTGGCCCTGAACAGCGGGCTTTGCGGGTCTGCCCATTCCAGCGCCGCGTCAAAGTGATGTCGGCTTCTGCCTGCATCAGAAATCCAAGGACCTGCTCCTCGCTGTATTTGCTTGTTGTCATATCCATCATTCTCAATGGTGAAAGACTTCTTGGAAAAATAGCTGGTGCGGTTTATGGGGGGGGCAGGTCATGATGGCAAAATCAAAGCCCATGATGTCCTCACAGCGTCCCCAACCTGAGCCCCGCAGTGCCTACAAGGTTTTTCGCAATATCAGCACCCGCTGGTCTGACAACGACGTGTACGGGCATGTCAATAATGTTGTGTATTACAGCTGGTTTGACACCGCCGTGAATGGCCTGCTGATAGAGCAGGGCGCGATAGACATCCATGCGGGCCCAGTGATTGGCCTGGTCGTCGAAACCCAATGCCATTACTTTGCCCCTTTGGCTTTTCCTGAAAACCTGGTGGCCGGCATTCGGGTCGCGCATGTCGGGTCATCCAGTGTGCGCTACGAAGTGGCGATTTTCTCCGCTGATCCAAGCCGCGCCAGTGCTGCAAAAGGTCACTTTGTGCATGTTTACGTTGACCGACACACCCGCAGACCAGCCGCGCTACCCCCAACCCTGACAACTCTATTGGAGACTTTGAAGTGACCCCTGCTTTTTCTCATGACGCAGCTGCCAACGCGGTAGACCAGGCCATCCTGAGCCGCCAGTCAATACGCGACTTTTTGCCAACACCCGTTCCGCACGACTCGCTCAAGCATCTGCTGGAATTGGCGGCCCGGGCGCCATCTGGCACCAATACCCAACCCTGGAAAGTGTATGTTTTGCAAGGTGCCAGCCGCAGCGCACTGGTCGACAAGGTGTGCGCAGCCGGGGACGCCATCCGGGCCAACCCTGAACTGGCCAGCCAGTACAAAGAGGCGTATGACTATTACCCTGAAAAGTGGGTGTCGCCTTTTATTGACCGGCGTCGTGAAAACGGCTGGGGTCTGTATGGCCTGCTCGGCATTACCAAGGGCGAGAAAGACAAAATGCACGCCCAGAATCAGCGCAACTTCAGGTTTTTTGACGCGCCTGTGGGTTTGATGTTCACCATCGACAAAGTCATGGGACGCGGTTCATTGGTCGACTACGGCATGTTCATACAAAACCTGATGGTTGCTGCAAGCGGTCACGGACTGGCGACCTGCCCACAAGCGGCGTGGAACGGTTTTGCCAACATCATCCTGCCGCACATTGGTGCCGGGCCAGACGAGATGCTGGTCTGCGGCATGTCCCTGGGTTACGCCAACGAGGAGTCGCTGGTCAACACCTTTCGCACGCCACGCGTGCCAGCCAGTGATTTCACGACCTGGCTTGATTGAAGGTTTGGCCTTGCGGGTTGACCGGACCCTGTGAGTAGATGACATCATTTCTGCTCCAGCTCCTCGGAGGCCTGTCCTACGCCACAACGCTGTTTCTGATGGCGACTGGATTGACGCTGATTTTTGGCGTGACACGGATCGTCAACTTTGCCCATGGCAGCTTCTTCATGTTGGGCGCGCTGTTCACGGCTCATTGGGTGACGCACTGGTTTCCAGCCTGGGGGGAAAGTGCGCCGCTTTACCTGATAGCTATTCTTTTAGGAGCGACTTGCGCAGGTATTTTGGGGGCTGCAGCGGAATTCCTGCTGCTGCGGCGAATGACAGATGCGCCTGAGCTGTACCAGCTGGTGGCCACCTTTGGCCTGACCCTGGCCATGCACGATGCGATGCAATGGGTCTTTGGCGTGGACGAGGTGTTTGCGCCGCGCTTTCCAGGGCTGAAAGGTTCGATCGCCATCGGCGAAGGTTTTTTTCCGACCTATCAACTGGCCATGATTGTGCTGGGCCCGCTGGTGTGGCTGGGCTTGCATCTGCTGCTCAGGCATTCGCTTTTCGGACGTCGCCTGCGCGCCGCCACACAAGACCGCCACATGCTGGCCGCCTTGGGAGTCAATCCCAAACCGCTGATGCTGGGTGCGGTGGTGCTCGGTTGCGCGCTGGCAGGCTTGGGCGGTGCGCTGCAGTTGCCCAAGGAGCCCGCCACGCTCCAAATGGACATGGCGGTGATCGTCGAAACCTTTGTGGTGGTGGTGATGGGCGGGCTGGGCAGCATAGGCGGTGCGTTTGTGGCGGCCTTGCTGATTGGTCTGGTCCACGCGTTTGGGATCAGCGTGTTTCCGCAGGCCACGCTGGTGCTGGTTTTTTTGACGATGGCGGTGGTGCTGGTGTTCAGGCCGCAAGGGTTGTTTGGTTTGCCCGTATCCAGCGCCGACGCGCCTCGCGAGGCTGTCCAAAAGTTTGGCGGACTGGCACTTGGACCCCGTGTCACGTCCAGTGGTGTGGCCGTTTTTCTGCTGCTGGCAGGTGTCGGCTGGCTGGGCGGGCCGTACTGGCAAACGCTGGTGCTGGACGCCATGATTTTGATGATTTTTGGCATCAGCCTGCAAGCCATGATGGCCTTGGGCGGCCTGGTCAGTTTTGGTCATGCTGCTTTTTTTGCACTGGGTGCTTATGGGGCGGCGCTGTCAAACACGCTCTGGGGTGCCAGCTTGCCGGTTGCCCTGGCCACGGGTTGTGCCGCCGCGCTGCTGGTTGCCAGCGTGTTTGGTGCCGCCGTTGTCAAAAGCAGCGGTGTGTATCTGGCCATGCTGTCATTGGCCCTGGCCCAGGTGATCTGGGCGGGTGCCAGCCAATGGGTCGCACTGACTGGCGGCGACAACGGCTTGATCGGCTTAAGTTTGGTGACGCAAGACAGCAAGCCGCTTTTTTACCTGCTGCTGACAGGGCTGGCCTTGTTGTCAGTTGTCACGCTCAAGCGTTTGGCCCAGTCGGTGATGGGCGCTGCGCTGCAGGGCTTGCGTGACGCGCCTTTGCGGGCGGCCGCTTCCGGTTTGCCCATTGGGTGGATCAAGTACCGCATTTTTGTTGAAAGTGCTGTGCTGGCCGGGCTGGCGGGCGGCTTGTTTGCTGCGCACAAGGGGGCGGTTTTCCCCTCGGTAGCGTCTGTATCGACCTCCGTGGATGCCTTGCTGGTGGTCCTGCTCGGCGGCGTTCACCAGTTGTGGGCCGCGGTCGTGGGCAGCGCAGTGCTTTCTTATTCAAGCGCCGAAATGGGCCGGGGCGTGACGTACTGGCGCGGTTTGCTGGGGGTGTTCATCATGCTGATCATGGTGGCTGCGCCCACAGGCTTGTTGTCCCTTTGGCCCCTGTTGTCGCGCCTGCGCCTGCTGGCTGACAGGCTGCAAAGGACACGAAAGTGATGCGTCCGTCATGCTGAAGGTTCATCAGCTGATCAAACACTTTGGCGGCATCAAGGCGGTCGATGGCATCAGCTTTGAGGTGCGACCCGGCGAATGCGTGGCCCTGATCGGCCCGAACGGGGCTGGCAAGTCCACCTGCTTTGCCTGCATTGCTGGTCAGCACCAGCCCAGCAGTGGCAGCATGACGTGGGATGGGCAGCCGCTCAATGGCTTGAAACCCGGCGCGCGCCTGCGCCAGGGTGTCGCCCGTACTTTTCAGGTTGCGCAAGTTTTCGAGGCACTCACGGTGCTACAAAATGTGCAGCTGGCTACCCAAGCTTATATTGGCCCGCAGGCCATTTCAGGCTTTAAAAAGCTGGCTGTACAGTCAGTCGACAGCAGCCACGCGCTGCTGGAACAAACCGGCTTGGCAGCTGTTGCGCATCGTGATGTGCTCAGCCTGCCTTATGGTGCTAAAAAACGGCTTGAGCTGGCAATAGCGCTGGCCGCCCATCCGCGCTTGCTGCTGCTGGACGAGCCTGCGGCAGGTCTGGAAAGCCAAGAGCGTGCCAGCTTGATGCAACTGGTCAAAAGTCTGGCCGCGCAAAACATGGCGGTGCTCTACACCGAGCACAACATGGATGCGGTGGCCGGCGTGGCCGACCGGGTGATGGTGCTGATGGAGGGAAGCCTGGCCGCGCAAGGCTCATTTGAGGAAATATCAAGCGACAGCCTGGTGCGCAGCCGGTACCTGGGGCAGGGGACCCTTGATGCTTGAAGTCAACCATCTCAATGCCTTTTATGGTCCGGCGCAAGCGCTGTTTGATGTGTCCCTGAGCGTCAAAGCGGGAGAATTCGTGGTGCTCAAGGGCCTGAATGGCGCGGGCAAATCGACGCTGCTCAAGTCACTGATGGGGCTGGAAGTTGTCTCGCACGGAGACATCGTCTACCACGCTGCCAATGGCGCGCAAAGCCTTCAAAACTGGCCTAGCCACCGCCGTGCTCGGGCCGGACTGGGTTATGTGGCTGAAGATCGCAGGCTGTTTACCGGGCTCACCGTCCGCGAAAATCTGCACATTGCCGCAGCGCCAGGGGCCCATGAGCAAGAAACCCGGGTGCTGGACTTGTTCCCGGTTTTAAAAATCCTGCTCAAACGGCCTGCTTCCCACATGAGCGGCGGCGAGCAGCAAATGCTGGCCATTGCCCGCACCCTGATGACGCGGCCCAGGATGCTGTTGCTCGACGAGCCCTGTGAAGGCATTGCGCCTGTGCTGGTCGAATCGATACGCGATG
>CANJWZ010000076.1 GCA_947478725.1 Comamonadaceae bacterium
AGGCACCATATTCATTCTCGGCAAGTGCCATGTGTTGTCCTGCCGCTTCAAGGCGTTGCCGGGTGTTGGTTTGCGCAAGGCCGTGCGCCAAGCTGTAAATTCGGGCAACGTCGACAAAGATCGCGGCGCCTTGCAACTTCAGGTCGAGCGCGCCGTTGGTATCTGTGTCGATGGCGCCGCGCCAGTTCAATGCGACACCTCGCGTCAGCGCATTGAGAGCCATTTGCTTGAGAAAGCGGGGTATTTGTTGTGCCGCTTGCACAACCTCTTGACGCAGACTTTGAGCCAGCATGGCATCCCCGGACAAGTAGCGAAAATCAAAATAAATACTCGCATTGAGAAGGTCTTCAGGGGTTCCTTGTCGGACCCATTGCTCGAAGCGCGCACGCCACTCGTTCCATGTCAGGCAGCAGGCCGGCTCACCGGCCATGACACCGCCGCGGCACAAAGGGTAGCCGCAGGCGTCTAGCACCAAGTTCACATCGCGGGCAAAGGCTAGAGTTTTTGCTCTTTGAGCCTCTGTCGTGTCGTTTGGCAGGATCAAGGCGTTGTCTTGGTCGGTGGCAATCGTCTGTTCATCGCGGCCTTCGGAGCCCAAGGCCAACCAGCACAGCCGGCGCATATCGATGCCGTGTTCCTCGGCTTTGAGCGCCAAAAGCTTTTCAGTGAGCACATCGTTCAGGTGGCTGATCATCGCTGTCAGTTGGCGCGCTTGGACTCCTTGCCCCAGCAGGCTGTGGGCCAATCGTCGAATGCCTGCGGCGGCTTGAATCAGAGAGGCGCTGTCGGTCGCCGCACGCAAGCTGCTGCTGACGCTTTTCAAACTTTGCTTTTGCATGGCGAACAAGTCTCGTTCTGAGACCATGCCCACCGCAGCCCCATGGCGGGTGATGGGAACATGCCGCATGCCATGACGCGACATCAGCAGCGCGGCGTCTTCGGCCGTGTGGGCGGTGGTCAGCGTCAACACCGGCTGTGTCATGACTTGAGAAATCGGCGCATCAAGGGAAACCTGCGCTAAGGTGATGCGCCCCAAAATGTCGAAGCGCGTGAGGATGCCCAGCGCTTGCCCCATAGGGTCAGTCACCAGCATGGCACCAATGCGCGCTTGGTGCATGACTTTCAAAGCTTCTCGCAAATGCGTCTCCGGCGGGCAACTCACCGGGCTGCGGTGCAGGCATGCTTCAAGCGGTTTTTCGAGTTGTTGCTCGGTCAGAGCTTGGCTGGCGTAACTGGCCAGCAAGGCTTGGCGCGAAAGCGCCAGAAGCTGTTGGGTGTGTTGATTCAAAAAATCTGCAAAGGCTGGACTTTGTTGCACCAGCGTTTGCATGGCCAGCACGGGTAATGTCAGCACAAAAGTATCTGCACTGGCGCGGTAAACCGCAGTGACGGGTCGTCCGGCCATCGCCGCATTCAAGGGCAGCAGGTCACCGGCTTCGTATTCAAAGATGTCACTCATGGGCCCTGGCAAGCCGCGTGTGCCCGTCACGGCTCCGCGGCGAATAAAAAACAGCTGCGTCACGATCCCCGAAGCGGGCTCTATCAGGACATCTTCAGGTGCGTAGTAGTGCTGACTGGCATTCGACAAAAAGAAGTCGAGATCGGCATGGGCCATTTGCGCGAACGGGACGTGTTCTGCCAGCTCTTTGCGAAAGTTGCCAAACAGGCTACTTGAAGGGCTCAAATTTAAATGTCGCTCATGGGCGGGGGGTGTGGTCATTTTGAATTTCAATTTCAAATGCAGATCAAATCCCATGTCGCAAAAACTACCCAATGGGTTAACCCTATGTAGGGGTTTTCACTCCGCGCGGTGTCAGGAGGTGGTCAGGAAGGTTAATCATATTCTGCTGACGCAATCAATTTAACAAGGGACAAATGTTCTTGGCCATCGTGATTTTAAAGAGCTTGATCGAGTTGTCCCTGATGTTTGTGGTCGGCAGGTTCATCTTGGGCTTGCTCGCCGGCGCCAAGCGTCAGACCAATGTCTTTTGGCAATTGCTAGATGTTGCGTCCAAACCATCACTTTGGTTGACTCGCCGCTTCAGCCCCAAGCTGATCCTTGATCAACACATTCCGTTGGCGGCTGTCAGTTGGCTGATCATCGCTTGGGTGCTAGTGGTCATGCTCAAAATTGACCTTTGTCTTCAGGTCGGAGCTGAAGCGTGTCAATGAGTTCCAAAACAAGCTCAGCTGCGGCGCCCAGCATGGGCCGATGGTCACTTTTTGCCATGCATTGGCGCGCCAAAATTTTCTTGTTTCTCGGCATGCGAGCCTTGGCCAATCAGGTCTTTCAAGATGTTTTGCAGCATGCGCCCAAAGATTTGCTAGCCCTCAACAGTTTAGGCTACGCAGCCATGAACGACAGCAACTTTGTGTTGGCGCTGACTTATTTTGATCAGGTTGTGGAACTCTCTTCCGAGTCTTCGAATGCACATTTCAATCAAGCCTTTGTATGCGAAGAGCTGGGCCGCCTGGAGGATGCCGAACGCGGTTTTCGGGCCGCTATTGCGATTGAAGAAAAAATGGACCGGGCCTGGTACGGCCTCGGCCTGGTACTGGTTCGGCAAGGGCGGCTTGAAGAAGCTGTCGTCGCGCTCAAGCACAACACAAAACTGCAACCCATGAGCCCCTTTGGCTGGTATCAGCTGGCTCGTGTGCATCTAGACCTGAAGCAAGCCGACGAGGCGCTGGCTGTGATCCGTTACCTGAAAGGATTTGAGCCCAAGGTTGCGGCTCAACTAGAGCGAGAGACTGGGTTAAAAGTCGGAAATTCGAACTGAATTTTTAAAATTTTACTAAGGGGACAAGCGATGCAACTGTCAGCAAGGCACCATGAATATTGGCGCAAAAATCTGCGAATCACTGCTTTTTTATTGAGCATTTGGTTCTTTGTAACATTCGTACTGATCTATTTTGCAAGAGACCTCGACTTCAAATTTTTTGGTTGGCCGTTCTCGTTCTGGGTTGCGGCTCAGGGCGCGCTGGTGGTCTATTGCGTGATCATCTGGTACTACGCCCACTACATGAACAAGCTCGATATTGAATATGGCGTAGCCGAAGGAGAAGAGTCATGAGCATGTTTGGAAGTGACAACCAGTCGCAGAGCGACTTCAAAAAAGGCCTTAACAAGGTCTACACCTGGTACACCGGCGGGTTCATCCTATTCGTCATTGTGCTGGCCATCCTCGAACAAATGGGTTTGCCGAGAAACTGGATTGGCTACTTGTTCTTAGCGGCAACAGTTCTGCTGTACGCCGGTATCGGCGTCATGAGCCGGACCAACGACGCGGCTGAATACTATGTGGCCGGCAGACGTGTCCCCGCTATGTACAACGGCATGGCGACCGGCGCTGACTGGATGTCTGCGGCGTCCTTCATCGGCATGGCCGGTACTTTGTACCTGACAGGTTATGGCGGTTTGGCCTTCATTTTGGGTTGGACGGGTGGCTATTGCTTGGTGGCGCTGTTCTTGGCTCCTTATTTGCGTAAGTTCGGCCAGTTCACCATTCCTGACTTTTTGGGTGCTCGATACGAGGGCAATTTGCCGCGTCTGATCGGCGTGTTTGCGGCCATTTTGTGTTCCTTCACTTACGTGGTGGCGCAGATTTACGGCGTGGGCTTGATCACTGCCCGACTTACTGGCTTGGCTTTTGAAGTCGGTATTTTCGCCGGTCTGGCTGGCATTTTGGTCTGCTCATTCCTAGGCGGTATGCGTGCTGTCACTTGGACCCAAGTGGCCCAATACGTGATCTTGATCATTGCGTACCTGTTGCCGGTGGTTTGGTTGTCGGTTAAGCACACTGGTGTGCCAATTCCGCAAGCAGTCTACGGTTACACGCTTGAAAAAATCACGGCCAAAGAAGAGCTGTTGCTGAAAGATCCGAAAGAGCTTGAAGTGCGTGGCATTTTCAAAGCCCGTTCTGATGCTGCGGTTGAAAAACTCAAGGACGTGCCAGCTGCCATGGCTGCTGACAAAGCCGCGGCAGAAAAAACTTTGGAAGATTTGAAAGCGTCGAATGCTCCTGCCGCGCAGATCCAAGCTGCTGAAGCTGCTGTGGCCAAGTTGCCCGCGGATGAGGCCGCTGCACGGACTGCCTACACCGGCGCACGGACTTCGAATGCTGCGCGCGCAGCCCCACCGATTCGTCACGCTCAGGCCTTCCCCGGGAAAGACGAAGCAGCGCAGAGTATCGCGCGCAAAAACTTCATGGCGCTGGTCTTTTGTTTGATGATTGGTACGGCTGCGTTGCCGCACATCTTGATGCGTTACTACACCGTGCCCTCGGTGCGTGAAGCTCGGGAGTCGGTCAGCTGGTCACTGTTCTTTATCTTCTTGCTTTACTTCACAGCGCCGGCGCTGGCGGTATTGGCCAAGTACGAGGTTTACACGGTCTTGGTGAACACACCGTTCGCCAATCTGCCGGAGTGGATAGGGCGCTGGAATGCGGTTGATCCGAGCTTGCTGTCGGTTGTTGACATCAATAAGGACGGCATTTTGCAGTTGGCTGAAATCTCGATTGGCGGCGACATCATTGTGCTGGCCACGCCTGAAATCGGTGG
>CANJWZ010000077.1 GCA_947478725.1 Comamonadaceae bacterium
AAAGCTGGTTCGTGTCATCGTGGGTGAAATCTTCGATGTCGCCGTAGACATACGCAAAAGTTCACCTACGTTTGGCAAAGTCGTGACGGTCACACTGAGCGCCGAAAACAAGCAAATGCTGTGGGTGCCCGCCGGATTCGCACACGGGTTTTACGTCACGTCGGAACACGCCGAAGTCCTTTACAAGACAACAGATTTTTATGCGCCGGAACACGAACGCGTACTGCTCTGGAATGATCCAGCGCTAGCCATACGCTGGCCGTTGCACGGCGACCCTTTGTTGGCCGCGCGGGATGCTACAGGCAAGGTGCTGGGCGACATCGAGTTGTTTCTGTGAGAATCCTGCTAACCGGGAAAAACGGCCAGGTCGGCTGGGAATTGGCGCGCAGCCTTGCGCCGCTGGGCGACGTCATCGTGCACGACCGGAAAAGCCTGGACCTTTCGGACGCGAATGCCATTTGCAACCTAGTCCGCGACGCCAAACCGGCCATCATCGTCAACGCTGCGGCCTATACGGCAGTGGACAAAGCCGAAAGTGAACCGAACGCAGCCCGCGCCATCAATGCGCACGCACCGCGCGTACTTGCAGAAGAAGCCCGTAAGCTCGGCGCCTTGCTGGTCCATTACTCAACTGATTACGTCTTTGACGGAACCAAGCCCGGTTCTTATGTAGAAACGGACACCACCAACCCGATCAGCGTCTACGGACGCAGCAAACTCGAGGGCGAACTCGCCATCCAGGCCAGTGGCTGCAGGCACCTGATTTTCCGCACCAGCTGGGTATTCGGGCCGCGTGGAGGGAATTTCCTGCTGACCATGCTGCGCCTGGCTGGCGAAAAAAATAAATTAAGGGTCGTCGATGACCAATTTGGCGCCCCGACTTCAAGCCGCATGATCGCCGAGGCCACAGCACATGCGCTGCGCGTTGAAGGCGCCGAGGGCCTGTTTCATCTAACGGCCTCAGGCCGAACCTCATGGTGCGGCTTTGCCAGTGAAATTTTCAGGGTCGCCGGCCTGAATACGCTCACAACACCCATTAGCAGCGCCCAATATCCGACGGCGGCCCGCAGACCGCTCAATTCGAGCTTGGATTGTTCCAAGCTTAGCAAGGTGTTCGGCTATAAGCCCCCGCCCTGGCAGGAAGGCATGCTGGCCTGTATGCGTTCGCTCGGCAGGCTGAACTAAGAGCAACGCGAATACCCGCACCGCGTCCCGCACAGGACTGCTATCGAAGCAATCCCGTATGAGATAATGATAACCTTATGGCTTAAGCCTCTGACACGCGAGGCTGGCCTCATCCAGATTGGGGATCCATCTTGCTCGTCATAGCTGTCGTTGGCCTGGGCTATGTCGGCCTGCCACTCGCCGTCGAATTCGGCAAAAAATACAAAACCATCGGCTTCGATGTATCTGCCTCCAGGGTAGCGGCGCTGCGCAACGGCACCGACCCGAATGGAGAAACCAGCGGCGAAGACCTGCGCCAGGCAACTGGATTGGAGCTTACCGACAACCCGACCGGCCTCAAAGAGGCTGATTTCATCGTTGTCGCGGTGCCAACACCGGTCGACCAAGCCCATCAGCCAGATTTCTCCCCACTCGTTTCGGCCAGTAAAAGCGTCGGCACGCACCTCAAGCAGGGGGCGACGGTGGTCTATGAATCGACCGTGTACCCGGGAGCAACTGAGGAAATCTGTATTCCTGTGCTGGAAAAAGCCTCCGGCCTTGAGTGGAAACAAGGCTTTCATGTCGGCTACTCACCGGAGCGTATCAACCCTGGCGATCGTGAGCACACACTGACACGTATCGTCAAGGTAGTCTCCGGAGACGATGCCGGGACACTAGAAAAGGTAGCGGACCTTTACGCCTCCATTGTCACCGCAGGCGTGTACCGCGC
This sequence comes from Comamonadaceae bacterium, assembly GCA_947478725.1. Taxonomy (GTDB): domain Bacteria; phylum Pseudomonadota; class Gammaproteobacteria; order Burkholderiales; family Burkholderiaceae_C; genus Polaromonas. The sequence goes on from CANJWZ010000077.1 coordinate 1,895, forward strand.
CTCCTCCATCCGAGTTGCCGAAGCGGCCAAAGTCATAGAGAACACGCAGCGCGACCTCAATATCGCCCTGATGAACGAGTTAGCGATCATTTTTGACCGTCTCGGGATCGACACGCTTGAGGTTTTGCAGGCTGCCGGCACTAAATGGAATTTCCTTCCTTTTCGCCCCGGCCTGGTTGGCGGGCACTGCATTGGCGTAGATCCTTATTACCTGACCCACAAGGCAGAAATACTTGGATATCATCCTGAGGTCATCCTGGCGGGCCGGCGCATAAACGATGGGATGGGTAAATTCGTCGCCGAACAAACCGTGAAAATGATGGCCCAGAACGGCAGCCCGGTCGCCGGCGCCAAAGTAAATATCTTAGGACTTACTTTCAAAGAAAACTGTGCCGATCTGCGCAATTCACGTGTGCCAGACATCATCCGGGAGCTTCGCAGCTACGGCGTTGACGTTCACATCCATGACCCGATCGCGAGCGCCGCCGAGGCCCTAATGGAATACGGCGTCATTAACGAAAACTGGGATGCACTCCCTGCCGCCGACGCCCTTTTGCTCGCTGTGCCGCATGAAGAATTGGCTTCCATGCCATCTTCTAGGCTTCTCTCTAAGGTCAAGTCTGGCGGTTGCATAGTCGACGTCAAATCCCGTCTGGATGCATCTATCATCCGGGCAGCCGGACTAAAAATGTGGCGCCTTTAAAGGAGTAGTCGTTCTTGCGCACGCCATAACCAAGCCTCCTGAGACAATCTAGCATCCAATTCGAAAGCGCTTCAGTGCGTTGCGCACATTACCCGACTTTGGTCAAGGAAATCGCCTTTGCGTAGACGCACGTTTTCCTCTTGGCGATCAAACCACAAGATGACGGAAACAGTTCGTTAATGCGCCGAAGAAACCGTAACCCAAACAAAAACTATCGCCGCAAACAGCCGAATATCGTATCTCACACATTAAACGAAAGAAATTCTTAACTGAAGGTTATTGAGAAAAATGGCCCGTTTTCTAATTACCACCGCCGATGAGCGCTCGTGGAAATTTGACCGTCCAGCACTTTTTCTTGGTGACTGGTGTCGTCGATACGATCAAAAACACATTTGGTCTTCGATGGATGCCATCGTTGCCGCACCGTACGGATTACATCCGGGACAAAAGGAAAAAGACTATTTCAATGTCGAAACTCTGTGCGTCGAATTACTCGTCGAACTGGGAGAAGCCCTAAACAAACATCATGGAACAAATCACAGTCAACGGTATTGGGGCCTCATGCTGGGGCATTGGATGCACCGCTATCTCGCGGTAATTCTAAACAGATTTTCCACCCTTGAGCAGGTGATCACCAAGCATAAAATCACTGAAACTTGCGTATTCAATGCACCCGCCTTTAGTCTTGCCATGCCGGATACTCTAACTTTTCTATGGGCTATAAATGATGACATCTGGAACAACATACTATGCTCCAATCTATTGGAGTTCATAACCGAAAGTCGAATTCAAACTGAAGCAGTGAACTTGGATGGAGTCAGTAGCGTGAAAGTGCCGGGCGCACCCCCTACAAAAACAGGATTAAGCGCAGTAAAAAAAATGGCCATCAACGGATTGCGCCGCATTCTGCCCACGATGAGTCGGACGCACGACGCATTTATTGTCACAAGCACACTGCCACTCAAAGAAGACATTAAACTGCAATTGCTTCTGGGGCAGGTGCCGCAACTTTGGGGCGGCGCGGGGCGATTGATGGGAGAGTGCGCAATAGATTACCCGTTGCGAAAACGGCTTTCCCTCGATTTTTCACGCGCCCAAGGATTTGAACGTTGCGCACGCAGCTTGTTGACTCATATCCTGCCTAGTTGCTTTTTAGAAGGCTATGCAACATTGCAAGATCAAGTGCGTCGACTCCCTTGGCCAACGAAACCCA
>CANJWZ010000078.1 GCA_947478725.1 Comamonadaceae bacterium
GCATCGCCCTCGGGGGCTCACTTGCCAGCAAAATCGCCGAAGGCGCCACACAGCGACACCAGAGCACTCGGCGGCATCAATCAAAACGCATCGCTGCATAGCTGCACCCAGAGACTGCCAAAAAATTCAAAAGAAGTACCGACTCAATTCTGCCGGCGGCCTTGGCAATGAAGGGAACATATGCCAAATAAGTCTCGAGCGCGGAAAAAAAACAACCCAAAGCGTTGCAAATATTAAGAAAAAATAGCTAACAAGATTTTGATTCGAAACGTACCATTTTTCCAGATCACCTTTATAGGGAGCAATATTTTCTTTGTAAAACTGCTGGGCATTGGCTCGCTCGTGCAACATCTCCTCCTCTGCCCGGAAAACGACCGAACCGACCCCCGACAATCCAGGACGCACTTCGGCGATAGCTCGCTGAACCACAGGCGTATAGGCCTCAAAATGGTCGCGCGTCAAAGGCCGCGGACCAATAACACTCATATCACCTCGAAAAATATTCAACAGCTGCGGTAATTCATTTATTTTTGTCCTCCGCAGGAAATTTCCCAATGGCAAAACTCGAGGGTCGTTCTTTAACGTGATGTTGCCAGTGCCGATGCTTGGACTGTTCTTGAGCATCGTCGCAAACTTGAGCAAATCGAAATTTAATCCACCCTTACCAACCCGGACCTGGCGATAAAACACTTCACCTTCCCCGGTAAAACGAAGAATTATGAACAGAGGCAGTGCGAGCGGCAAAAGAAACAATAACCCAAAGGCTGAAAAAAACACATCAAAAAACCGCTGCATCATCACATCCTCGCATCCAGATACTTGCCGGTTTCCAAATGATTAAAATCTGGAATCATTGCATTGAATAAATTGATGATTTCCAACTTATCCCATACAGGCTTGCTTCGAATCGCCTCGATGGTGTCAGTGAAATGACGCAATTTACGGTCATCAAAGTCAGGCTCATTCTTGATCACACCGATACCTTCAAAGCGCCGCATGTCAAGCGCTTCGTCCTTGGTGAAGAATTCCTCGAAATCCTTCTCACCTGTGGTATCACTGGCAAAGAAATAACAGGGCCAGCGTTTGTGGGCAATCAATTCCGGCGCGCGGTCCCGAGCTTCGTCCTCGGATGCACATTCATAGGCATCAAAGCCGAGCCCCGCCAAATATCGGACAGCAATTTCGGAGAAGGTGGTCAGATGGAGGTGCTCGCTGAGTTTAGGAAAAAATATGTCGCGGTTTTCTCCAAGCAAACATGACATCAGGCATAGCTCGCCCGACTCTTGTGGCGTCACGAAGTAGCGACGCACGTCATTCGGCGCAGAAATAGGCTGACGTTTGGCGAAGCGTTGATTGAAGCCGTGCAGCAAGGAGCCGTCAGAAAAAGCCACGTTGGCAAATCTGGCCGTCGAAATGGGAATCTCTAGACTGGCTCGCATCAAGAACATTTCCATGATCCGCTTGCTTGCACCCATCAAGTTCACCGGATTGGCGGCCTTGTCGGTCGAAACGCAGAAATATTTATTCGCGCCGCCCTCACGCGCCTGCAACGTGGTCTTTATAGTATTAATTACATTTACCTCCAGCAGTCGCATCAAGGTGAAGGGATCTTTTTCACTACGAACATGTTTGAGTGCTGACAGATTCAAAATATAATCGTAGCCGCAGCCCGACTTCAGCAACGCGGAAAACTCCACCCCCCCGCAGTCAATGGCGAAGGTTTGAAAATCTCCCTTGATGTAACCTAGCGTACTCCTAATATCCCGCACCAGCTCAACCATATTATTTTCACTGATATCCACAACATGCAATACTGCCGGGTTGCGCTTAAAAATCTCCCGTGTTACGGCCTGGCCAATCGATCCCGCACCGCCTATCACCAAAAATCGGCTGGCGGCGATCAGCCCGGAAAGCTCAGCCTCATGTCGCGATAGATCGCTTGAGAATAATATTTCATTGCGGCCAATTAAACTTAATATATCACTCACGTCTAGCTTCACCAATTTTTAAAATAACAATATTTTGAATGAATCCGAATTCATCAATCTTTCATCTGCACCAATTCGGCGATCCAACCTTCAAGCGCCGACAATCGGCCAGCGCGACTGAATTCTTGCTCACAATAGCGGCGCCCCCGATCGCCCATGGCCGCACGCTGATCCATCGACATGGCCATCAGGGCACGCACTTGGCAGGCCAGCGCCAAACCGTCGCCAGCCGCACAAGCCAATCCAGCGCCGGACTGCTCTATGACGGATGCGCCCTCTCCGTCCAGCATGGCGAGAATGGGCAACCCTGTCGCGAGGTAGCTCTGAACTTTGCCAGGAATTGTCATCCCGAAAATTGGCTCCTTCTTCAAGGACACCAACAGCGCGCTCGCGACACGGAAGAACGACGGCATGCGCTCGATGGGATGACGACCCAACATGATGACACGATGCTGCAACCCTAGGCGCGCGATCTCGCTTTCAACCCATGGCGCGGCGCGGCCATCGCCGACGATCAGCCACCGCAATTTGGCTTCATCTCGCGTCGCATCGGCGGCGGCCAAAATAGCCGAGAAGTCTTGCGCTTCACCAATATTGCCGGCAAATAGTATGTTGAAGGTGTCAGAGTACGGCGCCACTTCCGAGGCCGCCTCGACATCCTGTAGCGCGCCTTCAAAGATCGGTTCAGCCCAACCTGGGAAGTACCGGGTGCGGCTTGTGTCGCCCGAGTATTCTTGGATATTTGGAAAAAATGCCCGCGATTGCACCAGCACCAGATCACAGTGTCGGTAAATATAGCTCACCAGTTTACCCACCCAATTCAACATACGGGGTGAGCGCAAAACCCCGACAGCAGCCAGAGATTCAGGCCATAGATCAAGCACCCACATCAGCAGCGGAGCGTGCTTGATGCGCCGCAGTGCCAATGCGGGCACCGCCGAGGTGATCGGTGAATGCTGGACCATCACGATGGCATCGAAGTGTTGCCCGCGTAGCCGCCACAAGCCAAAGCTCAGACCCGTCACGACAAAACTCAGGTAATTCAGAGCCAGTCGCAAGCTGGTCTGGCCCCGCGCCACCAGCGGCACACGGACGATCTTGGCTCCCGCGTAAGCGGAAAATCCGTCTGGGTCCACCCTATACGCAGGCAAGGTGCGGCCTTCTGGGTAGTTGGGCGTGCCTGTCAGCACCGTGACCTCATGGCCGCGCTGCACCAGCCCAGCGACCAGGTCATTGACGCGAAAATTTTCAGGCCAAAAATACTGACTGACAACGAGTAGCTGCAAGACCTATCCCTCAAATACTCTGGTTCCAAACCACGCAGTTCACGCGGCCGGTGCAGCCAGAAGACCTGATGTATGCCTTGCTCGCGGCATGGGACCTGCTCAACCCGAACCCCTGCCACAACGCCAAGGCAACAGATTGGACAGGCGACAGTTTTCGGCGACCCGCCATCACAAGCGCCACACCCTAAACCCGGCGCCGCGCATCGCCGCCGCATCAAAGCAAGCCTTGACGTCGATGAACGCCCCACCGTCGACCAGCTTTTCGCCGATCCCGTCGACA
>CANJWZ010000079.1 GCA_947478725.1 Comamonadaceae bacterium
GGCATACAATTTGTGTGCTTGGCACCCCCCCAAATCAGTAGATAAATATGATGTAAAAACTGAAATGGAGAATCGCAAATGCAGCGCTCGAAATATGCCCCCAATTTCAAATACGAGGCGGTCAAACAAGTCGTCGACAATGGTCACTCAGTTGTTGATGTAGCCAAGCGGCTGGGAATCCTAGATGAGGTGATGTAAACATGGGTCAGCAAGTTTAAAAGCTGACGCACCCGAATCCAGCGACCTCAATGCAATGCAAGCGGAGGTGGCGCGACTGAAGATCGAGTTCCAGCGAACGAACGAGGCGCGAGATATCCTAAAAAAGGTCGCTTTGAGTTCAACCGGTCGATGCAATGTTGTAGCCGGTGCTAATTTGATCAAGTGGAGGTGCGGACAAAAAATGGACTACTTGGAGGCGGTTTATGTACTCGTACGAAGACCGCATTCGAGCAGTCATTGCCCTAACCTAAATCAAAATGTACCTTTTGGAAGATGCTTATTCAGATTCAATGCCTGCATCTTTGATTTTCGTCCCCCACACGTTAAATTGGTCGACAAGGAATGTTGCAAACTCAACTGAGCCCTGAGGCGTTGGCTCCATATTTCCGGCAAGCAGCCGACTTCGTAAATCTGTCCGCGCTAGTATTTTTTGAAGCTCTGAGCTAAGACGCTCGGTAATCTCTTTGGACATTCCCGCAGGTCCAAATAGACCTGTCCAAGCCCGTAGGTCATAACCAGGAAGCTTAAGGCTATCGCTGATGGTGGGAAGATCCGGCGCCAGCGAACTGCGGGTGGAGGTAGTAACCGCAATAGCACGCAAGCGCCCAGCCTTCACAAAAGCCTGACTGGAGGCCAGGTCGACAACCATGAAGTCTTCATGACCGGACGCGACATCGGCCATGGCTGCCGGGGAGCTTTTATAAGGCACTGCCGTCGTTTCAAGTTTCATGAGCTCGAGCGCGCGCCGGCCTCCATCGCCGGCATGTATCGAGGTGAAAACATGGGCAAGCGCATAATCCGCGTTGCCGGGCAGGTTTGAGCGAATGCCTCAGAGCGCAACTTTTTTTAGTTTTCAAAAGGGGTAGCCAATGGCTGGCTTGTATTTCGATGAGTTCTCTGTCGGACAGGTGTTCAATCATCCGATCCGGCGCACGGTGACCGAGACGGACAACTTATTGTTCACGGCCCTGACCCACAACCCTGCGTCGCTGCACCTCGATGAGGAGTACTGCCGTACGGAGTCTGAGTTTGGACAGCGAATTGTCAATAGTGCGTTCACCTTTGGTCTGATGGTGGGCATCTCAGTCGGAGATACCACTTTGGGTACGACCTTAGCCAACCTCGGAATGACTGACGTGAGTTTTCCCCGGCCGCTATTCCACGGCGATACAGTCCACGTACGCACCACCGTATCTGAGTTGCGCGACAGTCAGTCGCGGCCAAACGCCGGCATAACGACTTTTGTGCATCAAGCGTTCAATCAACGCGACGAAATGGTAGCAACCTGCATTCGCGCGGCACTCATGAAAAAGAGGGCGAAGGCTTAATTGCCTCAGGCGACCTTTCTTGCTTTTGCTGTCGTGCGGGCACGGTGGATGCTGGCCGGTACCGCGGGTCTCTTGGCAGGTAGTGTGGGGCACGGCGATCGGATCAACATCCTACAGGCCGACGTCGTGCAACTGCGCAACATTGGCGAATCTGTCCCCTCGGTAGTACGAGTCGGTCCGAATGACGATCTTGCCACTTGTGTCCACGCGCCAACTTTGGATACGAACCAAGGCTGAAAGCGTCGGACACTTCAGCAGCGTCGCGGTGGCCTCATCGGCATACGCCAGCGTCATCTTCACCCTGCTGGTCAACAGCCGAAGTCCGCCCTGATCCAACACCAGGCGCAGAATTTTGGCCTTCTCGTCGGCGCCTTCCGTGTTGATGCGGGGACGCAGGTGTGTGCCACGCGAATCTACAGCGCGACCTTATCGGCGTCTTGGCCGGTGAATTTCATGGTCGTGCCACTCAGGCGCGCGCCACGTGGATCATTCCGGTTTTACGCCAGCTAGCGCCATCTTTTCGGCCCAGGAGGCGCGGTCCTTGATGATGTAGTCCAAGTAGCCCTGCGGACTGGTCTGATGGGTCACTGCGGAGCAGCAGGCGGTGAGCTTGTCCTTGACAGACGCGGTGGCCAGGGCCTTTTGCACCAGTTCGTTCATTGCCTGAATCATCGGCTCGGGCGTGCCGCCAACGCCGAACATGCCGACATAGGTCGAGCCGGTGAAGCCTGGCAAGCCGGCCTCGGCCATGGTTGGTATGTCAGCCAGTGCGGCGATCCGATGAGGCGCCGTGACGGCAAGCGACTTCACGCGGCCAGCCTTGATGTGCGCGAGTGCCGAGGTGATGTCCAGGATAGTGAACGTGAACTGCCCGCCGATCAGGTCGGTAACGGTTTGCGGGCTGCTCTTGTACGGAACGCTGACGGCGTTGGTGACGCCGATGCGGTCTAGAAAACCAGCGCTGATGAACCGGCTGATGGATGCCCCCCAGGCATACGACGCCTTTTGTGAATTGGCCTTGAGCCATGCGATCAGTTCCTGCACGGTGTTGACCGGCAGGTCCTTGTTCACAAGCAATGTGTAGTAGGCGAGGATCATGCCGCTCAGGGGCGGCAGGTCCTTGTCGGGGTCGTAAGGCAGCTTCTTGAAGATTAGTGGGTTGATGGAGTGCGTGGTACCGCCGCCGATCATGACCGTATAGCCATCGGGCGCGGAGTTTTTCGTCGCCTCGGCTGCAATGAAACCGTTGGCGCCCGGCTTGTAGTCGATGATGACCGGCTGGCCGCCGATCCTGGTCATTTCATCGCCAATGATGCGGGCGATCAGATCGGTGCCACTGCCCGGACCGAAAGGAAGAATGAACTTGATCGGCTTGTTGGGAAATGCGACGGGCTGGGCAGCCACACCCCCACAGAGCACTGCGGCAAGCACGGCCGCGACGGCTGCGCGGAACCAATGTGTGAAGGTCATGTTGTCTCCGTGCGCCAGTCAAAACCGGCAAATGTTGCGAACGAACGAGTCATATGTTGAAGGTTTGGCCAATTACTATACATCCATGAATGTTCTCCTGGTGCAGAACGCCATCTTCTATAGTTTGGCATTCCCCTAAATAAGTAGAACCTTTTTCATAGCGCAGTTTGACGCCTACTCCCGAATTCATGGGGCAGCCTATCGTGATGCTTGTGGTGCCGAATGCTTTTGTAGAAACCCTCGATGTAATCGAAGATTTCTGACTTGGCTTCGTCCCGCGTGCTGCAGATCCTCTTTTTGATCTGCTCACGCTTCAAGTTGCTGAAGAACGACGGGCTATTGCGACCAAGTCTGTGTTGTCCTTGGTTGGACCCAAATGCCGAGGGTTTTCACTGATGACCTTCAAAAATTGTCAGACAAGAATACATGATGACAGTCTGACCCGAAAGTGGATTAGATGA